>CAYSEF010000026.1:0-26253 GCA_964430105.1 uncultured Ruminococcus sp. | reverse complement strand
TTGGGGGGATTACAATAATAATATTGCCTATTTACAAGATGAGTAATATGTGATATAATAATTAAAAATCGAGCTCTCGATTAAATAATTATCTTTGGAGGAATTATTATGAAAATTTTATTCCAGGGCGACAGTATCACTGATGCAGGTAGAAAACGCGAAGATTATCATGATCTTGGCTATGGTTACCCCAAATATTCAGCTGAGCTCATTAAAAATCGTCATCCCGGTACTGATTTTGAATTTATCAATCTCGGAATCAGTGGTCACAAGGTATCTGATCTCCGTGATAGATGGCAGAAGGATTGTATCGACATCCAGCCCGATCTTGTTTCTATCTTAATTGGTGTAAATGACACATGGCACCATGCAGGAAATCGTGACTGGATCCCGAACGATGAATTTGAAGCAACCTACCGTAGTATTCTTACTGACATCAAGGAAAAAACAAATGCCAAGATCATTATGATCGAACAGTTTCTTCTTCCTGTTCCGGACAAAGAGTTCTTCCACCTTGACCTCGATCCAAAAATTCAAGTAGTACGCAAACTCGCTCGTGAATTTGCCGATGCTTACATCCCCATGGATGGTTTATTTGCCGCAAACTGCATAGGTGAAGCTCCAACTGCTTGGGCATCAGATGGTGTACATCCAACTGAAGCTGGCGCAAGACTTATCGCAGGCTATTATGCAGATACATTCGACAAACTCTTCTCTTCAATTAAGTAAGCGTATATATAACAATAAAATCCCGACTCCTCATTGGTTTCGGGATTTTGTTATTTCATTTACAATATAATACAGATAAGTCCCTGACTTCCCTCGTTGATAATTTTTGAAAGTGTTTCTCCAAACTTCTGTCTTGCTTCGTCCGGAAGATGCTCGAGTTTGGCATGCAATCCGTCACCTACCATTTCATAAAGCGAACGTCCAAACATATTTGATTCCCAAATTGAACTTGGATCATCCTCAAACTGCTTCATAAGGTGATTTATCATTTCTTCAGACTGCTGTTCGGTTCCAACAATAGGGTTGATTTCAGTTTCAATATTGGTCTTGATCATGTGGATAGAGGAAGCAGATGCTCTAAGACGCACTCCATAACCGCCTGCTTGTCGTATCATTTCAGGTTCTTCTAAGCTAAGACTATCTATATCAGGCAAAACAATGCCGTAGCCTTTATCGTTGACATCATGAATAGCTTCACTATACTTATCAAGCTCACGTTTTGCTTTCGATAGATTCTCAAGTGCTTCCAGAAGTTCAGTTTCGTTTTTCATATGAATTCCTGTAATCTCAGAAATAACATCGTAATACAATCCATCCGGAAGCTTTACTTCTATTGTAACATTTCCCTTTCCTGCATCTGTATTTGTAATCTGTACCAATGGCTTTTCCGGGTATTCTCCACATAATAAAACAGCTTTCTCAAGTCCGGAGGTCAGTGTGCTTATAAAAGAGTCCTTCACATCCCGAAGACGCTTCATTTCACGTGACGCATTTACAACTGAATCTCGTATTGCAATTTTTAATCTGTGATCGTCCGTCAAAACCGATATCCAAGCCGGAAATATAATATCTGCTTCCTTTGCCGGAAATTCTTCAAGAAGCATTGCTAAAATGTGTGCTATATCGTCAGCATTGAGATCCATGCAATTCACCAACGCCACAGGGGCACTGTATTTTTCCTCTAACTTAATTGCAAGTTGCACTGCTTCATCCGAATCGGGATGTGCTGAATTTAGAATAACTGCAAATGGTTTGCCAAGTTCCATAAGTTCAGTGGCAATACGTTCTTCAACTACGGTATAATTATCACGTGAAAAATCTCCGATTGTTCCGTCTGTTGTAACAAGCATCCCGATAGTTGCATGTTCGGCTATAACCTTTCTGGTACCATATTCGGCAGCTTCTTCAAATGGAACCGGTTCGTCGTGCCATGGAGTATGTACCATTCTCGTTGTACCATTTTCTTCAGAACCAAGCGCCTCGGGAATCATATAACCGACACAATCAACCAGCTTTACACGTAAGCTTGTTCCATCACCTATATTGATATTTATGCCTTCATCCGGAATGAATTTGGGTTCTGTTGTCATGACTGTACGTCCACCTGCACTTTGAGGAAGTTCGTCACGCGCTCGAATTCTATCCGACTCATTATCAATATTCGGAATAACAATAGATTCCATAAATTTTTTAATAAATGTGCTCTTTCCACATCTTACCGGCCCTACTACACCGATATATACATCTCCCTTGGTGCGTTCAGCTATATCCCTGTAAATTGATGTATCCATAAAAAACCTCCGCATTAATTAAACCTTGGTTAATTCTATGCGGAGGCTTTCTTATTTATGCTATTATCATTTCAAGTATGCCATATAATATAGGAATCAGCAATCCCGGAAGCATATTTCCGACCTTTACTTTTTTACCAAAGAATAAATTTATTCCAACTGCAAAAATCATTATAGAACCGACAAGCGACATTCCCGAAATTATCTCATCAGTAAGATAGTTACCTATAACTCCAGCCAAAACAGTAATGCTACCTTGATATATTGCCATCGGTATTGCAGAACATAACACTCCGATTCCCAAAGTTGAGGCAAAAATCATAGTTGATATAAAGTCTAGGATAGATTTTGAAAACAATAGGGATGGATCATTTTGAAGCCCGTCACGTAGTGAACCAACTATAGCCATAGCTCCGACACATACTACAAGAGTTGCAGTAACAAATCCCTCTGTAAACCGATTGTCGGCTGAACGAAATAACTTCAACTTCTTTATTTTTTCGCCAATATTTTCGAGTCTGTCCTCGATTTTTAAAAACTCACCAATCAGCGTACCAATGACAAGTGAAATTATCATAAGCATAATTCCATTAGCAGAAATCATTCCGTCATCTCCGACAACAAGCATTTCCTGCATAGTACAACCTATTCCTATGAACATTGTTGCAATCCCCAATGTTTTCATAAGTGAATTTTGCATGTTTTCAGAAAGACCTTTTTTTGCAATTATACCGATGCTACTGCCTATAACGACAGCAAGAGTATTTACTATTGTACCAATTCCTGGCATAACTTGTACTTCCTTTGTTATGATCATCCAAACATAGAGAGTTGGTTTGTTTTTGACATTCCTTTTAGCGCACCGTTTTTTTCAAGAAGCTCCAGTACACTTTTTGAAACCTTCGCTTTTATTCGCAACTCATCTACCGAAAATATTGTGCCACTTTGCATTGCATTCATAATATTTTCAGCCGCACTTCCACCAAGTCCAGGCAATGATGTGAATGGCAAACGAATCTTTCCACCTTCAGGAACATATTTTGTTGCGTGAGATTTGTAAATATCAACCGGAAGAAAACTGTAGCCACGCTCAAAATACTCATTGATAAGCATAAGTGCATCTGCTACTGCTGCCTCGGTTGCGGATATCTCATTACGGCGTTTGTTTAAGTCATTCAAAGTCGATTTACAGTATTCCTTCCCCTTCATGACAATCTCACCATCAAAACCATCTGGTGCAGCTGTAAAATACGCAGCGTAAAACTCAACCGGATAATATATCTTATACCACATTAATCGTATAGCATCAATTACATACGCTGCTGCATGAGCCTTCGGGAACATATATCGTATTTTCTGCAACGAATCTATATACCACTGAGGAACTCCGTTTTGATGCATCGCATCCTGCATATCCTGTGGTATAATGACACCTTTCTTATTTTTGCGTACAAATTCCATAATCTTAAATGAAAGCGATTTCTCTATTCCATACTTATGGATAAGTGTCATCATAATATCGTCACGACATCCTATAACATCAGAAATCGTACAAGTTCCTGAACTGATAAGTTCGTCAGCATTCCCGAGCCAGCATCCGGTGCCATGTGTCAAACCAGATATCTGTAATAAGTCTGTAAAATTCTTTGGTTGCGCATCCATGAGTACACCTCGAATGAAACGAGTACCCATTTCAGGCAGGCCAAGTGTTGCAGTCTTTGAATCTATCTGCTCAGGTGTTACTCCTATAGGCTCTGTAGAAGTAAAGCTCTTATAAACAGCAGGATCACTCATCGGAACATCCAGAACACTGTAACCGGAATATTCTTCAAGACGCTTGTACTTTGTCGGAATATCGTGTCCGAGAATATCCAGCTTAAGAATTGTATCGTGTAAATACTTAAATTCGAAGTGCGTACTGACAATATCGGAATTAGGGTCATCTGCAGGATGTTGTATAGGGCAAAAATCGTATATCTCGTACTCAGCAGGAACAACGATCATACCTCCGGGGTGTTGACCTGTAGTACGTTTTACGCCAACACAACCGGCTACTATTCTATCCATTTCAGCACGATTTACAGAAATACCTTTACCTTCGAGGTATTTAGCAGCGAAACCGTATGCAGTTTTATCTGCAAGAGTACCTATAGTACCTGCTTTGAATGCTTTACCTGTTCCAAATAATACTTCTGTAAATTTATGAGCATCACCTTGTACATCACCTGAGAAGTTTAAGTCAATATCCGGCGTCTTATCCCCCTTAAAACCAAGGAATGTTTCAAAAGGAATATCATGACCATCCTGCTCACATTTTGTGCCACACTCAGGACACATTTTTTCCGGTAAGTCGAATCCTGAACCAACTTCACCATGAGTAAAAAACTCTGTCCACTGACATTTTGGACATCTATAGTGAGGCGGAAGAGGATTAACTCTTGTTATACCAGCCATTGTAGCAGCAAAAGATGAACCAACTGAGCCACGCGATCCTACTTGGTACCCTTTTTCCTCGCTATTTTCAACTAATTTTCTGGCTATAATATACATGATAGCGAAACCGTTAGAAATGATTGAATCAAGCTCTCTTGCAAGTCTTTCAGAAACCACCTCAGGCAGTGGATCACCATACAATGATTTTGCAAGCTCCCAACATTTTGTAGTAAGTTCTTCTTCTGCGCCATCAATATGTGGAGGATAATTTCCTTTTGGAATCGGACGGCAGACTTCTATCATCTCAGCTATTTTATTCGGATTTTCAATTACTACCTCATGAGCTACATCTTCGCCGAGGTATGAAAATTCCTCCAGCATTTCTTCGGTTGTTCGAAAATAAAGTTTAGAATCACGGTCAGCATCTCTGAATCCCATACCAGTCAAGATTATTCTACGATATATTTCGTCCTCGGGATTTTTAAAATGCGCATCACAAGTCGCACAAACAGGACGACCTGCTTTTCGTCCGATTTCTACTATTCTACGATTTAGATTGCGTAATCCCTCTTCATCAGCTACTCTACCCTCACGTATCATAAACTCGTTATTAACGATAGGTTGTATTTCAAGATAATCATAGAACTTCGCAATTTCAATAAGATCTGCCTCAGATTTTCCTTCCATCATGGCACTAAACAGCTCTCCAGCTTCACATGCGGAACCGAGTATAAGTCCTTCACGCAATTCTTCAAGCCGTGTTCTTGGAATTCTGGGATGACGATAATAATACTTCAAGTTAGAATCAGATACAAGCTTATAAAGATTTTTCATACCTGTCTGATTCTTAACAAGTATTATCTGATGGTAAGATTTCAGTTTAAGTGGATCGGATTTTTCAGCCATTGCAAAATTCATACGCTGAATAGTGTTAATACCTTCCTCTTTCAAACGTTCAGTCATACAGCTGAAAATCATTGCGAGCATTTCAGCATCATCTGAAGCTCTATGGTGATTGAAATCGCCAAGTCTGTAATGCTTCGCAAGTGTGTCCAGCTTGTGATTTCGCAGATCAGGATTCATATAACGTGACATCGCTACAGTATCAAGATAAGGATTCTCAAACGGCAATCCATTTTCTTCAGCTGCTTGGCGAATAAATCCGGTATCGAACGAGGCGTTATGCGCAACAAGCATACGATTTCCGATAAATTTGAAAAATTCAACAAGAACTTCTCCAACAGGCGGTGCATCAGCCACCATATCATCGGTAATTCCGGTTAGTTCTGTTATATTAGCCGGTATTGGCACACCTGGATTTACAAATGAATTAAATTTTCCTTTGATTTCACCATTTTGAAGTATAACAGCACCGATTTCAGTAATTTTGCAAGTTGCGGCAGAAAGTCCGGTTGTTTCTATATCGAAAACTGCAAATTCATCATTGAAGGTGATATCTTCGCCATGATATGCGGCACGTGATGTATCATCAACGTAGTAAGCCTCAAGGCCATATATAACCTTTATTTCATCGTTAAGCGCATCAGCGGTAAGCATTGCTACAGGATAGCTTTGCAAATTGCCATGATCTGTAATTGCTACTGCTTTATGCCCCCATTTGTGTGCGGTTTTTACAATATCGTCTGCTTTTATTATCGCATCCATCGCCGACATATTTGTATGCAAATGCAGTTCAACTCGCTTCTCAGGCGAATTATCCATTCTACCTATAGTTTTGATCTGCATAATATCGCTGTATTGCATATACAAATCATTATCAAACGTATCACGCTTGATTGTACCACGAACCGCATATGCTTTACCTTTTCCGAATAATGCCTCTGTTTCAAGCGCACTTTCAGTTGGTACAGTTATTTTTATGTAAAGCGATGCATCTTTATCAGTAATTGCAATCGTAAAAATTACCTTATCACCGCGACGTGTTTCTTTTTGCTGAACATCAAATACTTCACCGAGAATAACAACATTTTTTCCGGTTGTTCTTATTGCTCGTAGTGGAGTCACATTTTCTAAGTCAAACATTTCTCCAAATACAAGTTCAGGCGAACGCACATCAAATACAGTTTTTCCGCATTTAATTACACCATCACTTTGTGTTTCAGCCAAATCTCTTCCTTCAAACAGAGATGCCACACGTGGTAGTGCAAGCTTTTCGTTAACTGCCTCCTGTGAAGCGGCTGCAGTAGCTTCAGCGTTCCGTATAGCTTCCATTTCGAGTCGTTCATGCTCTGCTACAATATTTGCAGATGTTGAATTCAACTTTTCAAGCTGTCGAGCCAAATACTCTGCATATTGTGCTTCGGCATTTCTGCTTTGCTTTATTTCTATCTCAAAATTGAGTCCGAACTCACTGAAAATTATACCTTCAATTACCTTAGCAGTTTTTGCAAGATCAAGAAGTGTAATTCCACCACTCGAGAAAGGTATGAGTATCGTGATTTTATCGTCTTTTTTTTCTATTTCGTAATCCCCGAAAAAACCATTACAAACTACTCCAACACGAGCGGTTTCTGCTAATATGTCGTCCATGTAATCTGTTGTAAACAAATTAGGAGAATAATGTGTAAGTATTCTAACCTGTGATAGTTCGTAAGCTTCGCGAATTTGGTTTTCTAAAGCGTAAATATATTTCTTTTTATAGAGTTTTGGCAGAGTACATCCCACTTCGGCAATTCTCTGTTCACGACTGATTTTTAGAGTAACATCAGTCGCTTCTTCGAAAATTTCGCGACTTTTTCCACTCAAATCGGGAGTGACTTTTTTGAATGTATCAGATAATGTACGCGTTCTGTTTTCCGACATGGTGTTCCTCCGTTGTTTGTATACTTATCCTTGGTCAAGCTCTACAGCTTTTTTTGTTTCTTCCACTAAAAAATCCACAGCATTTTCTTCCGGCACTCTCGCAACAGGTTCGCCATTTCTAAAAAATAATGCAAATCCATCGCCTCCCGCAATTCCGAAATCAGCTTCACGAGCTTCTCCGGGGCCATTCACAACACAACCCATCACAGCAACTTTTAATCGTTTCCCATTCGTTTTTATACCACGAATAGCATCCTTATACTGCTTTTGTATTGAGATTAGGTCAATCTTGGTTCTTCCGCAAGTTGGACATGATACCACATCAACTCCACCACCGGAGTTCAAACCAAGCGATGCAAGTATTTCCTTACCTGCTCTTACTTCTTCTACAGGATCTGCTGTTAGAGATACACGTATTGTGTCACCTATCCTATCAAGCAAAAGAGAACCGATACCGATCGAATTCTTAACAAGTCCGGAATAATCATCACCGGCTTCTGTTACGCCAAGATGTAGAGGATAATCAGATGCTTGTCTTACAATTCGTGCTGCACGAGTCATTTCAGCAATTGAAGATGATTTTATTGAAAGTACAATATCTGAAAATCCGCAGTTTTCAAGTATTTCAGCCTCCGTTAATGCAGATTCAGCTAAAGCTTCCGCTGTAGGAGAGCCATATTTTTCGAGTATTTTTTTATCAAGAGAACCGCCATTTACACCTATTCTGATAGGAAGTCCGTTGCTTTTACAAGCATTTGCAACCTCGCAAACTTTCCATTTATCACCAATATTCCCGGGGTTTACACGAATTTTGTCTGCTCCCATTTTTATTGCTTCCAGTGCAATGCGATAATCAAAATGAATATCCGCAACAAGAGGAACTGATATTCCTCTTTCCTTTGCTAATTTAAAAACCTCAGCACATTCTATATTTGGAACAGCAAGCCTTACAATATCACAGTCATTTTTCTCAAGCACATTGATCTGCTCTATCTGGCGTGTGAAATCTTCAGCTGGTACATTTGTCATAGACTGAACGGTAACTGGATTCCCGCCGCCTATTGGTACTCCTCGTGCATACACTGTTTTGATTTTTTTTAATTCTGCCATCACTATATTCCTTTATTCCAAACTATAAAAAAGTAAGCTGTTAGCGTTATTTACATCAATCCGATTATATCCTTTACAGCTATGACTACCATGAGAATCATAAGAAAAACAAGTCCTGCAAAGTGAATATAACCTTCAATTTCCGGCTTCACCGGTTTGCGGCGAACAAGTTCAATCAGTTGAAAAAACAATCTTCCACCATCTAATGCAGGCAGAGGCAAAAGATTCATAACACCTAAGTTCATCGAAATAACAACTGCCAAATAAACAAGGTCAGATATTCCCTGTTCAGCTGCCTCACCCAGTGCTTTTGTAACTCCAACAGGACCTGAAACAGCTTCCATTCCATATCGTCCTGTAACAAGGTCGAAAAGCGATTCCCAAATCATTTTTATCGTGGATGTTGAACGAAACACTGCATGTTTTATAACAGTTAATAAAGTTTTTGTTTCGGGTATCACTTTAAAATCTACAGTTCCATAGGTGGCTCCGGCTTCGGTAATATGAGGAAAAACCACATCTTCAAGTATGATTTTCTCGCCATCACGGACAACGGTGATATCAAGTGGTTCTATTCCCTTTCGCATTATTTCATAAATAGTTTCATTAGCTATGTGAACTCGAGTGCCTTCTACCTCTATGATTTCATCACCAATCTTAAAACCGGCAGATTCAGTATAGCAAACACCGTCATCATTATAGGCAAATGCACCAATCGTGTTCGAAGGAAGAATATCCTGAGATGCAACTAAAATTGACATTGCTATAACTGCGACTAAAACATTCATAAATGCGCCTGCAACTGTAACAATTATTCGTTGCCAAACAGGCTTTTTGTTAAATGCATTTTCGTCCGTAGACTCCTCATCTTCCCCCTCCATCGCAACAAAGCCACCAATTGGCAGTGCTCTTATAGAGTAAGCAATTCCGCTTTTTCTTGATTTGTGAGTAAAGACTTTTGGACCCATTCCAATAGCAAATTCATGAATAGTCACACCAAATATTCGTGCTGTTATAAAATGGCCACATTCATGAATAAAAATCAAAAATCCGAAAATGAGTAATGCTAAAACAATATACCAAATGTTAATGAGGATCACACCCTTTTTAGTTACATTTATATGCGATTATTTATTATATTTCTCGCAATTTCTCTCGCTTCACTGTCTGCATTGCAGATAGAATCGTATGTTATATTATAATATACCTCAGATTTATCAAGTGTTTCTAAAACTACATTTGAAATCTCTGTAAATCCAATTTTTCCTTGAAGAAACGCTTCAACTGCTTCCTCATCTGCTGCAATTAGTGAAGTTGGAGCCGTTCCACCAATTCTAATAGATTCACGCGCTATATTAAGCAATGGAAATGCGACTGTATCAGGTTCAGCAAATGTCAGAGTTCCTATTTTAGCTAGATCAATACCTTCGTCAGGAGATTTTTCTGAATAAGGTGCTGTAGCAGCATATCTTATACAGTCACGCATATCAGGACGCCCCATCTGAGCAAGATAGGTATGGTCATTATATTCCACAAGTGAATGAATTATACTTTGACGGTGAATAACTACATTAACTTTATCCTCAGGAACACCAAAAAGACGAACAGCTTCAATAATCTCAAAACCTTTGTTCATCAATGTTGCTGAATCTACAGTAATTTTTTTGCCCATTTTCCAGGTTGGATGAGCAAGTGCTTCAGCTGCTGTAACGAACTCAAGTTCATTTTTAGTTCTTCCAAAGAAGGGTCCTCCGGATGCTGTCAGATGAATTTTATAAATATCATCAGGCTTTTTACCAACTAAACATCTGTAAATAGCACTATGTTCACTATCAACAGGTATCATTTCTCCACCTGTTTTATTCATAAGCTCGAATATAATATCACCGGCAGCAATTATTGCTTCTTTATTCGCCATTCCTATACGTTTTCCTGAATTAGCTGCTGCAATTGCGTAAGGAATCCCTGCAAGTCCTGCGATTGAGTGAAAAATAATATCTGCGCTTGTATTTTCCACTAGTTTAATAACTGTTTCGGAATCCCAAACAATCTCAGGTTTTACACCGTTCAGTTCATTTATTTCAGCACTCAGTCTTTCGGCTGCTGATTGTGAAGATACTGCTACTATTTCAGGATTAAAACGTTTAATCTGCTTTGCAAGTAGGTCGGTATTTTCACCTGCAGTAAGCATAGATACTCTGAGTCCAAGTTCATGAACAATGTCAAGTGTCTGTGTACCAACTGAGCCTGTCGAACCAAGTACAATTACAGACTCAGGCTTAAAGTTAGATTTAGGTGTTAATTTTATCATATTTCTCTAAATTAAATAATCAGCAATAACAGGTATCTGCATCATAATATAGAGCATCGGTGCTGTAAGCAGTACGCTGTCGAATCTATCTAAAACTCCACCATGACCTGGAAAAATCCACCCATAGTCCTTTACATCGAATCTGCGCTTTATAACAGAAGCTGCCAAATCTCCAATTTGCGAGATTACTGATAATACTATTCCTGACACTGCAAGTATAGCATAATTTGTGTTCACGGAACTATCGAAATAATTGTTAATGATTACTCCGTAAATCACAAATGCAATCCCGGCAAAGATCATACCACCAATACTACCTTCTACTGTTTTCTTTGGTGAAACTTCTGGAATGAGTTTATGCTTACCAAAAAGTCTTCCGCAAATATAAGCGAATGTATCACTGGTCCAAGAACCTATGAAAACAAGCAAGTAAAGATATTTTCCTATTCCGCGTAGAAGAACTATGCATGAAAATGATACTGCAACATAGAAAATACCCATAAAAGCAGATGCTGACAATGTGTAATCAAGCTCACCTTTTGAAAATACAGTCGCAACAAAAACACAAATAAGGTACAAAATACAGCTAAAGAATACGTAATTCAATGCATTTTCCTTAGCAAACATTGGTAAAAGCGGTAAAATCACTCCCAACAGATATGACGGCACAGCTATAGATAACTTTTTTCTTACACCAATACAGGCAAGCATCTCATAAACTGCAACTGTTGAAAGCACCGCCATCGCCAATGGAAAAACGAATGTATCTGAGAAGTAACAAATCGGAATAAAAATTGCTACAGCACAGATAGCGGTTATGGTACGTTTTAACATTATTGTTGCCTTTCTGTCGTTTGATTTTCTGGGTTAATATCAATTCCACCCCATCTTCTGGAACGTGACGCAAAATCTCGAATTGCTTCGTCTACATCATCTGTACTGTAATCTGGCCACATTTTTTCAGAAAAATAGAGTTCGGAATAAGCACACTGCCACAGCAAGAAATTTGAAATACGTGTTTCTTTACCTGTTCGAATTATTAGATCAGGCTCAGGACATCCTGCAGTATCCAAATGTGCTGTTATATCATCTTCGTTAACAGTGTTATTTCCCTCAGCTATAAGTTTATTTACAGCATTCACTATCTCAGCACGTCCACCATAATTGAGTGCAATATTCAATCTATATGGACGTCCTTTGGTAGATTCTTCAAGTTCTCTGGTCTTTTTTCCTATATTCTTGCTAAGAGCTGACGGATCTCCTATAAAGCGAAATTCTATGTCATTTTCATCAGAAGCTTCTTCTATGAAATTCAGCAAAAGCTTGAATATAGCTTCCACTTCATGCTTGGGGCGTTTAATATTCTCTGTTGAAAAAGCATATACCGTACAGCATTCGATTCCAATCTTCTTGCAATACCTTACAATTGTTTTGAAATTATTTGCTCCGGCTTTATGTCCGGCTTCTCTGATAAGACCGCGACTTTTTGCCCAACGACCATTTCCGTCCATTATAAAAGCAATATGGTGCAACGCACTCTTTTCCACGATCTCTGTAATGTTCACATTTTCCAAATTAATCATAAATAATGTTTATTCTAACATCAGCGCCCAGTCATAGACGGCTTATACCGCATATCACCGGGCGCTTAGTCGGTCTATAGATCAAATCTTATCTTAATAAAGATAGATCAGATTTCCATGATTTCCTTTTCTTTAGCTGCTGTAATTGTTTCGATTTCCTTAATGAACTTATCAGTCATATCCTGAATAGCCTTATCAGAAGCCTTCTGTTCATCTTCTGTCATTTCGGAATTCTTTTTCATTGCTTTACTCTTGTCATTAGCATCACGACGAATATTACGAATAGCTATTTTAGCTTCTTCACTCATCTTTGCAATATCTTTCTTCAGAGCCTTACGACGCTCTTCTGTGAGCTGCGGGAATACAAGGCGAAGAATCTTACCATCATTCTGTGGATTGATTCCAATATCGGAAGCGAGAATTGCTTTTTCGATAGACTTAAGAGTAGTTGCATCCCATGGAGCAATTGTAAGAGTCTTGGGATCAGCAACCTTAACCTCAGCCATCTGAGTAACAGCAGTAGGTACTCCATAGTAATCAACCATTACCTTAGAAACAACGGAAGTACTAGCTCTACCAGCACGGATGACGGAAAGAGATTCCTTATACACGTCAATAGATTTCTTCATTTTTGATTCATATTCTTTTGCATCAAGTTTCATGATTTCGTCTCCTTAGTTTATAAAAAATTATGTAAGTAAATTTTTAACAATATATTTTAATAAGTTTCTGACTTTACTGTAGAATCGCTTGTTACCAATGTGCCTATTTCTTCACCGTTTACCGCACGTATTATGTTTTCGGGATCGGACAAAGCAAAAACGTACATATCTATTTTCTGTTCCTTAGCAAGTGCTGATGCAGAAACGTCTGTTGCTTTCAAGCCCTTTTCCATACATTCATCGTACGAAATAACTTTATATCTCGGAACTGTTGGATCGATATCTCCATTTTCGTCGCGCGGATCGCGTGTATATATACCGTCAATATTTTTTGCACAAAGTATTACATCTGCACCTATCTCAGCGCCACGTACTACAACTGTGGTATCGGTTGTTATAAACGGAATTCCCAAGCCTGCACCGAAGATAACAACCTTTCCTGACTGTAAATATTCAACAGCCATTCTGAAATTATACTGTTCTGCAAATCCATTCATAGCGACAGGAGACATAACAGTTACCGGTACACCGGCTTTTTCGATTGCGTCTTCGAGTCGCAGACAATTTATCATAGTGCCGAGCATTCCCATCTGATCAGCACGTGCACGTTTAACTCCTTTGCCATACGCACCACGCCAAATATTACCGGCTCCTATAACAATACCAACTTGTATTCCATCATCTATAAGGCGTTTTACTACATTTGCAATTTTTTCGATCATTTCAGGATCGAATATAGCCTCTATATGTTCTTTTCCGTCTTCACCTTCATACTTTTTAGCAATAGCTTCGCCTGAAAGTTTCAGAAGAACACGTTTAAAGCGCTTATTACTCTCAGCCATTAGACACACTCCTTGACAATACTTTAATCTAATATATTTTACCCTATTTTGCTGAATTTGTAAATAGTCTTTTTGCAATTCTATAAAAAAATAGTGCACAATTTTTCATTAATTTATAGACGCAAAAAAAATCCTGCTGAACAATCAACAGGATTTTTATAAATTATTTTAATAATATTGCTTACTGAGCCTGACCAGTGAGACGAGCGATTTCTTCAGCAAAGTCGTCTTCTCTCTTTTCAAGACCTTCACCCTTTTCGTAAAGAACGAAAGAATCAATCTTGATATCAGCACCGAGCTCCTTAACAACAGAAGCTGTGTACTTAGCGATGGTCATAGAGTCATCCTTAACGTAAAGCTGTTCGTTAAGGCAAGCCTTTTCATAGAACTTACCAATTCTGCCTTCAACCATTTTAGCAATGATAGCATCAGGCTTCTTAGCATTCTTTTCGTCATTCTTAATCTGAGCCATAAGAATGTTCTTTTCCTCTTCGAGAACGGAAGCGGGAACTTCTTCCTTAGCTACATATGTCGGAGGAGTACCAGCTGCGATCTGGAGGCAGATATTCTTAGCATATTCAACAAATTCAGGCTTAGCTGCGGTTTCTGCATCGGTATCGAATTTAACAACAACACCAGCAATGCCGCCGCCATGAATATAGGTGGAGGTTACGCCATCAATGATAACGAAACGACGGATATTCATGTTTTCACCGATTGTGAAGATCATATCCTTAAGCTTAGCTTCAACTGAATCGAAATCAGCATCATAAGGAAGAGCCTTGAGTTCTTCAACAGAAGCGGGCTTCTTTTCAACGATAATCTTAAGAATGCTCTTAACGAAAGCCTTGAATGTTTCATTCTTAGCAACGAAGTCAGTTTCTGCGTTAACTTCGATAATTGCAGTAGTATTGCCTTCAGTATATACATCAACAACACCTTCAGCTGCGATTCTACCAGCCTTCTTATCAGCCTTGCCGAGACCCTTTTCGCGAAGGATTCTGATAGCTTCATCGAAATTGCCTTCAGCTTCAACGAGTGCCTTCTTGCATTCCATCATGCCTGCGCCGGTCTTTGCTCTGAGTTCATTTACCATTTTAGCGGTGATTGCTGCCATAATATTCTATCTCCTGTCTTTTATATCTAAAGGTAGAGTTATCCTTAAAATAATTCTTTTCGAATTAGTTCTTAGCTTCGATTGCGTCCTGTTCGTCTTCAGCAGCGGAAATTTCAGGTTCAGCCGCTGCGAGCTGTTCGCCCTGCTTGCCTTCGAGAACTGCATCAGCGATTACAGAGGTGAGGAGACGAATACCACGAATAGCATCGTCATTACCGGGGATGATGTAATCAGCATCATCAGGGTCACAGTTAGTATCAACGATAGCAACTACCGGAATACCAAGCTTCTTGCATTCGAGAACTGCGTTATGTTCCTTTCTAGGGTCAACAATGAACACAGCAGAAGGAAGACCCTTCATATTCTTGATACCACCGAGGTTCTTTTCGAGATTAAAGATTTCCTTCTGGAGAGAAGCAACTTCCTTCTTAGGAAGCATATCAAAAGTACCATCTTCCTGCATCTTTTCAAGAGAACGAAGTCTTTCGATAGAAGTACGGATAGTCTTATAGTTGGTAAGCATACCACCAAGCCAACGAACGTTTACATAGTACATACCGCAACGTTCTGCTTCTTCACGGATAGTATCAGCAGCCTGCTTCTTTGTACCAACAAAGAGAATTGTGCCGCCTTCTTCAGTGGTATCCTTAACAAATTTGTAAGCTTCTTCGAACTTTTTGATAGTCTTCTGGAGGTCGATGATATAAACACCATTTCTTTCCATGAAGATATATTCAGCCATTTTAGGGTTCCAACGTCTGGTGTGGTGACCAAAATGTACACCTGCTTCGAGAAGCTGCTTAATAGAAACAATAGACATTATAATGTCCTCCTTCGGTTATTCCACCATATCGCACCAACTCTGCCGCCGGAATTTTACGAAAGTTTTAATGTCAAAGAAGGGTCATTCCTCTTTTAATCTCGTCCATTCGGCTAAGAACGCTGAATCTTTATCATTCTTCGTTTTGCCGTGAATTTGGCACCGGGCAGTGTGAATCTCGATATGTGTGTATTGATGTGTAGAATATTCCCACACATTACGTGATTATAACACATTTTATCTTTCAATACAATACATTTTCTTTAATTCACAGATTATTTACATTTCTTATGTAAACAACCACCCACATTTTCGATATTTAGAACAATCATCGTTTTTTTCAGACTTAATTTTTGATAGACGCTCCTTCTCATCTATCTGCACAAGTATCGCATCATCTCCTATGCAGCAAATCTTATCCCACTGAATACACAGTGCGCTTTTCCCACCTGTTAGTCCAAAATAATGATCCGAAACATATATAGCAGTAATTTTTCTACACTCTGAATCAAGTAAAAAATCGCATACATATCCAAGTCTTCTTCCGTTACATACATTTATGACATCCTTTTCGCGCAGTTCTGATGAGTGAAAAGTCATACATTCACCTCCTACAAAAAACATACGCAAATACTCAAAAAGATATAACAAAAAAGCCCGTACAAATAATGTACAGGCTTTGATGTGAACTATTAATTACTTGAGAGCTGCGTATGTCGGGCTTGTATCAGTAAACCATTCAGCATAAATATAAGCAATGGAGTTTTCAGCCTTTGAATCAACAAGGAATGAGAAATCTTCATTTTCCTTGAGTTCAGCCTTAATTTCTGCAAGACCCTCATCAAAATTCTCAAAGGTCAGAGCATCGAACTTCTGCTTATATTCTTTAGAAAGAGCTGCGAGATTCTTACTCTGAGCTTCATTATTTTCATTAAGATAATTCGGGAAGAGCATGTAAGGAGTTACAATAGCATCAATATTCTGCTGCTTACCATATTCCCATTCAGCCATGCTTCTGCCTTCACCGGGATAAGTCATATAAACGTTACCGGTATCAGTAAGTCTCATCTGATAATCATTGCTGAGAATGGAGATTGTTTCCTGAGTATCATCATCATATTCCCAATGAATACCTTCTACACCATACTGGAGAACTGTGCGAACATCTTTAGAAGTATTGAGATATGTAATAACTTCCATAGAACGTGCAAGGCTCTTAGAATATGTGCTTACTGCAAACATGGAGCCAAAAATATCGTCCATTGTCATGATAGGTTTAGCATGGGGATAGATATAATAATCGTCACCATAGGTTTCGTAAACAGAAGCATTACCATCGATAACGCCCACCGCAAACTTTTCACCATCATCAATTACACCGTCACCGATGTACCCAAGAGAATCAAGTTCAAGCATCATTCTGCGTGTATTTGTGTAAACATTTACATCAAAAATGCTTCTGGGAAGAATACGGCTGATTACAGTCGCATTGTTGGTGATCTGTGATCCGATAATAGACCATTCATCGATTTGACCTTCTCTGCCCCAGTAAACCATATTGGAAGCCTCAGCTTTTCCAAGAAGAGGAGTTACACCTTCAATGTTCTGATTAGCGATATCCTTAATGAAATCGTTACATGTAAGAAGTGTCTTAAGGCTATTAGGATCATAGTAGTATGTATCAACAAGCTCCTTATTTACGAGAAGCCACTGATATTCACCAACCGGATGGTTGTTAGGAATAGCATAAGTGCCTTCCAAACCTGCAAAGGTAAGGAAATCAGGATAAATATAAGTCTTAAGAATCTTTGATGTACCAGTAAGCTCTGTATCAAGCTGCTGGATAAGATCATTCTCAATCAGATAATTGTAGTCTTCATAGTTGGTTACGAGGAAGATATCGAACTGCTTTTCACCAACATCAGGATACTGCTTAATAGAAATACCGAGGTCGTTAATAATAGTTTCTTCTTCGGTATCAGATTCTTCTGTGGACTCTGTTTCAGTTTCTTGAACAGTAATGCCCTGCTTCTTAAGCTCCTTAAGTTCTTCTCTTCTCTTAGCTTCAGCAGCTTCTTCTTCAGCGATCAAGTTAGTGATCTGCTCAAGCTGAGCCATATAAGCGTCTCTGTATTCGTCACGCGGATAGAGTTTAAGTTCGATTGCGGTGTCAAACTGAGCAGTAGTGAGACGGTTAAGAGCATCTTCAACCTGCTGGCGGGATTCTTCTGTAAAGTTATCGGAAGGTAATGCAAGGGTAAGAGTCATCGCAACGCGAGCAACCTCTTCTGTATCGGCAGTAGCTTCAACATTTTCCTCGGATGCTTGATTAGCACAGCCTGCGAACGTGCCAAGCGACATCGCCATTGCGAGAAAGAGGCTTGTAAGCTTTTTATTCATTAGGGAATCCTCCTCATAGATTCTGGGTCTTTGCCTTTTATAAATGCCCATAAAATTCTTACATTATTGTACACGAAAATATCGAATATGTCAAGCGTTTTTTCTGTATCTTATGCAACAAAAAACGCTTTTTTAACTCTGTTTTTAATTTTTTTAGCCGTATAATTTGTAAATTTGGCACAAACACACGAACAGTTTTTTGTGTTATTTGACACTTTGTTTGTAAAGTTGTTACAACCCACACTATTCTAAAATATCAAATACATCCAATTTTTCAAATAATGCGTTTTTTAGCATTATTCTAAATAATCTTTGAGCCGTTTAGATCTACTTGGATGTCTCAACTTACGCAAAGCTTTCGCTTCAATCTGACGTATGCGTTCTCTGGTAATCTGAAATTCTTGTCCAACCTCTTCAAGAGTACGCGGTCTGCCATCGTCCAGTCCAAAACGCAATTTAATGACCATTTCTTCTCTGGGCGTAAGAGTGTGCAAAACATCATTGAGTTGTTCGCGAAGAAGCTGATATGATGCGGCATCAGCAGGTGACATACTCTCATCATCAGGGATAAAGTCTCCAAGATGGCTGTCATCTGCTTCTCCAATCGGAGTTTCAAGAGAAACCGGATCTTGTGATATCTTCATGATTTCACTTACTTTATCAGCGCTCATACCGATATCCTCTGCTATTTCTTCAACTGTCGCTTCCCTTCCAAGCTTTTGAAGTAGCTGACGTTGACTCTTAGAGACTCTATGTATTGTCTCTACCATGTGAACAGGAATACGGATAGTTCTTGACTGATCAGCAATGGCACGACTTATTGCCTGTCTTATCCACCATGTAGCATATGTCGAAAATTTATAACCTTTAGTATAGTCAAATTTTTCGACTGCTTTCATAAGACCGAGGTTACCCTCCTGAATCAAATCAAGGAAGAACATACCCTTGCCTACATATCTTTTTGCAATGCTTACAACAAGTCGTAAATTTGCTTCAACCAATTCATTTTTAGCCTGCTCATCGCCCTCGTACATTCTCTTTGCAAGCTCTGTTTCATGTTCTATGCTAAGTAGAGGAATGGAACCTATCTCTTTTAGATACATTCGCACCGGATCATCTACAGCAAGTCCCTCTTGTGCAAGAACCTTCACCATCTCGTCAGCTGTAGAAAATCTTTCAACTTCACTGCTAATCTCACTGAATTCATTGCTATCGAGAAAATCTCCAATTTCTTCAGCATCGACATCATCTGTTACTGGATTTTCCGAGACGAATTCTTCACCGAGGTCATCTATCAGCGTGCTTTCCGTATCTTTTTCGATTTCATCGATCACATTCTTTTCCGGGTCTATACCGTTCATTTTTTCCTCCGTTTCACGCTTTCAGCGTTTAAAATATTTGCGGTGTTGGTATTTACGCGGACTTTACCGGGTAGTATGTACTTTGCTGTCAGTTTATATCGTTAAGGAATCCTTTCAGAATCTTGGAACGACTCTGGTGACGCAACTTACGCAACGCCTTTGCTTCGATCTGACGGATTCTCTCACGTGTAATATTAAATTCCTTGCCTACCTCTTCGAGTGTGCGAGTTCTTCCATCCTCAAGGCCAAAACGGAGTTTGATAACCATTTCCTCTCTTGGAGTAAGTGTATGAAGAACTTTATTGAGCTGTTCTCTGAGAAGCTGATATGAAACTGCTTCAGCAGGTGTGGGACTTGAATCATCGGGAATAAAGTCTCCAAGGTGGCTATCGTCTTCTTCACCGATAGGAGTTTCCAATGACACAGGATCCTGCGCTGCCTTCATAATTTCACGAACCTTTTCGGCACTCATACCGAGTTTTTCAGCTATTTCATCGATAGTAGGTTCTCTACCAAATTCCTGTAGAAGCTGGCGAGATGTGCGTGATACTCTGTGAATAGTTTCTACCATGTGAACCGGAATGCGGATGGTTCTTGCCTGGTCTGCTATAGCACGAGTTATCGCCTGTCTTATCCACCATGTAGCGTATGTTGAAAATTTATAACCCTTTGTGTGGTCAAACTTCTCAACTGCTTTTATAAGGCCAAGATTGCCTTCTTGAATGAGGTCAAGAAAATACATACCCTTACCTACATATTTTTTGGCAATGCTTACAACAAGTCGAAGATTCGCTTCAACAAGTTCATTCTTTGCAGCTTCATCACCTTCTGCTATTTTCTCTGCAAGGTACGCCTCACGGTCAGGATCAAGCAGTGGAATCTTACCGATATCCTTGAGATACATACGGACAGGATCATCTACGGCCACACCTTCATCAGCGAGAAATCTATCTATATCTTCATTCTCGTCAACATCGGATGCTGTCTCATCTGGAGATTCATAGCTATCGTCACTTTCAATATAGTTGCCGGTCACTTCAATACCGCTTGATTCAAGTGTTTCATAGATTTTTTCAATCTGATCGCCATTATAGTTAGCAAATTCGATAGCTTCCATGATATCACTGTTCGACAGTGAGCCTTGTGTCTTACCTTTTTCGATAAGTCCCTGCATATCGACTTTCTTTTCGTTTTCCATAAAAACCCCTTATTTCTAAGTATTATTTTTTGCAGATTGTTTATGATTTCTTACAATATGTTTACTTTCATTGAACGAAAGCAAAGAGCACATAAAAAGGCTTATTTCGTGCTCGTTCTACCACGTCTTTTCGCGAGCAGTTCTTCAAGAGAGAGCTCCTTATACGTTGTGCTTTTGTTGTTTTCTTCACGCAAAGCCCGAACATAGGTATCAAATGATTTCTCATCATTAACCGACAATTCACTGCGTTCAGCTATCATTTGCGAAACACGAGATACTTCATCCAGAGTAAAATTCTCACCTAACATACTGATACTGAATGCGCCTTCACTTACCCTGTCTTTTACAAATGAAAATAGTCGTTTTCCTAAAGATGTAGGAAATTCTTCGTCTGAAAGCTTTTTCCCATCAACTTCACGAAGTGCGTATTCGTTGTGAACAAAAATCATCCCAAGAATACTCATTTCCAGTTTTGCTGACTTTGGTTGCTTTGCATAATCAGGATTAACTCTGTCACTCAACCCTGATGTTACTCGTATCAATTCGCTGCGTCTTTTTCTATCATTATCATGCAGTAGCTTTTTTCGTCTCGCTTCCACATCATTTTTTATACTCACAATATCGACAGAAAACTCTCTTGCTGATTTATCAATATAGATATCCCTCTCAACGCTCGAATGTATACCTGCGATAAAGGTACAGATTTCTGCCATTGCTTTAACTTTTTCAGATGCAGTGTTAAGGTCATATTTTGATTTTATACCATCCAGCATAAAATCAAACTTTCCTCGACTTTCTTCTATCAAAGAGCGAAACTTGTCCGCACCGAATTTTTTTATGTACTCGTCAGGGTCTTTTGCACCCTTCATCTGTAATATCTTCGGTTCAACACCGGCAGCCTCAAGAATCTTTATTGCTTTGTCGGTAGCCTTTCTGCCAGCTTCATCATTGTCATAGCAAAGGATTACACGATTTACATATTTTTTGATTATTCTCGCCTGCTCCTCAGTAAATGCGGTACCAAGGGACGCCACAGCCATACTAAAACCGGCAGCATGCAAAGCAATCACATCCATGTATCCTTCGCATAGTATGAAATAATCTGCTCCTGAGTTTTTTGCATAATTAAGAGCATATAGATTTTTGGTTTTCTTGAATGCGGGAGTATCTGACGTATTAAGGTATTTTCTATCCGATTTCGCAGAATCTATAATTCTTCCACCAAATGCGATGACATTTCCCGACACATCGATTATAGGAAAAATCACGCGCGCCCTATAATAATCGTATAAACCGTACTCACTTCTACCGCCAAGATACGCTGTCTTCATTTCTTCTTCGGTAAAGCCAAGTGATTTCAAATGCTTTGCCATATAAGAACCATGCTCCGGGGCGTAGCCAAGCCCAAAACGCTTTATGGCAGCCATTGGAAGTTGTCTGTCTGTAAGGTATTGTCTTCCGGGAGCTCCAATCTGCTCATCAAATAGCATTTCTCTATAATATTTAGCAGCCTCAAGATTCATCGCCAGGACTCTTGATCTTGAGACACCGTCCACCCTAAGACTACCGTCATTAAAATCAGGCAAGGTTATTCCAGCTCTTTTAGCGAGTGTTTCAATTGCCGAGACATAGTCAAGATTTTCAGTTCTCATAACAAATGTTATGACATCACCACCCGCACCACATCCGAAGCAATAAAAACTCTGTGTACTCGGATATACTGTAAACGATGGCGTTTTCTCACTATGAAATGGACAAAGTCCTTTTAAGTTTGTTCCGGCTCGTTTAAGAGTAACATAGGAGGAAATCACACTTTCAATATCACAACGGTAGCGTATATCTTCGATCACATTTGCCGGTATCATGCTCGTTCCCTCCCTTATGCAAAAATGTTATGTTACGGTTTTATCCCAGTATCTGAGGAATAGTGGTAGCATCAACAAACATTGTCGGTGCCGTTTTACCGTCATCGTTCCATTCTTTCTCCGACAGTTCAAGACCATTCTTATCAACTTTACCTACAAGGTTCAGCTTTGAGCTGTCAGCAAATTCAGCCTCGACAATGTATTCGAGATTTGCAGATGTACTAATATTCAAAATGCTGACTTCACCATGTGCATCGATTTGCGCTGAAAGATCTACGCAATTCAAAGTCTTTCCGTAATCGAACGTACCTAACACAAAATCACTACCACCATCGTTGTTTTTCAACACAACGAACCAATTTCCGCAATTCTTAGCTCCCTCTACCGCATAAGCAGCATGATATCCATGAGGAGGTGTTATCTTTGTGCCACTCATGAGCCATTCACCATCCGATTTTGTTAGAGTCCACATAGTTGCTGCTCCTTTATTATCGAACGTGAAATAAATACCGTTTGCTTCAAGTTCATACGAAAGTGCTGTCCAACCAACTACACCTTTACATACACCATCTGTGGGAAGCTCAAATTCCAGTGTTTTATCGTTATCTTTTATATAGAGATAAGCTGAATTCACTGATTTTCCACTAACCAGTGCTCCAACAGTAATGTAATAACCTTTTTTGGGAGAGCTTTCATAAAGATAATCTGTATCTGTGAACTTCATATCAGCAGGAAAATACATTTGCGCCTCAACTGCCTTTACGCTATCAACTACATCCAATACCGGGAATTCAATCGACCCACCATTAGCTTCATCCGTAATATTTTCTCCCACAACCACATCTGTAGCTATATCACTTGTATCTTCCGAATTATCTTTAGCACAACTTGTGCAAATCATAAGTACTGCAATTAAAATTGTAAGTCCATTTCTTATATTCTTATTCATATTTCACATCTCCTTAGGTGTTTTCCAAACATGGGGAATAAATAGATCCTTGTAAAGATCAATAGCGTAGCGGTCTGTCATTCCGGAGATGTAATCACATACGCATCGCTCAACAGGTTCATCTTTTGTATTTTTGTAATACAGCTCAGGCATTTTCTTAGGATAACGCACAAAATAATCAAACAACTTTTCGAGCAGTTCCATTGCCTTAGCTTCTTCTTTTTGTGCCAACGGATTATAATAAACATTGGTAAAAAGGAATTGTCGCAGTTCAGCAGTCGCCTGTCCAATTTCATCTGTCATTTTTATGCTGTCAGAATCACAACTTGCTTCAATCACCGATGTCACCATCCGATTTATACGTTCGCTGTGGCTATCACCAAGAACATCACGTATATCTTTCGGAATATCATCCGGTGATAGTACCCCAGCACGAAATGAATCATCAATATCGTGATTGATGTACGCTATTCTGTCGGCAAATTTTATAATTACGCCTTCAAGAGTGGCAGCAAGTCTATCTCCGGTATGATTTACGATAGCATCTCGCACTTCCCATGTTAAATTCAAACCATCACCGTTATTTTCCAGCTTTTCCACTACACGAAGACTTTGTTTATAATGTGTAAAATCTGCCGAATAACACATTTGAAGCGCTGTCTCTCCCGCATGACCAAATGGCGTGTGTCCAAGATCATGCCCAAGTGCCGCAGCTTCACACAGATCCTCATTCAGCATAAGTGCACGCGCTATTATTCGTGATATTTGAGCAACTTCAAGTGTATGTGTAAGTCTCGTTCTATAATGTTCATCGGCAGGAAACAGAAAAACTTGCGTTTTATGCATAAGTCTTCTAAATGCTTTCGAATGCAGTATTCTATCTCTATCGCGCTGAAATTCCGTGCGATTTACACACTCTTCGATAGGATGTTCACGACCTCGTGTATTTTCGCAAAGAAAAGCGTGAGAAGATAGCGTCATCCGTTCCCGTTCATAAAATATCTCACGCACTGTCATTTGATATCGAACCTCCGCAGATATTCCGCAGTTTTCGTTAACGCAAAGCCTTGTATACAATAATATACGCAAGTTTTTGATTTATTTCTTTTTTTACATTTTATACCCTAGAGGCACGCTCTTCTGAACGCACCGGGGTAACTTTAGCCTTACCATATGTAAGTTCTGACACTGTTTTCAATAGTTCTGGTACACGGTCTTTTTCTATCGCTGTCATAATCGTGACATCTTCACCGAAATCACAGTGATCTTCACTTGCATTAATTTTTGCTAATGCAACGGTCAGACGCTGGTAATCGGAATATGATACAACAATTCTGTAGATACAATACTCTTCATAAACAGCGAGTCCAGCTGCATCTATAGCTATCTTAGCTGCAGTTGTATAAGCTCTTACAAGTCCACCGGCACCAAGAAGGATACCGCCAAAATACCTTGTTACAACTACACAAAGATCTGTTGCACCTGACATTTTCACTACATTAAGAACAGGCATTCCGGCTGTCCCCTGTGGCTCACCATCATCATTATAACGTGCAAGAGCGCCTCCGGAAAGAAGATAGGCATATACATTATGCGTTGCATCGTGATATTCTCGACGTTTTTGATCTATGAAGCATCGTGCCTCTTCTTCTCCTGAAATAGGAGCTGCGTGACCTATGAAAATAGATTTACGTTCCTCCATCTCAACCGAGACATTCCTAGCCAGTGTAACACGTTTCTGCACTGTATTCCCGACAACGATTTCAGGTTTATCTGATTTGCGTTTCATATTTATTCTTCCACTATATATTTTTTTAACTTAGCATAAAGCTTATCATCGACTACGCAACGACAAAAGATACCATCTTCACGGTAGTCCATTTCGACATCGTCTGCATCTTTATATATAACACCTGTCACAGCTCCATCTTCCGGAGGAATCATAACTGCAATACGATGCTTTCCAACCGCTGATAGCTTTTCGATTTTTTCAACAAGAGTATCACATCCGGCTCCTGTCTTAGCAGATATAAATACAACTTCCGTACCGGATTCTGCAGCAAGAGTTTTCATGTGTATGAGTGCATCACGATCAGCGCAAGCATCACACTTATTGAAAGCATAAATTGTAGGTTTACCTGTTGCTCCAAGCTCATCGAGAAGCTCTGTCGTTACCTGTGTTTGACTTGCAAATTCAGGGTCGGACGAATCTATGACAATCAACAAGATATCCGAATAAACTGCTTCATCAAGCGTCGATTTAAACGCCTTGATAAGGTGATGCGGAAGATTACGAATAAAACCTACGGTATCAGTCAACAGCAATTTAGTATCATTGGGTGTAGTAAACTGACGTGTCGTTGGATCAAGAGTAGCAAACAGTTTATTTTCGGCAAGAATTCCGGCACCGGTCAGGTAGTTCAAAAGAGTACTCTTACCTGCATTTGTATATCCAACTATACCAACTTTGGTTATGCCG
>CAYSEF010000025.1:0-26307 GCA_964430105.1 uncultured Ruminococcus sp. | reverse complement strand
GACGCTATGTTCATCGAGTGAATTGATAGACATATTGATAGAAAATTGATAGAAAAATGACAGAAAAAATCAAGACAATCTCCATCCTGGGGCCTACAGCATCGGGAAAAACCGGACTTGCCATAGCTTTGGCAAAAAGATTGAATGGCGAGATTGTATCGTGTGATTCGATGCAGCTTTATCGCGGAATGGATATAGGTACAGCTACTCCCGATATGATTGAACGAGATGGAGTCATACACCATATGTTCGATATTGTCGAGCCTGAGCAGGAATTTTCATCTGCTGATTACGCCAAGCTTGCCACAGAAGTGTTAAATGATATCGCAAGTCGAGGTAAAACTCCGATTCTTTGCGGTGGAACGGGAATGTATCACGATTCACTCATGCGAATTTCTGCATATTCCGAGGGTGAACGTGACGAAGAATTGCGTGAAAGACTTTATAAATTCGCTGAAGATAATGGCAATGAAGCACTTCACGAGAAGTTGAGAAAGATAGACCCCGAGGCTGCCCAAGGTATTCATCCAAATAACGTAAAACGTGTTGTTCGTGCCATAGAAGTATATGAAACAACAGGCAAAACAAAATCAGAAACAGACCGTGAGCAGATTTCCGGTGAAATTCCATATGATGATACTATGTTTGTTCTCACTTTTGATGACAGACAAAGACTGTATGCAAGGACAGATCTCCGAGTTGACTTGATGATGAAGCAGGGACTTCCTGAAGAAGCGAACGAACTTCTTAATACGGGAAGAAATATTTCCAAAACTGCTGCTCAGGCGATAGGCTATAAGGAGTTTTTGCCGTATTTCAATGGTGAGCAGACACTTGATGAAGTTTCAGCGGCAATCAAGCTTGCAACACGACACTATGCCAAGCGTCAGATGATATGGTTCAGGAGATATCAAAATGCGATAAGACTGGTTCCTGATGAGTTTGGCGATAAACTTAAAACATCAAATGAGCTTGCGGATGAAGTCGTGCGATATTTTGAGCTACGATAAGTGAATATTTGAATTTTGAAATTGTAAAGTATGCATTTATACAGCGGAAGGTTACGTTTATGTACATACCGTCCGCTGTATTTTTGGCTAAGCTGACAAACTCGCATATATTCTTGCTTTGCCGTTGACAATATATCGCTAATGTGTTATAATAATTCACGCAACACAATATATGCTATACACGACAATAGTACCACAATATATAGTGTGGGAATGTAGAGTTAAATCAATGGAGGGTACTCGTGAAGATAATTAAAAGAAACGGCTCTGAGGCTGTTTTTGATATAATTAAGATAGAGAATGCTGTAGATAAGGCTAATAGTAGGGTGGAGGAAGAAGCACGTCTTACAAAGCTTCAGATACACCGTATAGCAGAGTCGGTTGTGCTTTCATGTGAACAGCTTGGACGTTCTCCTGCTGTAGAGGAAGTACAGGATATGGTCGAAAAACAGATCATGGCTCACGGTGCATTCGAGGTGGCAAAGGAATATATTACTTATCGTTATAAAAGAAATCTTGTGCGTCAGTCGAATACAACAGACGATAAGATACTTTCACTTATCGAATGTAATAACGAAGAAGCAAAGCAGGAAAACTCAAATAAAAATCCTGTAATAAACTCCACTCAGCGTGACTATATGGCAGGTGAAGTTTCCCGTGATATTACGAACCGTATTCTTCTCCCTAAAGAAATAGTTGATGCACATAACGAAGGAATAATCCACTTCCATGACAGCGATTATTTCGCTCAGCATATGCATAACTGCGACCTTGTAAATCTTGAAGATATGTTGCAAAACGGCACTGTTATTACCGGAACAATGATAGAGCGTCCGCATAGCTTTTCTACCGCTTGCAATATCGCTACTCAGATAATAGCACAGGTTGCTTCCAATCAATATGGAGGTCAGTCAATATCACTTGCACATCTTGCACCGTTCGTTCAAGTAAGCCGTGAGAAGATATATCGAGATGTAATCGAAGAAAATCGCATAGTCGGCAGAAAATTGACAGATGAGGAAACCGTAACATTGGTTGAACGGAGACTCAGAGAAGAAGTGCGTAAAGGTGTACAGACTATACAGTATCAGGTCGTTACGCTTCTTACTACAAATGGACAGGCACCGTTTGTAACAGTGTTTATGTATCTTGGAGAGGCTAAAAATCCCCAGGAAAAGGCGGATCTTGCAATAATCATAGAAGAAGTTCTGCTGCAAAGATATCAGGGCGTGAAAAACGAGAATGGTGTGTGGGTAACTCCCGCATTCCCGAAGCTGATATATGTTCTCGAAGAAGATAACATCACCGAGGATTCCGAATATTGGTACCTTACAAAGCTTGCCGCAAAATGCACTGCAAAAAGAATGGTGCCGGACTATATTTCAGAGAAGAAAATGCTCGAATTAAAGGTTGACAAAAACGGTGAAGGTCACTGCTATCCTTGCATGGGCTGTCGAAGCTTCCTTACACCGTATGTCGATCCTGTGACAAACGAGCCTAAGTATTACGGACGCTTCAATCAGGGCGTTGTAACACTTAATCTTCCCGATGTAGCATTGTCGTCCGGCGGAAATACGGAAAAATTCTGGAGCATACTTGAAGAACGTCTTGAGCTTTGCCATCGTGCGCTTATGTGCCGTCATGAGCGACTCAAGGGAACATTATCCGATGCCGCACCTATTCTTTGGCAGTATGGAGCGTGTGCAAGATTGGAAAAAGGTGAGCCGATAGATGAATTGCTTTACGGTGGATATTCTACTATATCTCTTGGCTATGCAGGCTTGTATGAATGTGTAAAGTATATGACAGGTAAGAGTCATACCGATCCCGAGGCAACACCCTTCGCACTTGAAATAATGAACAAAATGAACGATTCCTGCCGTAAATGGAAAGCAGAGCATAATATTGATTTCTCGCTCTACGGAACACCGCTTGAATCTACGACATATAAGTTCGCTAAGTGCCTGCAGAAGCGTTTCGGTGTCATACCCGGTGTAACAGATAAGAGCTATATTACAAATAGCTATCATGTACACGTTACCGAGAATATCGATGCGTTCAGTAAACTTGAGTTTGAAGCGCAGTTCCAGCATCTTTCACCCGGTGGTGCTATAAGCTACATCGAAGTACCGAATATGCAGCAGAATCTTGACGCAGTGCTCGAGGTTATGAAATTCATTTACGACCATATTATTTATGCGGAATTAAATACAAAGAGCGATTATTGTCAGGTGTGCGGTTACGATGGCGAAATCGAAATAATCGAAGAAGACGGTAAGCTCGTATGGGAATGCCCGAATTGTCATAATCGTGATCAGGATAAAATGAATGTTGCAAGACGTACTTGCGGATATATTGGTACACAGTTCTGGAATCAGGGAAGAACTCAGGAGATAAAAGAACGTGTTTTGCATCTTTGATGTGAACTGATAAGGAGGAAAATCTCAATGTACTATGGTGAAATCAAAAATTGTGACATTGCAAACGGGCCGGGAGTGAGAGTCACGCTGTTCGTATCAGGATGTACAAATCACTGTGAGAATTGTTTTCAGCCACAAACTTGGGATTTTCACTATGGTAAGCCGTTTACTTCTGAAACTGAAGAAAAAATTATCGCACTTCTTGAACCGACATATATCCGTGGCTTGACATTGCTTGGTGGTGAACCGTTTGAACCTGAAAATCAGCGTGTTTTGCTTCCGTTCATCAAAAAAATTCGCGAAAAATATCCTAAAAAAGATATTTGGATGTTTTCAGGCTTCACTTGGGAGGAATTGCATACAGATGGTTCATATCCTCGTTGCGAAGTGACTGATGATATTCTCAAGCTGATTGACGTGCTTGTGGACGGACGATATGTAGACAGATTGAGAAATATTTCTCTCCGCTTCAGAGGTTCGGAAAATCAACGCTTGATAGACGTGAAAAAAACACTCGAAACGGGCGACGTAACACTTTGGGAGGACTAATATGTGGTTTGTATTTGCAATTTTATCAGCGGTATTTGCAGCACTTACATCGATTCTTGCAAAAGTTGGAATTGATGGAGTAAATTCAAATCTTGCTACAGCCATACGAACCTGTGTTGTTTTGATAATGTCATGGGGAATGGTGTTTATTACCAATGCACAAAGCGGAATTTCTTCGATTTCATCGAAAAGCTGGCTGTTTTTGGTGGTGTCCGGCTTGGCAACGGGTGCATCGTGGTTGTGCTATTATAAGGCATTGCAGATAGGTGAGGCATCAAAGGTCGTTCCGATAGATAAGCTCAGCGTTGTTATTACATTGGTCTTGGCGTTTGTATTCCTGCATGAAAAATTCACTCCGAAATCTCTGATCGGATGTATTCTGATAGGTGCGGGAACGTTATTTATGGTAATGTGATGTAAGGCACTGCTTGCAAGTAAAAAAATAATTAAGAGGCTGTTTGCATTTTGGAATTTTCTTCCTTAGTGCAACAACCTCTTTTTGTTCGGATACTGTAAAATAAAATAATTGGATGCTAATTACACAAAAATTATTTGTATATATTGTATTATTGATGAAAATATGGTACAATATTTGGAGAATATTTGTATACAAACCTAATTGGAGGAAGCATTGAACGAGATCATACGCCGCGCACTTGCTGCTTTGTCAAAATATGACGTTGACTTGAAAAATAATTATGAAGAAACAAGAAAATTTCAACACGCTACACGACCATATGTAAAGAGCGTTGTATGTAATCATATGGATCGTATACTTCATCTTGACGGACGTGATATTCTTGTGCGTGCTTTTTCGCATACGGGTAAGGTCGAGCCGGTAATGATATTTTTTCACGGTGGTGGCTTCGTTACAGGGGATTTTGACAGCTATAATAACATCTGCGCAAATATCTCAAAAGCAGCGGGCAGAAAAGTTTTGTCGGTTGATTATCGCCTTGCACCTGAGTTCAAGTTTCCGGCAGGCCCTGAGGATTGTTATGATGCAACACAGATGATTATAGAACACCTTGAGGATTGGTATCAAGCTGATCCGAATGACGTTATCCTTGTAGGAGATAGCGCAGGGGCAACCTTGTCATGTGTCGTTTCCATGATGGCGAGAGATCGCGGTGGAAAAATGCCAAAAAAGCAGATACTTGTTTATCCTGCGGCATGGTGCGATTTTACAGATGAAACACCATATAAATCGGTTATAGAAAACGGAACAGACTACCTTTTGACACAGAAACAGCTCATTGATTATATGGAGCTGTACGCATCGTCAAAGGAAGATTTTGATAACCCATATTTTGCACCGCTAAAGCATACAAATTTTGCAAACCTTCCTGAAACGCTTGTGCTTACTATGGAATTTGACCCGCTTAGAGATGAAGGCGAGGAGCTTGCAAGAAGATTGATGGACAGTGGCAATAAAGTGGTGCATCGACAGATAAAAAACGGTATACACGGACTTATCAGCCTGCCAATGTCAGCACCGCTAACCAGAGAAATTTTTCAGAGTATAACAGAATTTACAAACGAAAGCGAAAACAGTAATGTGGAAGACGAAAGTAAGTAAATGGAAAAAATTAGATAATGCTGCAAAAATCTTTCCGGCGATTGCAGGACGTGAGGATGCTGAAGTTTTTCGTCTTACCTGTCGACTTAAAGAGGATATCTGCCCTGAATTATTGCAGACTGCACTCGATGCGACAGTGGAGGAATATCCTCAGTTTACTCAGACAGTAAGAAGAGGAGTGTTTTGGTATTATCTTGAAGATACAGGACTAAAGCCAAAGGTTCACGAGGAAAACAGAACTCCGCTTCACCCGCTTTATAAGGAAAAAAATCGTCTGCTTATTGACATTTCATATTATGGAGATCGCATAAATTTCGAGATTTTCCACGCACTGGCAGATGGTACCGGCGCACTTGTGTTTCTGCGTACAGTCATTACAAATTATCTTGTACTCTCGCATCCGAGCGAGCTTGGAAAGGTGCAGATAGAAAGCTACGATCGTACCGAACGCCAAAAGGAATCGGACGGCTTCACACAGTATTTTGAACCTGATGTTGGAAGCAGTACGAATTTTGAATTTCTGGGAAATAAAGAAAAAACAAATAAAATTTATCGCTTCAATGAACGAAAAACTCCTGATTACCGTCAGCATCTTACAGAAGGACTTGCTTCTGCTTCAAAAATAAAATCTGCGGCAAAGTCTTACGGTGCAACTATGACAGAGTTTATTTGTGCAGTTCTGATCCTCTCTATTTACGACACGATGGAACCTAAGGATAGAGATAAAAAAGTAACAGTTGCTTTGCCGGTGAATTTGCGTAATTACTTTGACTCAAGCACATTGCGAAATTTCTTTGGTATGATACAAGTAACGTACGATTTCGGAGCGAAGCATGAGCATAGCCTTGAAAATATTATCATATCGGTTCGCGATGAGTTTGAGAGGGAGCTTACTCAGGAGAATATGCAACAAAAAATTGCTTCACAGGTAAAAATGGAGCGTCATCCTATAGTAAGAGTGTGTCCGCTTGTACTTAAAGACCTTATTATGGTGATACTACAGTCTGTTTCTATGAAAAGACGAACGATATGTCTTTCAAATGTCGGAAAAATATATGTTCAAAAGGAGTTTGCGGACTATATCGACTATTTTGGTGTGTTCAACTCCAGCTCGTCAAGACAGATATGTATCAGTACATTCGGTGATAATATGACAATGAATTTTTCCGGTGTTCTTGCCGAACATGACGTTGAAAGATCCTTCTATCGCAGAATGGCACAATATGACGACAATATCACAATAGCCACAAGCTATTCTCCAAAGGAATTTGAATAAAAGGAGCAGTCATGCAGAGATGTATATCATGTAATGTCAATGTGCAAGGTGAACGTCAAACCTGCCCATTGTGCGGAAAAAAGCTCGAAAATGCACCTGAAACGGAAACATACGGTATTTTTCCGAAGATACCGGTGAAGGTAACGTATCATTTGATATTAAAAATATCAACATTTATTGCAGTCATTGGAATAATTGTAGTAAATATAATAAATAAACTGTTTATTCCTCAGCTCAATATCTACGTTCCACTCACACTTGGTATGATATGTGCGTGGATCATTATTAACGTTGGATTCAAAAAAAGAAAGAATATTCCTAAAAATATCCTATATGAAGCAGTAATTTCAATAATATTGTGCCTTGTCTGGGATAAGCTGACGGGCTGGCGTGGTTGGAGTGTTGATTATGTCCTTCCGGCAACATCGGCGGCTCTCGTTACATTCTATTTTATCATGGGAATAGCTGATAAAAGCAGACTTACAGCATATTCCGGATATTTTATGATAAGCGAGATAGGAATAGTGGTATGTGCTGTTCTGGCGTTTGTCGGCGTGTTTGAAGGAATAGCCGAATATTTTGGTGTACTTGCTGTCGGAGTGGGTGTATCTCTGTTTTTGGCACAGCTTATCTTCCGTGGGAGAAGATTCCTTTCCGAGCTTCATCGCTGGCTACATTTGTAATGAATTTTTGTATCAAAATTGAATTATACGGATAATTTGAAAAAATCTCTTGCAAATTAATCTGTAAAATGGTATAATTTTAACAAATAATATAGTGTGTTTAGGAGCAGTTGGATGAGTACAATTCATGTTTTTTCGTATAATCTTCGCTGTGACGTAAGAGAAGATGGCATCAATGCTTTTTCAAACCGTAAGGAATTTGTTTTGTCGGAGTTTTCTAAATATGGTGCGGATATCGTTGGATTTCAGGAAACTCTTCCACATATGAGACAGTGGCTGATTGATAATTTTACTGATTATCAGGTATGTGGAATCGGCAGGGAAGCTGATCTTCAGGGCGAAAGCAATGTTGTTATGTTCAAAAAGGATAAGTTTGATCTTGTAGGACTTGAAACATTTTGGCTGTCAGATACTCCGTCTGTTCCCGGTTCGAGATTTTCAACAGACCAGAGCATTTGCCCGAGAATATGTACCTGTGTGACACTATATCATCGTGAAACAGGAAAATCTTTGCGTCATTATAATACACACCTTGATCATGTCGGTGCATTTGCTCAGGCGCAGGGAATATCTCTTATACTAAACAGAATAGCGTCTGATTATGCGAAGTCCAGGCTTCCTGTTATTCTTACCGGAGATTTTAATGCAACACCGGACAGCGTAGTGCGTAGATCCGTTCTCAATTTTAGTGGATGCGGTGATACATTAAAGGATGTTACGGAAAACGTGGGAATAACATTCCATGGATATAATGCTGAAAAGTACGGTTGTAAGATAGACTATATCTTTACTAATATTCCGTGTGATAAAGAACGCTCATTTACTGCAAGAAATGAACAGAATGGTATGTATCTTTCGGATCACTATCCTGTAGGAGCATTTCTTGAAATTTGATTTGAATATAATAAGCGCAAAGAATAAAGTATAAATAGAATCGGAGGGATAAACATGAGGTGTCCTGCTTGTGGTGCGGCGGATAGAGATGTTAAGGTTATTGATTCACGACCTGTAGAGGAAAATAACAGTATACGTCGCAGACGTGAATGTCAAGTTTGCAAAACCAGATTTACGACATATGAGATCATCGACACGCTCAATCCCATCGTCGTAAAAAAAGATGGCTCGAAGGAGCTTTTTGATAAAAATAAGCTTCTTGGCGGACTTCTTAAAGCCTGTGAAAAACGTCCCGTAGATGCGCAGGCCGTTGCAAATGAAATCGAAACCGCTATACAGAGCACTATGCGTTCTGAAATCACATCGAATAGGATAGGCGAAATGGCAATGGAGAAATTGCGCCAGCTTGATCCTGTTGCGTATGTGAGATTTGCATCGGTGCATCGTGAATTTAAGGATATCGACACATTTGCACGGGAGATTTCCGAGCTTAAAAACGAAGAAAATATGAAATAAAAAAACTGTTACATTTTTGGAATTTATTCCTTAGTGCAACAGTATTTTTTATTCGAATATTACGATAACATTGTGTATTGAAATTATCGTTAATTTTCCTTTTTGTCCTTGTTGAGCATGAGATTCAGGATAATACCGAGTATCAGAGAAGTAGCTATAGCAGTGATTGTTACCTGACCGAATGTGAGCGAAAGTCCACCGATACCACAGATAAGTATTGTTGAAACAACAAACAGGTTTCTGTTATCTTCGAGATCTATTTTCTGGATCATTTTTAGACCTGATACAGCGATAAAGCCGTAAAGTGCTATGCAAACACCACCCATTACGCAGGCAGGTATTGAGTTTACAAATGCAACAAATGGTGAGAAGAACGAGATGACTATCGCACCGAAAGCGGCAGTAATTATAGTTGCAACGGATGCGTTTCCTGTTATAGCAACGCAGGCTACAGATTCGCCATATGTAGTATTGGGACATCCGCCAAATAAAGCACCGACCATTGAGCCTACGCCATCACCGAGGAGAGTGCGTGATAAGCCGGGATCCTCAAGAAGGTCTTTTTCAATGATTGAAGAAATATTCTTGTGATCGGCTACGTGTTCAGCGAATACAACGAAGGCAACGGGAATATAAGCAACTGCAACAGTGCCGATATAGTCAGCAGAAATTTCACTGAAGCCACCGAGTGCTGTGATGAATGTGAATTTTGGAATTTCAATAATTGAATGCAGACCAAAACCACCATCAACAAGTGCTGTGAATACTCCAAAGTTGATTACCTGTAAGGATTCATTTCCTGAAGCTAAGCCAATAACAGTGAAGATTGTTGCAACAGCATAACCTGCGAGAATACCGCAGATAAAAGGAATGAGCTTGATCATTTTCTTGCCAAAAGTGGAACAGAGAATAGTCACGAAAAGTGTAACAAGACCGCAGAGTACACAGAGAAGTGTGTTAGCAGTGCCGGTACCGCTGTTTTGAAGATCGCCAACGGCATTTCCTGCAAGAGACATACCGATTATAGCAACTGTGGGGCCTATTACAACTGCCGGCATCAGCTTGTTCAGCCAATCAACACCTGCAAATTTAACAGCGATAGCAATTACAACATATACTAAACCTGCGAAAATAGTACCCAATATAAGCCCAAGATAGCCTACAGCAGTAGATGCAGCACCGGCAAAAGCGGCAGACATTGAGCCGAGAAATGCGAAAGAAGAACCAAGGAAAACAGGGCTTTTGAGCTGCGTGAAGAGAAGGTAAACCAGTGTACCGATGCCGGCACCGAACAATGCAGCTGCCGGACTCATGCCGTTTCCGATAATTACAGGAACAACGAGAGTCGCCGCCATGATTGCCAGGAGCTGCTGAATCGCAAATATGATAAGCTGAGAGAATTTCGGCTTATCGGCAGGCTGATAGATAAGTTTCATGACATCCTCCGATTTTTTTGTGATAATACCCGTATCCGACTTAATAAAGCCAAGAACAAGCGAGTTCGTTTTAGTATATCACGGGCGTAAAACCTTGTCAACACTTAGTGACATTTTTAGTCACAAAAATTACACAAAAAGTTTATATTATCGTGTGATAGTGCGATTTCAAATAAGTTTTGTCGAAATAAAGGTCAAAATCAAGAGACGATTGGATAGTGAAACCGTAAAATATTTGAAATATTCTCTAAATTTATTGCTGAGTAATAGAATAATTTGTCTTTTTCGAGAAAAATTTGCATTTCACGACGGAAAATGAAGAAAACTGTTTGACAAATCAAAGTTTATAGTGTATAATATATCAGTATGTGACATTGGCATTTTTGCGCCCATAATTGGGAAATGTTTGTTTTTAAGCGGAGATGAGCTGATATGCCGAGATTTTTTGTTACCGCAGAGAATATAGAAACCTTAGAAAACGGTACAGTGATAACAATATGCGGAGATGATGCGAACCATATTTCGCGAGTCCTGCGAATGAAGCCCGGTGAGCACGTTACAGCTTGCGATGAAACTGGATGTGAATATGAAACAGTTGTCAGACAGACGGGGCAGACAGTGCTTCTCGATGTAGTATCATCGATGCAGTCACAGAATGAGCCTCCGTATAAAGCTGTTGTTTTTCAAGCACTTGTAAAAGGAGACAGATTCGATACTGTCTTGCAGAAATCTACTGAGCTTGGTGTGGCTGAAATTGTTCCCGTGATCTGTTCACGATGCACTGTGAAGCTGACTCCATCGGAATACGGCAAAAAAGTCGAAAGATGGCAGAGAATAGCTTATGAAGCTGCAAAGCAGTGCGGAAGGGCAGTCATTCCAAAGGTTCAAAATCCAATACCGTTTATGGAAGCTGTAAAATTAGCGGCTGAAAGTGATCTTCCGCTGTTTTGCTACGAAGGTGAAGGAACAAAGCCTTTGCCCGCAATCTGTAAAGACGTTGCCGAGCCTAAAACTGTTTCTGTCCTTATAGGGCCGGAAGGTGGATATTCGGATGAAGAAGCTGAGTTTGCGCGTGAGAATGGCTTGAATATGACCGGATTGGGACGAAGAATATTGCGAACTGAAACTGCGGCACCTTTTGTTCTTTCCTGCATGGCTTATGAATACGAGCTTTAATAATTTTTACATAGAATCAATGATCCCAAACAGATTTTTTCTGAATCAGAAAGGAGAAAGCTTCTTTTGAGGAGCTTATCGTGAAATGAACATGGCAAAATCAAAAAATGTGGGTACAGTCAACACAGGTAATAAAATGATGTCTCTCAGTAAAGCGAAAGCCATTGAGATAGTCGTTGTTCGTATCCTTGCTATAATTCTTACAGACATTGTCGTTTCATCTATTTATAACTATATCAATTCCGAGGCGATGCGTCAGTGGGTATTCCATAGCACTATTCAGACCCCTGTTACTATAGTTTGTGGTGTACTTCTTGTTCTTTCTCTTGCTTATCTTGTTGTAGCACAAAGAAAATTTATTGATACATCTGCACATTATGTGACCCCTGCAATGATAACAGCAGTTACTCTTTATCTTACAGTAACTTCTCTGTTCTTCGATAGATTTACAACTTCTCCGTTCCTTTTCTATACAATGACGGTGATAGTAAGCGTGCTCTTTGCGGTGTATTATATTTATACCGTAATCCTCTACAAGAAATAATCCAAAGTATAAACAGACCGGCTTGATACCTTGCTTTTTTAGGATATCAAGCCATTTGCTTATCTTGATTTATTGCAGTTTTCTGATTTTTCGGCGATATGAATTGTCAAATTGATGCAAAAAAATACTTAATAAGCTATTTGTTCGGCATAAAATATGATGATTTGCAAAAAAAAGTTGCGAATTCTATGAAAAATACTATTTTTCCTATTGAAAAATTACAAAATATCATGTAAAATATAGTGTAGTATCAACAACGTAATTATTTTATTGTAAATCAATATAATGGAAGGGGCAGCATTATGTCAAATCGTCTGTTTCAGGGAATAATTCATCAAATGAGAGATGCTGTAGACCGTGTGATCGGCGTTATCGACGATAATGGCGTTATCATCGCTTGCAGTGAACTCGTAAAAATCGGTGAGATGAGACAGGGTGTCCGCGACGAACTCGCTTATACCTCTGAAGCTATCACATCCGGTGGTTATACCTATAAACCGATAGGTACAGGTTCTAAGTGGGAATATATTGTTTTCATCGAAGGTGAGGACAAGTATGCCGAAAAGATCGCAACTATACTTGCAGTTTCACTCTCCAATATCAAGAATCTGTATGATGAAAAATATGATAAGAATTCCTTTATTAAGAATATAATCCTCGATAACATTCTCCCGAGCGATATCTATATCAAATCTAAAGAGCTTCGCTTTAACGCAGAAGAAAGTCGTGTGGTTTTCCTTATCAAATTCAACTCTAAGTCAGACGTTCTTTCGTTTGATATGGTTCAGAATATCTTCCCGGATAAGAATAAGGATTATGTTATCGCAACAGGTGAGCAGGATATCGTTCTCGTTAAAGAGGTTAAGCCTAACACTGATATTCGCGAAATCGAAAAAATTGCAAAGAGTATCGCAGATACTCTCAATACCGAATTCTATGTTAAGGTTTCGATTGGTATCGGTACAGTTGTAGATAATATCAAGGATCTTGCACGTTCTTATAAGGAAGCTCAGGTTGCTTTTGAAGTTGGTAAGGTATTCGATACAGAAAAGAATATCATCAGCTACGAAAACCTCGGAATCGGTCGTCTGATATATCAGCTTCCGACAACTCTTTGCGAAATGTTCCTTCAGGAAGTTTTCAAGAACGGCTCTCTCGATTCGCTTGATAAGGAAACTCTTATGACAATTCAGTGCTTCTTCGAGAATAACCTTAACGTTTCTGAAACCTCCAGAAAGCTCTATGTTCACAGAAATACTCTCGTGTACAGACTTGAAAAGATCCGTAAGCTTACAGGCCTTGATTTGCGTGAATTTGACCATGCTATTACCTTCAAGGTTGCACTCATGGTAAAGAGATATCTTACCACAAAGCCTGTTAAGTATTAATGTCGGGTGTTGATAGATAAAAACGCATAGATTCTACAGGGACAGTGCGCTGATAAGGCGTTACGTCCCTGCACTGTTTTACGGCGTTTTTAGTCATATTATATCCAAAAATAATACAAAAAGTGTTACAAATTATTGTCGTAAATCTGCAAGCGCGGGCGTTATATTCTCGTTTGCCTGTGCAAAGCGTATACGATTTAGCCTCTCCTTTCATTTTTTGTACAGTTAGCACATTTCAATGAAAGCGAAAAGAAAGGTCCATAATGATTGATTTTGTTAATGTAAAAAAAGCCTATCCGAACGGGACGATGGCTCTAAAGGGCGTGAATTTGCATATCGACGAGGGTGAATTTGTCTTCATCGTCGGTCACTCGGGTGCCGGTAAAACTACGCTTATGAAGTTGCTTCTGCGTGAGGAAAAAATCAGCTCCGGAAAATTGATCGTCGGAGATTACGACCTTGCAAATATGTCGAATTTTAGGGTTCCGTATTATAGACGTGAGCTTGGCGTAGTGTTCCAGGATTTCCGCCTGTTTCCAAAGAAAACAGTTTACGAAAATGTAGCTTTTGCAATGGAAGTAGTCGGAACACCGAAAAAGAAGATAAAGCGTCGAGTACCTGCAATCCTTAATACTGTAAATCTTTCCGGTAAACAGGATTCATTCCCGAATGAGATTTCCGGTGGTGAACAGCAGAGAGTCGCACTTGCAAGAGCACTCGCAAATAATCCGAAGGTCATCATCGCAGACGAGCCGACGGGTAATATAGACCCCAAAATGTCACTTGAGATAATGAGTCTTCTTGTTAAGATAAATAAGCTTGGTAAGACTGTTATTGTTGTAACACATGAAAAGAATCTTGTGGACTACTATAAACAGCGTGTTGTCAGCTTAAAGGATGGTTATATCGTCGAGGACCGTGTGGGCGGTATGTTTGCTGAAGCTTCCGAGGGCGATGAGAACGAAGAAGAATCAGCTGTTAAAATTCCTGAAAAGGTGATAGTAAATTCTCTCGGAGAACCAATTTCATCAAATCAAAATACAGCGGAAATGCCTCGCAAAAATCCTGCACAGAGAGAACAGATGGCTCAAAATCGCAGACCTCTCAATCGCAGACCGGCAAACGGACAACAGGGTGCTCAACAGCCGAGACAGCAGAAAAGACCCTCAAACAATCTCGGAGGTGACAAAGAGTGAAAAGATATAACATATTTTACTTCATAAGTCAGGCACTCTCAGGACTTTGGCGTAATGGCGTAATGACATTTGCGTCTGTTGCTGTGCTGATGAGCTTGCTTGTGGTAATCGGTGGATTTACGCTTCTTGTTGCAAATATTAACGTGAATCTTGAGCAGTTCGGTCTTATGAAAGAAATCGTGGTGTTCTGTGATTCCGAAGCTACAGATGAAGAAGTAGCGGCTATCGGCGAACAGCTCTCGAAGCTTGATAATGTTGAAAATATAGAGCTTATTACAAAAGAGCAGGGCCTTGCTGAGATGAAAGCCGAGGATTATGAAACATACGGTGACGTTTCTGAAGAACAGAATCCATTGCCCGATTCATATAAGATAACCTACATTGATACCGAAAAAGTACCTGAGCTTGACTATCAGCTTACATTGATCGACGGTATCACAGATATAAATAACCGTCTTGACCTTGCTACAACGATTGAAAACTTCAAAAGCGGTATCATGCTTGTGTTTGTTTGGTTCCTTGCAATACTTGCGGTTGTAAGCGTCTTCATTATTATCAATACGATTAAGCTGTCTGTATTCTCGCGTAGAAATGAAATAAGCATCATGCGATATGTCGGTGCAACAGGTTGGTTTATATCCTTGCCGTTCGTATTTGAGGGCATTTTTATTGGTGCGTTTGCGTCGATTTGTGCGTATTTTGTAGAATGGTATATCTATAAATACATCGAAACAATGGTCGCAACAGATCTCCAAATGATCTCGTTCATTCAGTTTGCCGATATAAGCAATATCGTAATGTGGGGCTTCGTTGCTCTCGGTATTGTGCTCGGTATCATCGGAAGCTCGCTCTCGCTTGGTAAATATTTGAAGCAGTAATAAACTTCGAGAATGGTCGGAGGAACTAAATGAAAAATAAAGCATTAAAACGAATATTTACGCTCGGTTTGACTGCGGTGCTTGCTGTCGGTTCGCCTATCTATGCCGGAAACGGTCTGACAGATGCGACAGTACAGTCCTATGAAGAACAGCTTGCTGCACTTGAGCGTAAACAGCAACAGGCACTTGCTGAACTCGGTGAGATACGTTCCGATAAAAGTAATGCTTGGGAAGAAATGTCGGCACTTGACAGAGTAATGGAGAATAACACAGCTCTGAAAAATTTTGCCGAACAACAGCTTGATGCAATCCAACTTTCTATCGAAGATAAAAAGAAGAATATTGCAGAAACAGAAGAAAAAATCGAAAAGCAGGAACAGGCATTCCTCAACAGAATGGTTGCAAAGTATAAGGAAGAAGACGTTGATCAAATAGAGCTTATCCTCGGAGCAACCGACCTTGTCGATTTTCTCACCAAAATGGAACGTGTCACTGCGATTATGAAGTATGACCGTGAGATTATTAAAAATCTTGAAAAAAATCGTGCTTTTCTTGAGTCTGAAAAGGCAAATCTAATTGAAAACGAAGAAAAAGAACAAAGCCGTGTAGAAGCATTTGAACAAGCTATACGAGATAATCAAATAATCTATAACGAAAAGCTCAATTTTATCTCTGCACTTGAAAAAGATGAAGTTAAGTGGACAAATGAGTACACATATAACAAGCAGCTTGAAGAAGCTATTAATGCAGAGCTTGAGGAATACCTTGCAGAATTGCAGCGTAAAAGCCAGTCGCAATATGTAGGTGGTACGGGTGGATGGCCGCTTGAGGGTGGCGTTACCTATTATGTTTCCTCTGAGCAGGGATGGCGTAATCTTTTTGGCGTTCAGGATTATCACCTTGGTATAGACCTTGCCTGCGCAAATGGTACCAATATCTATGCGTATAATGCCGGAACTGTCCTGAAAAGCGAATATCACTATAGCTACGGTAACTATGTTTTGGTAGACCATGGTGGCGGTATTTCCACACTTTATGCACATATGTCCGAACGTACAGTTTCAGCCGGAGATACAGTTTCAGCCGGACAGCTTCTCGGATATGTAGGACTTACAGGAAGTACATCCGGTTACCACCTGCATTTTGAGGTTCGTGAAAACGGTACGGTAGTAAATCCACGTAATTATCTCACATTCCCGTGATGATAACGGCAAAATTTTAGCAATTTCGCAGACCTACTGCGATATAATAACCATATCCCAATGCGGAATAAAGGAAATATTATGCGAAAGAAAATTTCAATCGGTGCAACAGTTGTGACAGTGCTTTTGTGCTGTCTTGCAACCTTTCAGGTGACATATGTTGTACTGCAAAATAAGTTTGAAGAAAAATATCTTGGCGAAACAATAAATGCAGTCGATAGCTTGTATACTGTTCCGTCGATTGATAAATCTTCCGACGAAGATGGAATAGCAGTAAGCTCGGAATTTGTAGCAAAGCTTGCAACAAAGCTGAGCGAGGTTGATTCGATCTACCGTCAGCTTTATATCGGTGAGCTTGATGACGATGTGCTTATAGATTCAGCTATCGCAGGATATGTTGCAGGTACTGGTGACGATTATGCCGCTTACTATAATACCGCTGCTTTTAAGGAATTTATGAGTGACCTCGAAGGTGAGCTTGCAGGTATTGGCGTTAACGTAATATATAATACTGATTATCAGGTGATCGAGGTTATCAATGTTGTTCCTGACTCACCGGCTCTTGAAGCTGGAGTTGAACCGGGAGACCTTATCGTAACTGTTGGTGATGAAAAAGAATCTGTAGCCGAACTCGGCTATTATCCGGCAATAAATAAATTGCGTGGAGAAGTTGGTTCGATAGCTGTATTCCAGGTAGCAAGAGGCGAAAAGTATGATGAAATCGTTGATTTTGCTATTGAACGTGCAGTTGTAACCGAGGTTACTGTAATGTCACACGTTTATGCCCTTGACGATACTGTCGGCGTTATAAAAATCTCCGGTTTTGATGGAAAAACTCCCACACAGTTTGTCGAAGCAGTTGAAAATCTTCAGTCACAGGGATGCGAAAAGCTTGTCATTGACTTAAGATATAATCCGGGTGGAGAGCTTTCTTCTATCGTAACAATACTTGACTATATCCTTCCTGAAGGTCCGATCATCAGAATATTCGATGCTGACGGAAATGAAGTTCAGACATATTCTTCCGAAGCAAGTGAGCTTGATATGCCAATGGCGGTTCTTGTAAACGGAAGTACAGCCAGTGCTGCTGAATTGTTCACATCTGCTGTAAGAGATTATAATAAAGCACAGATCGTCGGTACAACAACCTACGGTAAAGGCTGTATGCAGACAACAATTCCGCTTTCTGACTATAGCGCAGTGTCTGTGACATATCGTATGTATAATCCTCCGTTCTCTGATAACTATCACGGTGTCGGAATAGTTCCTGACGTGGAAGTTGAGCTTGATGAAGCACTTCTTTCTAAGAATGTGTATAAGATTACTGACGAGGAAGATAATCAGCTTACAGAAGCAGTTGCAACATTTGAAAAATAATATCCGCAGCAACTGCTCTTTGCATTGCGTCTTTATATTAAACAGAGCAAAACATTTAAGAACGTCGGAGATATCCGATGAATAAATAATATAAAAAATAATTTAGTGAGGTATCACATGGAAACAAAGCAGACCACAAAGTACACAGCCGAAGGTTATCAGGCTCTTGTAGATGAACTTACCTACCTCAAGGGCGAAAAAACCGAAGAAGTAAAGAAGAATCTTGCATATGCACGTTCTCTCGGCGACTTCTCTGAAAACAGTGAGCTTGATGCAGCTAAGGATGAACAGGGTCAGGTAGCAGCAAGAATCGCTGAACTCGAAGAGCTCATTAAAAATGCTGAAATCATTAACGAAAGCGATATCAAAGAAGACGTTGTAAATCTTGGATCGACCGTAGTAGCTTACGATTGTGATATGGAAGAAGAAGTTGAGTATTCCATAGTTGGTACAAATGAAGCTGACCCGATGAAGGGTAAGATTTCTGACCGTAGCCCGATCGGAAGCGCAATGGTTGGTAAAACTGTTGGTGATGAAGTTTCTGTAAATACTCCCGGCGGAGAAATCAAGTTCAAAATCCTTAAGGTAGAACGTACAAAGTCCTCTAACTGAAATTGACTGACAGAAAGGAAATATAAAAATGGCAGACAACAAGGTAAATCAGCCTGTGAATACAGAAGAAAACTTCAATGAACTTGTTCGTGTGCGTCGTGAAAAGCTTAAGACACTTCAGGATGCCGGACATGATCCATTCCAGGTAACAAAGTATGATGTAACTCATCATAGCAGCGAAATAAAGGATAATTACGATGAGCTTGAAGGCAAAGAAGTTGCCGTAGCAGGTCGTATGATGTCAAAGAGAATCATGGGCAAGGCTTCGTTCTGCCACGTTCAGGATCTCCAGGGTACTATACAGGTTTATGTTGCTCGTGACGCTATCGGTGAAGAAGAATATGCAGCATTCAAGAAGGATGATATCGGAGATATAGTTGGTGTAAAGGGTACTGTTTTCAAGACAAAGACAGGAGAAACCTCTATCCATGCAACTGCACTCACACTTCTCTCTAAGAGCCTTCAGCCTCTTCCTGAAAAGTTCCACGGTCTTACAAATGTAGATCAGCGTTATCGTCAGCGTTATGTTGACCTTATTACCAATCCCGAAAGCAAGGAAACATTTATCAAGCGTTCAAAGATCATTTCCACAATCCGCAGATATCTTGATTCCCAGGGATTTATGGAAGTTGAAACACCTATGCTTGTTTCTAACGCAGGTGGTGCCGCAGCTCGTCCGTTTGAAACACATCACAACGCTTTGGATGAAGATTTCAAACTCAGAATTTCGCTTGAACTGTATTTAAAGCGTCTTATAGTTGGCGGTCTTGAAAGAGTTTATGAAATTGGTCGTGTTTTCCGTAACGAGGGTTGCGATACTCGCCATAATCCTGAATTTACTCTGATGGAGCTTTATCAGGCGTATACCGACTATCACGGTATGATGGATCTTACAGAAAATATGTACCGTTATGTAGCGCAGGAAGTTCTCGGTACAACAACTATCGTTTATAACGGTGTTGAAATGGATCTTGGTAAGCCGTTTGAAAGAATCACAATGGTTGATGCAGTTAAGAAGTATTCCGGTGTGGATTTCAATGAGATCAACACACTTGAAGAAGCACGCAAGGTAGCAGACGAACACCATGTTGAATATGAAGAACGCCATAAGAAGGGCGATATTCTCAACCTGTTCTTTGAAACATTTGTTGAAGAACACCTTGTTCAGCCGACATTTGTAATGGATCATCCGGTAGAAATATCTCCGCTTACAAAGAGAAAGCCTGAAAATCCTGATTATGTAGAACGCTTTGAAATGTTCATGAACGGTTGGGAAATGTGCAATGCGTACTCTGAGCTTAATGACCCGATTGACCAGAGAGAACGCTTTAAGGCACAGGAAGAACAGTTTGCTGCAGGTGATGACGAAGCTAACCACACTGACGAAGACTTCCTCAATGCACTTGAAATAGGTATGCCCCCGACAGGTGGTATCGGATACGGCATTGACAGAATGTGTATGTTGTTTACAGATTCTGCCGCTATCAGAGATGTATTGTTGTTCCCCACAATGAAACCCCTCGATTGAAACTGCATTCGGTAAAATAAATTGGACTGTTGCATTTCGGAAAATTGCCGTAGTGTGACAGTCCTTTGTTTTGCCTCAGGATTTCGTTTTGAATAACCTAAATGAGCGTAATAGCTTTTTTAGTACGGTTGCATATTGACGAGAGCTAAACAATACGATATAATATAGTGTTAAAATTTGAAAAAGGATGTATAAATATGTTAGATCAAAATTCAAAAGTTTCAATTCCGGAAGCATATTCCAGACAAAAATTGGCTGCTCTTTACAGAAGCATCTCTGTTTCTGATGATACTGTAAAGCTGCTGAGAAAATATCTGAAGGCTATGGCTAACCTTTATGGTGCGATAATGCTCGAAAAGGTGTATGAAATAATCGATTCACAGAATCCGGAATTGCTCACAAAATCTGAATTTGCTCAGTATATTACGGTTGCTTGCCACGAACAGGAATATTTTCATATCATATCTTCCGATCAATATACAGAAGAAGATACAGAGACTATTCTGAACGCTTGGCTTATTGATGTTGTGTTGCTCGAAAGTGATAAAAAAGATTATGATATGGTTAGAGGAGCACAGATAAATAAACCATACTATATTCCGGAAAAAAATGTACTGCTTCGTTATTATGATCCAAACTACGCAGAACCAACAGCGCAGAGCAAGGCTATGAAGAATTATTTGCAGGAAACGCTTGGCTTATCAGCGGATGTTATGAAGGAGTTCTATGGTAGCTTACAGCGCATTGCTCGCAGAATGGTTTATTCTGCTGATGAGGTAGCGAAATTATTTGATGAATATAAAATCCCAAAATTAACTAATACTGAAATGGAAAAATTCTTCGAACTGTATACCGATATGCATAATCACTCTCGTATGCAGTGCAATAATGGATATACACCGGCTGAAATGGAAGAAATGAACCCAAGCAAAGTGGAATCGGCAGAGAGTTTTGTGCTTGGCCCAAATATCAAAAAACATCTTCAGAACGGAACTGTTGGCGTTGCTGATATGATAGACAGCGTTTTGACAATGGAACTGCCAAACGAAGAAGTCAGACGTGATTTGTTCAAACAAATCAAAGAAATAGTAAAAGAAACACCTAATTTTAAGGAAAGAACAAAAAAACAGCAAAAAGTCGGCAGAAACGATCCTTGCCCCTGTGGAAGTGGAAAGAAATATAAGAAATGCTGCGGAAAATGAGACAGTTTGTGCTCATCCAAGCCTAAAAAATAGTTATTTTGGAAGCATATTTTCTTATTTTGTTTTAGTTTTCTTTTGTTATATCGTTAAATATTATATTATTTACATAATCAACATTATGCTATTTCCCCATTTCGTATGGGCGTGAATAGCATAATTGTTGTTATTGCACACAAAAATAATAATTTTAATAAAAACTCTTGACTGTTTTTGATAATAATGATAAAATTAGTTAGCTAACAAATTAAAATTATAACAAATAGGAGGAAACATGAATCTCAGAGTAAACGGAAATCCACCCACACCTACGGAAGAGGATTATCGCTATAATAAAACTCCGATGGCACTTATCGGCGAAATATCACGTTTAATGGGTGATAAAATTCGTGAAAAAGGCGATGAAAATCCTATTTCGCAAAGATCGGGAAGACTTTTGCTTGGTGAACTTTCAAAGCGTGACGGAAGAACACAGCTCGATCTTGTTAATGCAACTCACCTTAAAGCACCGACTATAAGTGTTGCGTTGCAGAAGCTGGAGCATGACGGTTATGTTCTGCGTATGCATGACGAAAAGGATATGCGTGCTACAAGAGTTTATCTCACCGAAAAGGGCAGAGAGCTTGATAACAGAATATGCAAGCGTATTCATGAAGAAGAATCCCTGGCAACAGTAAATTTGACTGACAGGGAAATCGAAACACTGATGAAAATACTTGGTAAAATTAAGCAAAATCTAATAAAAGATAAGGAAGAAGGGAATCTGTATTGAATAAAGTAAAGCTGAGAAGCTATCTGAAAAAATATTGGTTCTTCGCCATAATATCACCGCTTTTTATGATAGGCGAAGTTCTTATTGACCTAATGCAGCCGAAGCTCATGTCGCAGATTGTCAATACTGTTGTCGAAAGCGGAGAAATGTCTGTTGTAATGAACAGTATTCTTGCTACCAGTGTGAAAATGCTCGGACTTGTGGCAATAGGTGGTTTCATGGGTCTGATGTGTTGTTACACCTCAAGCCGTGCATCACAGGGCTTTGGAAATGACGTGCGTATAGATGCATTTAATAAGGTAATGTCGTTGTCACTTGAGCAAACCGATAAATTTACAACAGGTTCTCTTGTTACAAGACTTACAAACGATATTACAACACTACAGGATCTTGTGCAGATGATACTTCGTATGTTTGTCCGTGCGCCTATCTCCTTCTTTGGCGGACTTGTTATGTGTCTCTCACTTGATATATCATTTGGATATGTTGTTATCGCCGCACTGCCTCTTGTAATCGCTATTGTTCTTGTTATGGTAACAAAGGCTGTACCGAAATTCTCTATCGTTCAGAAAAAGCTCGATAAAGTAAACTCAGTGGTACAGGAAACAGTTACCGGTGCAAGAGTAGTTAAGGCATATACTCGTGAGGATTACGAAATTGATCGTTTTGATGCAGCAAATGATGATTTCCGTAAAACAAACCTCAGCGTTATGTATATCATGTCTGCAATTTTCCCGATACTTTCAGTGGTAATGAATGCGGCTGTTATTGCTATCATTTATATAGGCGGACTACAGGTAGAAGCAGCCAGAATCAATGTCGGTGATATTATGGCGGCTGTACAGTATATCACACAGGTTCTTGGTTCTATAATGATGATCTCGATGATGTTCCAGAATATAGCACGAGGAAGCGCTTGTGCAGACCGTGTAAGAGAAGTCCTCGAAGCAGATCAGATCATTTGCGATGGTCAGGAAACAACCGGTACAGAGGTAGGTACTGTCAGATTTGAAAATGTATCCTTCAAATATCCGGGTGCCGCAGGTAATAATGTGCTTGATAATATCTCGTTCACTGTAAATAAAGGTGAAACTGTCGCTGTTATAGGTGCTACAGGTTCAGGTAAATCCTCTCTTGTAAACCTTATTCCACGTTTCTACGATACTGTGTCCGGTACAGTTTATGTAGATGGTGTGGATGTTCGTAAATGGGATCTTCACGCACTTCGTTCAAAGATAGGCTTTGTTCTTCAAAAGAGCGAGCTTTTCTCCGGCGGTGTTGACGAAAATATCAAGTGGGGCAAAAAGGATGCGACACTTGAGGAAGTTCAGGCGGCTGCAAAGGTAGCACAGGCAGACGAATTCATTTCATCAATGGAAGACGGATATACCTCCTATGTAGCTGAAAAGGGTGCTTCTCTTTCCGGCGGTCAGAAGCAGAGAATAGCTATTTCCCGTGCCGTACTTCGTCATCCTGAAATAATAATCTTCGATGACAGTACCTCTGCACTTGACCTCAGTACAGAAGCAAAGCTCAGAAATGCGCTGAATAAAGAATTCGCAGGTACAACTGTAATAATGATAGCGCAGAGAATCGCCAGTGTAATGCACGCTGACAGAATTGCCGTAATTGAAAACGGTAAGATAACTGCATTTGATAATCACGAGAATCTTATGAAAAACAGCGAAACATACCGTGATATCTACAGCTCACAGATGAAGAATAACGGAGGTGATATCAATGGCTGAAAATAAAAATATTCCTCCCAAAGATGGAAATATGCCTCAGATGGGTGGACCGGGAGCTAAAAAAGGTGCCCCCAATAAGGAAATGTCTGCCGAAGAACTCCGCATGATGATGAAAAAGAATAATGATGCTCCCAGAGGTCCCGGCGGAAGAAACATGATTCGAGAGAAACCAAAAAATGCCAAGGCAACTATCGGTAAGCTGATAAAATATATCGGCAAGAGCAAGTATCTTGTTGCGCTTATCATGGTTACAACTATTCTCTCGACTATTCTTAACCTTGCCGCTCCAAGCTTACAGGGTCAGGCTATTGATGCTATCAGCATAGGCGAAGGTAAGCTTTCGGTAGATTTTGATGCACTTATAAAGACACTTGTTATCATGGGAGTGCTTTATATAGCAAGTGCGGTGATCCAGCTTTTGCAGGGCATTGCTTCGAATAAGATATCCCAGACTACAGTATATACACTCCGTAAGGATCTGTACGACAAAATTACATATCTTCCGATATCCTTTACAGATACACATCCTCATGGAGATATCATGAGCCGTATGACAAATGACGTTGATAATATTTCAAATACTATTTCGTCGTCAATAACCTCGCTCATTTCCGCAGTCCTTACTCTTATCGGTGCATTTGCTATGCTCGTCTATTACGATTGGCGTATGGCATTTATCTCACTTGTAACAATTCCGCTGACAGTGGTCGTTTCCATGAATCTTTCTAAGTTCATGCGTAAATATTTTGTTCAGAAGCAGATACTCCTCGGTCAACTTAATACTCAGGTTGAAGAAATGGTAACAGGCTTCAAAACAGTTATGGCATACGGAAAAGAAGAGGATGCTTGCAGAGAATTTGCTGAAATCAGCGAAGAATTCCGTAAATGTAGCATAAAAGCGAATGTTTGGGGCGGTTTGATGGGACCTGCAAATAATATCATCAATAACTTAAACTACCTCATCGTTGCTTGCTTTGGCGTTTATTTCACAATGATCGGTGCGATATCTGTCGGTGATATTCAGGCGATACTCCAGTATTCACGCCAGCTTTCACAGCCTATCAATCAGATTTCTAACCAGTACGCTTCTATCCTCACAGCAATCGCAGGTGCAGAACGTGTATTCACAATACTCGAAACTCCTAACGAAATTGACGAGGGCAAGTCTGATATTAAAGTAAACGATATCCAGGGAAATATCGAATTCAAAAATGTTGACTTCTCATATATTCCCGGTAAAAAGGTTATCAAGAATTTCTCTCTCGATGTAAAGAAGGGCCAGCGAATCGCCCTTGTAGGTGCAACAGGCTCAGGTAAAACCACCATCGTAAACCTTCTTACTCGATTCTATGAGATAGATTCCGGTGAAATCAAAATTGACGGTGTAAATATCAAGGATATCCCGAAAAACACGCTTAGAAACGCTATAGCAATCGTGTTGCAGGATACAGTATTGTTCCATGATACAATAGGCAACAATATTCGCTACGGTAAGCTCGGTGCATCCGATGAAGATGTACGCCATGCCGCGCATATGTCTGAATCCGATGAGTTTATCGAACGACTGCCTGATGATTACGGTACTGTGCTTTCTGAGGGAGGAAGCAACCTCAGCCAGGGACAGCGTCAGCTTCTTTCCATTGCAAGAGCAGTCCTCGCCGATCCGAAAATACTGATTCTTGACGAAGCAACATCATCTGTAGATACGAGAACAGAAATGCATATTCAGCAGGCAATGCTTGCACTAATGAAGAATCGTACCAGCCTTATCATTGCTCACCGACTTTCCACTATCCGTGACGCAGATATAATTATTGTAATGAAAGACGGTCAGATAATGGAATCCGGCAATCACGATGAACTGCTTGCACTGGGCGGAGTTTACTATAACCTCTACCAGAACCAGTTCGCAGGTATTGAAACCTGATAAATAATAAAATCACAGAAAATGACATCTTGTTTTTGAGGATAAGGTGTCATTTTTTGCCATGATTGGGAGCTTGTGTTAGGCTGGGTGTATAGTTGAATTATAATTAAAAATTGCAAGCAAAATTGTTTTTAGACAAACGTAAAAATAGTCGATATGAATGACATTTTTTGAGATTTTTTTATCAAATTAAGTTGACATTGTGGTGCGAATGTGATATACTTACCAAAAAGGGGCGTTCGCTCTGAACGTGTTCATTTTTTTAAAAAATAAGGAGAGTGAAAAAATGAAAAAAAGACTATTCAGCTTGTTGCTGGTCTTTGCTATGGTGTTCACCATGTTGCCTACGTTTGCGTTGGCAGATGATGAAACGAGTGGCAGTGGCGGTGGTAATGCT
>CAYSEF010000024.1:0-26565 GCA_964430105.1 uncultured Ruminococcus sp. | reverse complement strand
GAAGCTAATTTGTACAGTACATACACTGGAACAAGAATTTCAGCAGGTGTAAATCATTTTTACAGCAATTTAGCTCTTACACACATGAGAAATCGAGCTATAGGAAACGATTTTGGCCGTACACAACGTCAAAGAGATACTGTCACAGCTATAATCAAGCAAGTACTGACACAAAAATCTGTCACAGAAATTTATGATATTGTTGACTACTCATTCTCATTGATAAAAACAAATATATCTGCAACAGATCTTGTTTCTCTTGCAGCCTCGGTATTATCAAATGCCTCTGCAATTAGCATAAAATCACAAAATGTACCTTACTCAGATGCCTATCAATTTGCGTGGTACAACGGAATGTCAATAATATCATATGATATTTCCGATGCATCAAGACGAATTAACGAATTCATTTACACTAATTAAAGTATTTTTCAAATAAAACAACGCACAAACCACCACTTAACATTAAGATGGTTTTGTGCGTTTGTTTTTTTGTTTTTAGATTGCTTTAATTGCTAGGCTATCATAATCAATGAAAACACGAGAGGAATAGAGATATTAACTGCTACCTGTTGTTTAGTCGGTCAGAGCTATTTCAGTTTTTGTTGGCAGTCCGGCTCTCAATTAAGGACGCTGCATATTAAATTATTGTAGTTTCATGTTCATTGGATATTTTTTTAGCAAATTCTTTATAATACTCCGCACTGTATTTTCTTAATTCGCAAATGTACACAGGACGGCTTTTGAAATTACCAGTCTCATTATGAACCATAGCAGCACACGAATGACACACTGTACGATTCACGCAATTAGCACATACGGGACTATATCTCATATCGTTCGTCCATTCAACAATATTCTTCCATGCTTCTTCGAGTGAGTACTCAATAAGACTGAATTTTGGAAAATCGATCATACCGCAACCACTCAAATTTCCTTGCCAGTCAACCCAATAACTACACCGTCCTGCAAGGCAACCCATTGTTCGTGCAGGCTTATTTTCAGCATCTGCCAATAATTCCGGAGTTAATTCACGATAATGCTGTGCATTAGTTGCAAGCACCTGAAAACGATCCGGTGGGAGTTGGTACCAATCTGTCAAAACTTGATAATAAGCAGCTTCTTTTGGCGTAAGTCGTTCAGAATAATCACCACACTCTCCGGTTCTTCTCACAGGTGGAAACATATATGTAGCGACTTTCAAACCTTGACCATATTCTTTAGCAAATGAAATCATTTTTTCAAGATCGTTTTTGTTACATGGTGTAATGCTACAATTAAACTTGAATCTAATGCCGTTTTCCGATAATAATTTCACCGCACGTCTAACTTTATCAAAACCGTCAGAATCGCCACATAGTCGCTCATAGCTTTCGTTGCTTCCACCATACAAAGTGATATTTATTCTTTCCGGTGGATTCAACTTTAACCATTTAATAGTTTCATTGGTTATGCAGCTCGCATTGGAATTTATACTAACCTGCATTCCCATTTTACACATAGCTTCATAAAGTTCACGTATTTGCGGATATATGAATGTTTCGCCACCGGTGAGCAATGGAAAGAGTGTTCCCGCTCTCTTTGCTTGTTCTGCAACATCAAGCCAAAAATCTAATGATTTCAAACCACCACATTCTTTAACCTCACTTGCTGTCTTTCGAACATAGCACATTTTGCAGCTGAAATTGCAAATCGGACTTAATTCAAATGCACCGGTCAAAGGAAGTCTTTTCTCAGCTGACATTGCGTAAAGTTTATCCTTGATAATCGCCATTCAAATCACCTCATCTTCTATCATGCGTTGTTTTAAGCACTCCACTGCCTCTTTATCAGGTTTGCAGGTTAAGAGATATATCGGATATCGATTCAATATATCCACCCACTCTTTTATTACCTGATTTCTTGCATAACTGCTCCATGTATCAAAAACAGTTTGCTCTATCAAATATTTCAATGCTCTTAATACATTTAGTCGTTCAACAATATTCTCACTTCCCTGGCGTAACACGATGATTGCTCCCATCTCAAGCTTTAGATTTTCTGCAATTGGCGAACTTCCATCAATAGGATAACCATAGGTATAATATTCTTCGCTACAGTATCTAATCAAAGTACGGTCATTGCAAACTATTTCAGCATTCTCGTACTTTTTCCAAAGCATTGCCTGTGTACTTTTTCCTGTTCCACTCGGTGCAGTAAACAGTATTCCCTTATTATTTACGCATATCCTGCTTGCATGAAGCACCATTGCGTTGTATTTCATGAGAAGCATACGTATTGGAAACAGCTGTAATACCTTATCTACAGTACGCACTATACCGGGATGTTCTAATTCATTCACAAATACAGTTACTTTGGAAAAATCTTCGGTATATTTAACGATTGTAACAGGTCCAAGAATGCCGGGTTTTGATACAGCGTAATGCCATTTTTCGTCACAATAATAATTCATAAGCAGATCATCACCACACATCATGTTTGGCAGTTTTAGCGTATTACCCGTGAATTTCACATTAATCGTTACATCAGCCCGAATATCATTACTTACACAAAACCTGCTCATATATTCTCCTATTTTCAACGGAATTTCACTTATAAAACTTAATACGATATCTCCAAGGACAATTTTTATATTTGTTAGCATATTTCACACCTATTCAGCTATATCAATAATCCACACCAATTTCCTATTCCAATACGTAAACAAGGCCGGCTGACATTACCGTCAAACCAGCCTTGTTTTACTTTTCATTAGGAAGTCATAAGAGCGCCACCTGAAGCATTCACATAGCAATTACAGTTTTTTTCATAAAAATTATTTGCTGTACGTGCCAATGAAAATTCTTGTATATACTCTTTACAAGTTTCATATCCATAAATACCCGGTCCAAATGAAATAATGCTAGCACATCCTGCAGCAATAGCTGTATTAATTGTAAATTCTTCAATTTCGATTGTTGGCTTTACATAGCCTTTTTTCATTTTTCCAATCTCCTTATTCTGCCATAATAGTATATACTTCACTTGCATTACCGTTCTTGTCGAATGCAATTACATCAAATGTCTCACCTAAATCGACATGATTATATATGCTAATGAATAACTTAGAGTTTTTAACTTTAATTCCGGCAATTTCATCCCCATTAACAGTCACGCTTGAAACATCTTTAGAAGAATAAACCATTATAGTAGCAGTTCTACGTGATTTTGCATAAGTGCAATTTGCTTTGAACTGTTCAGGTATGAATAATTCTGCGTCAGGAGAAATCTCAACTTTGATATTATCCTCTATTTCACCTTCAATGTCTTCTTTTGTTTCATCATCTGCGGCTTCGTTATCGAAATCTTCCTTCGAGTCTGCAACATCGATTTGTACGTTATCAGATTCATCGGGTTCGTCAGTATCCGTACTGGATTTGTCAGGTTCAATTTGGATTTTTTCATCGTCAGATGCAAGCGAGAATGTAGTCGGAACAAGATAGAGCTTGTTAGCATCATAAACCTTTTGTGCTTCTTCCCAATCATCTGTACCGGAAACTTCTTCATCATTTCCAACCACGATTTCATATCCCTCAGCACCAACTACTTTGATATTTGTCAAGCTTACAAGACCTTTATCACCTGTAATCGCAACAGTACCAATCTTCCCTTCAACTGTGACATATTCACTTATATTATAATAACAATCTGTACTGTTATTGATGTATATTGTTCTACCGCCAACCACAACCGTCGTAGCACTATCGCCTGCGGGAGCCTTCATGCCAAGGTATATATCATATAATTTCGAATCCCAGTTTAACATTGAAAAGCTTACAGTATAGACTTTATTATCTTCTGTACTCGTATCCAAATAGAACTCATTGTTAGGACCGTATATATTATATGATTCTTTATCATTTGCAATATCTCCACCCTCATTGTCAATTGGTGCACCGTTTACGTCTGTTAATGTGAAGAAGTTGGATGTTATGTCATTCAATATCTTATCCTTGATATTAACAACGACTGTATTAGCTTCACCATCATCAGCATAAGCAGTTCTAACAATGTCACAAGCCTGTTTAGCATCATCTTTGGGGTTATAATCGTCAGCATTTATACCCATTGGGTCATAGATTTTGATTCCATCAAGATAGAACTCAGAGCCTGATCCATTCACACCGGTAGCTGTTGGAGTACCACCTCTATAGAGAAGAACTTCTACATGATAATCGCCATACGATAATGCTTCATTCAAATATATCGGGATATTATACAATGTAGTGACACTACCTACACCGCCATTCGTCGTAAGAACCACTGTGTCGATAAACTGTTGATCAATCGGTTGCTCTTGACTATCAGCAGTAACAGTTACGCGAATATAGCCTGTTTTATCGGAAATGCGACCATAAATTGCAGTACCTGTGCCGGTGAAGTCATAATCAAACTTTGTGGCATAGTTACTATTAGCATTTGCCATCATGCATGTTCCATAGCTGTCTCCAAGATTGTTAAGGTAGACTTTATCTGAACCGTAGGTACTGTCATCAGCTGTTCCTACAAAGCCTGTTTCTTGTTTGCTTCCAATAGGCTCGCCAAGTTTTATCCATTTAACATTGCCATCATAATACGTCACTAAATCTCCAAAATCTTCTTCGTAATACATGGATGTAGCAGGCATTATGAGGACTTGTGCACTGTCACATTCAGTACTACTTTCACCACCGGTAATTTCACCTGTTACAGTTACTGTATAAGTAAATGTTTCAATACCGGTAAGCTGTTTATTTAGTGTATACGTTATTGTATCGTCTGAATAATCATCTGCAGTACTGTTATCATTATAAACAGCGTTACCGTATTTAGAATCTTCCAAATTAAATTCGACAGTATAGCTATCGCCTTTAATAATATCGTTCGCAAGTATCTCGGATACAGGAATTTCTATAGGCAAACCATAGTCAATTACAATTCTTTTATCCTGTGCATCAACAGCTAATTCTTTCTTAGCAATGAAATTTTCGCAAACAAATCTTATCGAGTCAGCAGTAGTGTCAGAACCGGTTACTGTAATTGTTTTACTACCAAAACCGTTGGATGATTTCAAAATATTTTGTGCGTCTATTCCTTCAATATTGGTCGTATATGTCCATGTAGGCTCGAGAAAAATGCCTACTTCTCCATCTTCGATCACCTGATATTGACTATTTTGGGCTATATTAACAAGGAATCGTGCAGTTTCGTTTCTCTTAAGAGTAAAGTGTCCGTTGTCGTCTGTTGATGCAGTACGAATCAAATTATTGTTTGTATCGTATACATAATATGTCTTATTTGCAACAACATTTTCATTTTCGTACAGAGTAAAGCCAAACTCACGGCTATTGTAGCTTTCAATATCATCCGCAGGGATTTCAAATTTTTCATCTTCTTCATCTCTAATATAATCAAGCTTCTTTGTAACTTCAACAGTATCTCTTTGAGGGAGATTGAACTGGATGAGACAGTTGGTCTTACCTTCACCACGTTCCATGTAATAAATCGTAAGAGTATGTTCACCCTGTGATGCAAAGCCTGTTAGTGTTGTATCAAGCTTATCATAGATATTACCCTGGTCAATGGATTCAGTGGTATAGCGATTATCCATAGTCATATTAGTGCGACGGTCACCAACTTTACCAATACGGCTATTTTTAGCAGATACAGTCACAGCGCCTGTAGAAAAGTCTATTTCACCTTGAATAGCATCATGTACACCGCCAATATCAAGTGCAAGTACACCATCAATGTAAACCCAAACGTCATCGTCTCCGGAAAAAGTGAATTTAATACCATCTCCGTTAGCAGGGGATTTACCATCGTCAGTCATCTGGAACTTAACTTCTGTAACCATGCCAAAAGCGAAGAGTTGTTGCTTAGCAATAGATTCCGTATTAGAATGACCTGCCATATACGCTTTTGTTTTTGGCAAATTTTCCATATTATCAAGTGAACCATATCCGCTCTCTGTTGCATCAACTACTGTATTTGTAATATCTACAAACGGTGTAAGGCCGGTAACTATATTAGTTGCTGTACCATTCATTTTCATCGCAGAAGGAAGGTCAGCAATTTTCATCTTGGTGTTAGATTCAGCTTTACCACCGGCAAAATAAACAGCATTTTTATCTGAGTTGAGCGTATAGTTGCCTGTTTCTTCATCATAGACATACGGTACGCCTACGTTTGTATAAACTGTTCTATAATCTGTTCCAACTGTTGGATCGGTGCTAAAGAAACCTGAAGCTACTGTAATGTCATTTGCAAAAGGTGCATTAATGCTTTCGCTCAGCTTTGCAGCAGCAAGTCCGGTATAGATATAGAAATCTTGATCTTGCCCTTTGTTATTTGGGTCATTTCCAATAGCTGGTCCATTACACTTACCCTTGCCCCATGTTGCAGAGTACAGTGGAATGTACGCATCAGTTGGCTTGCCGGCGTTACCTGTATCTCCTGTGAAGTAGAAGCCCTTGCCTTCTTGGACTAACATCTGATGATATAAATTCACTCTTTTGTTATTCCCTGAGTTATAAACAAGTTTACCACTATTATCAGCATTGTTACTACCGTTTCCAAAGTCATCCTCACCGCTACCAGGTTTGTCGACGGGATAGTTATCTTCAGGATTATTGCCTTTCCATGAATCTATCCAAACGTAAGAACCATCTTGAGCCTGATAATACAATTTATATATATTTTCATTTCTATCCGTCGTTCTGCTTATCACTGCGGGATAATAAGCATCATCAGCAAGCAATCGGATATAATACTCTGTAGACTGATAATCACCATCAACATTAGTCAAATCAGTAAAATGAATATTCCCGTTTTGTTTGTTTTCCCATTCGCCAATAGACTTCAAGTCCGCTTCCTTTGTAGCTTGATTTGTCTTAGTTTGATCGTAGTCAATAAATGTAGTCGAAAAATACTCGACAGTTAGATCTTCTGTGTCATCCAGTGCAGGTTCAGGCTTAACTATGTTAGCAGCAAGCGACGAAACAGGCAACATGGACGCACTCAATACAGTTGCCAAAACCGACTTAAATATGCGATTCAATGCTTTACTTTTCATGTTTCCCTCCACTAATTTTGGTAGTATATTATATAAACGCCTTTTGGCGGAAATGTTCATTCACAACATTTCAATATAATATTCCTTTTAATTCCGGAATCAAGAAAATCACTAACATCTGCAATGCTTTCTTCCTCGTTTAGCTCATATTCCTCTGCAAGAAATACACTAAGTTCTTTACAGCTCTTTTTTTCAGCCAGCAGGTTCCAAAGAAATACCCCAGTTTCGTTCAGCGAGGCAAGGCCACCGAATAGTTCTGCGGCTTTCCCGACAGGTACCAATACATATTCACCTGCAATCTCACGCGATATAAATTCGGGATTTGCTAAAAATTTCACTTCGGAATTTAAGTCAGAACCGTTTTTCATATAACTATTCTCCCCCATTTTTTTGTATTTTTCTCTTGATATATTTATAAATTGTATCAAGAATATTTAGGCTCCTTCTCGTTGCAACAAAGTTTCAATTTCAAATTCATCACGAGAATGAAACGTTGGAACAGCTTTCTTGAGTTCTCTTTTCACTATTGCATCATCTTCTGACTCTATTGCTATGCGCAGGTCATCAAGTATATTACTTATCTTATTAAGTGGTAAAGGGTTGTCTCTTTCTATAAAAATGAGGCTGTTTTCAGTTTTATCAAGCTCCTCTGTGCGAATGAGAAGTTCTTCATACAGTTTCTCACCGGGTCGCAAACCTGTTTCAACAATATCTATATCAAAGTATGGTTCGTAGCCACTTAAACGGATCATATTCTCTGCAAGTTCAAGAATTTTCACAGGCTTGCCCATATCAAGAACAAACAATTCACCGTTTTTTGCCATTGCTCCGGACTGTAAAACAAGCTGACTTGCTTCAGGTATAGTCATAAAATATCTGATAATTCGCTTATCAGTAATTGTAAGCGGTCCACCATTCATTATCTGCTTCTTAAATAATGGAATCACAGAGCCTGCACTGCCAAGAACATTGCCAAATCTTGTTGCACTGAAAATTGTCGATGAGCCACTGATACTATGACTTTGAACTATCATTTCACACATACGTTTCGTTGCACCCATTACATTTGTCGGATTTACAGCCTTGTCTGTAGATATCATGATAAATCTGCCAACATTGTATTTTTCAGCTAATTCGACCGCATTCAAAGTGCCAAATACATTATTTTTGACAGCTTCACAGCAATTATGCTCCATTAGAGGTACATGTTTATGCGCCGCTGCATGAAGAATTATATCAGGGCGGTATGTACTAATCACTTTTTCAAAACCTGCTCTATCACAAATTGACACAATCTCTACGTAAACATCAAGTTGTCCACCATATGCCATGCGAAGTTCCTGTTGAATTTCATACGCACCGTTTTCGTAAATATCAAGTATGATAAGAGATTCAGGGGACATCCTTGCAACCTGTCGGCACAGTTCACTTCCTATCGATCCTCCACCACCGGTAATTAGTACGACTTTATCTTTATAGTATGCGCCATTTTTTTCGTTTTGAATATCTATAGGCTTTCTGAAAAGAAGTTCTTCAATATCGAATTCACGCATATGACGTTTTCTGTTCTCTGCAGTCTGCATTACCGGGAAATCATATACTTTAACTTTGCATCCGGTCGAGTTATAGTGATCATACAACTCTTTCATGCGTTCCGCACTTATCTGAGGTAACGCAAATACCACTTCCTGTATCGAAAGGGCTGCCAGCTTTTCAGATGTTGCTTCATCGCTTGATAATATCGGAATTCCTGATATCTCACGTCCTATTTTAGCTTTGTCAACATCAATAAAGCAACTTGGTATGTATGATGAACGCGGATTATTCAACAGTTCTTCAGCAAGCATGACACCAACACGCCCTGCCCCAACGATAGCAATTCTGATTTTTGTTCTATCAGAATTGTCCGACTGTTCATTATCTTCGGAAATAAACGAAAGTCCCGTTATTACCTCCATAAACTTCCAACCAATACACGATTGCTTATTTGATCTACCTGAGTATTCATATAAATATCTATAAATTAAGCGTATGCTTAATGTAAGAAGCAAATTTAGCGTCACTATTGAAAACATATGGATAAATGTAATTTTATATACCGGAAAAACTGTCTGTAAAATCAAATAAACTATTCCTGATACAACATCTGCCATAATCAATAGAATATAAGCTGCTACGCCACCATATCTCCAAATCTGTTTATAAATGCCGGCGAAACACCTACATCCAAAAATTGAAACTACTGATAAGATAATGTGAATAAGAAAAGCAGAAAGAGGCATCTTTGCTTCACTGCTTGGATAAACACCCAATATCAAAAAATCAACAAAAATCAATATAATTGCATCATAAATCATAAACGATTGATGGCGATACCGTTGAACATCTATTTTTTCGAACTTATCGTGCTGCATAATTTTTCTTCTCCTATCGATCATATGTACAAAGATTAAAGCAACAAAAATACATATGTGTTTTTTCTGTTTACTTCTGATAATGGTTCCTTGCCACATTCAATCAAAATAAATTTGAATATTGTATATCAATTTAATTACCTCACTTGTTACGCATATCAATTATAGCATATTGTTTCAAAAAAATAAAGTACTTTTCAAAAAAAATACTATTTTTTTCCTCCCCCAAAAATAACTTTTTTCTTTAAAATTCACTAAAAAAATAAAAAAACTGACATCATCTGAATTATGATGTCAGTTTTTATTGCTTTTTTATTACAATCAGCAATTCATAGAGAATTCAATGTAATTCCGAAGAACAACTATTGGTCAATCAAGCCCAAGCCATGCCTGACGGTTTTGGATCATGCATAATAGCTTCCTTGAGAACATCTACAGCTTTAGCAAGACCTTCATCTATAGACATAAGGCTATCTTCATGTTCGATAGAAAGAACTCCGTCATATCCGCAAAGTCTGAGGTTAGAAACAAGATCCTTCCACCAAGCAACATCATGGCCATAACCAAGAGCACGGAATACCCATGCACGATTGAGCTCATCACCATAATGCTTAGTATCAAGAACGCCTATGCGAGCAGTATTGATCTGATCTATCTTACAATCCTTTGCATGAACGTGATAAATCGCTCCCTTAAGCATACGAATAGCAGCTGCCGGCTCCATACCCTGCCATACAAGGTGAGATGGGTCAAAGTTTGCACCAATGACAGGTCCTACTGCTTCTCTAAGCTTAAGAAGTGTTTCAGTATTATAGCAGCAGAATCCGGGGTGAAGTTCAAGTGCAATCTTATGAACGTTATGAGCTTCTGCGAATGCTGCAAGATCCTTCCAATATGGGATGAGTACTTCATTCCACTGATAATCAAGTACTGCGAGGAAGTCTTCAGGCCACGGGCAAGTTACCCAGTTCGGATATTTTGCACCGGGATGATCGCCGGGACAACCGGAGAATGTTATAACAGTTTCAACACCTGCTTTTTCTGCAAGGAGAATAGCGTTTCTGAGGTCACGGTCGCCTGCTTCCGCGATAGCCTTATCAGGATGAACAGGGTTTACATGGCTTGCAAGTGCTGCAAGTTCGATATCATATTTCTTGAAAGTGCCAATCCATTCTTCAAATGCTTTTTCATCATTCAGCAGAACTTCAGGATCTGCATGATCCTTTCCTGGATAGCCACCACAGCCAATTTCAACAGCTTCTACGCCATGTCCCTTGAGTATAGACAATGTTTCATCAAGAGATTTCTTAGCATACAGATTAGCAAGAACACAAAGTTTCATTAGGTTGTATCCTTTCCGAAAAAATTAAGAATTTTAGATTGAAGGGATTCGGGGAGGTACTTCTCAAAAAAGCATCTCCCCGATATCTCTATGCGAATATTAAATTAGAATCTGTAAATATCGCCAGTCTTTGCAGAAGTATAGATACCTTCGAGAATCTGAGTAATGGTGAATGCCTGCTCGGGAAGAACAGTAGGATGAGCCTTTTCACCACGAACAGCCTGAATCCACTGATATGCTTCCTTAGCAGCCGGATCATTGTCAGAAACACCTTCATAGAAAGCAGCACCACCAGCATTAAAGTCAGGTGTGAGAGTATACTGCTTGTTCTGACGGATACCATTGATCTTTACGCCACCGTTGAACATATCACCGCCTGCCTTTGTACCGCAAACCATGCAGCAAGCTTCACGTACTTCAAGAGTATTGAGTGCCCAGCAAGCATCGAGAGAGATAGTAGCGCCATTTTCCATTACGATGAAACCGAATGCAGAGTCTTCAACTGTGAACTTTGCAGGATCCCAGTTACCCCATGCATTGCCCTGTTCTTCAGAGTTATTGAGAGCATGGAATGTAGTACCAACACAGTACTTCGGCTTATAGTTATTCATGATCCAAAGTGTTACGTCAAGAGCATGAGTACCGATATCGATAAGAGGACCGCCACCCTGTTCATATTCGTTAAGGAACACGCCCCATGTAGGAACTGCACGACGACGAACTGCGCAAGCACGTGCGAAATAGATATCACCGAATGTGCCAGCTTCAGCTTCATTCTTAAGATACTGAGCCTGAGCGGTCTGTCTTGTCTGATAGCCGATAGTAAGAAGCTTACCTGTGCGATTAGCAGCATCAAGCATCTTCTTAGCTTCAGCAGAGTTGATTGCCATAGGCTTTTCGCACATAACGTGCTTGCCTGCTTCGAGAGCATCAACTGTAATGAAGGAGTGTGCACGGTTCGGTGTAAGAACGTGTACAACGTCAATAGTCTTGTCTTCAAGAAGCTTCTTGTAATCTTCGTATACCTTTGCATCGGGAGTACCGTAATCAGCCTTAGCCTTTTCAGCTCTTTCAACAACGATATCACAGAAAGCTACCATCTGTACGCCTGGTACTTTCTTAAGAGAAGGCATATGCTTGCCATTTGCGATACCACCGCAACCGATAATACCGACGCGAACAATGTCAGATGCGTTCATTTATAAATCCTCCGGATCATATAATATTTTCAAAATTATAACGTAGGCGCAACCAGCGACCATACTGCCAATATAATAGAACATTTTTAATATTTTTGCAAGAGATAGAAGTTGAATTTTTCTCACAAATCGCATTTTCGTATAGTTGAACAACTGAAATGCAAATGATTTATGCAACTTCACTATGCAAAAAGCAACTCATCAAGCAATAAATGGAATTTTATCTTTTCTCTGTCAGCGGTAATTCCAAGTATTTCAAAGAAGATTTTTTCATCGTATCCGTCATATCTGCGACCATTGAAAAAGCCTGAAAAGTTGCGTTCCATGCTTTGCAGACACATGGTAATATCATACCAGCGATCCGCTACACAGCACTGTGCCATGTCTATAAATCCGCTTACCTTTCCATTTTCGAGCATTACATTTGGCATACAATAGTCACCATGCGAAAATACAAAATCCTCCTTATATCTATGTGACATCAACCATTCTAATTGTTCTTCTGGAGTATCAAATGTTCCATTCCATTGCTTATTTTCAATCTCGCTGATATGTTTTTTTGCCTCAATCAACATATCATCAATAGTATGTACAATTGGACATTCGGTAATTTCGACACTCCATAGAATTTTAAGTCCATCTGCCAGAGCCGAAATAACCAGCTCTGGTTGATTCATATATTCTTCGTCACATGACATTTTGCCATTTATTTTCGACATTAGAAGGTAATCTACGTCATTCACTGTATTGCTTTGTATTATTTTTGGTACTGCAATCTTTCCGTCCAGCCAACGCAACATAATTTTTTGCCTATCTGTAAGCTCGCTTTTATGTTCTATTTTTAATACCATATCGTTGAAAATAAGTACACGTGAATCTGAGCAACCAACACTGTCTTCAACATATGGAAGTCCGCACGTTAGTTTTGCAATACTTTCCGGTAGAGTGATATTCATTTTGTCTCCTATAAAAATATCGGCTCACTAAACTGTGTAAGCCGATATTTCCGTGATTTGCTATATTTGTATATTCTCAGAAATTCGTGTTATCACAAGGCCAAGTCTTCCCTGTGTTTCTCCGGACCATATTATATGGCGTGGACATTTATCAATACACTTATTGCATCCGTTACATTTGTCATATTGTATACTTGCAACGAAATTGTTCACGGTTATAGCGCCCGTTTCGCAATTTTTCTCACATAGTCTACACGAGATACATCCTACATCGCATACTTTACGTGTGTTTTTGCCATCATCAACTGACATACAGCCAACCCAATGTTTACTATCAAATGGAATCAGCTTAATTATTGACTTCGGGCAGGCACTCACACATATACCACAGCCTTTGCATTTTGTATAGTCTACGACAGCAACACCTTTTTCTACAGAAATTGCTTCAAACGGACACGCCTTAACACACGTTCCAAGACCTATACAACCGTTTTTGCAAAGTTTATCCCCACTTCCAATCTTTGAAGCAGCTTCGCAATCATCAATACCTTCGTATATGTATTTTTTCTTTGCATATTCCGATGTACCTGAACACATAACCTGCGCACGCATACGCACAGCAGACTCTGCTTCAACGCCCATGATATTAGCAATTTTTTCCGCAACTTCAGCACCACCAACAGAACATTTTCCAACAGAAGCCTCTCCTTTTGCTATAGCTTCAGCAAGTGCGGAACATCCTGAATATCCACATCCACCACAGTTAGCTCCGGGCAAACATTCAACAATTCTTTCAGCTGTTTCGTTTTTTTCTACTGCAAAAACCTTTGATGCAACTGCTAAAAGTATACCCATAAGTACGCCAAGACCAATGAATATGAGTACGGGAACCAAAATATTCAACATAATTCACCACTCCTCAAAATTTCATTCCGGAAAATCCAGAAAAAGCCATAGCTGCCAGTCCCGCTGAAATAAGCAAAATAGGAAATCCGCGAAATGCTTTTGGTGGATTTGCAAAGGTCAATCTCTCTCGAACACCTGCAAAAATTACTATTGCCAACGTGAATCCAAGTGCAGCTGAAAAACCAAACACTACACTTTCGATAAAGTTATAGCCTTCTTCGATATTCACAAGTGCAGAACCAAGCACAGCACAGTTTGTAGTTATCAGCGGAAGGTAAATTCCAAGTGCACTGTATAATGCAGGAATAAACTTTCGCAAAAACATTTCAATAAACTGCACAAGCGAAGCTATTACCAAAATAAATGCTATCGTTTTGAGATATTCAAGACCAAATGGCACAAGAAGGTAGTTATACACTGCCCACGTTGCAGCTGATGACATTGTCATAACAAACGTCACAGCCATACCCATACCAAGCGCAGTAGAAGGTTTATCAGAAACTCCAAGGAACGGACAGCACCCATAGAATCTCGAAAAAATGAAGTTTTCAGTTATTATAGCTGAGAACATTATGAAGAAAATGTTATCCACTCTTTACATCCTCCCTATTCGGATTTATCGGCATTCTCATCCGTATACTCTGATTTATCACTATCATCCGGAATAAATTCGTCATCCGGAATACCTTGAAATACAGTATCCTCAACAGGTTCTGCAGTAAGTCTGCGACGAACTATTTTACCTGTATTTGCATCCTTCATTAAAGTTGCGTGATAACCTGACTCAATTGCATCTGTTTCAAGCTGTTTTCTGAGATTTCTTTCCTCAGCACTTGACTGTATCTTTTGCACTATTGCAATTATAAAGCCAAGAGTAAGGAATGCTCCTGTTGGCATAAGGAATATCGTCGCAGGAGAGAACCAATCTCCGAATATCTGTACTCCACCTGTACCATCTGCAGCCGCAAAAAGCTTTCCTGTACCTATAAGTTCACGTACAAAAGCAATACAAACCAGTGCAAACATAAATCCAATACCGGTAGCCAGTCCATCAATAAATGATTCAAATGGGCCGTTTTTAGATGCAAAAGCTTCTGCTCTGGCAAGTATTACGCAGTTTACCACAATAAGAGGTATGAAAAGTCCGAGAGATGCATCAATCTCCGGGAAGAACGCCTTTATAAGAAGTTCAACTGTAGTAACAAAGCCTGAAATTATAACGATATACGATGCAATTCTTACTTCTTTGGGAATATATTTACGAAGAAGTGAGATGAACAGGTTTGAAAAAGCCAGCACAGCTATGACAGCAACACCCATACCGAGTGCATTTTTTATGGATGTAGTAGTTGCAAGGGTCGGACACATACCAAGGAGCTGTACAAATACGGGATTATTTGTAATTATACCCTCTTTAAATATTGAAGAAATATTTTTTTTCATTCACAGCACCTCCTCTTACCAAACGAAGCTTGGTTTACGGCTCTCAGACTCTTCCGATTCAGTTTCTTCTGATTCTTCAGTTTCCGGAACTGTTTCTTCTATTTCAGGTTCAGTTTCAGATTCAATTTCTGTTTCGGACTCAATCTCAGTTTCTGTTTCAGGTTCTTCAGATACTTCAACTGATTCGATCGGCTCTGATTCAATGGGTTCTATTTCCTCAGGCTCGTTTTCATCAGTATCTACATGTTCAACAGTTTCATCAGTTGTAACAGAAGATTCATTTTCTTCAACTGTCTCAGATGAATCGGTTTCCGGCAGAAGTTCTGTTTCACTCTCAACTGCTGTTTCATCTACAGTTTCAGTCTCAATGATCGGCTGTGTTTCAACTTCAGTTTCTGTTTCAATCACCTGCCACCAAGTTTCAACAGTTGTTTCTGACTCATCAGGAATAACTGGTTCTATTACAACTGGAATTTCGGGTTCAGCAGGCTCTGTTTCTATAGGAGTGATTTCTACCGGTTCTGTTTCAACATATTCTGTATCTTCAGAAGTTTCTATGGGTTCTATTTCTGTTATTTCAGATTCCGCAGGCACGGTTTCAACGGAAGTTTCGTCACCCTCTCCAACTGCTTCTCCTATTTCGATCTGAGCATCTCCGTTATCATCATTGGCATCAACATTGTCGAAAGCATTTGATGCACCTGCAAAGTTTGCTCCTATATTAGAAGCAATTTCTGCAAGATTTACCTCAAGTGATACAGCATAATTTACTGCTTCTTCTACAGCGCGTGAGCTGAATGTAGCACCAGAAATAGCATCAACATCATTACCAAGCTCCACTGTTCTGTCAAAGCCATAAAACTGCGACAAGAAAGATTCTGCACCTATTTTAGTTCCGACTCCGGGTGTTTCTCCTGTTGATACGATTTTGATTCCATCAACAGCACCATCAGAGGTCATGCCAATCATCATTTCAACAGGGCCCATATAGCCACTTGCTTCGGCATGAACGGTATATCCGATAATTTCATTATTATTCAGCACAATGTAGACTGTATCGCCTGAATCAAGAGTATATTCTTCTACCATATCGCCTTTCGGAAATACTGCAAGGATAGCTTCCTGCTTTGCTTTCACCTGATTCTCAGCGATAATATCCTTTGTAATGGAATTTACAACAGCCAGCAACAGTGCGATACCTGCACATATACAAGACAGTACAACAACAAGTCGAGTCAGATACTGCGACGAGTTTGTATCTATTTCCTTTTCAGGCACAGTATTGATTACTACTTGTTCAGTCGGAATGCTCTCTTTCTCAACAAGTTGAGGTTCATCGTATTCAATCGGCTGAGTATTTGTAAGATCATTCAAGTCGAGAGATTCTTGCACATTTTCATTTTCAGCATATGGCGTTTCCGTAATAAATTCTGTTTCAAGTTCTTCCGGCTTGCGGTTATTTACAGTTTTTTTAGCTGCATTTTTCAGCTTCTTATTTTTCTTTTTATTTGCCATGAGTTTTTCCTCCGAAGCGACGGGGCATTGTCAATTTATCAAGATACCATACCAACATATTCATGATAAGTATCGAGAACGATGCACCTTCCGGATAACTTCCAAAATAACGGATAAGAACAGTAATCGCACCACAGCCAATACCATAAATTATACGTCCTGTAGGAGTTACGGGAGATGTCGCATAGTCTGTTGCCATAAAAACAGCAGCCAGCATAAGTCCACCGGCAAAAATCTCACAAAGCATATAATCAAGTGCGACTCCACCATACTGTGGGAACAGGAATGTCAAAACCGCAACTGTTCCGATATATGCAACAGGAATATGCCATGTAATGACTTTACGAAATACGATAAGATATATACCACCCGCAATAAGGAGCAGTGATGATACCTCACCGATACAGCCTCCAACATTGCCAATAAGCATATCAAACAGATTTGTTTCCGGAAGTTTTCCTGCTCCAAGTGATGCAAGCGGTGTTGCTCCGGCTATGATATCGGCCTTATCAAGTACCGGCGCAAAAGAATTTATGCGAGCACCGGGAACACTGAATGTTGACATTTCAGATGCCCATGAAAATAGGAATACTCGTGCTGAAAGTGCAGGATTCACAAAATTTTTCCCTATACCGCCAAAAAGCTGTTTTACAACAACTATAGCAAACAATGCTCCGACAACGGGCATCCACAGTGGCACAGTCACCGGAAGATTCATTGCAAGAAGAACTCCGGTAACAGCTGCTGATAGGTCTTTTATTGTGATTGGTCTATGAAGTAAAAATTGAGTTATCGCCTCAAAGCCTACACAAGCGCCAACCGAAATCAAAGTTATTGCAAGTGCACGAAGTCCAAATATATATATTCCCCACAACAGCGCAGGAGTCAATGCAATTATCACGTCAAGCATGACTGTCGTTGTAGTTTCAGGACTTTTGATATGCGGTGACGGAGATACTGTAAGCAATTCCGGCAGAGTGTATTTTGAGGGTTTATTGTTGTCCATTATATTACCTCGTGAATTGATTTTTACTTTGCATTTAGTGTAGCTAATCTTGCTTTTTCTGTCCTGATCGCAGCCTTGGCCACGCGAATATGCTGAACTATCTCAACGCCTCCGGGACAGTTATATGAGCACGAACCACATTCAACACAACTCATTGCCCCATATTCCTCTGCTCTTGCAAGATCGCCAATCTGAGAGAATTGTGCAATATACATAGGCATGAGATGCATTGGGCAATTCTGCACACATTTTCCACAGTGTATGCAGGTTGGAGCAACTTTTTTTCTGCTCATGGCATCAGAAAAAATCAGTATTGCACTGGTGGATTTTGTAACGGGCATTTCTTTATCCCATTGTGCAGTTCCCATCATAGGCCCACCGTTTATGATCTTCTTAGGCTCACGCACAAGCCCACCGCAAAAATCTATTATATCAGATATACTTGTACCTATCGGAACAAGTAGATTTTTGGGTTTTCTTACGCAGTCTCCATCCACGGTAACGATTCGGCTTGTAAGCGGTGTTCCATTTGCAAATGCTTTATAGATTGCTGCACAAGTTTCGGCATTAAAAATAACACATCCAACATCGGCAGGAAGCTTTCCGGCAGGTATTTCCAAACCTGTGAGTGCATACACAAGCTGTCTTTCATCACCCTGCGGATATTTGGTTTTCATTACCTTGACCGAGATCATCTTACTTCCGCTGATTAGTTCTTCGATCCGTTCAACTGCATCCATTTTGTTATCTTCGATTGCTATATAGGCAGTGCGAACGCCAAGAGCCTTGAGCAGTATTTTGACACCATTAATAACAGAAGCCGGATGTTCAAGGAGGAGTCGGTGATTCGCAGTAATGAACGGCTCACATTCGGCACAATTTATGATTATCTTATCGACTTTGCCAAGAGCCGACTGTATCTTAGAATATGTCGGAAAAGCCGCACCACCCATACCTGAGATACCTGCTTCACGCACAATACTAATTATCTCATCAGTCGTAACGTCAGTCAGCTTCTTCATTACCGGCAAACAATCCGCACAAGCTGTGTCCTGCATATCATTTTCGATAACGATATGCTCAACTGTTGCTCCGGATGGTATGTTTTTCTTAATTATATCAACAACAGTACCTGATATACTCGAATGTACAGGACAACCAAGTGCATTCGACGGAACATCGGCAATCTTCTGACCTATAGTGACGGTGTCTCCCTTATTCACTATAGGATATGCAGGTGTGCCAATATGCTGAAGGAGTGGGATTGAAACAGTTTTCGGTGATGGCAAAGTTTCTATACGGCATCGACGTGTATTTTTATACTCATCGACATGTATTCCGCCTTTGAAGGTGTATGACAATGTTTTCACCTCGATTAATTTTGATTCTTTAAAAGCTTAAAAAATATTCTTTATTTTGAAAATGTTTTAGCAAATGAGAAATTCGGGAACAGTCGCAGAAAATCCACATCTTTTTCATTTACGGTAAAAACTCGATTATTCAGATATTTCAGTTCATCATCAAATTCAAATTCGACCGCACACGAATACAGTGCTTGCGATGAGAAGCCACGCTTTCTGTCTTCAGCATTATGAGCATACTTCCCTTCACCGAGCAAAGGATGTCCGATATACGCCATATGCGCACGAATTTGATGAGTTCTTCCTGTTATAAGAGTTACTTCCGTCAATGTCAAATCATCTTTTTTGTTGTAATCAAGTGCTCTGTACTTAGTTATTATCTCACGTGAACCACGCACCTGCTTATCGTAAATACGCACTGTATTTGATTTATAATCCTTTGAATGGTATGCCACCAAAGTCTTTTCTCCGGTCAATCTTCCGTGAACAGCACACAAATATCGTTTATGCACACGATTTTCTCGTATAGCTTCATTGACTGCACGCAAGGTTTTTGCATTTTTCGCCAGAATAACAATACCACCTGTATTTCTGTCAATTCGATTACACAATGCCGGAGCGAACGAATTTTCCTCGGATGGATTATACTCTCCTTTAGTAACCAGATATGCAGTAAGTGCAAAGATAAGAGTTTCTCTTTCAGCTGCATCTGCACGGTTTTTATCTCCTTCATCGCCAAGATGTACAAGAATACCCGGCTGTTTATTACACAGAAGTATATTTTCGTCTTCATAGACGATATCGGGTTTTATCTTCACTTTTGTATAATCCGCAACTGACGCTGAATCCTCAAAAAACTCGTCGGGAATATACATTTCGATAACGTCGTTCTCAGCAAGAATATCATTCTCGTGCGCCCTGCCATGGTTAAGCTTTATACGTTTTGTGCGAATATACTTATATAGAAGTGATTTAGGTAAACCTGATGTAGCTTTTGTTATGAATTTATCGAGTCGCTGTCCGCTATCGTTTTTATTGATGATGAATTCTCGCATTATTTCTCCGATAAACACAAAAGCAGGGAGAATATTTCCCCGCTGCCTGTGAAGTCATTATTGATATATACAGCTCAACGCTGTGTTGAACAGATCATTCTTCAGAGTAGTGATATCAAACTCACTGCTCTGAAGAACATCTAAAAATTACTTCGTTCCAAACAGTCTATCACCAGCATCACCAAGTCCGGGTATGATATACTTGTGATCGTCAAGGCACTCATCAAGTGCAGCGGAGTATATCTCAACATCAGGATGGTCTGCCTGAACTTTTTCAACACCCTCTGGAGCAGCTACGAGACACAAAAGCTTGATTTGAGTACATCCGCGTTTTTTAAGCATTGAAATAGCATCAGAGGCTGAACCTCCGGTAGCAAGCATCGGATCGCAGAGTATGATATATCTTTCTTCTATATCAAAAGGCAACTTGCAGTAGTATTCAACCGGCTCAAGTGAATCAGGATCGCGGTAGAGACCGATATGTCCAACCTTTGCTACAGGAACAAGACTGAGAATACCGTCAACCATACCAAGTCCTGCACGGAGAATCGGTATTACGGCAAGCTTTTTACCTCCGATCTGATGTGCGTTCATTTTTGCTACAGGCGTTTCGATTTCAATATTCTCGATAGGAAGGTCACGTGTCAATTCATAGCACATGAGCATAGCTATTTCTTCGAGAAGCTGTCTAAAATCCTTGGAGCCTGTGTTCTTATCCCTCATAATGCTAAGCTTATGCTTAATGAGTGGATGGTCTACAACATGGAATGTATCGCCTATCATTTTTTTGCTTCCTTTCATAATTTTATAATTTCATAATTATCTGCTGTAATTATAACCTATTCGCAGTCTTTTTGCAAGCATTTTTTGTGATTTACACAAAAATTTCAGTCGAGTCTTTACAAAACAGGTATGATAATGGTAAAATAGATAAAGTGAATGTATTATTACTCACATTATATCAAAATTCCCACTATTACTATATAACTTTCAATCACAAAATCAATTATATTTAGCTATACTTATTCCTAAATCGAAAGAGGTCACATAATGAACCACACCCTTTCCCTTCTAACTCTCGGTTGCCGTGTAAATCAATATGAATCTGACTCATTTGCTGCAAAAATGAGTGCTGCCGGTATTTCTATTGTTCCATTCGGTGAACCTTGCGATGTAGCTGTTGTTAACACATGTACTGTCACTGCTGAAAGTGATCGCAAATCAAGACAAATGATCAGACGTGCAGCTCAAAATGCAGATCGTGTTATAGTCACGGGCTGCTTTGCTCAAATTGAAGCTGATTCTGCTTCCTCTATGGATAAAGTAGTATATGTTTGCGGAAACAGCGGAAAGGCCTCTCTTGCGGATACTGTTATCTCGATGCTTAATGGTAATTTCACAGGGGACGTAAACTCCGTTACTCCACCAACTTCAACTGATGCTGTAGAAATGACTTTACCGAATCCAATGCGAACACGCTCCTACATTAAGATAGAAGATGGCTGCGAAAATCGTTGCTCATACTGTATTATATCTGTTGCCCGTGGTCCTGTAAGATCAAAAGACCCTAATGTAGTGCTAAACGAAATTAAAAATCTCGCAGCACAGGGATGCAATGAAATCATCCTCACAGGCATTGAAACCGCTTCATACGGTGCTGATTTTCCCGAACGCAGACCTTATGGATACTATCTTGCAGATTTGATAGTTGAGGTATCAAAAATCGAAGGCATAAAACGTATTGGCCTTGGTTCACTTGACCCTACCGTAATGAGCGACTATTTTTGCAAGACTGTCGCAAATGTTGAAAAGCTTTTACCTCATTTTCACTTATCGATACAAAGTGGTTCAAGCAGAATCCTGGCAAAAATGCGCCGAAAATATAATCGTGATATGGCTCTTGAAGCTGTGGCAAGAATGAAATCTGCCATACCCGATGTAACTTTTTCAGCTGACATTATCGTAGGCTTCCCCTCTGAGACCGACGAGGATTTTTCAGATACGCTTGATTTCTGTCGCAGTGTTGGATTTTTACATTTGCATATCTTTCCATATTCCAAAAGAAAAGGAACAGAAGCCGCTGATATGCCCGATCAAGTTCCGGAACAAATCAAAAAATCACGTCTGTCTGAGCTTGAAAAGGATGGTGCTGAAGTTAAACGTACACTTCTCGAAAATTATGTTAATGCTCATCGCGAAAATCCGGTATCGGTGCTTGTCGAAAAATGTATCGATGGCTTATCCTCCGGTCACAGCGAGCATTTTGTAGAAGTAAAAAAAATACCACATACTGCGCAAATAGGTGAAATTATTAACGTGAAACTTACAGAAACAGACGGTGACATATGTTTCGGTAATTAAGTCATATTTTCAATATTTTATCCAATCAATAAAAATAACGGACAACTTATTCTGATGTATCAGAAGGCTGTCCGTTATTTTTACATTATTTTACAATTCGTATTTTATTTTTTATATTTCTGTTTCAGTTAATCAACCCCGGATTTACGACATTTCCGCAAATATATCCTTTTAACTGTTAATAATCTCCAATTTTAACACTTCTTTTTTGGTAATATTTTATCGCCTCACACTCTTGCAATATTTGGTACTTTATGGTAAAATAATATCGCCAAGTAATGGTAACTAATTCCAGTTTAACGAATAGAAAGGTCGGTTAGATACAATGGAGAAGGATACAAAAATACTAGTAGCGGACGAAAACAGCGAGATTAGAGCCAGATGTCATGAGGTACTTGCTTCTAAAGGAGCTATCATTGATGAATGTAAAAGTGGCGATGAAGCGTACTTATTGATCTCACGTCAAACATACGATATCATAATAATTGATCTGTGGCTTACCGGAGGCAACATCAGCGAACTTATTTCAAAAACAGCTGAAAGCGGTAAAGCAGCATCATTTGTGATACTTACACAGGTTTCAACCCCCAGCGTAATAATGGAAGCTAATCGTCTCGGAGCATCACTTTGCTTAACAAAACCTATTGATTATGAATCGCTATGTAACGGTATTGAAACCATATTAAAAAACCGTGCATCTTCAAAGTACCCATCATCCGGAGATATTTTCTCAACAAACGGAGAAATTCCGGCTGATATGGAAACACAGGTAACAAGAATCATACATCAAATAGGCGTACCTGCACACATCAAGGGATACCAATATCTGCGCACTGCAATTCTTATGACGATATCCGACAGCGAAATAATCAATTCCGTTACAAAGATACTATATCCATCTGTAGCAAAAAAATATCAAACAACCACCTCTCGAGTAGAACGAGCAATTCGTCACGCAATAGAGGTAGCGTGGGATAGAGGTGATGTTGACACACTAAACTCCTACTTTGGTTACACTATTCAAAACAGCCGTGGAAAGCCAACGAATTCGGAATTCATTGCCATGATAGCAGACAACCTGCGCCTTAAATACAAAATCAAATAAGGCGCGCCAAATACACAACACACCTGCTCCGTTTACTGCCCTACGGAGCAGGTGTGTGCATATAAGAAATTAATGCTTACATCAATTACAATGATTACTCAAAAATTCTGCGCAAAACGGCAAGAAGACCTTCTTTTTCATCGTATTCGCCCCTGATAATGACATGTCCTTCCAAGTCCGTTCGATGAATCTCAGCACCATAATCATAGATACGCTCCATCACCTCCTGTGTTGGATGACCGTATCTATTATTTTGTCCAACGGATATTACGCAGGTTTCAGGTGACACAGCGTCAAGAAATTCCTCACCGGTAGATGATCTCGAACCATGGTGTCCCACTTTCAGTATATCACAGTCGAGTTGATCGAAACAATTTTTAAGCAAATAGTTTTCCTCTGTTGTTTCAGCATCACCTGTTACAAGCAAGCTCGTTTCTCCGACAGTTATTTTTGTTACAAGGCTTGCATCATTTAGATCACTGTATTTAAAATCGAACGAATCAAGTATCTCCACACTTATATCGCCAATCTCAAAAGAATACTCATCTGACAACCAAATTATATTTGTACCGTAAAGCTCAGCTGTTTCTATAGCTTCAGTAAAAAATTTCTCATCAACAGTGACGTCCGACAAAACAAGATTCTTCACTACTACAGTTGACAATACTTCAGCAGCTCCACCCATATGGTCTTCGTGAGGATGAGTAATAATTAAATAATCCAACACCGGTGCGTAAGTATATGCATAGTTTGCCGCTATTTCACCGCTTGATACAGGCCCGCAGTCTATCATAACCGAATCACCATGATATGTTACAAGTGTACAGTCGCCTTGTCCCACATCTACAAAACGGAATGTAGGTTGCCCATCAAGCAATTCCATTGTCGGTACAACAGTTCCGGTATATGTATATGCGCAGTACCCAAACAGCACAGCAACAACTGCTACCACAGCAAGGGACAGCGCATTCACGCCTCTAAAAGCAACTTTTGCCTTTTGGGGCGTCTTTTTACGTTTTCGTTTATAGTAACGTCCTGACATAATATGACACACTTTCATCAAATTGAAATTAGTACATGAATTTTATAACTATATGCTACATACCTGCTCTCGGGCGGATAGTTTATCAAAAAATTTTCTTGAAACATTCGATAGATAACATGCAGGTATGCTTATGAAAAACCACATCACAGAAAACAGCGGACATATCTGTCCAAGAAAATTTCCAGGTATATCCGAATAATCCCATACATTCAAATCAAGAACAATATTTACTATTACACCGGCACTTAACTCCACAGATGTGATTATAATTGCACCAAACAAGCATCTCACAAGGATATTTACAAAGCTATACCTCTGATTTATCAAATGGATCAACAAAAGGCACACTCCACCCGCAATAATCATACTTGGATGCGTAAAGCCTCTCCAAAGAAGCTCCATACAACCATAAATTACTCCACCCGCAAGAAAAACACACAGGTATTCTGTTTTCCGTATCATACGTAAATCACCCCTATTCTGTTTTTGACGAAAGATAGGGGTGATATTCACGAGATTTATATTTTTACAAAAGAGATTACGACAGAGTTTTTATCACACATCGTCATACTGTAATATTATACCATACAGTAATCCAAGTGTCAAGCAACTCGAAATTCAGTAACAAAAAAATACATTCAATTACGAAAAATAAACTTGCAATTTAGGAGTTTATGTTGTATAATTAACATAATCAAACTATTGGAGCCGTATTATGTTATTTTTTAACGATATAAATGAAAAAATAATTCATGCTGATACAAGTAATCTTGAAACAAGTATTATTTGTTCTCTTGCAGGTGTAACTTATCCTAACCCGGAATATCACATTGTCAGAGCACCATCAGACTCATACGTCTTCGAGTATGTTATCTCGGGCAAAGGATATATCGAAGCCAGAGGTTCTACCACAGAAGTGTGTGCCGGAACATTCTACTGTTTCAGACGCGGAGCTGATTTGAACTACTATGCTGATGCTAATGAACCTTATGAAAAAATTTGGATGAATTTCAGCGGTGAGATGGTTGCAAGGCTATTCGATTTCTTTTTTATTGACAATGTATACACTTCAAAATGTACTGTATACGAGTTGTTCCTTGAGATTCACGATGCACTGGAACATATGGAAGGTCGTGACTCAGCAGACGTGTACTCTGATATACTCGGATTACTGTTTAGAATATTGACTGTTGCCACAAAACCACGGTTCTTCCCTTCTGCCATTGAAATGAACTCACTGGATGAAAAAATCAGAGCATACATCGACAGTAATGTATATAATGACCTTTCTCTCGACAAGCTTTCAGAAGAATTTGGAATCACAAAAGTCCACGTAATTCGAGTATTTAAAGCAAAATTCGGTATTACACCAATGCAATACCTCATCGACAAAAAAATGGGAATAGCAAAAAGTTTGCTCACCGGAACTGTAATGCCTATAAAAGAGATCGCAATCCTTTTAAGATATTCAAACACACAACATTTTTCAAGTTCATTCAAAAATGTCGTTGGATGTACACCCTACAAATTCAGACAAGCAAAAAATGAATAAAAAAATCCACCTTTCAGATAAAACATCTAACACACTTTTCCCGACATAACAAAACCTCCTGCTGTAGATATTCTACAACGGGAGGTTTTATTTTTTGGATCAAGCTATACTATATTTAGAAGCTTACTTTGCAGAAAGTTCAGATTCGTATTTCTCAATCATTTTCTTGATCGTGTGTCCCACAGAACTCTCGTCCTCGGAAACCCTTGCGG
>CAYSEF010000023.1:0-30898 GCA_964430105.1 uncultured Ruminococcus sp. | reverse complement strand
GGTATCAATTCAGCGCAGGGATTTCTCTTTTCGTCACAGAAAATCACTTTCACCTTTTTCTCGGTCAATGCCGAGAGAAGACAGCCTGTCATAGACACTGCACTGTTCTCTATAATCAAAACAGCAAGTTCATCTAAAAAGACACGCATAGTCTCCTCTCCGCGCACGACCATGTATCCCATACTGAGGTCAAGCTTACATCTGTTTGATATAACTACCGTTCTCCAGCTCATAGCAGTTCAAGAAGATTGCAGGATTTTGATTCATACAACCCGGATGCGGACTGGTCGATGATACGTACATCGGTGTAGTATTTCTTCCAGTTCGAAAGATTGGAACTACGCACTAAAGCCCCTCCATAGGTGGAACCACCAATTATCTTCAAATTGCAAGTGCCACTGCGATTTGTTTTATATAAAGATATTATTTGAATTAAACACGCCACCTGGGAGGCAAGTGGTAGTTTAGCAAATGATTCTACACCCTTTGCTAATACCTGTTGCTGTTTTTCTCCTCCTGGTATTTTTGTCAAGATAGAACTCTCTGATTTTTCTTTCAACAGATTATATAGACGCATATTGTCCTCTGCATTTATATAATCATATTTCTCAGATAATTTTATCATCTTATTATCAGCTGCTTTTTCTATGTATGACTCCAATCTTTTTATGTATCTCATGTCATATTCGGACAGCGTCAATGAAGTGAGCAATCTGAAACTAATCGTATCTCCTGCATTTAATTTACAACTGAGACAAACTCTAAGTCCGTCCAGCGAAAATACGGTATTGATTTTCAAAATCCGCATACCGAGAGGGAATGAAACACCGACTATTTCTTTATTAAGAATTTTCTTATTAAGAATTTCCTCTAAATTCTGAGTCGCATATTCGGTGGCAAACGCTTCGTCATTCTTGAACTGCTCCGCAATCATTAAATCAACCGGCATGATCATTACGTCGGACAATTCCTTTTTCCCTTTCTTGTAACTGTATTTTACAAGAATAAAGAATGAAGCTGTTTTCTTATTGTATCCGCCGTATTTCACCGGATCAAGTCCTTTTTTGCGTGGTACAAGACCGTCAGCAGCTTTAAGTGGCATCTGATCGAACAGTCCTCCTTTTCGACAGAATGCATACCTGGTCAGATACACACTGTTTTTCGAATACATCCTCTTCACAAGAGAAATCGATTCATCGGCTTTCCATATTTTTTCTCCATTGATTGTGACATCGTGTCCGAAAATCTCCTTCGGCTTTAAGCTGTATTTCTGGTCAAGGTAGAAATTCTTTGTAAACTTGCAATGATACACATTACCTGCAACAATATTCAGATATGCGTCCTTTGCATGGTGAAGATCATTTACTGAGCGACACTTCACCAGTCCGAATTCATGGCGGAAATCCGAAACCAAGCCCGCCTTAACGTACACAATTTCCGTGTCGGGATACAGCTCATTTAAAAGTGTGGCAACAGCTTTGGTTGACTGTCTCGTTTCAACAAGCTGGCGATTGATGAAGCCGTGTTTCTCTTTGTCCGTAAATCCTGTATTTCTGGTAAGACGTTTGAATTTCTCATCCCCCATCAAACCGTTATCGTGAAGTTTTTTCCAGAACGAAATCATTCTATCCCGTACATCAGACTCAATCGGATATTGGTCACCTTTCTCGGCATTTGCTGTTGAAAGAACAAGTACCTTGTTGTTGAGAATACTGTCATCCTTTACGTAATGCTGCGGATAAATATGATCAATGTTGTATGTATTGGTTTTCAGTTGTGCAAGATCAATCGCTTTGCCGGTGTACATACATCTGCCAAGCTGGAGATAGTATAGATATAACGCTTCGCTCTGCAAATTGTTCTCTGCCATATCTCCCATTGCAGTAAGCTGTTTTTCGAGCTCTGTCGTATCTTCTCCTGCATTTTTGTAGAGTTCAAGCAGTTGATCCTTTCTGGATTTGGTGCGTTTTTTCTCTTCCGGACCACGTGCCATTTCGACAAATATGCGCTCGGGAGCATATCCCTGTGCATGAACGACTTCCTTTACAATATCCAGTGTGCGGATGATTGGACGTTTCACTGCATTTGGAACATACATATCTTCCAGTCTTTTCTCTATTGTCACATGACGTCCGCAATAATAGTCGTTGCGTATCTTCTTTATTTGTTCGCTGAAAGTAAATTCATCCGACAGTAGCTGCATGAGATTGCAGTTTGTATTCCACAGGAAATACAATATTGTGCCAGTTTCTTTAGTAGACGTGCGCTCACCCTCAAGACCATTTAGAAATTCTGCTGACAAACGGCCGAAATCCTTATATCTCTTGCGCACAATGTAACGCACATCTTCTTCTGAGATATGGTGATATTCCTTTTTCAGCCACTCCGTAAAACGTCCGCTATCCTCCATGTAAGCTGATCTTGAAATAATATCTTCTATCTGCGCTTCGGATAGAATTTCGCGCTGTATCAATGAGGCAAAATCAATATACGGCTTTAAAGTCGCTGTAAGCTGTATATCGACGCCTTCCAGTATATCGTCCTTTGACATGATACCACGACTTTGGCAGAAGCTTTCGAGAGTTTTCTTGCTGACTCGCGTGTGCCTTTTGATACAATCCTCAAATATTTCCTGCTTTTGCTCCACTGTAATTGGATTGCCGTTTATCTTAATATTATTTATCTCATTCAAAACAGTGAATTTGCTGTACAGCAGAGAATTTTTCGGAAGCACAGATTGACTAGGCAGATATGTACATCTATTCGTCATGCGTTTTATGAATCTCTGCTCGCATTCCTCTTCGTCAACCAATTCGCTGAAATTCCACGGATATATCTTCTCTCCCCTTTGAGCAAGACGTTTTACCCATGCGTTATCATTATTATCATCATTGCGCAACGGTCCAACATAATAAGGAACACGGAATTTGAAAACAGCTTCGATTTTTTCTTTTGGTGTCAAACCATCTTCATCCGCACAACCAAGAAATGGCATATAAGCAGATGCTTTATCTAATATCTGCTGTAATTCGTAAAGGTATAACTGATTGGGAATGACTCTGTTATCGGAATCGACCTGTTTTGGCAAAAAGGTGCGAAGTTCCAGACGCTCAAACATATCTTCATAAAACTCTTTGTCCTCGTCATCCGGTGTGATTTTCTTCACAATTCCCAACAAATACTTACTGAAATCCTCTTTGTTGACTTTTGCTTTCGGCAGATCAGCCTTTTCTGACGCGATGGTCTTGTAATGATATGCGTAAGCAGCATAGTTTTTCAGATCTTTCTTGGTGCTGTTGAAAATTTCTTTATATTTTTCGGGACAATATTTTCTAATAAAGGTTTTCAGCAGTTTTAGATCATTCTTATGCTGTTCATATACAAGTACCTTAGCCTGAGATATGCATGAACATTCCTTTAATATATCCACCAAAGAAGCCCAGTCTGACATTTTCTGTAAAATACGGATCAATTCGATATCATCCTCATCCAAAGAAGACAACACTGCCTCCAGTTTTTCCTCATCTTTTCCGAGAGTTATCGACTCAAGTTCCGCATACTGATCTTTTTTGAAAATCACTGACGGCGATAGCGTTCCGCCTGACAGCAATTTCAGCATTGCATCACGATCATACGGATGTTCCTCAGATGTATTCTTAAAAGCTTTACCATTGTTCAACATTTTTTTGAAAGCACCGTATTTTTTTATAATACCTACTCTTTCTTTTAATACTTCCGCGAAACCAGCAGCGGTACAATTCCACGGTAATGCGTATCCGCGTTCCTCAAAATGCAGAACAAATTCGGCGTAGATTTCATCAAATGACAGTATGGAGTCGATATTGTCCATATTGATATTGCTCAGAAAATGTCCCCGATGAGCCACCAGCCATGCACACGCAAGGTATACAAGTCTGATATCATGAGGTTTATCGGACTGCATTAATTCACAAATCAGGTGATGAATCGTCGGATACTCAGCGTGATAATTCTTGTCCTGGTATGTAGGATCATTGAATATTGAATTCTTATCTTTTATGTTCGTTTTATCTTCTGCGAATAAGGAACTTTCCTGTAATCTGATGTAAAAATTAGGATCAACCTTTTCGATTTCGTGAGCGAAAATCTCCTGTAATAACAAAACTCGTTGTTGTCTTCTGTCCAGTCTTCGTCTTGCTGTTCGGAAACTTCTGCGGTCAGCACATTGATTAGCTGCCTCAAACATAGTTGTTCCCCACATAGGTTCTCCGTGGAATTTACATAACGTGTAATCTTCCCATGCAGCAGCATATCCAACAGAATCTGTTCCGATATCAAGACCTAAATAATATTTTTTCTTTTCCATATTGACAATTCCTCCCGTCTGTGATATCATATAGTCAAGTTTATTACCCTATAAACTTACACTACACGTTCAAATAAAAATTTTTTCAAATCGTCGGCAAAACCGATAGCACAGTGTGTGCACCTAAAAGACCTCGATGGGTCTTTTTTGTTTTACCAACAGATTATGTCTATATTTTACCATAATGTTTAATTTATGACAAGATGATTACTATAAAATCAGAAAAAAACACTCTTCAAAACAGCTATTTCACCGACTCTTACGTCTTATTACTTGATTTTGATTCTGCAACAGTCGAACGATTACAATATGATAATATCAAGTGTCAACGAGATATCGTTGGGAATCGTCAGCGCCTTACATCGCTCAAGCATTCGTTTCATAATAAATACCTCACAAAATTTAACACAATCGAATAACTGACACAAACTAAAATTTCGATTGACAGTGACTGAACAATTATGATATACTAAAACTGTAAAAATCGGCAGTCACACTTACAACGAAAGGAATTCTTATGAAATTTTCAATACATAATCCACTTGACGAGAACTGGTATGCAGACCCGGAAGCTCGTTATTACAACGGCAAATACTACATTTATGTAACTCATTCTCTCCCCTATGAGGAACAGCATAACCATACCTGCTTTGTTTCCGAAGACCTGACACATTGGGAGAAAATCGAAAATATTATTGATATGAGCGGATTTCCATGGGCTGAATGTGCGATTTGGGCACCCACTATCGAAGAAAAAGATGGAAAATACTACTACATCTTCGCCTCAAACGACATTCCAAATAAAAGCAATATAGGTGGCCTTGAAATCGCAGTATCAGAAAGCCCCACAGGTCCGTTCAAAGCCTTGCTTGACAAGCCACTCATCAGCGAATTTCACAATGGTGCACAGCCAATAGATGCCCATTTGTTTAAGGATGATGACGGTACAATGTACCTCTACTACGGTGGATGGGGTCACTGCAATATCGCAAAAATGAACGACGATATGACAGGCTTTGTTCCTTTTGAGGATGGTGAAATTTTCAAAGAGATCACACCTCCTGACTATGTAGAAGGCCCTTGCATGATGAAACGTGGAGATAAATACTATTTCATGTGGTCAGCAGGTGGCTGGACTGACGGAACATACCGTGTAAATACCGCTGTTTCCGACAATCCGTGCGGACCTTTTAACGAATGTCATACTATTCTCTCAACAGGAGATTCCACAATTGCAAACGGCCCCGGCCACAACGGATTCCTGTATATCCCCGAGGATGACCAATATTTAATGGTATATCATCGTCATAAGCCGGGAATTCACGACGGCAACGCACGTTTTCTCTGCATCGACCGCATGGATCTTGACGAAAACGGAAATATTAAACCCGTAAAAATGACTTCGGAATGGAACTTTGAAGGAAGATAAAACACATAATCCTCGTAATTACAGCCATATAGCAAACACACTCCCTTCAAAAAGTAATATTACCTAAAAGCTACCGCAAAAATCGCACAATTTGAATACAAAAAAGGCTGCACGCATTAAGGAATAAATTTCCAAAACGCGAGTAGCCTTTTAATTTTTTCTTTTTTATCAGCCACCGAGGTATGCCTTCTGAACCATTTCGCTGGCTGCAAGCTCAGCACCTGTACCGGAAAGCACTATACTGCCGTTTTCGAGAACATAAGCTCTGTCAGATATCGCCAGGGATTTACCTGCATTCTGCTCAACGAGAAGTATCGTTGTACCATCACGATTGATATCCTTGATGATTTCAAACACCTGATCGACGAGCAGCGGTGATAGACCCATTGAAGGTTCATCAAGCATGAGAAGCTTCGGGTGGCTCATTATGGCACGACCCATTGCAAGCATCTGCTGTTCACCACCGGAAAGAGTTCCTGCTATCTGATTTTTGCGTTCTGCAAGTCTTGGAAAACGGGTATAGACAGCATCTATGTCATTTTTGAAGCCCGACTGATCCTTTATAGAATACGCACCCATAAGAAGATTTTCGTATACAGTCAGCTCCTGGAAAATTCTGCGTCCTTCAGGAACCTGTGTCATACCAAGATGAACTATCTTATGACATGGAGTTTGTGTGATATCCTTACCGTCAAAGGTAACCGTTCCGCTTCTCTTTGGGATAAGTCCGACAACGCTTTGCATAGTTGTGGTTTTCCCTGCACCGTTTGCACCTATCAGTGTAACGATCTCACCCTCGTTTACTTCAAAGTTTATACCCTTAAGCGCACAGATAACGCCGTAGTATACTTCCAAATTTTTAACTTCAAGCATTGCCATGACGTTAACCTCCTATGTACGCTTTGATTACTTCCGGATTACGGAGAGCAGTTTTTGTATCGCCTTCCGCAAGGACTGTTCCAAAGTTAAGTACAGTCAGCTCATCACAAAGTCCCGACACAAATTTCATATCATGTTCAATGAGCAATATCGTCATGTCAAAAGTGTCACGAATAAAGTGGATAGTTTTCTCAAGATCCTCTGTTTCGTGAGGATTCATACCTGCGGCAGGCTCATCGAGAAGCAAAAGCTTTGGATCTGTCGCAAGCGCACGAGCTATTTCAAGCTTTCTCTGCTTACCATATGGCAAATTGCAGGCAAGGTTGTTTCGTTCTTCTTCAAGATCAAATATTTTCAGAAGCTCCTTTGCCTTATCTCGCATAGCCTTTTCTGATTTATAGTAGCGTGGAAGTCGTAAAAGCGTTTCAAGAACAGTGCAATTATACTCAGGCAGATTATGCAGTCCAACCATAACATTTCTCACAACTGTCATATTATTAAACAGTCTGATATTTTGGAATGTACGTGCGATGCCTTTATGATTGATCTTATCCTGACTCAGTCCGCAAATCTCCTCACCATCGAGAAGAAAAGTACCCGTTGTCGGCTTATATACACCTGTAAGGAGGTTAAAAATCGTTGTTTTTCCTGCACCATTCGGGCCGATAAGACCGTATATCTGATTTTTTTTGATACGGATATTTACATCCTGAACAGCTTTCAAGCCACCGAAGGAGATTCCCAGATTTTTGGTTTCGAGAATATACTCTGCCATTACTTTGTACCTCCTCCATTTCGATTTTGAGCATCCTTCTGATCCTGCGGAACAAGATCGATGGATAAAACTTCGTTCATTTCGATTTTTGTCGGAACAACATCCCATTTTGCCTTATCATCGCTTATCTTTGAAGGATCATTTCTGAATGAAGCAATTTTTGAGATGAAATTACCGAAATTGTAGCGATCTCTGAAGCTCTTAAGTGCAGGTGCGTTGTTATAAATTACGATAACTATAAGAATGAGCGCATAGAGCAGGTTTTGAAGCACAGCAAGATCGCCTGTAAGTATAGTCGCAAGCTTAGTGTTCAGGAATGTGATAAGTGCAGCCGCAATTATAGAACCATTGATGCTTCCCATACCTCCGAGAACTACCATAACAAGAATTTCAATGGAATAATTGTAGCCAAACTTTGCACTTTGTACGTTGTAATTAGAGAAGCTGTAAAGAACGCCCGCAATACCTGCAAATGCAGCTGAGATTGTGAATGCAAGAAGCTTATATTTTGTTACATTGATACCTGTAGCACGAGCTGCAATTTCATTATCACGGATAGCAGTAACCGCTCTGCCATGCTTACTTCTAATGAAATTCTGGATAACAGCAAGAGTCAGAAGCACGAAAATAAACGCCCAAATAAAGAGATACTGCTTATCGTATCTGGGAGTTGCAAGTCCGAGAGCACCACCGAATGTTTCAGCAGAGGTATTCTGGAAAATAGATTTCACAATTTCACCGAACGCAAGAGTTACGATAGCAAGATAGTCACCACGAAGTCTTAAAGCGGGGATACCAATGATAACACCGCAGATAGCAGCGACACCTGCACCAATGATCAGTGAAATAAGCAAATTCAGCACACCGTTACCAAGCGAAGGTTCAAGAAGTGATGCCACTTTTCCGCTTATATACGCACCAACGCACATAAAGCCCGCATGTCCGAGCGAAAGTTCACCGAGAAAACCTACAACAAGGCTCAGCGAAACTGCAAGAATAATACTTATGGCAACCTTTTCAAACAAAAACAGCAGTGAACTGTTCAAATGTCCGCCGGTCAGAGAAATTATCCCAAATACGAGGGTAAAAATTCCTATCACAACATAATTGATGTAGTGATTCCAGCGTATTTTTTTCAATGAGTTCATCATACCTTCTCCCTCCGTTTCTTACCGAGGAATCCGGTAGGTCTTACAAGAAGAATTATAATAAGGATAGAAAATTCGATAGCATCGGTATACGGTGCGATAACCGTAATCTTATATGAGACACTTTCTACTATACCGAGAAGGATACCACCGAGCATTGCACCGGGAATAGAGCCTATACCGCCAATTACTGCAGCTGTAAACGCCTTGATACCGGGCATTGCACCGAGAGTAGAAGAAATACTTGGTGCCTTGAGAAGATAGAACAGACCTGCAAGTGCGGCAAGTGCAGAACCGATTGCAAAAGTGACAGTTATAATACCGTTCACATTGATACCCATGAGCTGTGCGGCACCTTTGTCCTCAGAAACTGCAATCATTGCACGTCCAAGACGCGTATACTTGACAAACAACGTAAGAGCGACCATGACGACGATAGTTACTGCAAGTGTTACAAGTGCAGAAACCTGAACAGTTGCGCCCATGAATTTGATAGAGCCGAATTCATATACTGTAACCATTTTGTTAGCAGAGCCGAAAACTATCTGCGCCAGACTTTGAAGAAGGTAGCTTACACCGATAGCCGTAATAAGTACCGCAAGAGGAGATGCACCACGGAGAGGCTTATATGCGATTTTTTCAATAGTAATACCGAGAAGTACGCAGAATATTACCGCCATGAGAATAGCAAGCAACGGATTATTCAGAGCCATAAACACATAGATAACATAGCCACCGACCATGATTATATCTCCATGTGCGAAGTTAAGCATTTTAGCGATACCGTAAACCATGGTGTATCCCAGTGCAATCATAGCATATATGCCACCAAGACTTAAACCGTTGATCAGGGTTGATAAAATTAATTCCATGTTTGTACCTTGTAATAGTCATAACTGCATATACCGAGTTTGACCCTGATATATGCAGCTATTTCTTGTCCAATAATATTTATTCCATAAACGAGTTATAGAAATAAACTTTTAGCGAAAAATTTCAAATAATAGAATCGTTATCAGTTAGCTTCCTTAATAACGTACTTGATAGCGCCCTTGTTAACGTAGCCGTTAGATTCCCAAGAGATGCTTTCACCGGTAACAGCACCTGTGAGAGTGAAGCCACCATTGAACTGTTCCTTAAGGATATCGCAAAGGTCAGATGCGGAAATAGTAACGGGAATATCCTTGCCTTCATCAATAGCCTTTTTCATAGCATTGTAAATAGCATATACACAGTCGTAAGCAGAAGCACCGAACTGGTTAAGAGTTTCTGTTCCGAAGGCAGCAACATACTTATCGATAAATTCCTTAGCAGGACCTTCGGTAGCCTTGGAATTGAAGTGTGAAAGCATTGTTACTTCCTGAGGAATAGCGTTAATTTCAAAGCCTTCGATATTTTCAATACCATCGAAGCCGTCGCAACCGTAGTAAATAGCATCGGACTTAACTATATCCTTAGCCTGAGTCATAAAGAGAGAAGCAGGTGTAGCGTAAGTAGGCATAAAGATGAAGCCACAATCCTTGAGAGTATCGATCTGTGCAGAGAAGTCAGTGGTGTTAGCTTCAGTGAAGGTAGTTTCAACTATAGATACAGAAGAATCAATGTTTGCCTTAAACTGAGTGAAAATACCGCTTGAATACGGGTCATCAGTCTTGTAGAATACACCGATAGTCTGACCTGAGAAGTTTGCGTTTACATATTCAGCCGCTACCTTACCCTGGTTACCGTCTGCAAAGCACATCTGATAACCGTTGGCAAATTCCGGCACAGCATCACCGGAAGCGGAAGGAGTGAGGAAGAATACATTATCATCAGCAGACAAATTCTTGTATTCAAGACAAGGAGCTGTTGTTACAGTACCAAGAGATGCCTGCATACCACCTTCGTACATTGAAGAATAGTTTGTTGAAATCTTTGTAGGATCGTGCATATCGTCAGTAGCAACGAGCTTAAACATAACGCCGTTAAGACCGCCGGCAGCATTGATTTCATCAACAGCCATCTGTGCGGCATTTGCAACAGCATTTCCGTACAGTGCAGCCGCACCTGTAAGAGGACCGGATACACCGATAACATATTCAGTGTTGTTTTCAGCGTAATTAACACTGCCACAGCCTACGAACAAACCGAGGCAAAGTACAGTAGCAAGTGCAAGAGAAAGAATTTTAGTGAATTTCATGATAAACCTCCATGAATAAATTTGCACTCTTACAGTATACAACTTTTTCATAATATTGTCAACATTTCGTAAAGAATTTGACAAAATAGTTTGATTTTTTTGATTACGGCTCTCCTGCTCTGCTTTATAACACAATCCACAACTGTATAATTATTGTAAGTTATGAATTTGTTTTCAGATTTTTTCGGTATAAAAACGACAGCTGTATCTGTTACAAAAATCGAAATAAATAATATTCCAGACACTGTTTTTTGGTACTTGTATCAATTAACGGAATATTTTTATGGTTATTATCACGAATATTTCAAATTTCTCTTGCGCTGTTGTTGACTATATGCTATAATATTATAAATTACAGACATAATTTTAATATTACATATAATTTCACTCAAGGAGGAAAACTATGAAAAAACTTCACCTGATAAGCAACGCTCATCTCGACCCTATGTGGCTTTGGCGTTGGCAGGAAGGCTGTGCTGAATCTATTTCCACATTCCGTACAGCTGAAAAGCTTCTGCAAGAACAGCCCGGATTTGTTTTCAACCATAACGAATCACTCATTTATCAGTGGGTAAAGGATAATGAACCGGATCTTTTTGAACGTATTCAGAAGGCTGTTGCTGAAGGAAGATGGCACATTATGGGTGGCTGGTATCTCCAACCCGACTGTAACCTTCCGAACGGCGAATCAATGATCCGTAATATTTCAGTCGGTCGTCGTTTCTTTGATGAAAACTTTGGTGTTCGTCCTACTACTGCGCTGAACTTTGACTCATTTGGTCACAGCAAAGGTCTTGTTCAGATAATGGTACAGGCAGGATATGATTCTTATGTCTGCACAAGAGCAAGTAATTCACCCGAATTCCCCGACGCTGACTTCACATGGAAGGGCTTTAACAACACCTCTGTCACCGTTCACCGTGCCCCCGAGGGTTATTCGTCCGGTCTTGGCAGAGCAGGCATGAAGCTCGAACGCAGACTTGAACATGAGAATGATGCACCTGTTGATCTTATGCTTTGGGGTGTAGGTGACCATGGTGGCGGACCTTCCAGAAAGGACCTTCAGGATCTCGAAAAAGTTATCGCTGAACACAAGGACGAAATTGAAATCATTCATTCAAATCTCGAAGACTTCTTCATTGATCTTCTTGACTCCAAAAAGGAGCTTCCCGTTCACGACAAGAGCCTTAACCCGGTATTTGAAGGATGCTATACATCTCAAATACGCGTAAAGCAACGTCATCGTGAGCTTGAAAATGCTATTTACAGTGCTGAAAAAATGGCATCTGCCGCTTCTCTGCTCTATGGTCGTGAATATCCTAAGGCAGCATTCGACAATGCTATTCGTGCAATGCTGTTCGCAGAATTCCACGATGGTTTGCCGGGATCTGCAATACAGCCTGTAGAAGAAGATGTACTTCGTGCACTTGATTACGGTCTGATGCTCATGGACAGAGAAACTCTTTCGTGTGCACTTGCACTCACAGCGGGACAGGACGAAATCAAAGAAGGCAGTACCTGTATGTTCATATACAACCCGCATCCGTATCCGGTCGAAGGTCAGTTTGCGCTTGAGGTTTGCCCGCCGGAAATTCGTGAACACGATAAATTCTATAACTCAAAGGTATTCGTAAACGGCGAAGAAGTTCCCTCTCAGTGCGAAGCATCGTTCTGCGGTGGTTTTGACTGGCGTAAGGGTATTTCTATCCAGGCAACTCTCAAACCGTCTGCAATAAACCGTGTAGATGTTTTCTTTGATGCTCTCGACGAAAGACCTGAGCGTGTAAAGATTCCTCCGTTTGGCAATTTCGTATTCGATAACGGAAGTATGCACGTTGAAATAAGCACCAGAACAGGTCTTGTAGAATCTTATCAGGTTGATGGCAAGGAATATATTGAAGGCGATGCTTTCGGACTTACAGCACTTGAAGACACTGCAAGCTGTTGGGAACTCGGCAGCAGATCGCGTCACGGAAAGTATGATTTTGCACTCCTCACAGAATTTGAAGGAAGCGAATTCAGCGGAATTATCGGAAAAGTCGGCCCCAGCGTTCGTATAATTGAGGATGGCCCCGTTCGCACAGTTGTTGAAGCACTGTTTGGCTGGCACGATTCAAAGGCATTCCAGAGATATATCCTTCCGAAGCACGGAACTGCATTTGAAGTTGAAACCGGTGTTTACTGGAATGAACGCAATAGAATGCTCAAGCTCGAAATCCCCACCACTCTCACAACCGGCAAGTACAACGGTCAGGTAATGTTCGGTCACGAAGAACTTCGTAACAACGGTCGTGAAGATGTAGCTCAGAAGTGGACAGCACTTACACAGGACGACAATATGTTTGCTGTATATAACATGGGTACATACGGCTCAAGTGCAAGAGATGGTGTTATTACATTGACACTTCTCCGTTCCGCAGGATATGCAGGCGGTGATGCAGGCCCCGGAAGTAGCTGTTACCAGGAACTTCGCCATTATCGCAGAATGGAACAGGGTGAACGTGTATTCCACTTCCGTATTGATGCAGGATGCGCTTCTGAAATAACTCCCGTACTTGATATGAAGGCTCAGGCTTATAACGAAGCTCCTTATATCTTTACTCTCACACCTTCCGGAAATGGCAAAAAAGCCGGCGAACTTATCACAGTAAGTAATCCTTCCGTACTCATCTCTGCGTTTAAGCAGGCTGAAAACGGTGAAGGCTATACTGTTCGTTTCTACGAAGGTGCAGGTGAAGTCAGCACAGCAGTTGTTGCTATTCCTTCTCTCGGAATCAGTGAAGAAATAACTCTTAATCCGTTTGAACTGCGTACCTATCATCTCGATGAAAAGGCTCGCACACTTACCGTTGCCGATATTCTTGATTAAGCTTCGGCATAGTATGATAACAGTATAAATAAAAATGGCTTTCAAGTCAATTATCGACTTTGAAGGCCATTTTTTTATTTAATTATTTGTTTGTACCGCAACAGCTTCCGTTATGCTTTTTACTGCATTGTCCGGAGCAGGAACAGCCGATGCACGCTGCACCACTCTTTTTTGATTTGTAAATATAAAACCCTGCACCTGCGGCGATTATCAGCAAAATTGCGATAACTATTACATCAACCATAATATCACACTCCGAAATTTTTTACTTGCTTTTAAGAATTGCTTTTGAGGCTGTATTCTGCATTAAGCTTTTTGTTGTTTACATGGATTATAGTAGCAATGATACCTGCCATAACGAGTACAGCAATAAGACCGGCAATCGCTGCGCCAACATTCATGGAAGCGGGTGCAGTGATGAGAGTACCTACAGTGTATACAAGATAAGCAACGCTGTAACCTACTGCAAGCTGTAAACCAATACCGCCCCAAAGCCACTTAGCACTCTTCATTTCAGCATTCATAGCACCGATAGCAGCAAAGCACGGAGGTGTATAAAGGTTGAACATCAGATATGCAAGAGCTGCCACCTTAGTAATAGCCATAATACCGGCTACTTCTGCACCTGCACCTTCCAAAAGTGCAAGCTCTTCTGTATCAATGAGGTTTTCAAGACCAACAAAGCAAACTGCGAGAGTTCCGACAACATTTTCCTTTGCGATGAAGCCTGTAACAGCGGCAGCAGCAAGCTCCCAGGAAAGAACACCAACGATCGGAACAAGGAGATATGCGAAAGGAGTTGCGATAGATGCGAGAATGGAGGAATCCGCAGTTTCAGCAACCTGGAAGCTCCACGAGAAGGTCTGCATAATCTGAACTGCCATATTGCAGAGGAGGATAATTGTAGCAGCCTTAACTATGTAAGCCCAGCCACGACTGCACATGGACTTGAATGCACCCCACAGAGAAGGAATCTTGTATTCGGGAAGCTCAATAATAAAGAAGGATTTTCTTGCCTTGTAGCCTGCAACCTTGTTAACGAGTACTGCGCCAAGGAAAATGAGGAGGATACCACAAAGGTACATAACGGTACTTACCCAACCGGCATTGTCAAAGAATGCACCGGCAAAAAGGGAAATTACAGGAATTTTGGCACCGCATGGCATGAAAGGAGTGATCATAGCAGTTGCACGACGTTCACGTTCATTGCGGATAGTACGGCTTGCCATAATACCGGGAACTGCACATCCAATACCGATAACGAACGGGATAACAGACTTACCTGAAAGACCGACTTTCTTGAATATCGGGTCAAGAACAACTGCAACACGAGACATATAACCGCAATCCTCGAGGAGAGCGATAAGGAAATACATTACCATTACGAGTGGCAGGAATCCGATAACAGCGATCACACCGCCAATAATACCATCAACGAGGATAGCAGAAAGAAGCGGAGAAGCATCTGCAAGAAGATCGCCAACCCATCCCTGGAAGGTTTCAAGCCAACCAACAAAGAGATCAGCTATAGGAGTGCCAACCCAAACCTGAGATATCTGGAACACGAGCCACATAACGACAGCAAATATCGGGATACCAAGCCACTTATTTGTGAGAACAGCATCTATCATATCACCGAAATTCTTATTTTTAGTGAGAACCTTACGTTTTTCGACATTCTTTACGATACCGTTTACAAATTCAAAACGCTTACGGTCAGCAACCTCTACGGCAGATTTATCGGTAAGATTAACCTCACCCTGATGATATGGAGCACTCTGAGTTCTGTTAGCAGATGCGACCGCCGCTTCAATAACAGCCTTCAAGCCATCTGCTGATGTAGCAGTTGTGCTGATAACAGGGCATCCGAGCTTTACAGAAAGTGCTTCTGTATCTATCTTATTTCCTTTTTTGTTGTTGATATCGCTTTTATTAAGAGCTACAACAACAGGTACGCCAAGCTCAAGAAGCTGAGTTGTGAAGAAAAGGCTTCTCGAAAGGTTTGTTGCATCAACAATATTGATGATAACATCGGGATTTTCTTTTTTTACATAAGAGCTGGTTATGCTTTCTTCGCTTGTAAACGGAGACATTGAGTACGCACCGGGAAGGTCAACTGCAATAAGCTGATCATTGCCTGAATAATACGTTCTCTTGATCTGGTGTTCTTTTTTGTCTACTGTAACGCCTGCCCAGTTGCCGACCTTTTCGTTTCGTCCGGTCAGAGCATTGTACATTGTGGTCTTACCCGAGTTCGGGTTACCTGTCAATGCGATTCTCATAGAGATTCCTCCTAAATTAAAATTTATCCATGGCTTATTTGAATATTGTTAATGTAGCACATAGGTGAATAAATTACGATATGTTCAGTTAGTTTCTGCTAACCCACATTCAAAAAAACAATCTTTTTATTTGATTGTTTTTTTAGCCATCAACCCTCGATTATTATAGCCTCAGCCAGTTGATTATCAATATTGTATCTGCCATCCTTGATAGAAACAACACAGCCACCCTTCAAATGAGAGATCAATGCGATTTTTTCGCCACTGTAGCAACCAAGCGAAAACAGAAAAGAATTGAGTTCTTCATCGTCTGTTTCGATACCTTTGATAAGGTATTCCTGACCTTCATTAGCATTCTTCAAATTCATACATACCACCGAAATTCATTATTGTAGTTTAACGCCATCGCGATTAGCAGCCGCTAACCTTACTGCGTAAAATTAAGTTAGCTTCCACTAACCGCTGATATTATAACACTATCGTTTCATTTTGTCAACACATTTTTCAAATTTTATTTAACAAAAAACCGACTCCAAGAACAAGTTGGAATCGGTCTGTTTACATATATCAAATTTTTCCGGCACACCAATCTAAAGCATTTTGCAAAAGCTTCTGATATTCCGGATGCAGAAGTACAGCCAGATTATGTCCGGGTGTCAGGCAACATAATCTTCCCTTTCCAAGCTCCCTTGTATATCCGGCAGCTTGTGTACCTGCTTCACTGTCAGAAGTGGATTTCATAAAAAGATTTATATCGTCAGCGTGAACATCTATACGGTAATGCTCATCACGAACGACAAAATCGTTTACGCCCTCCGTAATCGGATGCTTGCCTACCATTTCCATTTTTATATCACACTGCGGTGGATGTCCCAGAAAATCATTTCCGACAAGTGCCGCCATATCAGCTTGACGCTCCTTGGAATAACAGCTTCCTGCATGAAGTGCGATAAATCCATGACCTTCTTCGATATAGTCACGAAAATCGTTTGGCATTACAGCAGTAAGACCTTCCTCAAACCAGGGTGCTCTATTCGCAGCACTGAAAACATTGCCCTTCGCATTTACTATAACATCATATTCACGAATCATTTCTTTCGTCAGCATATCTCTTGCGTGCATTATGACATCCAGCTCATATCCCTTTGCTTCGAGTGGTTTAAGTCCTCGTGAAATTATCTCGGCAGGATGCCAAAAATCTTCGCATATAACAAGCACCTTCATTATCCACAGCCTCCTTTATATCGTCATTGACAGCTATCAAATATATAATATCACACAGCTTTACATAAGTCAATATTATTTCAATTTTTCAAAATATTTTGATAATTCTTTATAAATTCACAAAATTCTGTTCCAAAAATAAAATTTATATGTTATAATGAACACAGTAATTTTCGATTGCACGAAAAACATCCCATTTTGATATAACTATATATAAGAAAGGATGAAAACATGATATCAAAAGCTTTACTGGAAGAGGTTCTTGCGAAAGCTATGTCTACAGGCGCAGATTTTGCAGAAGTTTTCGCAGAGAACACCAGATCTAATTCAATTTATATGATCGACGGCAAAGTCGACAGCATCAGTGACAGCACAATTTCGGGCGTAGGTATCCGTGCGTTTCTCGGTGTTCGCAGTGTAAGTGCATCCACCATCGATCTTTCACGCGAAGGTCTGCTAAGATGTGCTTCTCAGGTAGCTGATGTTATTGGTGACAGTAGCGCAAAGGTACTTGACATTCATCTGACAGAGCGAATCTTCCCGGATATTCACGGTGTAAAGCTCGTGCCGGACACAGCAAAGAAGGCTACAAAGATAGATATTCTCAAGGCAGGTTATTTCGCAGCTAAGGATTATCACGAAGATATATCTCAGGTCTCCGCAACCATCCTTGACGTTGACCACAATATACTTATCGCAAATTCCGACGGTCTATATACCGAAGACAGACAAATACGCACCCGTATGGCAGTTAATGCAATAGCAAGCCGTGGCGGTGAAACTCAGTCAGGTGCAGCAAGCCCCGGTCGTCGCATGGGACTCGAGGTTTTTGATATTTTCACACCTGAATCGATAGGCAAGGAAGCAGCACGTCATGCTCTTGTAAATCTCAGCGCAGGATATTGTCCGGCAGGAAAAATGCCTGTTGCTATCGAAAACGGATTTGGTGGCGTTATATTCCACGAAGCATGTGGTCACTCACTTGAAGCAACTTCTGTGGCAACAAACACATCTCAAATGGCAGGCAAGCTTGGTCAGAAAATCGCAAATGAAAAGGTTACTGCTATTGACGACGGAACTATCCCAAATGCGTGGGGCTCTATCAACATTGATGACGAAGGAACCCCCTCACAGCGCAAGGTGCTTATCGAAAACGGTATCCTTAAATCATATATGATAGACAAACTGAACGGTCGTCGTATGGGCATGAAGGAAAACGGCTCAAGCAGAAGACAAAGCTTCCAGTATTCACCTACCTCTCGTATGACAAACACATTTATCGCTCCCGGTAACGACAAAAACGAGGACATTATCTCCTCTATCGAATACGGTCTTTACGCAAAGAAAATGGGCGGTGGCTCTGTAAATCCTATCAGCGGTGCCTTCAATTTTGCGGTAAGTGAAGCGTATATCATCAGAAACGGAAAAATATGCGAGCCTGTACGTTCCGCATCACTTATCGGCACAGGTTCTGAGATCATCCAAAATATCGACATGGTAGGTACTGATCTCGAAACCGGTCAGGGTATGTGCGGTTCATCGTCCGGTTCTATCCCAACAGATGTAGGTCAGCCACTCATCCGTGTAAGTGAGATAACCGTAGGCGGACGCTGATCAAGGAGGTAATTATGGAAAAATTTGATATTCTCAAAAAAATCGTAAAAGAATGCTCTGAAAAAAGCGGTATTTCCGAATATGAGCTTTATTACTCCGAAAACTCCGGTATCAGTGCAGAAACCTTCCGTGATGAGATCAGTTCGTTCTCATCAAGTGTAGGCGGAAACCTGCTGTATCGCTGTATCGTGAACGGAAAGCTCGGATATGCAAGTACACAGTACCTTGATGAAAGTGAAATGGAAAAGCTTGTTGCACGAGCAGTTGAAAATGCCGCAGTCGTTGAAAAAGATGAGGAAGCTATCATTTATGCAGGTGCAGCACCGGAAGAATATCACAAGGTTCCGGAATGCACATTTACTATGCCCTCGGCTGCTGTTATTCGTGAACGAGTAATGAAAAATCGCGATCTGCTTTATGCATCCGATAAGCTTATTGCTGACGGTACTGCATCCGCTGTTTACGCAAGTCAAAGCTACACCTGCCTGTTCAACTCAAACGGACTTGATCTCTCCAGCAGAACCGGAAACTCAGGCGAATATTTTGAGGTTGTTCTTGACAATGGCGAAGAAAAGCAGACCGGCGGTGAATCGCTTCACAACAGCTTTGATAAAGATGATTCCGAAAGATCCAAAAAAATAAATAAAGCTCTCGAAGAAGCACACGCAAAATTCGGTGCGGGTAAGGTCAAAACAGGCAAGTACAACATCGTATTCAAAAATGATCAGATGGAAGCGATACTTGCAACCTTCCTCTCAGCCTTTTATGCTGAAAATGTTCAGAAGGGTCTGTCTTTGCTGAAAGGCAAGGTCGGTGAAAAAATAGCATCTGACTGCATTACGATAACAGATGATCCTTTTTCGGAGGATAATACCGTACAGCTTGCATTTGACGGCGAAGGTGTACCAACAAGATGCAAAAATGTAGTCGAGGGTGGCGTACTGAAAACTCTGCTCTATAACCTGATGACTGCAAAAAAAGATGGTGTCGAAAGCACAGGTAATGCCGCAAGAGGTTCTGCCTCTATCGGTACAAGAGTTTACACATTCTACATCAATAAAGGCGAAATGACACGCGAAGAACTTTTGAAAAAGGCTGACAACGGCATTTATGTAACCGCAATGAAGGGCTTCCACTCAGGTGCAAACGCTGTAACAGGTGATTTTTCCATCGAAAGCGAAGGCTTCTTGCTTGAAAACGGCAAAATCGGTGCGCCCGTTAAGTCTTTCACTGTTGCGGGAAATTTCTTTGAGCTTTTGAAGCAGATTTCAGATGTTGACAATGAGCTTGATTTTGGTGGCCCGGGTGGTTCTCGTATCTCAGCTCCCGATGTACTCGTTCCCGGTATGTCCATAGCAGGCGAATAACAAAGCCTTGGCAAAAATCACGATATTTTACATTCGCAACTGTTTTACATTCTAATTACATTTGCGTGTATTGACATTATTTAATATTTATGATATAATTTAAAAAATTCAAAAAATGAAAGGATTTTTCACAATATGAATTATCGCGATTTCGGTAAAACCGGAGAGAAGATTTCCGCACTCGGCTTCGGTTGTATGCGTTTCCCCGAATACAGAAAGGATGAAAAGAACTTCGTAGACCAGGATAAAGTAGATGAAATGATCACCTACGCTTACGAAAATGGTGTAAACTATTTCGATACAGCTCCCGGCTACTGCAACCAGAACAGTGAAGCTGCTCTCGGTCAGGCTGTAAAGAGCTTCCGCGACAAGATTCTTATCTCCACCAAATGTCCTGTAGATGCAGGCATGGGTCAGGATGGATATCGTAAGCGTCTTGAAACAAGCCTTTCCCGTCTTGGCACAGACCATATTGATTTCTATCATTTCTGGGGCATTAACAAGGGTTCCTTTGACAATGTTATCCTCAAGGAAGGTCTTCTTGAAGCTGCTGCAAAGGCTAAGGAAGAAGGTCTTATCCGTCATATCAGCTTCTCCTTCCACGACAAACCGGAAGTTATCAAGTACATCGTTGAAACAGCTGAAGAACGTGGCGTAAAGCTCGAATCCATGCTCTGCCAGTACAACCTTCTTGACCGTGCAAACGAAGAAATGATGAAGTTTGTAAACGAAGAAAAGGGCCTCGGTACTGTTGCAATGGGTCCTGTAGGCGGCGGTAGACTCGCAGCTCCTGCAGCTCTTTCCAGCAAACTCACCGGTAATGCTTCTCTTCCTACATACGAGCTTGCATTCAAGTTCTGTCTTGGCAATCCGAACCTCAACTGTGCCCTCTCCGGTATGCAGACACTCGACATGGTTCAGAAGAACGTAAAGGTTGCTTCCGACAACACTGCATTCTCCGCTGCTGAATGGGAACAGCTTGGTAAGTCCATGGAAGATCTCAAGAAGTTCTCCGATCTTTACTGCACAGGTTGCAAGTACTGCCAGCCCTGCCCTGTTGAAATAAACATTCCTCGTATCTTCGAAATTTGGACATACTACAACGTATACGGTCTTAAGGATCATGCTAAGAACATGATGCGTGACTATGTAAACCACGGTGGCAAGACCTTCGCTGACTGCAAGAAGTGCGGACTCTGCGAAAAGAAATGTCCTCAGCACCTTGCTATCAGAGAAAAGCTCGAAGAAGTTTGCAAGGTTCTCTGCGAATAATATATTAACTGCAAAAGCTTTATAAATAAAAACACATATCCAATGTTCAAACTCGAACAAAGGATATGCGTTTTTTTATTTAGCTTCTTTAGCTTCTATCTCAAGCTCTCTTTCGATCCAATCGACACGATTGTTTAGCCATTTCACCAAATGATCTACGTGCTCGGGATAGGTCTTCAGTCTTGTTATTTCGATAGGAGTACGCCATTCTCTGGATGTCAAAAATCCCTTCCAACGCTTGTAGTTCAGATCTATATCCGCTTCATATTTATCTGCAACATCATAAAGCATATCTGGTATATTATGGATATAATCATAATGCTCAATCCATGAATCTATAACAAGCTGTCTGAAATTCTCGTTTTTTATAAGCTTCATATACCACGTATGAGGGTCAGCTGCATTCCATCCGGTAAATCTGTTACCACCATGTTCAGAAGCTGCGGACGATTGGTCGTAATCCCAAAGAGGCCCCATAAACAGCTTTCCGCCGGGTTCCTTGTACATGAAATAGTCGTATCCCATATCACCCGAAAGAACATACATCGTGCAGATAAAAGAATCTACGAACGATTGAATATCGACAAGCTCACAAAGCTTATCAAAATCATCATTTGCGATAGCTTCCTGAACATCCTCGTAGTATTTCTTTATGTATTCGACGTGAATATCCTTCAAGTTTTCCGGATCGGGACTCTTGATAATAACATGGTCGGTGGAAACACTTTTGAACGACTTTGGAGTGAATTTGCGCTGTCCATTATTTGAATCACCGCCTCTGCCACATTCAAGCAAAAATCCCATTTCCTCCGGCGCACAAATTTTTCCGTCTTTGTCAAGTCCGTCTCCAATTTCAACTCGATTCTTGCCTTCCTCAACCTGCTCTGTAATCAAATACAATCCTCTGTAATCGTCATTGATGTATATGTGAGCAAATTCACAGTCGGTAGTATTCTTTAAGCCCTCAAATTGCTGTGCCATACGATATACAGTGAAGTTACGCAACATTGTTTTATCCACAGAATTTGCCAGCAATATCCAGTCGCGCGCTTTACCCATACCGAATAGGTCTACTTTATTATCAAACTTCAGTCGATATGGCTTTTTATCAAAATTCCAGGTAGAATTACCACGTCCTCTTATTTGAGCTGTGATTGTCTTATAGCTGTACTCCATGTCGTTCTGCTCAATAATGACCGTACACTTCGTATAGCGATCCTTATCTATGCTTCGTTCGGTTTTTATATAGATAACCGGGGCACTGAGATTGTCGGCAAGTGCAGTAGGAGTACCGAATTTCGCCCAAATATTTGTATTTTCTGTGATTAGCGTTTCTCCGGGAGTATAAGGCATTGTAAAGGCTGTATCAAGATACCATCCCTCAAAGCTGTAGGTTTTATGCGTTACATCAGGAGCGTAATCAAGAACACTGCCATGCTCTATTTGAAGTGAAGCTTCACCGTGCATTTCCCCTACAAACGTATTAAATGTCACTGTATGTACAGCGGTATTCCAGTTTGCGTAAAGAGTCATGCTTCCGTTTACCTCACCGCCATCAAAGCGAGATGTAAATTCGCTGTCTGTATACCAGCCCTCGAGAGTGTGACCTTCGTAGGTTATTTCATCTGCACGAGGCGGAGAGATACTGTCCCCCCTTCGCACTGTTATTGCTTCAACCATAGGGCCGTCGCCTGTTTCAAAATATATATGCGGATTATTGACACTCCACACACCGCAGACGATAAATGCTATAATAAAACAAACAAGTATCGCAAGCCATATTATATTCTCTCTCAAAAATTTCAACGCTTTGTTCATGCCAAGTCCTCTTTACAGATGTATCATATTATAGAAACAGCGTATATTCGTTGACAGCAAGTCAGCAATGATATACGCTGTTTTATACATTATTATCTTATCATTTTTTATTATGATTTCGCCCTAAACGCTCGGATAACACATCAAAATCTGCTTTGATGGTGTATTAAAGCGATCAAACTCAGCACTTAGACTCGTCAATCAGCAAAAGCTTTGCACTGGGAGTAAGCGGACGGTCTGTGGTTTCAACATAAATTTCAAAGTGGCGACACGCACTTGCAAGAAGACGCTTGTCATCAAGATCGTATACAGAAAACGGATTGGGAGCTCCTCCAAAATCACGATCGGCAGTAATGTTAGTAGCCGCATCACCATGACAACGGTTTACAATGCACATCAAGTGACGTGTACCGCCGAGTGCTCTGCCATAAAGAACGTGCCACGGGTCATAATAATGAGCAACCTTACCCATAGGAGCACTTGAAGATGCAAGAGAAATTATCTCATCATCAAGAAGAAGCTCGATAGTATCAGCGGAAAGCTCAGAAGGCTTTGTTCCGAGTACAAGCGGTGTTCCAAGAACAACATAGTTAAAGTAAATTGCCTGATTCTTATAATAATTGAAGTGAAGTGTCATCGGAAGGCATTCATATCTCTTGTCGGCACCAACGATTCCCGCACGAATCACAGCATCAGAATGTTCAAGCTCGATATCGTTATCATAGCAGGAATCAAGGCAATTACGTGTGATATCGAAATATTCAACTCCTCTGCCTTCGGGTGTTGCAAAATAGAGAAGGTCAGCAAATTCAATTACTTCCTTTGAATTTTCTTTAGTTGCTTCAATCTGTATTTTTGCTCTACCGTTTGCAGCCTTGATCTTTTCAGAAGCGGCCTTCAAAGTAGCAACATCGTCAGTACCATTCAAACGTACTATACGCAAAGCCGGAACCTTCTTAATAGATGCTGCTTTTTCATCATCAACAGAAGTTGCATCGAGTGTAATGCCTGCTTCAAAGCATGAACGTGACAGCTTAGCCATCACTCCAATCTTTTCTTCATAATTTGAACCGAGAAGTATGGTCTTATAGCCAACATCAAAAAGACCTGTCTGCATAAGCTCAGCTGCTTCATAAGCTATAGTTTCCGCATCCCATGTAGATGCATCAATACCCATGTAAAAATTGCGGTTCATAAATTCCACTCCTTATGTGACAATGATTCAAAACAATGCAGAATCGTTTATAAATCCCACTTTTCTTGTATTATAGCACAGTTAATATACCGTGTCAATACAAATATATATGATTTATCAACAATATATAAATCTTCTTACTCTAAAATTATAGAATTATATTTTGCATTTTATATTTTAACGCATAACGTGTATATTATTGCTCATCATTCGGTCGGGTGTACAGTATGCACAACATTATTGTATTATAAATCGCAAATTTCTACATTATATCTCTATCTTTTTATTTATAAATTCCGTATAATATTTTTTATAAATTCCTCTAAAATCTAAGGAAAGGGTAAGCTATGTTTCAAATCAAATTTATTTGGCGACATTTGAAAGGCAAACGGTTAGTTTTCATTCTCGGACTTATAATAACCGTGCTGACCTCCGCTGTCGTCACTGTCAATCCCTATCTCGAAAAAATCCTCGTCGATGATGTCATCCGCGGTGGACAAACAGATTTGCTTCTGTATATCCTTGCTCTTATGTGCATCGTAGTTCTGATAAAGACAGGTCTGCATATGCTCAAGATAGTATGTATGGAGCAGGCGAGCCAAAATATGCTCATGAATATCAGAAACAAGATATTCACTAATATGCAATATCAAGAGCTTCGCTTCTTTGACCGTATCCGTGCAGGTGATATAATTACCAGAACCACGGGCGACCTTGAATATCTGCGTCATTTTGTTGCATATATCTCATACAACACAGTTGATATCGTAATTACGTTTGTTTCTGCGCTGATAATGCTTCTTTTTGTCAGCTGGAAGCTTACTCTCACCCTGCTTGCAGTAACTCCTTTCATCATAATCGCAACAGTTATATATTCAAAAAAGGTTGCACCTATCTATCGTTCTATCCGTGACAAGCTTTCTATGCTCAACGTCAATGCTAAGGAAAACATCGAAGGAAACCGCGTAGTTAAGGCTTTTGCACGAGAAGATTACGAAATTGAGAAATTCGACCGCAGTTCAAAGGAATTCAAGGACGAGAATATGAATGCCGCTTACGCTTGGCAGAAGGTAGTTCCCGTTATCGACTTCCTTGCACAAATGCTCTCTTTCCTCACGATTCTTGTTGGTGGTATCTTCACTATAAAGGGTGAGATCACTCTCGGTGATTTGACTCTTTTCACAAGCTTGACATGGGCGCTGTCCGATCCTATGCGTAGAGTAAGTGCATTGCTCAACGACCTCCAGCGCTTCTGGGCTGCCGCTGATAAGGTTATCGAAATCTGCTATGATCAGCCTCTTATCTGCAACAGAGAAGGTGCTGTTCACAAGGAAGAACGCTTCGATGGTAAGATTCAGTTCAAGAACGTATCCTTTGGCTACACTAAAGACAAGCTCGTTCTCGATAAGGTATCATTTACTATAGAACCCGGTTCAACCGTTGGTATAATAGGTCCGACAGGTGCAGGTAAATCAACAATAGCCTCTCTTATCGCACGTTTCTACGATGTAAACAGCGGAAGTATCCTGCTCGACGGTGCAGATGTGCGCTTCCGTACACTCGAGAGCATACATAAATCCGTAGCTATCGCAACTCAGGAAGTGTTCCTATTCTCCGATACGATTGACGGAAATATTGCGTTCTGCAATCCCGAAATGGAAATCGAACAGGTACAGGAATGTGCCCGCCTCGCTTGTGCAGACGATTTTATACGCAAAATGCCTGAGGGCTATGATACAATCGTAGGTGAACGTGGTGTTGGTCTTTCCGGTGGTCAGCGTCAGAGAATCGCACTTGCAAGAGCTATTGCCGCTATTCCCTCTGTACTTATCCTCGATGACACAACATCCGCTGTCGATATGGAAACAGAAAAGCAAATGCAGTATAATCTCCACCATCTCCCCTTCCATTGCACTACACTTATCATTGCACAGCGTATTTCTTCCATTAGAAATGCCGACAAGATTATCGTAGTTGAAGACGGTCATGTTGACGTAGGCACTCACGAAGAACTTGCCGCACGAAATCGCTATTACAGAGATGTATGTGAGCTTCAGGACGAAAATAATCTTCCCCCATTCAACGCAAACAACACAAAAGGAGGTGAGCAGTAATGGCAAAGCGCAATACTTATGCAGTAGATGAAGAACTCGAAAAAGGTTTTGACTTCTCAAAATTAAAACGCTCGGTAGTATATTTGAAGCCTTACGCAAAGCTTATGCTCCTTGCACTTGTTTTGTCCATGGCAGGCTCACTTCTCGGTCTTGCAACTCCTGTGCTTCTTCAAAAAGCAATGGATATAGCTATTCCGAACGGTGACATAAACATGGTAGTAAAGCTTGCCTTCCAGACTCTCGGTCTTGTTGTAGCTTCTACTGTTCTCGGTGCTGTTCGTGGTGTTATCATGTCATATTGCGGTCAGTCCATGATCTATGACATCCGTAAGGATATTTTCGATCATTTGCAGCAGCTCCCGTTCTCATATTACGATACTCGTCCACATGGTAAAATACTCGTTCGTGTCGTAAACTATGTAAACAACGTATCAGATTCACTTACAAACGGTCTTGTCAATGCAATTCTTGAGCTTCTCAATATATTCTTCATCGCAGGATATATGTTCTCGATAAACGTCAAGCTGTCATTGATAATTCTGTCCGGTATGCCATTCCTCCTTGCGTTTGTTTTCCTTCTCAAAAATATTCAGAAAAAAGCAAACTTTGAATGTAACAATAAGCAGTCAAACCTCACCGCATACACCTGCGAAGCTATCGAAGGTGTTAAGGTTTCTCAGATATTCCGCCGTCAGGAAGAAAACCAGAAAATCTATCGTCATCTGAACAAGGTTTATCAGAAGGCATGGTACAAAATGGCATATCTTAACAATGTCATGGGTCCCGTTACGGAAAATCTGAAGCAGTGGGTACTCTGTCTTGTATATATTGCAGGTATTCTCTGGATTTCTCCAACCGTAGAAGTCGGTGTACTTATTGCAATGGCAACCTATGCCTCTAAATTCTGGCAGCCCGTTATCAGCCTTGCGAATATTTACAACAACCTTCTCAAAACCATGTCATACCTCGAACGTATCTTCCAGACTATCGACGAGCCTGTTGATATATGCGACTCCCCCGAAGCTAAGCCTATCGAAAATATGCAGGGCTATGTTGAATTCAAGGATGTACGTTTTGCATACGAAAATGACTACTATGTTCTCAAAGGAATCGATCTTAAGGTCGAAAAAGGTCAGCGTATAGCTCTTGTAGGCCCGACAGGTTCAGGTAAATCCACTATCGTAAACCTTATCAGCCGATTCTACAACGTAACCGATGGCAAGCTTCTTATCGACGGTGTTGACATCAACGACATAACACTGAATTCCCTGCGTTCTCAAATGGGTATCATGCTCCAGGACAGCTTCCTTTTCACAGGAACTATTGCTGACAACATACGATATGGTAAGCTTAATGCAACAGACGAAGAGGTTCGTGCAGCTGCAAAAGCTGTATGTGCCGATGAGTTCATATCCGAGCTTGAAGACGGCTACAACACAATGATAACAGAACGTGGCGGTATGCTCTCGCAAGGTCAGCGTCAGCTCATAGCCTTTGCAAGAACAATGGTATCTGACCCCGCTATTTTGATACTCGATGAAGCAACCTCATCAATCGATGCGAAAACAGAAAAGCTTCTCCAGCAGGGTATCGAAAAGCTTATGGAAAACCGCACATCATTCGTTATTGCACACCGACTCTCCACTATCAAAAACTGCGATAAGATACTCTATATCGACGGTGGTAAGATACTGGAATCCGGTACACATGATGAGCTTATGGCTAAAAAAGGCTACTACTACGAGCTTAGTACCGCACAAAGCTAATACAACACATCCTCACAAAGCTGTAACACGCCTCGTGAGGATGTTTTTTAGTTTCAAGAAAACATTCCCACCATCATCTTTTTCACTGCTCATCTTGCAAAAACCATTTGATATATGTTATAATAGTTCTGCCTAATAAACAAAAACAATGCTACAGAACCCGCCTATTATGCGGACGGTGATTTATGGAAAAATTTGAAATTATAGAAACACTAACGGAAAAACGAGATCTTTCTGATACGGAGTTTAAAACTCTGCTTGAAAGCGATAAGTTTGATGAAGCACTTTTCAGTGCAGCGGATAAAAAACGTCGTGAAATATATGGTGATGAGGTATATATTCGCGGACTTATTGAATTCACAAACTACTGTAAAAACAACTGCTATTACTGTGGTATAAGACGTGACAACAAAAACGCTGAACGATATAGATTATCAAAAGAGGATATTCTCGCTTGCTGTGATGAAGGCTACCGTCTTGGCTTCCGCACCTTTGTTATGCAGGGTGGCGAAGACCCGTACTTTACTGACTCTCTGATTTGCGATATCGTGTCAACAATACGAACACGTTTCCCCGACTGTGCTATAACACTGTCTATCGGTGAAAAATCAAGAGAATCTTATCAGGCATTCTTTGATGCAGGTGCTAATCGTTATCTCCTTCGTCATGAAACAGCCGATGCAACACATTACGGCAAACTGCATCCTGCTTCATTGAGCCTTGAAAACCGCAAACGCTGTCTGTATGACCTCAAAAGCATAGGCTATCAAGTTGGCTCAGGTTTTATGGTTGGTTCACCTTATCAGACAACAGAAAATCTTATCAAAGACCTGCGTTTTCTCAGCGAATTACAGCCTGATATGATCGGCATAGGCCCGTATATCACTCATGCTGATACACCATTCGCTTCGTTTAGTAATGGAAATCTGCATCTCACGCTCAGACTGGTCGCTATTCTTCGATTGATGTTCCCGTATGCGCTCATCCCTTCAACAACTGCACTCGGAACTATCCATCCGCAGGGACGTGAGCTTGGCCTTAAAGCCGGTGCAAACGTAGTAATGCCAAACCTTTCTCCTGTCGATGTAAGAAAGCTTTATGCTCTGTATGAAAACAAAATATGCACGGGAGAGGAAGCCGCTCAATGCCGTGGATGTCTTGAAAAACGTGTTATCTCAGCCGGATATCGCATTGTCACTGACATCGGAAATGTAAAAAAAGAATAATTTCGCCATAGAAAAATGGACTGTTTACGTCGTATCCACATAGATACCGGGTATCCACATAGATACCGACTTAACAGTCCATTTTATTATTCTTTATGCGTGAGATTACAGTTCCTTTACTGCTTTTTCAAGTCTTAGCATTGCTTCTTCGAGAGTCTTTCTGGGACACGCCAATACTACACGCTGGAATTCGCTTCCATTTTCACCGAAAATATAACCTGCATCAAGCCACAGCTTCGCTTTATTGGTCATAAAATCTTCGAGAGCATCCTTATCAAGTCCAAGAGCAGAACAGTCAAGCCATGCAAAATATGTTCCTTCCGGCTCTACCAGCTTTATCTCAGGTACTCTGTCACGCAAAAATTCTCTTACAAAATTCAGGTTTTCGAGCAAATATGCCTTGCACTCATCAAGCCATTCTTCGCCACCCTCATACGCTGCCTGTGCCGCAACAAGACCGAGAGTATTGAGCAGTGAATATCCATCTTTATCCATTTCATCAACAAACTTATTGCGATATTCCTCGTTTGGTATCCAAATATTCGATACCTGAAGTCCTGCGATATTAAAGGTTTTACTCGGTGCAGTACATACAACGCATCTTTCAGCCATATTCGGACAAGCCTCTGCGAAAACGCTGTGAGGATGATTCGGAAGTGCAAAGTCACAGTGTATTTCATCAGATACTACAAAAACGCCGTATTTTTCACAAATCTCACCGATTTTGCGAAGCTCATCCTTTGTCCATACTCTGCCGATCGGGTTATGTGGTGAGCAGGAAATAAACATTTTCACGTTATTATCTCTGATCTTAGCTTCAAAATCATCGAAATCGATTTCATAATGACCATCGACATACTTCAGTTCACTTTCAACAAGGTTACGGTTATTCTTTCTAACAACTGAATAGAATGGATAGTAAACAGGTGTCAGTATAATAACATTATCACCCTCATTTGTCATTGCTTTTACAGCAGTTACAAGTGCATAAACGATACCGGGAGTTTTTACAAGCCATTCGGGCTTTGTTTCCCAACCGAAATGCTTTTTGAACCATGCTGCTACTGCCTGATAATATTCGTCCTTTACTTCGCTGTATCCGAAAATACCATGCTCTACTGCTTTATGCAGTGCATCGAGAATGGGCTGTGCGGTTCTGAGATCCATGTCAGCGATCCACATGGGAAGTACGTCTGCCGGCTTGCCCTTCTCTGCTACGAAATCATGCTTTAAGCTGTTCGTATTGTGTCTGTCGATTTCAAGGTTGAAATTATAATCAGTCATTTTGTTCCTCCAGTGTTCAATTAAACTTCGTTAATAATTTCTTAATTTTTATTCAGATATTTTTTGTCATTTTGACTATTTTTAAATACATTATATAAATCTTGTATTGCCC
>CAYSEF010000022.1:0-33050 GCA_964430105.1 uncultured Ruminococcus sp. | reverse complement strand
AGCGGAACGAGATTTAAGAATTAAAAAGCGAATCGAAGAAAAAATACAGAATAAATGGAATCTTTCGCGCGGCTCGAAAGAAAAATAAAACTTTCTTGATTTACTAAAAACAAAAATGCTCATATCGAGAAAACCTAAGAAAATTTAAGAAAAATACTCCTTAAGTCATAATTACAATACTTAAAAATAGCCCAAAAAACGCTTAAATAACCTCGAATTAAGAAGTGTTTCGGGATTAGTCGCATAATTTGTAAATAAGGACTACACTTAAAAAGAAAAAATGAACGATATAACTAAATACACATTTCGTTAACGGAAACCTGTTGAAATTTTGAATTTTCTTCCGTAAAATAACAATATAATAGACATATAGGAGTTAGAGAATGATACAAAAACTAAAGAAACTGGCATTTAGCCGTGTTTTTATAGTAGGACTTCTTATCGCAGCACAGTTGTTTCTTATATTGATGGCAGCGTTAGAGTTCACGAAGTATTTCGTATTTTACTATATAATTTCGTTCGTACTTGCCTTGGGGTTTGTTCTGAGGATAATCGACACTAAGCTTAACATGGCATACAAGTTGGCTTGGATAGTAATAATCTTTATTTTTCCCGCATTCGGTGTTTTAATTTACATTGTATTTTGCGGAAATCGTCTTTCAGAAAAATCACTTGAACAGATGCGATTTATGAGTGCCGTGACAAAAACATCAGTTGGCAATCGAGATATCATTCCCGAAATCAGAGAAGTAAGTCCTGAGACAGCAAAGCAAACAGAATATATAGCAAATGCAACTCTATGCCCGCCATATAAAAACTGTAAAACAGTTTACTACCCAACCGGAGAAGAAATGTTCGAGCCTTTCCTGGCAGAGCTTGAAAAAGCTGAGAAGTATATATTCATCGAGTATTTTATCATAGGATATGGCAAAATGTGGGATAAAATACATGAAATATTGAAGAGAAAAGCTGAATCCGGCATCGATGTAAGAGTTATCTATGACGATATTGGCTGTATAATGACCCTTAAACGAGATTTCGCAAAGGAACTTGAAAAGGAAGGCATAAAGTGTCGTGTGTTCCACAAATTTACGCCTGTTCTTTCAGCGAGACAGAATAATCGTGACCATAGAAAAATATGTGTTGTAGATGGCATAACAGCGTTTACAGGCGGAATCAATATTGCTGATGAGTATATAAATGAAATAGTACGCTTTGGTTATTGGAAAGACAATGCTGTAATGGTGCAGGGAGAGGCGGCATGGAGTTTTACCGTTATGTTCCTTACAATGTGGGATTATCTTTGCCGAACATCAATAACTGAGCGTGGAAATTATGCAAAATTCAAACCATCAGATGTAGATTGTGCGAAGTTCAAAGGTACGGGAATAGTTCAACCATATACAGATAGTCCTCTTGATAACGAACCTGTTGGTGAAAATATTTACCTTGGAATGCTTTCAGCAGCACATGATTATGTTTGGATAACAACACCATATTTAATCATCGACGAGCAAATGGAGCAAGCATTATGCAGAGCAGTTAAAAGTGGCGTGGATGTGAGAATTGTAACTCCGGGAATTCCCGATAAAAAAATAGTAAATGAAACTACAAAATCATTTTATCCGAATTTGATTGCAAATGGGGTAAAGATATATGAGTATAGCCTGGGCTTTATTCATGCAAAGACTTTCCTGTGTGATGATAAATACGCAACAGTCGGAAGTGTTAATCTTGATTATCGTAGTTTGTACTTACACTTTGAATGTGGTTTGTGGATGAGCGATACTGAATGTATACTTGACATAAAAGATGATTTCGAAAAAATATTTGAAGTCAGTCGTCTTGCTCAAGTTCAAAAAAGCAGCAGTATCAGAAGATTGTTCCGCGGAGTTCTTGAATTACTCGCACCTTTGCTCTGAGTCAATGCTTAGATAATCACTTTCTTCTTGCTGACCACGGAAACCGCTTTGTCTGAGAACCTCATATACTCCTATAGCAACAGAGTTTGAAAGGTTCAGACTGCGTAGATTTTCACGCATTGGAATTCTAACACATCTTTCAAGATTCTTGTGAAGAAAGTCTTCGGGCAGACCTTTCGTTTCTTTGCCGAAAAATAGGAATACCGGAGATTTGTAACAGACATCTGTATAACATTTGGGCGCTTTGGTGGAGAAACAGTAAAAGTTGCAATCAGGATTTTTTTCAAAAAAGTCATCAAGGTTTTCATAATATGTAATATCCAACAGATGCCAGTAATCCAATCCTGCGCGCTTGAGTTTGCGGTCATCTATAGTAAAGCCCATTGGTTTGATGATGTGAAGGGAAGCACCGGTGGCTGCACAGGTTCTGGCGATATTTCCTGTATTTTGAGGTATTTCAGGCTCGTGAAGCACAATATTTATATCTTTCATAATAATCTCCTTTCTTTTGAGACAGCTTAATTATACTATATCGAAGTGTTTTTTTCAATAAAGCCAAAAAAATCACAAGAAAAATCTGTATTTATTAATAAATTTACATTTTACACTTTACCTTTTGATTTTTATTTGGTATAATGAATTGATTAATATAGATTCTTATGCGGAAAATCAAATCCGTATTATTAATAATGGAGGCATTGCGGTTAATAACGACCGATTATTATAATGAGTATAGTAACTAAAGTATTCGGAACTTATAGCGACAGACAGATTAAAAAGATCGTTCCAATAGTTAAGAAGATAAATGCTTTGTCTGATAAGTATAAAGCTATGTCTGACGCAGAAATGCGCCAGCAGACTGATATTTTTAAGAAGCGTCTTGCAGGTGTGGAAACACTTGATGATATTCTTCCGGAAGCGTATGCTTGCGTAAGAGAAGCGACTGATAGAATTCTCGGTAAGCGCCCGTATGATGTTCAGTTGATGGGTGGTATTCTTTTACATCAGGGAAGAATCACTGAGATGAAAACCGGTGAAGGTAAAACTATAGTTGCTGCCATACCCTCATACCTTAATGCACTTGAAGGGAAGGGTGTTCATGTAGTAACTGTCAATGAATATCTTGCACGTGTCGGATGCGAAGAAATCGGACGTATCCATGAGTACCTTGGACTTACTACCGGTCTTATTCTTCAGGGACAAAAGAAGAACGAGAAACAGCGTGCGTATAACTCTGACATTACTTATGGTACTAACCATGAATTTGGTTTTGACTACCTTCGTGATAATATGGTCAGCTATAAGGATCAGTGTGTTCAAAGAGGACATAATTTTGCGATAGTAGACGAAGTTGACTCTATTCTTATTGATGAAGCAAGAACTCCCCTTATTATTTCCGGTCAGGGCAATGAAGTAGATATGCTTTATGATATGGCTGATCGTTTTGTAAGGACACTTCGCAAATATGTTGTAAAAGAACTTGACTCTAAAGAAGATCATGATAATATCGATGCAGATTATATAGTTGATGAAAAAGCAAAATCTGCTACACTTACAATTTCCGGTATTGCAAAGGCTGAGAGATACTTCGGTATTCAAAACTATGCTGATGCAGAAAATGCTGATATTTCTCATCATGTTTACCAGGCTATTAAGGCTCATGGTACTATGCATCGTGATACTGACTATGTTGTTAAAAATAATGAAGTGCTTATCGTTGATGCTTTTACAGGTCGTATAGCACCAGGAAGACGTTTTTCGGATGGCTTACATCAGGCTATTGAGGCGAAGGAAGGCGTGCAGATACAGCGTGAAAATCGCACTATTGCCAGCATAACATATCAGAATTATTTCCGTATGTATAAGAAACTTTCCGGTATGACAGGTACTGCGCTTTCTGAAGAAAATGAATTCCGCGAAATTTACAACCTTGACGTTGTTGAAGTGCCTACAAACCGTCCCGTAATTCGTAAGGATCATCCTGATGCCGTATATAAGTCAAGAGAAGGCAAAGAACGTGCTATTATTAAGCAGATCCAAGAGTGCAATGCTAAAGGTCAGCCTGTTCTTGTTGGTACAGTATCTATCGAAAAGTCTGAAGAACTCTCCAAAAAGCTGAAAGTGGCAGGTGTTAAACACACCGTCTTAAATGCGAAGTATCATGAAATGGAAGCTGATATAGTTGCTCAGGCAGGTAAGTTTGGTGCTGTAACTATTTCTACAAATATGGCAGGACGTGGTACCGATATCATGCTTGGCGGTAATGCAGAATGGCTTGCAAAAGCTGAGATGCGTGATGAAGGATATGAGGAAAATATTATAGCACTTGCAACCGGATCATCTGAAAATGTTGAGGAAGAAGTTTTTGAGGCAAGAGTGCACTATCGTGAACTTTATAAGAAATATCAGGAAATTATTCGTCCTGAGGCTGAAAAGGTTCGTGAAGCCGGTGGTCTGTTCGTTATTGGTACTGAACGTCATGAGTCTCGCCGTATAGATAATCAGCTGCGCGGTCGTTCCGGACGTCAGGGAGACCCCGGTGAATCAAGATTTTTCCTGTCATTTGAAGACGACCTTATGCGTCTGTTCGGTTCTGATAGAATAATTGGCATGGTAGAAAAGCTTGGTCTTGATGACGATACTCCTATAGATGCTAAAATGCTTTCCGGTTCAATTGAATCAGCTCAGAAGAAACTTGAAGATCAGAACTTTAATCGTAGAAAGAATGTCCTTTCTTATGACGACGTAATGAATCAGCAACGCACAGTTGTTTATAAACAGCGTGCAGATGTTCTTGAAAACGTGGATCTTAAGGACAAGATCACAGCTATGATAAAGGAAACTCTTGAGGATGCTGTTAATAGCTATCTCCACGAGGATTCCATTGAAGTGTGGGATATTGAGGGTCTTCGTCAAAAATATATGGGTCTTCTCTGCACACCTGATGACTTCAAGGAATTGACCGGTGATGCTGTCGAGAACCGTAATAATATTCGTGAAACACTTCTTGCTCGTGCGGATGAGCTTTATAAGAAGAAAGAAGAAATCTTCGGTTCTGAACAGATGCGTGAGATAGAAAGAATAGTTCTCTTGCAGAATGTTGATAAGAAGTGGATGGATCACTTGGAAGCAATGGATTCGTTGCGTGAAATGATCGGTCTACAGGCATATGCACAGAGAAATCCTATTTCTGAATACAGAATCCAGGGTGCCGATGCATTTGACGAAATGATTACAAGTATACGCGATGATACAGCACGTATGATATTGTCCGTTATGCCAAAGCCTCAGGTTGAGATGAAACGTGTAGAGGTTGCTAAGCCGGTTTCTGAAGGCTATGCCGGCAGTGATAATAAAGCTGCAGCTCCTAAGAAGCCCGTTGTGAATAAGGATAAAAAAGTAGGCAGAAACGATCCTTGTCCGTGTGGCAGTGGTAAAAAATACAAAAAGTGTTGTGGCGCAAATCTTGGCGATGATGACGAGGATTAATATTTACTGCGAAGAGGTGGCGTAAGATGGGATTTGGTACACTGTTTTTCGGTTACTTCATAATGTTCGCATTTTCGCTTTCCGAAACGTATTTTTTCGCAGATATAATTGGCGCACTTGTTGTGATATATGCTTTTTCAAAGTTGGCAGAATATAACCGCTACTTTGTTCGAGCGATGATCTCAGCTCTTGTATTTATGTTGCTTTGTGCAGTTACCGCAGTCTCATTAATGTTTCGTATATATGAGCCTGACGGAAATATCGATATGTTGATCGATATAGCGAAGCAGGTTGCAGGCTGTATTATGCATATCTTTATGTTTCTGGGAACACTGGGCATATCTTCCGGCGCTGCTGCTGAAAAGCTTGTGGATACAACTAAGCGAGATTTTGTCATGACAATGGTATACTATGCTTTTAGCTTGATTGTTTTGCTGTGCGGAAATCTTCTTGGCGATTATGTGCAGAGTGCGAGCATGATGGTTTATCTATATTGGGTAGTATGTCTTGTGCTGAATTTGGCATTGATTTATCGCTGTTTTGGTATACTCTGTCCTGCTGACGAGGATGAAAATGCTCCGCCAAAAAGATCAAGATTTGAATTTGTTAATAAATTTAATGATAAATTTGATGAGATCGAAGAAAAGAAGCAATCCTATCGCAAGGAATCTATGCAGCTTGCAATGGAAGAAGCAGATAGGTTAGCCAACGAGAAGCAAAATAAGCAGAACAATAAAGGAAAGCGCAATAAGCATAAAAATAAGAAGAAACATTAATTAAAACAGGGGGAGTTTGTATGGGCTTTGGTACCTTGATTGCCGGATTTATACTTCTGTTTAATCCGGTTATTCACGTTGTCGATGTCATTCCTGATGCAATTGGATTCTTTCTGATCGTTGGTGGACTAACGAAGATGTCCTATTTTGTAGGAAAAATTCAACAAGCAAGGGACTTGTTTTGGAAACTTGCATTGCTTGAGGTTGTAAAGTTCTTCTGCATTGCACTTATTCCGTATACAAGTGGATCGGCTCTTGTTTTACTGTCATTCGTGTTTGGCGTTGCGGAGCTTCTGCTGTTTGTTCCTGCCCTTAACTATCTTTTTGAGGGAATATCATTTGCTGGGCTTTGGTATAACGGAACAGCGATGTACGAAACGAAGGCCAAGAAAAGAAAGTCAAAGCAAACAGATGAATCACTTAAGGTAACTACTAAACATGAAGTAGAACTTATTACCAGCGTAAAAAGATTCATCATGTTTTTCTACGTATTCCGTGTCTGTGCAACCTTCATACCTGAACTCACTGAACTTCAAATGTACGATAATCTTGGTGAGGTCAGTGCGTTAAAGGTAAGCATGACGCATTATAAACCTATACTCTATATCTTATTTGGGTTTATTGTACTTGTTTTGGCTGTTTTCTATATACGAAATGTGTGTAGATTCTTTGGTGCTATTCGAAAGGATAAACAGTTTATAGAAAGCCTTAACCGCAAGTATAACGAAGATATTCTTCCTAAGGAAACATTCTTTGTTGCACTTAATATGAAGCGTGCAATGATGCTGTTTGTTTTATCTGTAATTTTGTCGTTCATGCTCTTCATTGAAGGTGTAAATTTACTAATAGGAATCTTTTCAGCAAGTCTTTTGATTGCTGCGGCGATTATCATTAGAAAATATGTCAAGCTTGCAACGGCAGTAATTCCAGTAGCGGTTGTTCGTGCGATTTTCTCTGTGATAAATGTAATACAGCAATATAACTACTTCCAAGTTGCTGAATACGATGCGGAAGCAGTGAATTGGATAGAAACTGCATATAGTCAGTATTACACAATGGCTTCATTTGAATGTGTTGAATACATATTAGCACTAGCAGCTAATCTGATCTTTATAACAGCACTTATGAAATCCGTTAAAAAGCATCTTGAGATATTTGGTTTTCAAACGGAGAACGCACAATATAGTAAACGAAATAGAGATCTTGAAACATACAATACCATTGGTGGAAAGCTTCTGTTATGTTCTGTTTTGACGATTCTTAATTTTTCGTTTGCGTGTGCATACCATTATCTCTTACCCGGTATGGATATAATAGGTTTCCTTACAAGTGTAGTATCGATTGTTTATATTGTTTATTGTATATATACAGTTAATATAATAAATTCACTTGTATATGATAAAGAGATTGAAATGAATTAAGTCATTGACAAAAAAATAACTGCGTCCGTAATATGATTTATGGGCGCAGTTTCTGTTATGTGAAAAAATTAATTTTGAAATATCAATAACGAAAGGATACTAAAAATAATGAAGAAGAAATTTGTTATTCCTATTATTGGCATATGCCTGGTAACAATAATACTCACTGTTTCATATATTCTTTTTATGTGTCCGTTAGTTGTGCCAGGAAATGGTTCCGGTGAAGTAGCTATGATTGATGATAGTATCAAAATGTCAACCGAATTTCCAGTATACGACAAAACATGCGAGTATGTGACAATAATTATTGAAAACAACAGTGGAAGTTCAGTTGAATTTGATTCAGAATGGTCGCTTGAGAAAAAAGTTTTAGGCACTTGGATGTATATACCATTTCAATCAAATGCTGGATTTGATAGCATTGCATTTAATCTTGATGATGGTGATGAAATTAGCAATACTTGCTATATATCTCAAACAAATGGTGAGATGTCAAACGGCAAGTACCGAATTATTAAAGTAATAAACGGTGTAATTCGCGCTGTAGAATTTGAAATAGGGAAGTCCGAAATCACAGCAGAAACACCGTTTGGATATGAATCGCTCGGAACAATAGAAGAGTATGATTATGATGTAGCAGTTGAGGATGGCGTATTTATAATTAACACTGGTGAGAATGAAGAAAATATGATAAAATTCATGAAAGCAGTGCAAATGCCTGGCCGAGAATCCCAAATCAGAATTGGAGCATTAAATGAACATAATGAACTACTGATAACGGATATATTTCGTAGCAGAGATGGGGCATATAGAGTGACTACATGGAATCAAAATGAATTTTCTGAATTAAGAAAAACAGTGTATGCTTCATCAAGTGTTATCAAAATTAATGAATATGTTGAAACACTAAATAATATTATGCCAACGAAATACTACAGCTATCTTGTGACTGATGGAGAACAGCTATATCTTTCCAATTATTCAAAATATATTGAAAATAACAATAATATGATTATACTTTCAAGTGATAGTCAAATAAGTTCGATTAAAGATTACATAATAAATGATTTGGAAACAGAAGATTCTATTTCATATAAAGTTTACTCGGACGATGGGACATACAGTGCTCAAGTAAACGAAGTACAAAATTCAGATAAGTTGGAATTTGTATTATCCGAGGCCGGAAATAGTTCAAAACTAATGTTAAATGGAGAAAATTTAAATAATCCATCCGAAGCAAAGATAGTTGAATTTATATGGCAGTCAGACAATACACTTGTGATAAAAGCAGAAGATGGTTCTGACTATTATTATGAATTTAGAAATCCTGAAACATTCGAGGTCATTGCATATACGCACTCAGAGTATGAATACATAATAGAAAATGGAATAGTGATGATACCGGAATAAGAAAACAGCATCTCAACATATGGTAAATGCAAGTACATTGTTGAGATGCTGTTATTTTATTATTCTTTATCGGATTTGACGATATTGCAAATGATTACTTCATTATTTGAAACACGGAAACTTATTTCAAATCCCGCAAAAGGGAATCCGTATACTCTATTTTCGTCAGATTGATAGGATGGACGTGGATCTTCACGAAGTACTGCAAGAAGAGCTTCGCGTTTGTCTTCAGGCAGTATCTTTAGCATATCAGAGTTATCTGAAACGGTCAATTTTTCTCCGGTCACATCACTGGCAAATCCACCAATAGCATCAGGATGAGCGTCTATATGTGGGAGATATGGTTTAATATCATAAATTGGAGTACAGTTCATCATGTCAATACCTGAAACATGTATAACTGTACCAAACTCGACAGTTGATTCAATTCGCTCTAATTTTACGCATGACAATCCAATGGGATTTGGTCTGTTGGGAGAGCGTGTTGCAAACACACCCATTCTGCGGTTTCCGCCGAGTCGTGGAGGTCTTACGGTCGGTGACCACGATTTTTTCTTGTCATTCTCTTTGGAGAATCCGCCTGAAAATCCCCATAGCAACCATAGATGAGAATATCCTTCAATTCCTCTAAGAGCATCTGGATTTCGGTAGTCGGGTTCAAATACTATGGTACCGCAAAGCTTTTCTACGATACCGCTTTGTCTTGGTAAGCCAAATTTGGAGTTGAAATCGGTATGTATTTTTGCGATAACTTTTAATTCTGTCATTTTTTATTTCCACCAAACTGTGATTCGTACGAATTACCATTGAATAGCTGTTTATATTCGCTGTTATCTTTGCGCAATTCTGATGTGAGATAACGATAAACAGCGACTATAATTGCACAGAGAACATATGCAAATGTAAATACTAAAAGAACAGTCAGTACAGAACCGCCATTGTTTTTATATCCTCCCCATACAACGAAAACTATGTAGAAAACAATGGTAGTAACAATATAATGAATCAGTAAACGAAGTGAAAAAACGAGCTTGTTGGAGAACAAGAACGAATTCTCAATTGCCAAGACAACAGAAAATAAAAGTAGTGCACCAATCATGCTTGGTTTTGGAAGCCATGAGGAATCAACAAATGAACCTAGCAAATAGACTGCAGTGATAAGAAATGAGTAGAAGACGCAGGATTGTGTGAAAATTTTTTTAAGCCATAATAGAGTTTTCAAGGTAAATCTCCTAATTATAATATGTCATTTAATAGCATATCATATAAAAGTGAATAAATCCTGCATATCTGCAAAACTTTATATAAAATTTACAAAAGAAACAGGAGATACAACCTAAATTGACACCTTTGTACTGTTAATATTAAAAAACTTTGTATTTATATCCATTGACATATACGGAATAATATAGTATAATTATACCGTATATACTTGTATAATTCTGCGCGTTTTGCGCAAAGAATCATAGACACATGATGAATTGGAGTAGAGTAATGGCAGAAAAAAACAAGCCAAGCAGACACGAGTGCCGCGAGCAGATATTCAAACTGCTGTTTGCTAAGGATTTCGACAAAGATACTGATGCGGCAGATTTTTATGATATGCAGACTGAAGCTGAAGATGCAATTTCAAATGAATACATCAAAACTACTTTTATTACAGTATGTAATAAAGTAGAAGAAATCGATGCAAAAATCGAAGAAGCTTCTGTAAAATGGAAGGTTTCAAGAATGTCTACAGCTACTCGTGCTATGCTTAGACTTTCTGTATACGAAATGATAATGGGAAGTGTTCCTGTGAAAGTTGTAATAAATGAGGCTCTTGAAATCATAAAGCTATACGATGATGAAAGTGCACCTTCTTTTGTAAATGGTATACTCAATAAGATTGCACGAGATCATGGCTTGATTGGCGCAGAATAATGGGCAGACAAGTTTTTCTTGGAATCGACACGAGCAACTATACTACATCTGCTGCAATTTGCGATATTTCAGGAAATATATTATTGAATGCAAAACGCCCATTGCCTGTGCGAGAAGGCGAACGAGGATTAAGACAGAGCGATGCTGTGTTTCATCATGTAAGAAATCTTCCTGAGGTTTCTGCTATGGTTGGGGAAGCTTTGCGTTCTGAAGATGAGCTTGAATTAACAGCGATAGGCTGCTCGTATGCACCGAGAGATAATAACGGTTCGTATATGCCATGCTTTCTCTCCGGCGTTGCCACAGCTGAAATGACTTCTCAAGTAACAGGCTTGCCGTTGCATAAATTCTCACATCAAGCAGGTCATGTTATGGCAGCATTAAATTCTGTTTGTCAAAACAATAGCATAGAGTGCAACAAAATATTGAATTCACGTTTTATTGCCTTTCATGTATCCGGTGGAACAACTGATGTACTTCTTTGTGAGCCTGACGATTCTCATATTTTTAAAATTACTCAGATCGGTGGGACTCGAGATATAAATGGCGGACAGGCTATAGACCGAACAGGTGTGATGATGGGACTTTCTTTTCCGTGTGGGGGAGAAATGGACAAGGCAGCACTCACATATGTAGGTAAATTAGCAAAGCCTAAACTGTCGGTTGATGAAACATGGTGTAATCTTTCAGGTCTTGAAAATAAAGCCGCTGAAAGATATAAGGCTACGAATGATATTGTAGAAACATCAGCTTATACGCTTGATTTTATAGCAAAAACACTTGAGAAAATTACTCAGAATGTATTTGCTAAATATGGGAATATGCCTGTAATATATGCCGGTGGAGTTATGAGTTCTGTATTTATAAAAAGAACACTTTCAAAATATGGTATGTTTGCAGATGCACAATATTCTTCTGATAACGCTGCTGGAGTTGCATTGCTCACAGCTGAATCTTACAGACGTGAACATTTGTAATTAGAAAAATGAATACAAATAACGAAATAAATCAAACATCTGAAAAATTCCCCGGAGCTTTGACTGTTACACAACTCAATGAGTTTGTGAAGCGTATGATTGATTCTACTCCACAACTTACAAATGTGTACGTCAAGGGTGAGATATCAAATTTCAAAAACCACTACAGTACAGGACATTATTACTTTACCATAAAGGATGAAGGAAGCCAGATACGTGCTGTAATGTTCAAATCTGCTGCAACAAAAATGAAATTCATTCCTGAAGATGGCATGAAGATTACTGCACATGGCAGAATTTCATCGTTTGTTCGTGATGGAACATACCAGTTGTATTGCGATAGTATGGAGCCTGACGGGGTAGGTGCTCTTTACATTGCTTTTGAGCAGTTAAAGAAAAAACTTGAGTATGAGGGATTGTTTGATGCTTCAAGAAAGCGTCCACTTCCTAAGATTCCAACGAAAGTTGGGATAATCACATCTCCTACAGGCGCAGCAATACGTGATATGATAAACGTATGCGGAAGAAGATTTCCATATGCTAAACTTGTATTGTTTCCTACGCTTGTGCAGGGACCTGACGCACCTCCACAGCTGATTGCAGGTATGAATTATTTCAACATGACAGACAGTGTTGATGTTATAATCATTGGGCGAGGTGGCGGTTCGATCGAAGATCTTTGGGCATTCAATGATGAAGGGGTAGCAAGGGCGATAGCCGCATCGCATATTCCTGTAATTTCAGCTGTAGGTCATGAAACTGACTTCACTATTTGTGATTTCGTGGCAGATCGACGTGCACCTACACCTTCAGCAGCTGCGGAACTTGCAGTACCGGATACCGAAGAATTGAAGCGTAAGATAAGCAATATCGTTACTCGTGAATCAGACGTTATTAGAGCTAAGTTACGACTCTATAGGGATAAGTTGAATTCGTTATCTCAAAGTAGAGTTATAACTGATCCAATGACTTCGATAAATGATCGTCAAATGATGTTAGATCTACTTTATGACAGACTTGTAAGAGCAGAGGATTCTATCGTTCAGATGAAAAAGGCCGAAATGGCACGAGAAGTTGGAAAACTCAGTGCACTTAACCCAATGGCGGTCTTATCCAGAGGTTATAGTGCGGTCTATAAGGATGATGGGAAACTTGTAAAACACATAGACGATGTAAAAGTTGGTGACGAAATAGCCTTCAAAACTATAGGTGGCGAAGCAATATGCACGGTCAATGAAGTTAACAAGAATAATAGTTAAAGATAAATTATATTAAAATTTATGTAAGGAATCAAACATGGAAAAACAGGAAATCACGTTTGAGTCAGCTATGGCAAGACTTGAGGAAATCGTCAGAATGCTTGAGGGTGGAAGCGCACCTTTGGATAAATCACTAACAATGTTCGAAGAGGGTGTAGCACTTGTTAAATTTTGCAACTCACAGCTTGATCAGGCAGAACAAAAAGTAAAAATACTTACAGCTACTCCTGATGGTACGCTTGTTGAAAATGATATGAAATAATGAAAGATATTGACATGAATAACGAAGTAATCGAAAAATCAGTAAATATCGAAGAAGTATTAAAAAATAATGCGTTGAAGGTAGAAGAAGCTCTTGAAAAATGCTTGAGTAATGATTGTACCGGTGGAACTATCATTTCTGAAGCTATGCGTTATTCTACACTAGGTGGTGGCAAACGTATACGTGCTTTTCTGACTCTTGAATTTTGTAAATTGTTTGGTGGCAGTGAAGAGGCCGCTATACCGTATGCTTGTGCACTTGAGTGTTTACACGCATATTCATTAATTCATGATGATCTTCCATGTATGGACGATGATGATCTCAGACGCGGAAAACCGTCGTGTCACAAAAAATTCGGTGAAGCAGAAGCGGTTCTTGCCGGAGATGCTCTTTTGACTTATGCGTTTGAACTATGCGCTACAAATCCGTATGTTTCGCATAAATCAGTGCGCTTGGCAGTCACAGAATTGTCTCATGAAGCAGGTTCGGTTGGAATGGTGGGCGGTCAAGCTCTTGATATGCAAAGCTCAGTTGATAAATATGCTGAGCTTCGTAACATTTATATGAAAAAAACAGGTGCATTGATTCGCGCTGCCTGTCTTTTAGGATACTTTGCTGCGACTGATAAACCTTCTCAGAAGGATATAGATAATATAAAACTCTATGCTGATGCAGTCGGACTTGCTTTTCAGATACACGACGATGTACTGGATGTAAGGAGTGACACTGTAACGCTAGGAAAATCGGTTGGCAGTGACGAAAAAAATGATAAGAAGACTGTGCTCAAATTCATGTCGTTAAAGGAAGCGGAAGAGGAAGAAGCGTTGCTTACCCTACTTTCTGTGGAGGCAGTATCTGAATATGTAGACAGTGAAGTTCTTTGTAAGCTTGCTATATGGTTGCTATCGAGAAAAAAATGAGACTTGATGTATACCTTCACACAACAGGTTTGGTTAAAAGCAGAAGTCGTGCTGCTGAATTGATAAATGGTGGTTTCGTCACAGTTGGTGGCAAAATAGTGACAAAGCCGTCGTTTGGGGTTGCAGAAGCTGATGATGTTCGGCTTGTAGGGGAAGATCATTGCTTTGTAGGACGTGGTGGAATTAAGTTAGACGGAGCACTTGAAAGGTTTGGCCTTGATGTAAATAAATTTGTTTGCGTTGATATTGGTGCTTCAACAGGTGGATTCACAGACTGCCTTCTTAAACGTGGTGCGTGCCATGTTTTTGCAGTTGATTCCGGACATAATCAACTTGACGAAACCTTAAAAACAGATCCGCGTGTAACTAATATCGAAAATTGTAATGCACGCTATCTTAGTCGAGAAATAATCACAACTCCATGTGATTGCGCTGTTGCTGATTTGTCTTTTATTTCACAGACTCTCGTTATTCCGGCAGTTTGCAAAATATTATCCGAAACCGGAATATATGTATCGCTGATTAAGCCTCAATTCGAATGTGGGCGAGATGCTGTTGGAAAGGGTGGAATTGTAAAAGATAAAAAACAACATATTTCTGCGATTCGACGGGTGCTTTCTTGTGCAGCTGCTAATAAGCTTGCTCCACAAAGAATAATGAAATCTCCAATACAGGGTGGAGATGGTAATACAGAATTTCTGTTTTATGCCACTATGAACGGACAAAATAATGTCACCGAACAGGATATAGCCACAGCTGTTCGTGAATGAAAATGAACAAACGTAGGATATGAGTTTCCTACATTATTATACTATACATCCGGAAATCCGGTTGAAAGGAATGCCATGAAAGTAAAGAGACACAATAAAATTCTCGAAATCATCGAAAACTATAACATCGAAACACAGGAAGAGTTGATTGCAAAACTTAAACTTGCAGGGTTTGATGTTACTCAGGCAACAGTATCCAGAGATATCCGTGAACTAAAGCTTCTCAAGCAGATGTCAGATATGGGTACATACAAATATGTTCAGCCTAAGAATAGTGTCAGCGAAAATCAACATGTTTACAGCAGAGCGATTGCAAGTTCAATTAAAAGTGTAGATTCGTCACTGAATGATATAGTTGTTAAGACTTATCCCGGCATGGCGCAAGCTGTTGCAGCTGGTGTCGATGCACTTCATGAGGCAGATATACTCGGTTGTGTTGCAGGTGATGACTGTATCATTATTGTTACTCGTGACACAGATTCTGCAGTCGCTATAGCTCATCGCATAACCAAGCTTATAAATTCCTAATCTATCGGAGGATAATATGCTTTGGAACTTGTATATAGAGAATATAGCCGTTGCAAAGCAGCTTGAGATCGTATGGAAAGATGGGTTTACTGTAATTACCGGTCAAACAGGTGCAGGTAAATCAATTATCATCGACAGTTTGCTTTTGCTGTGCGGTGCTAAAAACGGTCGTGAGCTTATCCGAACCGGTGAAGAAAAAGCACTAGTTTCAGCAATTTTTTACTGCAATGAAAAAACAAAGGAACGCCTTGCTGAGATCGGATATCCACCAGATGAAAATAGTGAGATACAAGTTTCCAGACAGATCACAGCTGATGGTCGTTCTACAGCGAAAATAAATCGCAGAACAGTTCCTGTATCAGCTTTGAGAGAAGTTGCACCTATACTCATTGGAATACAGACTCAAAGTGAACGTAGCGCTTTTGCAGATAAATCGACGTATACTGCGCTTCTCGATTCGTTTGCTGACGACGAAAGTGAATTAGCCGAGTATACCACACATTATGCAGAACTGACGGCAGTTAGAACTGAGATAGCAGAACTTAAAGAAGCAATGAAGCAACGAGAGATGATGCTCGATATATTGCGCTATCAAAAAAAAGAAATCGATGCTGCAAAGCTGAAAGAGGATGATGAAGAAGAACGTCTTCTTCGCCTTAGAACTAAGCTGAAAAGCATTGAACGTGTGGCGAAATATTCCGGAGTTGTGACAAAAGCACTCTCGTATAGTGAAAAAGGTGCTACAGCCGCATATCTTCTTGAAAGAGCTGAAAATGCACTGAATCAACTTGGTGATGTTCTTGAGGATGCTGAGGAAATGGCAGCAAGATTGGCAAATTATCGTTATGAAATAGTTGATATTTCAGAGCGTGTACGTGATGCCATGATAGCTGATGATTTTGATGATCCTGTTGAAAAATTGACTCAAGTTGAGAATAGGCTGTCACTTATTGAAAAGCTTGAAAAAAAATATGGCTCAACAATCGCAGAAATCAAAGCAAAGCGTACAGAAATAACAGCTAAGATTGAAGCTCTCGAAGAGGGAGATTTCAAGCTATCAGAACTTGAAAAAAAGCAATCTCAGATTCTGGAAAAGGCCTCTGAAATAGCAATAAAACTGAGTGCAAAGCGTGCTTCATCTGCACAAATACTTGCAGATGAGATAGTTGCTTCACTTAAATTTCTTGATATGCCAAAGGTTAGATTCCGAATTTCAGTTAAGCTGATGCGTGATAACAGTGGTTCGCTCGTTTTCAAACCGGATGGTTGTGACGATGTTGATTTTCTTATTTCTGTCAATGCAGGCGAGGAAATGCAAACTCTCGGCCGTGTATCATCCGGCGGTGAACTGTCTAGAATAACTCTTGCAGTAAAGACCGCAATGGCTGAAAAAAACGATTCGGGAACTCTTGTCTTTGACGAAATAGATGCAGGTGTGTCAGGTAGTACATCAGAAAGAATTGGAATACTTCTTGATAAACTTGCTAAAAATGCCCAGGTCATTTCTGTTACGCATTCTCCACAAATTGCTTCGATTGCCGATTGTCACCTTTTGATTGAAAAATCAGAGTTTGACGGTAGAACGGAAAGCTCAGTAAGAGAGATAACAGGTGAAGATAGAACAGCGGAGATTGCAAGAATAATAGGCGGTATTCAAATTACTGAAAAACAAACCGCTGCCGCAAGAGAAATGCTTAGTGGAAATAGAACATTATCCGAGGATTTTGAGTAACGAAAATTTAGCGTTATGTGAATCTAAAAAATGAGTTTTTCACTAATAAAATATGAAATTAAATAAACACTTTAGCTAGGAGCAAAATCAATGACTATTTTTGACGAACTTAAAGCGCGTGGTTTGATCGCGCAGATGACAAATGAAGAAGAAATTAAGGAGCTTATCAATAACGGAAAAGCTACATTTTATATCGGCTTTGACTGTACTGCTGATAGCCTTACCGCAGGTCACTTTATGGCATTAACACTTATGAAACGTCTTCAGATGGCAGGCAATAAGCCAATAGCGCTTATTGGTGGCGGTACTACTATGATAGGCGACCCCTCTGGTAGAACAGATATGCGTAAAATGCTTACAAAGGATGACATAGCTCATAATGCTGCTTGCTTTAAGAAACAGATGGAGCAGTTTATCGACTTTGGCGAAGGAAAAGCCATGATGATAAATAATGCAGATTGGCTTCTTAATCTGAACTATGTTGAACTTCTTCGTGATGTCGGACATTGCTTCTCTGTAAATAATATGCTTCGTGCTGAATGCTATAAGCAGAGAATGGAGAAGGGTCTTTCTTTCCTTGAATTCAACTATATGATTATGCAGTCCTATGACTTTTACTACCTCTATCAGAATTACGATTGCAATCTTCAGTTTGGTGGAGATGACCAATGGTCTAATATGCTTGGCGGTACCGAACTTATCCGTCGTAAGCTGGGTAAGGATGCAAACGCTATGACTATCACTCTTCTTACTGACTCACAGGGCAAGAAGATGGGTAAAACAGCAGGCAATGCCGTTTGGCTCGATCCTAATAAGACAAGTCCTTTTGACTTCTATCAGTATTGGCGCAATGTAGCAGATGCTGATGTGCTTAAATGCATTCGTATGCTTACGTTCCTTCCGATCGAAGAAATTGATGCGATGGATTCATGGGAAGGTAGCCAGCTCAATACTGCTAAGGAAATCCTCGCTTATGAACTTACTAAGCTTGTTCATGGCGAAGAAGAGGCAAATAAGGCACAGGCAGCAGCTAAGGCACTGTTCTCTCAGGGTGGAGTATCAACCGAGAATATGCCAACCACTACACTTGAAGATGCTGATTTTGCTGATGGAAAAATTCTTGTTATTGAGATGTTGCTCAAATCTAAGCTTTGTGCATCCAAGTCTGAAGCAAGACGCCTTATTCAGCAGGGTGGTGTACTTGTATCCGATGAAAAGATTACATCTCTTGAAGCAACTCTTGATGAATCATCCTTTGCAGGTGATGGTGTGATCGTTAAGAAGGGTAAGAAGACTTATCATAAGTTTGTAAAATAATGAAAAAGTACGAATATTTATTGTTCGATGCAGATAATACTCTCTTTGATTTTAATATGGCTGAATTCCTCGCTTTTCGTGCAACTGCGGATAGCGGGGAACTCCCGTATTCTGAGGAATTATATCGCGAGTATTCTGCAATAAACGACAAACTTTGGAAAAAGCTTGAGCTTGGCGAGATTTCACTTGAAAGATTAAAAGTTGAACGTTTTCGTCTATTGCTGATTTCTTTGGGTTATGCAGATGATCGTCAAACACTTGAAAAGGCTGAAATGCTCCGTGATGCATATATAAGCTCACTTTCCAAACAAAGTTGCCTGATTGATGGAGCAGTTGCGGTTTGTAGAGAACTTTCAAAAAATTATAAAATGTTCATTATAACAAATGGTATCGGAAAAATACAACGTTCGCGCCTTGAAAATTCTGAGTTAAAACCGTATTTTAATGATATTTTTATATCCGAAGAATTAGGTGTTGCAAAGCCATCTTCGGCTTATTTTGATGCTGTGTTCTCGAAAATTGGAAATCCTCAAAAAGAAGATTGTTTGGTGATTGGTGATTCTCTCACATCAGATTGCGATGGAGCTATAGCTTATGGACTCGATATTTGTAGATATAATCCCAATAATGAATCTGACAAGGGACGCAAAATTACATATACTGTAAGGAAGTTGTCAGAGCTCACAGCAATCCTGTAACGGAGGCAGAAATGATAGAAAATTCTGGAATACTGCTTAATCTCGTTGATAATTATAATTCAGTAGCGGAGCAAAAAATAGAATATAGAATTAATGAGCCAATGAGCAAACATACATCATTTCGTATAGGTGGCTCATCGGATATATATTTTGTTCCGCATGATAGAAAAAGTCTTATTGCTCTATGCAAAATCCTAAAGGAAACTGAAACACGCTATTATTTTATCGGAAATGGTAGCAATTTGCTGTTTGATGATAAAGGTTTTGAAGGTGCAGTTGTATCGTTGACAGGTCTTAATCGTACAGTTGTTATAGGAAATGAAATCGTCGCAGCTGCTGGTGCTACTTTGACTTCTTTGTGTAAAACTGCTCGTGATAATTCGCTTACCGGGTTGGAATTTGCTTATGGAATTCCGGGAACAGTTGGTGGAGCGGTTACTATGAATGCCGGTGCATATGATGGAGAAATTTCATTTGTTTTGAAAGAGAGCACATATTTGGACTTGTCAGATTTTACTCTGCATACAATATCGGTTGCTGAACATGATTTTGGATATCGTGAGAGTGTTTATAAAAACAGTTCATATGTTATTCTTGAAGCTGTCTTTGCTCTTGAGCAGGGAGTAGAAGAAGAAATTACATTTAAGATGAACGATTTTATGAATCGTCGTGTAACAAAACAACCACTTGAATTCCCATCTGCCGGAAGTATTTTTAAGAGATATCCGGGACGCTATACCGGGCAAATGATTGAAGAGGCTGGTTTGAAAGGGTATTCAATTGGAGGAGCACAGGTTTCCGAAAAGCACGCTGGGTTTATAATAAACAGAGGTGGTGCTACATGCAAAGATGTCCTTGAACTTATCTCTTACATCAAAGCTGTAATACTCGAAAAATATGGCTGTGAACTGGAGTGCGAGGTAATTCACGTACAATAATGGAATCATTTTCTAAAAAAATTAAAAAACAGCTTGCCTCTGAAGAGCTTAGAAAAAAATGCTGTAGACATACGGATAGCGATATGTTGCAGTTGGCTGAGCGAAAAAATGAAGATATTGGAGCAGAATTACTTGAGATATACGAAAAATGTCGATGTGATAATTGCAAGATAGTATATTTGAGGCAACTCTTTGCAATGTTTGGTTCGGTTACTGATCCGTCAAAAGGATTTCATCTGGATTTTTCATTTAAGAATTCTAATTCATGCGATGCAGTCGAAGAATTGTTGAATGAAATTGGATTTGACTTTAGAAGAACTATTCGCAGAATAAAAAACGGTAACGAAAAATATGTTTTGTATTTAAAAGATAGTTCTGCTATTGAGGATTTCCTTGTAGCAATCGGAGCTTCATCGGCTGCATTTGAAGTTATGAACACTAAAATTGTTAATGAGTTTCGCAACTCAGTTAATAGACAGGTGAACTGTGATACAGCCAATATAGAAAAACAACTTGCAGCAGGTAAAAAATATATTGAGGCAATTGGTTTTCTAATGGATTCCGGTAAAATTGAAGCTTTGTCAGATGAATTGAGAGAAACTGCACGTATTCGATATGAGAACGAACAGTTAAGTTTAGCTGACCTTGGTAAAATGTTCAATCCGCCTGTATCAAAATCAGGAATTCGCCATAGACTTGAAAGAATATTGACATTTGCCGAAAATGAACAAATAACGACAAAAGCCTAAAATAAGCGATTGCTTTTTTGTGGCAAAAAGAACAACAAAAGACAACTGACTAACAAACTACGGGACCAAGATAGACAAATAGCTAATAACAGGAGGGTATATGGGAGACTTCGTTCATTTGCATCTTCACAGCGAATATAGCTTGCTCGATGGGGCCTGCCGTATTTCCGATATTCCGAAGGCTGCAAAAGCTGCCGGACATAGCGCAGTAGCTATTACTGATCACGGAGTAATGTACGGTGTAGTTGCGTTCTATAAAGCTTGCATCGCAGAAGGTATTAAACCGATTATTGGTTGTGAAGTTTATGTAGCACGAAGAAGTATGTCTGACAGAGAAAAGGAGTACGATTCCGGAAGTAACCATCTTGTTCTTCTTGTGAAAAATTTTGAAGGTTGGAAGAATCTCATATACCTTGTTTCAAAAGCATACACAGATGGTTTCTACTCAAAGCCACGTATCGATACTGAACTGCTTGAGAGACATACTGAGGGACTTATATGTCTTTCTGCTTGTCTGGCCGGATATATTCCACGCTGTATTATAGCGGGTGAATATGATAAGGCTGAGGAGTATGCATTGCGTCTTGAAAAGGCATTTGGTCATGGGAATTTCTATTTAGAAGTGCAAGACCATGGTCTTCGAGATGATGATGTGGTTTGCTCTGGCATAAAAGCATTGTCTGAAAAGACCGGGATCCCCATGGTTGCAACCAATGATGTGCATTATATAAGAAAATCCGATTCTGAAACACAGGCAATACTAATGTGCATCCAGACGAATAATGTCATAACAGACGGGAAACCCATAGGCTTTGAAACTGATGAGTTTTACTACAAGAATACAGTCGAAATGGAGCGATTGTTTAAGGATTACCCTGAAGCCTGCGCAAATACGCAAAAAATCGCTGATATGTGTAATTTCGATTTTGAATTCGGTAAAACAAAATTGCCACGATATACACCCGAAAACGGGATGAAACCGGACGACTATTTACGTTTACTTGCTACAAATGGTCTTGAACAAAAATCAGCTGATGGTCATTTGGTATTCAATGAACAGTATTCACGAGAGTTGTATGAAGAACGTATCAACTATGAGTTGTCTGTCATCTCAAAAATGGGGTATAGTGAGTATTATCTCATAGTTTGGGATTTCGTGCATCATTCAAAAAAGATGGGAATTCCGGTGGGACCCGGACGAGGTTCGGGTGCAGGTAGTATAGTTGCATACCTTATTGGAATAACGGATATCGATTCAATTAAATTTGATTTGCTGTTTGAACGTTTTTTGAATCCCGAACGTGTCAGTATGCCTGACTTTGATATTGATTTTTGTTACGATCGTCGCGATGAAGCTATTGCTTATGTTCGTGAGAAATACGGCGAAGACCATACAGCGCAGATTGTTACATTCGGTACACTCGCAGCCAGAGCCGCTGTTCGTGATGTAGGCCGTGCTTTAGGAATGTCATACAATGACGTTGATGTCGTTGCAAAACAAATTCCTCAAGCAATGGGAATGACACTTGCAAAGGCAATGCAGGATGAAAGCTTGAAATCGATGTATGATGACGATGAAAATGTTCGTAAACTTATCGATACAGCTACTGCGCTTGAAGGTATGCCCAGACACGCTTCTACTCATGCTGCTGGCGTTGTTATAACCGAGGATCCTGTTACATCATATGTTCCTGTGGCTGTGAATAATGGGGTGATTGTCACTCAGTTTGATATGGATACCATAGCTGAACTGGGACTTTTGAAATTTGATTTTCTCGCATTGCGATATTTAACGATAATTGACAATGCTGAACAGCAAATACGTGAAGAAAATCCGGATTTTGATCTTACAAAAGTCGATATAACAGATCAGGCAACGTATGATACTATTTGTGCCGGAAGGTGCGATGGTGTATTTCAGCTTGAATCATCTGGTATGCGTCAAATGCTAACACAGCTAAGACCACGTTGTCTTGATGATATAATTGCTGCAATAGCCTTGTACCGTCCTGGGCCAATGGATTCTATTCCAAAATACATCGAAGCACGACATGATCCATCAAAGATACATTATTGTACGCCAAAACTCGCACCAATACTCGATGTAACCTATGGCTGTATCGTATATCAGGAGCAGGTCATGCAGATATTTCGTGAGATTGCAGGCTATTCGTTTGGCCATGCTGATGTAGTTCGTCGTGCAATATCTAAGAAAAAACAAGGCGTTCTTGAAAGCGAAAGACAAGCATTCATAGATGGGGCTGTGTCACAGGGGATAAATGAGAACGAGGCAATAAAACTATTTGAGGATATTGTAAGCTTTGCAAATTATGCATTTAATAAGAGTCATGCGGCTGCATATGCTGTCTTATCATTTAGAACAGCTTATTTGAAAACGCATTATCCAAGAGAGTATGAAAGTGCGCTTCTTACCTCTGTTCTATCATCTACCGAAAAGCTTGCAGAATATATTGCGGATTGCTCAAAACAAGGTATAAAGATACTTCCTCCTGATATTAATAAAAGTCGTGGTTCATTTCACGTTGAAGGTGATTCTATTAGATTTGGACTTACTGCACTCAAAAGTGTTGGCTCAAATTTTATCGAGAATATAATCGCTGAACGAAATCGTGACGGTAAATTTACCGATATAAACGATTTTATGCTGCGCACACGTAAGATCGATATGAATAAGCGACAATTTGAGGTTTTAATCAAATCTGGTTCGCTTGATTCTCTTGGAACACCGCGTAGTCAGCTTTTAGCTGTGTATGAAAGTATGATTGAAAAACGTGGTACATTTACAAGGGACGTGTTTGAAGGGCAAATTGGACTTTTCGATACAGCGTCAACGGTGGATTCTCCAAAGCCTGCACGTTACGAATTTCCGCAAATACCTGAATTCACTACTCGTGAAAAACTTTCTCTTGAAAAAGAGAGTTGTGGATTATATTTAACAGGTCATATTCTCGACGATTATAAGCTTCATATAGCGAAGATCAATCCAACTAAAATTGCTGATATTCGTACATCGTTCAAAAATGATGATGACTTGAATGAAAAAGAAGATGATATTCAAAAAGCGCAGGAAATTGTATTAAACTTTGCTGACAAAAGTCGCGTTACAGTAGCCGGAAGTATTACCAAACGTGTCAATAAAGCTACAAAGAATGGCGACCAAATGGCATTTGTGACGATTGAAGACCATTCTTCATCTATTGAAATGCTCTGTTTTCCAAAGATTGTATCAAAATACGGACATCTACTCACTTATGATTCTGTTGTCGCAGTTCGTGGGATACTTAGCGTTCGTGAGGATGAAGATGTGAAGCTTCTTGCCGAAAGTATCATACCACTGTTACCTGATAGCGAAGCAGAAAAATCCGGTGCTATTGAAAATGTTTCCGAAAAGTTCTATGATCGAAGAGATTATCAGAATCAAAAAACGGAATCTCGTCAGATGACTGCACAGAAGTATACTTCAAACACTATCAGAAAGGTATACCTGCGTGTTGAGAGCGAGAATTCAAGCACATATCGCCGTGCAAAAGCAATATGCGAAATATTCGACGGAAATATACCTGCAATATTCTATTCATCGGAAAGAAAAGAATATCTTACTCCTTCTGTACAGGTCAACTTGACTAAATTTGTACTCGATGAACTTAAAGAAGTACTTGGAAGCGAGAATGTTGTCGTAAAGTAGCATATTACTGACAAATCTGCGGAAGATTTCGCATAAAAATCAGCTGGTGTTAATATTGGATTCAAAATTTTGGAGTATACTTAATTCAATATTTCCATTAGTTATATGAAAAAGAAGGAAAACCCTATGGGATCAAATAACAGAGTCAACTGGGGCTTTGAGGTTTTACGTGTACTCGGTGTGATCGGTAAGGTGTTGTTCAGAATATTCTCATACTTCATGAATATTCTGCTGACAGTTTTACTTATCGGTCTTATCACAGGCATCATTGTGTGTACTGTGTTTGCTATTTATGTAAATACCTATCTGGACCTGACCGTAGACCCCGACCAATTCGTAACGGTAAATCAGGACTCAACTACACGTATGTATTATATGGATTACGAAACGCAGGAGGATCGCCTCAATAGAAACGGTACTCTAGTTGAAATAGAGGATCAGCGTTTATCCGGTTCAGGTGGTGGTTCTATCGCAGTACCATACAGTCAAATTCCGGAAAATCTTGTGAACGCTTTCATAGCTATTGAAGATCAGCAGTTTAGAACGCATAACGGAGTAAACTGGTGGACAACTGCACAATCTGTATTCAAATTCGTTTTTGGTGGCTCAGGTGGTGGTTCTACTATTACACAGCAGCTTGTCAAAAATGTCACAGGTGAAGATGACGTAACGATCCAGCGAAAAGTACAGGAAATTTTTCGTGCAATGAACCTTGAAAAACAGTATTCCAAAGATGAGATCATGGAAATGTATCTTAATATAGTATATTTTGGAAATGGCTGTGATGGTGTTCAGTCTGCATCAAACTACTATTTCAATAAGGATGTTTCAGAACTTACTCTGGTTGAGTGTGCTTCTCTTGCTGCTATTGTTAAAAATCCGTCACAGTATAATCCCAAAAGTCACGATGAGGATTTCTATACTACAGTAAATGAAAAGCAAATATTAAAACATGGCAATAAATTCCGTCGCAAAACAGTGCTCGACTGTATGTATGAAGAAGGTATGATCAACAGTGAAGAGTGGCTTGATGCAAGATATACTGATCTTTTGCTGGCGGTTCATGATGCTGACGAAGAAACGGTAGATGAAGGTATGACCATCTATAGCTGGTATACTGAAGCTGCTATAAATCAGATCAAAGAAGATTTGATGGAAAAATACGGCATCACAGAAAAAGCTGCATATAACCTAATCTACTACAGTGGTTATAAGATAATTCTCCCTATGGATCCTTTTGTACAGGATATTCTTGAGGAGGTATATGAAAATGACAGCGAATATTTCCCATCTACAGGGTGGGGACTCCAGCCGCAATCAGCTATGGTTATCTGTGATCCATATACCTGTGATGTGCTTGGGGTAGTAGGTGGTCGAGGAACAAAAACACTGAATCTTGGTACCGAACGTGCTACACAGGCAGTGAGACCACCGGGATCTTCCATAAAACCACTTGCAGTGTACGCACCTGCTCTTGATGCGGGACTTATCACATATGGTTCGGTAGTTGATGATACACCGGTATGGTTCGATTCGTACACAGCAGTTGAAGCTACTGAATACAGTGAAGCAATTATGGGGTACAGTGCATATCCTCAGAACTATCCTAATGTTTACCGTGGTTTGACGACGATAAACAGTGCTATAACTCGCTCGGTAAACACTATTGCAATGAAGGTTCTGCAAATGTTGACAGTAGATGCTTCGTTTGATTTTATGAAGAATGAACTTCATTTTGATAGCTTGATAGAAAGCTATACAAAGGCAAATGGTGAAGTTCTCACAGACCGTGGGCTTGCTTCACTTGCGCTTGGTCAGCCAAACTATGGTGTAACTCTTCTCGAAATGACAGCCGGTTATACTATTTTTCAGAATAACGGTGTTTTTAATGAACCAAATCTTTACCTCTATGTTGAAGATGCACAGGGAAGAATTGTTCTTGAAAATATCGAGGAGAATAACATTGTTATCCAAGATACTACAGCCTCTATCATGACTGTAATGATGGAAAAGGTAATGAGCGAAGGTACCGGTACAGGATGCACTCTGCGTCATACAGTCGATGTAGCGGGCAAAACCGGTACAACTAGTGCAGACTTCGATAGATATTTTGTTGGCTATACACCATATTATGTAGGTGGTGTTTGGACAGGCTACGATATTCCTCAGTCCTTGAGCTCCTTTAGAGAGAACCCCTCTCTTGTAATATGGGATAAGGTCATGACAATGTTGCATCAGCCATATATTGACGAAGCTGCAAATGGTGGCGAAACACTCAAAACATTTGAAATGGCTCCGGGTGTTATAACTGAAACCTATTGTAAAGATTCAGGTAAGCTAGTAACAGATGCCTGTGCATTGGACCCTCGTGGTTGGCGTACTGAAACAGGTTATTTTACACGTCAAACAGTTCCAACGGAATATTGTGATACTCATGTTGTTGTTCTGCGTGATACATCGACAAATTTGATCGCAAGTCCGAACTGTAATCCTGCACATACACAAAAAGTTGCACTTATACGTGTAGAGGATCGTAGTTTCCCAATAGAGCTTTACGTTGAAGATGCACAATATGTGTACCGTGAATTACCGGCCTCTGTGAAACCGAGCGGTTGGTGGGGTGTTCCATTCTTTGTAAATATGTTGAGAGAATACGAGTATTGCGGTACAAGCTATGTGGATACACCATATAATGCGTATTGCTACTTCCATTGCGATTATCGTCCCTGGGGCGGAAATCCACCGGCTGAAGATAGTGGATATTCTCCGAGTGGATACCTGGAATTTGACGAAAAAGATTCGGAACTCGATGATACCGGTCAGGATGATGCAGATCTTCCGCCGGAGTTGGACTTTGATGGTAACGCTGACAATGACGAAAGCAATGAATCAAATGACAATTTCTTCTGGAGTGACTGGTTCGGAGATGAATGATCGTTAAAACGTATCATAAAACAAAAATCACCTCATATACTGATGTGGGGTGATTTTTTGTTACACAGATTGAAGCGTGAATTATGCTGTTTAACTAAACATATTGCTATAATTGGACTTAGCTCATTTTTGTGCGCAATAGGTGGAGTTGTGTTGTGGATCAATGGTGGAAGTGGGTGGTACGTTCTCAATTCCGTTTCTGCTAATCAACATGGTCGTTCGCTTACATTCATTTTTTTAGTGTGGCTCATTGTTTATGCTTTGTACGGTGCTCGTTTGGTGTTAATTGCTTTCAGTGATACAGTGTCATGTTCGTGTCAAAAAAGAGTAGTGTTAGCTTTTTCGCTTACATCGTTTGCATATTTGCTCGATTTGGTGTGGTACGCACTTTTTTTCTGTACACGACTTACGATATTTTCGCTTATTGTGTTGTCCCTGTCTGCCATTTTGAATGCAGTAGTAATACTGATTTCTAAACATGGGATGATAATTGCATATTTGTTGAATATAGTCGTTATTATAGCACAATTTGCTTTTGTATGCTTTACAAGTACTTTCATTTTGTTAAATTAGTATAAAAAAACTCTGTTACAGTATTGACAATTGTGATTAACTGTAGTATAATGATATCGATCTTAAAAAACTATTTGGAGGTTTAAAATGAAAAAGATCAGAGTTGTTGCACTTGCAATGGTACTCGTGATGCTCGCTCTTTGCGCTGCATCTTGTGGTGTCGAGAAAGTTAAGGTAAACTGCACAGTTACAATCGTTGCTAACGGTGAAACCTATCTCGAAAATTACGCTTACACTGTAGAAAACACTGTTGAAACTCCTCCGACTGTTCTTCAGGCAGTTACAGAAGTTTGCACAGTAGTTGACTTCCCCTATGAAGTAGACGATGCTGGTAATAGCCTTACTTGCATTACTCTTGACGGTGTTGAGTATCGTAGTGGTACTCAGGCAGATGGTTCCGGTCAGGGCTACTGGGGTTACACACTTGATGGTGTAGAACCTTCTTCCGGTAGAGCCGGCACAAATACTGTTGCTGAAGGTCAGAGCATCGTGTTCACATTCAATGTTGACGGTCAGGGTGCTGTTGAATTCACTGATGCAGAATAATTTATGTTAAAAAAATCCGCAGTATTTCTGTACTGCGGATTTTTATATTGTATATGAGTTTACTGAACTGAAAAATTAATGAATGAGTATAAAATTTAATTAAATTAAGTAGTTACAAAGCAAAAAACGAGTTGAGTAGTACCGTGTAAAACACGTACAAACCAACTCGTTTTATCATATGGAGACAACTGGAATCGAACCAGTGACCCCTTGCATGTCAAGCAAGTACTCTAACCAGCTGAGCTATGCCTCCATTGTATCTGTATTATATCATACAATTATCCGAAATGCAAGCTCTTTTTTGATAAATCCAAGATTTTTTCTGTTCAGTATAATTAGCAACGAAAGAAGAGTCACATCTCTTGACTTTTTAGGCGAAATAACGTATAATTTATACAATATCAACATTAATAATGGAAGTACGCAAATAATGAAAAAAGTAATGCTAGTTTTTGGCACACGTCCCGAAGCTATAAAAATGTGTCCGCTCGTAATGGAACTGAAGAAAAGACCGGAACTTGATGTGACTCTTTGCGTAACAGGGCAACATAGACAAATGCTTGATCAGGTTCTTGATGCGTTTGATGTTGTGCCTGATTACGATTTGTCAATTATGAAAGATAAGCAGACTCTGTTCGATGTTACGATTAATATTCTTGATAGAATTCGTGAGGTACTTCTTGAGGTGAAGCCAGATGTTGTCCTCGTTCACGGAGATACATCCACAACATTTGTGACAGCGCTTGCGTGCTTCTACTTGCAGATTCCTGTTGGACATGTAGAGGCTGGATTGCGTACCTACAATATCGATTCACCATATCCAGAAGAATTCAATCGTCAGGCTGTCAGCATAATTTCACGTTTTAATTTTGCACCAACTGAGTTGTCGAGGAATAACTTAATTAAGGAAGGAAAGTCGCCTGACACAATATATATAACCGGTAATACAGCTATCGATGCGTTGAAAACCACTGTTCGAGAGGACTATACTCATCCCGAACTTGAATGGGCAAGCGGAAAGCGTATGATAATTCTCACAGCACATCGCAGAGAAAATCTTGGTGAACCTATGCATCGAATGTTCCGTGCGATCAGACGTATTATTGATGAACATCCGGATGTTTGTGCTATTTACCCTATACATATGAATCCGATAGTGCGTGAAGCTGCTAATGAGGAACTTGGTGGATGCGATAGAGTGCATATTATCGAACCACTTGAGGTACTTGATTTCCACAATTTCATTGCAAGAAGCTATATGATCCTTACAGATAGCGGTGGTATTCAGGAAGAAGCTCCGTCTTTAGGTAAACCTGTACTTGTCATGCGTGATACCACTGAACGTCCTGAAGGCATTGCTGCGGGAACTCTTAAACTTGTTGGCACAGATGAAGAAGTCATTTATAACTCCTTCAAAAAATTGCTTGAAGATAAAGATGAGTATGACAAAATGAGTAAGGCTTCGAATCCGTACGGTGACGGAAAAGCTTGTGAGAGAATAGCTGATATACTCATCGAGAAATTATAAAAATAACATCAAGTACAAAAGCTGCTGTGTCTATATATGGCGGCTTTTTGTATAAAAAAGTTGTTGTAAATTGTCTGAAAATTATAAATTTATCATTATTAACAGAAATAACTACGAAATTAGGAATAAATATGTAAAACGGTAAATTAAATCGGGATTGAATTTTCGACATAAATTTGATATAATTAAGCTATGAAATAATGCTTTCAAAATAGGCAGGTCAATAAACCGTTGCGAGGAGGAGCTTATGACGAAGATTACGATTATTGGTGCAGGAAGTGTTGGCTCGACTATTGCATATACACTCGCTATAGGTGGTATATGCTCTGAAATAGTTATGATAGATATCAATAATGAGAAAGCACTTGGCGAAGCCTTGGATATTAGACAGGGAACACCATTCTGCCCATCTGTATCTATTTATGCAGGCACATATCGTGATGCTTGTGATTCTGATATTGTTATTATAACTTCCGGAGTTCCACGTAAGCCTGGTCAAACTCGTCTCGATCTTGCACAGACAAATGTGGATGTAATGAAGTCAATCATACCTGAAATTACCACATATGCTCCTGATGCAATTTATATTATAGTTTCAAATCCTGTTGATGTACTCACTTATGTTTGGTGCAAATGCTCGGATATTCCTGAAAACAGAATAATCGGTTCCGGCACTATTCTTGATACTTCCAGACTTCGTTCGCGTATTTCTGAGTATTATGAGATCAATCAGCAGAATGTTCACGCATATGTTTTCGGTGAGCATGGTGATTCATCATTTGTTCCGTGGTCACTTGCAAATATTTCTAACGTACCTGTCGATAAATATCATGCTGTAATTTCAAATCAGAACAATCTTTATCCTGTGATTAACCACGATGAGGTTGAAACATATATAAAAAAATCAGGTGGCCGAGTTATTCAGCGTAAAGGCGCGACATATTATGCGGTTGCTTTGTCAGTATGTCATATATGTAAATGCCTTATTAATGGCACCGACACTACACTCACTGTTTCTTCGATGATGCATGGCGAATATGGTATAGATGATGTATGCCTCAGCACGCTTAATATCGTTGGTAGAAATGGACTTCGTGGTAAATTACTATCTCCGTTGACTGATGATGAGATTGCTCTTCTCCATAAGAGCGCAGAAAGCTTGAAATCAGTCATTGATAACGTAAAAATCTAATTTATATAAAAAATAAGAGCAAGAGAAAGGAATACAACAATGGAATACCGTATTGAACACGACTCTATGGGCGAGGTAAAAGTACCCGCAGACAAATATTGGGCAGCGCAGACAGAACGCAGCCACGAGAATTTCCGCATCGGTGTAGGAATTGAAACTATGCCAAGAGAAATCACAAAGGCTTTTGGTATCCTCAAAAAAGCAGCTGCTATCGCTAACCACGAATTAAAGCCGGAAAAAATGACTGACGCAAAGCTCGCCGCTATTTCTCAGGCTTGCGATGAAGTTATTGCAGGTGAACTGAATGAACATTTCCCGCTCGTAGTTTGGCAGACAGGTTCCGGCACTCAGTCTAATATGAATGCAAATGAAGTTATAGCTAATCGTGCAAATGAAATTGCAGGCGAAAAGCTTTGCCATCCGAATGATGATATCAATATGAGCCAGTCTTCAAACGATACTTTCCCGACAGCAATGCATATCGCTGCTGTATGTGCTCTTGAAGATAAACTCATTCCTGCTGTATCAAAGCTTATCACAACATTCCGTAAGCTTGAAAAAATGCATGAAGGTATTACCAAGAGTGGTCGTACACATCTTCAGGATGCAACTCCTATAAGATTCTCTCAGGAAATTTCAGGTTGGCGTTCCTCTCTTGAAATGGATGTTGCGCTTATCGAAAAATCATTACCTACACTTCGTTGCCTTGCACTTGGTGGTACAGCGGTTGGTACTGGTATTAATGCTCCGAAGGGATTTGATAAGAAGGTAGCAGCAGCCGTTTCTGAGATTACAGGTAAACCATTTGAAACAGCTGAAAATAAATTCCATGCACTTACATCCAAAGATGAACTCGTTTTCGCTCATGGTGCTGTAAAGGCTCTCGCTTGTGACATGATGAAGATTGCTAACGACGTGCGTTGGCTTGCATCCGGTCCTCGTCTTGGACTTGGTGAAATTACTATTCCTGAAAATGAACCTGGTTCTTCAATTATGCCCGGTAAGGTTAACCCTACACAGTGTGAAGCTGTTACAATGGTTGCAGTACAGGTAATGGGAAATGATGTTGCGGTTTCAATGGCAGCTTCTCAGGGTAATTTTGAATTGAATGTATTCATGCCTGTTTGCATTTACAACTTCCTCCAGTCCTGCCGTCTCCTTGCTGAAGCTATAGTTTCCTTTAATGATAACTGTGCAGTTGGTATCCGTGCAAATGAACAGAAGATGCATGACAACCTTTACAACTCTCTTATGCTTGTAACTGCACTTAACCCCTATATTGGCTATGAAAATGCTGCAAAGACTGCAAAAAAAGCATACAAGGACAACATCTCACTGAAAGAAGCGTGTGTAGAACTTGGTTTCCTGACTGCTGAAAGATTTGATGAAGTATTCAAGCCCGAAGAAATGGCAGGAAACAGATAACCCCCAAAAAAATCCAAAAGAACAAAAGAGAGAACACCGTAAAATGAAGATAAAA
>CAYSEF010000021.1:29092-33162 GCA_964430105.1 uncultured Ruminococcus sp. | reverse complement strand
CACCGACACCGGCATCGGGATTATCCATGAGGTAAATAGTACCGTCGATAACTTCACCAAGGTTATGAGGCGGGATATTTGTAGCCATACCTACTGCTATACCTACTGCACCGTTTACAAGAAGGTTAGGGAATCTTGAAGGGAGAACGGCAGGCTCCTTGCGTGTATTATCGAAGTTGGGATCCCATTTTACGGTATCCTTTTCGATATCTCTCAGCATTTCGTCGGAAAGGCGAGAAAGTCTTGCTTCTGTATAACGATAAGCGGCAGGTCCGTCACCATCGACGTTACCGAAGTTACCCTGACCGTCTACGAGGACATATCTGTACGAGAATGGCTGAGCCATACGAACCATAGTACCGTAAACGGATGAGTCACCGTGAGGATGATAACGACCAAGCACGTTACCTACTGTCGTTGCAGACTTACGGAACGGTCTGTCATATGTGAGATTATCCTCCCACATGGAATAAAGCACACGTCTTTGACCCGGTTTCATACCGTCACGTGCATCCGGAAGCGCACGAGATACGATAACCGACATGGAATATTCGATGAAGGATTTCTTCACCTCTTTTTCCATATTTATCGGAAGTATTTTTTGCTCCGGAAATTCTATAGGTGTATCTTGATTTTTACGTTTTGCCATAGCAAACTCCAAATTTAATATTTTTTTGAGAAAATACGGAAAAATCACGACTTAAAGCGATACGGGGATTTTCAAGAAGCTATTCCCCAATAAAGCCGTTATTCAGTCCTGAGCTCCTGCAACATAATCGCCTGCAACTTCGTTTGCAAAGTTCATCGAAGCTATATCATCCATTTCGGCTGCGTATTTTGCATACACGAATGCCCCAAGGAATGTATCTCCTGCGCCCTTCAGACGAGCTGTGGGACGTTTTTCTGTTGGAATCAGTGTTGTAGCTCTGTAATCGTTAATTTCTCGTGTGATAAGCGCACCGTCTCCTGCCATCGTTGTTATAACTGTCGGCACTGCAAGTGATTCTGCCGCCTGAGCTATTTCCTGACGTGTTTTCAGCTCTCGTCCTACAAGTGCTGAAAGCTCATCGGTATTCGGTTTTATAAGGTCGGGAGGTGTCTGCGAATTTACAGCTATTTTCAAGGCTTCTCCATCGCAGTCAATTATACATATTGCGCCTTTTTCTTTGATTTTTCCGCAAAGCTCTGACGGGTATGCTTTCGGAACATCAGAAGGACAGCTTCCTGCTATCACTACCACGTCATTTTCTGTTATTTTTTCAAGCACAAGCTTCTCTATCTCAGCGAGCTTATCTCCTACAGGTGTACCGGGAGCATTGATTTCGAGGTCTTTTTCGTCCGGTGCATCTGATATAAGAGAAGCATTAGTGCGTGTTGGTGCATCGATATACACAGGTGTAAGAGGAATTGCTTCGTCTTCAAGGATATTTTCAAGAAGCTTACCCATATTTCCGCCTACGGGAGCAACGGTTACAAGCTCTATCCTATGTGGCAGGCGTATACGTCTTCTGAGGCAATTTTGAACTGCTCTTGAAACATTTATACCCTTTCCGCCAGCTGTTACCTTATGTGATGATGTACGGTTCAGTCCTGCGTTTATCGAGGCAACATGATACTCGATATCAATCGCAGGCGACAATGTTAATGTTAGTATTGTTTTCATTTGATTTTTTATATAAGTGGGTGGCTTTATAGCTGCACACCGAATCTTCACAAACTAAATTTTCAATCAAATATCCAAATTTTCAGCATACTTAGCATTAGCTTCGATGAATTCACGACGGGGTTCTACTTTATCACCCATGAGAGTAGAGAATATCTCATCGCAAGCCATAGCGTCCTCTATTTCCACTTTAAGAAGTGTTCTTGTGCGAGGATCCATTGTTGTTTCGCTGAGCTGTTCGGGGTTCATTTCACCAAGACCTTTATATCTGTTTGTGGTGATATTTCCTCCGCCCATTTCTTCGAGAATTCTATCTCTTTCTTCATCGGAGTAGGCGTATCTTTCCTGCTTACCCTTTGTCATTTTATAAAGCGGCGGCTGTGCGAGGTAGATATGGCCGTCCTCGATAAGCTGTTTCATATGACGGAAGAAGAAGGTGAGCAGAAGCACACGGATATGCGAACCATCGACATCGGCATCCGCCATTATGATTATCTTACCGTAACGCAGGCGAGACATATCGAATTCTGAGCCGATACCACAGCCGAGAGCCTGAATTATCGGTATAAGCGAAAGGTTAGAATAAACCTTATCAACTCTTGTTTTTTCTACGTTCAGAACCTTACCTCTCAAGGGAAGGATTGCCTGGAATCTTGAATCTCTGCCACTCTTTGCAGAACCGCCCGCAGAGTCACCCTCTACAAGGAAAAGCTCTGTCAAATCTACTCTCTTTTCCTGACAGTCGGCGAGCTTACCCGGTAAACTGGAGCCTTTCTGAAGCACGGATTTACGAGACATTTCTCTTGCCTTACGAGCTTCTTCTCTTGCTCTTTGTGCTACGAGAGATTTTTCCACAACTGCTTTTGCGACAGTCGGATTTTCTTCAAAGTATTCGGACAGCTTTTCCGTAACGATATTATCAACGATACCGCGCACCTCGGAATTACCGAGCTTAGCTTTTGTCTGGCTTTCGAACTGAGCATCGGGGAGTTTAACCGATACTACAGCGGTAAGACCTTCACGGGCATCCTCACCGGAGAGATTTTTATCGGAGGCTTTAAGTGCGCCTGTTCTTCTTGCGTAATCGTTCAGAACCTTAGTGATAGCTGTTTTGAAGCCTGTTTCGTGAGTACCGCCATCGATAGTAGACATATTATTAGCGAAGGTTACGATAGAATCGGTATAGCTATCGTTATACTGCATAGCAACCTCGGCAGTGATATCGCCTTTTTCCGCCTTCATATATATTACATCGGGATGAATTACCTCAACGTGCTTCTTTTTATTCATATACTCAACGAACTGACGGATACCGCCATCGTGCTTGAGGTCATACTCGATAAATTTACCGTTTTTCTCAGGTACAGGTTCACCGTCGTCGATATTCTCGATAATATTTCCGTTTTCGTCAGCTATGGCATTATCGCTGTTTTCGTTTTGTTCGTCCATAGCCGCATCGAGGAGACGTTTAAGGTCGGGATCAAGCTCTGCGTTTTTCTTTTCTTCAAGGCAGCGTTCGTCACGAAGGATGATACGAATACCGGCATTAAGGAAGGTTTGTTCACGGAGTCTTGTAAGGAGGGTTTCGAGATCGAATTCTGTTGTATCGGTAAAAATAGTCGGGTCGGGCTTAAATCTTACATAAAGGCCGTGTTTATCTGTTTCACCGATGCACTTAAAGGGGCGAGCGATATCACCTCTTTCGAAGCGCATGGTATAGCGATGACCCTCATAGCAGTTATCGACCTCCATCCATTCTGAGAGAGCGTTTACTACCGAGGCACCAACGCCATGAAGACCGCCGGAGATTTTATAGCCCTGACCGCCGAATTTACCGCCTGCATGGAGAACAGTAAACACGACTTCAAGGGTAGGCTTACCTACCTGATGGTGCATTTGAGAAGGAACGCCATATCCGTTATCCTGAACAGAAACTGAGCCATCCGGATAGAGGACGACCTCGATACAATCGCAGCGACCCGCCATAGCTTCATCGATAGAGTTATCGACTATTTCATAGACGAGGTGATGCAGACCTCTTTGTGAGGTTGTACCGATATACATACCGGGACGTTTACGCACAGCCTCCAGACCTTCGAGGACCTGTATTTGATTCTCGTCATAATTAGCGGTCTGCTGCTGTTCCAAGTTCTGATTATTATCCATTTATTTTGCTCCAAATATTGTTATTATCTATAAATATACGAAATTTTATGGTACAAGGTTATGTTGTGGTTGGGGGGGATTTCTCACTAACGTGAGGGGGAAAGGCTCACTAACGTGAGGGGATTTCTCACTAACGTGTGTTGTTTTGAACAAAATGCTCCGCATTTTGATGATTTTTTCTCCTCACGGACGTTCAAGAGGATCCTCCTCTTGAAAATCTCCGTTAGTTCAGCCGGTCCCC
>CAYSEF010000021.1:8032-28992 GCA_964430105.1 uncultured Ruminococcus sp. | reverse complement strand
TTGAACAAGTTCAAATGTTCCTTAAAGGGGACGTTTTGTGAGTGCTTCAAATGTTATTTATTGGAAATTGTTGGTTTTTTGGGGGTGGTGGATTTCTCACTAACGTGTGTTGTTTTGAACAAAATGCTTCGCATTTTGATGATTTTTTTCTCCTCACGGAGGGTGCATAAGAGGACTCCTCGTCGAGCCCTCTTATGAATCTCCCGGACGTTCAAGAGGATCCTCCTCTTGAAAATCTCCGTTAGTTCAGCCGGTCCCCGGGCGTCGCATTTGAACAAGTTCAAATGTTCCTTAAAGGGGACGTTTTGTGAGTGCTTCAAATGTTGTTTATTGGAAATTGTTGGCTTTTTGGGGGTGGGTGGGATTTTTTTATTTTCCTCTGCCTGCTATGGCTGTGGTTGAGATATGAGTGAAGATAACTCCGTCGTCGGTCAGCACGAAGGTTCTCGGAAGATCTGAGCCTGCTGTTGAGGTTTTACCTTCTTTTTCAGCTTTTTTCAAGAAATCACGAGTCAAGTCGGAATTCCATTTTCCGTCCATATCAAAGCATCCGATTATATCACCGTCACGCACATTTTTTCCGCCGCCTATATGAATGTACATTATATTCCTCACTTATTCATACGAACAGGCATAACGAAATACATAAACATATCGGTATCGCCCTCATTTTTCTGTGCTTCGGTCACTGTAACGACATCTAATGCACGTTCGCCGTACACAGTTTCGTCAGGGTGAGCGTTAAGGAAGGTAGTTCCCTCGGCAGGTTCGATAATGATACCCATGAGAGGTGAATTAAGTCTTATTCTCAGTCTATCGCAGTCTGCAGGGCAAGCCTTCAGAGCATCGAGAAGATATCTGCAATTAAAGCCGATAGTAACGCCTTCACCGTCGATAGCGGCAGGGACCTTTTCATAAACAGAGCCGCCGGAGGAAACTGACGACATAGTAACGGCATTATCCATGAAATCAAGCTTTACATGAACCTGACCGCTGCCGCCGAGCTTATATTCTGTTACGATAGAAGCACGTTCGATAGCACCGAGAAGCTCACTTCTTGAAACAAAGGCCTGAGTCATATATGAGGTAGGGAGGAGTTTTTCATATTTTATATACTCTGTATCGAGCATACGAGTGAAGAAATATATCTGATCTATCTTAAAAATGACGTGTTTACGGCCGATAATCATTGTAAGCTCATCCTCCGTATCACGGAGCAGCTTAGTAAGCTCTGTCAAAAATTTACCGGGGATAATCATTTCGGCTTCGGGAGCTTCGGGATTTGAGTCGGCAATAGAGCATTTTGAAGCAGACAATCTGTTACCGTCGCAGCCTACAACAGTAAGCTCACCGTTTTCAATCTTAAAAAGGGCACCGTTAAACGCAGCTCTCTGATCATTTTGAGCTACAGCGAAGATTGTTTCGTTTATCAGATTTTTAACACGGTACTGAGGAATATGATAAATACGTTCACCGATAAACATAGGCATAGTAGGGAAGTCCTCGCCGGGGGTTGCGGTTATTTCAAAATGTGAAAATCCGCAGGTAATATCGACATGGCCCTTTTCGTCGATATCGAGAGTGACTTCACCGTCAGGCAAAGCACGAACTATCTGCAGTATTTTTACTGTATTGATAATGAACATACCCTTTTCGTAGACATTACATTCTACAGATGTACGCAAGCCTTTTTCAAGGTCGAAAGCTGAAATTCGGCATAAATGCTCATTATCTGTATCGTAATCACCGAACTTCGGGTCAGGTGGGCATTCAAACAGCAGGCCATCTACCGCTGTAAGAGTATTTTTTGTTTGAGATATTCCTGCAGGCGGGATTATTGCCGCAAGAAGCTTTTGTTTATCAAATGTTGCTTTCATATGTGTATCCTCTTTGGTTTGTAGTGGAGGTTTTCATTCGGTATCTATTTTCTCGCGCGCGATATAGATAGATAAAATAAAGAATATATATATAATAAAAATTTAGCAGTAGGAGCAGTAGGGGCTGTCGAAACAGTGGAAAACTCGACTTTGACGGAAATTTTTACCCGAGCAAATTTTTGCGAAAGGAAATAAATCCCATGGAGAATGTATAAAAACTCATTTTTCCTACATTATATTATATAACAAACGAGTCTTCTGTATTCATAAATTGTTCGCCACCTGAACGAACATTCTTTCGAGGTGTTCGGATTGGACTTTGTAAAAGTCAGTGTTGAACCGATGATTTCGCTTTGATTTCTCTATGAAAACTCGGGAGCAGGTTTTTGGAAAATGCGATTTTTGGAGCCGAATTCACTAAAAACAGCGGATTTTTGTCTGAAAACGCGATTTTCAGTAGTTTTGGCGACTTATCGAAAATTTATCACAAGCCTGAAATTTGAAAAAAATCTTGTTGAAAACATAATTCAGCGGTATTTATTTTTAGTGCTGAAAAATGCTCCGAAAGGTTTGGATTTACTGCTCAAAAGCAGTTTCAAAAGGAAAAATCGGCTTTTCGAAAGCGTTGAAAACTTGAATTGTCGTTTGCTGTGGAAAAGTTGGTTGTGCAGGAGTGAATTTGCTGTTTTACTATGTATAAAAGCGAAAAAACGAGGAAAATAGAGCTTTGAGATTTCGAAAGGCTGTTGAAAGCTTTGTTGAAAACACTGTATCATGCTGTTTTTTATGAGTTTTCAACAGGAGTTTTCGACAGGGTGTTGGAAAGTGTGTTGAAAAGTTTGATGAGTTTTAGAAAGGCTGTTGATATTCGTGTTGATAACTGCCGGAAACTCAAAAATAATCAAACGTACAACGGACTTTTAGGCTTTTTGCAAGGCGTTTAGCAGGCTTTTAGCCAGACGTTAGCCGATCGATGAAGTGGTGCGATCAGCTTCCTCGCTTGATCTCCTTGGTAATCTCATTTATCGTTGCATCGAGAACCGGATCAGATACTCTTTCGGCTTCTACTGCGCTGATATTTGAGAATATAGTGGAGTGATTACGTTCAAAGATATTTCCTATCTGTGGGTATGACTGACCTGTAATAGAGCGAATCAAATACATTGCCACGTTTCGGGCATTTTTGATATCCTTTTTGCGTGAGTCACCCAAAATATCCTTTACGGAAACAGAATAATGTCTTGCAGTGGAGTTTATTATACGGTCTATAGTTTCTGAAACAGGCTCAGCGTCACGAAGATATTCGGGAACGGTCTGTATTACCATTTCCATGCTGACTGGCTGACCGGTGAGAAGATTTGCCATAGCAAGCTTTTTGATAACGCCCTCGAGCTGACGGATGTTTTCCTGAAGGTTCTGTGCAAGGAAATCGAGTACATCGGTTGGAACATCGAGCTTGTTCTGACCTATCTTGTTGCGCAGGATAGCCATTCTGAGCTCATAATCCGGCGGCTGGATATCTGCAAGCAAACCGGCTTCAAAACGGCTTCTGATGCGCTCCTCAAGTCCTGTAAGCTCCTTTGGAGGTCGGTCTGACGTGAGTATGATCTGCTTTTTATCTTCATAAAGGGCATCGAAGGTGTGGAAGAACTCGGTCTGAGTAGCTTCCTTTCCGGCGATAAACTGAATATCGTCGATGAGGAGCATATCTGCACTGCGATATTTCTGTCTGAATTCACGGTTTTTGTTTTTCTGAATAGCTTCAACGAGCTGATTGGTAAATTCCTCACCCTTTACATAGATGACCTTCATATCAGGTGTTCTCTGAAGTGCTCTGTTTGCTGTAGCGTACATCAGGTGAGTTTTGCCAAGTCCCGAAGGTCCCCAAATAAACAGAGGATTGATTCGAGTACCGATATTATCGGCAACATTGAGAGCGGCTGCGTGAGCAAAACGATTGGAATTACCGACGATAAAATTCTCGAAGGTGTAATCCTCGTTGTAGGTAAGTCTTCTCTCACCCCTGGGTTCAGGAGCAGGCTCGGCTTTTTCGGTGTTTGCAGTTTGTGCAAAGCTGAGAGTATTTGCAGCGAATTTCAAAGCATCGGAGAAAAGGCCGGTGTTGAGCTGAGTCGGCTCTTCTTCTGTATCGATATCGACTGAAATATCGTCCTCTGCTTGTGAATAGAGAGGATCTATGCGTGATGATTCTCTCTCGGCCTTTTCACGTTCTTCTTTTTCACGAGCCTCACGAGCTGCCTTGCGTTCCTTTGCAATCTCAACGGGAGAAATTATCCCGTCCGGATTCGGAACGACAGGTGCGAGAGAGGTATCGACATCGATAGTAACTGACGGAGAATAGCCAAGGACATCTGTAAGAGAATCTGCGATAAAATCGACAAAGCGTTTGGAAATGATGGAGCGTTTGGTTTCGTTTTCACAAACAAAAACAGCCTTGTCCGCATCGAGGTATGATAACTGCATCCGACCGAACCAAAGCTCATAAGACTCCTCGGTGTACTTATAACTTTCGCGCATCTTAGCGTCAAGCATAGTCCAAATATCGGACAGATACGCGTCGTTTAACTGATCCATGAGACCTCCCGAATGAAAAATTATTTACATTAATATAATACAGTTACATTATACCACAAAATCGGCAATGTGTCAATATAATCGACAGCATTCACGGCACGACGGGAGGTATTGACGCGACACTCTCGACTTGGTGCAGTGACGTGATAAGCTTTTTTGAAACTGCGAACGGAAATGCAGATTTTTCTGATTTTTTTTGAAAATCACTTGACATTTAACCTTGTAATGTTATATAATTACTGTTGTCTATCTGCGCGACGTGCTTGTTTTGCGTCGCTTGCCGAATAAGTTTTTAAATTTTTTCCAAAATATAGAAGGAGGTGTGATCATGCTCAGAACATATCAGCCTAAAAAAAGACAGAGAAGTAAGGAACACGGCTTCCGTAAGAGAATGGCTACCGCTGATGGCAGAAAGGTACTCAAGAGAAGACGTGCTAAGGGTCGTGCAAGACTTACTCACTAATTTCAGTGACAGTCAACACGACAGCATATCCATTGTTTGAATAGCCTCCGCGTTTTCCGATACGATCGGAGACTACGGAGGTTATACTTTTATTTATTATGAAATTTCACGCTATTACAGAAAATCATCTTTACAAAAAGGCTTATCGCACAGGAAATCGCAAGTCTTCTCATACAGTGACCGTTTATGTCCTCGTTGATAAAGCAAGCGGACTTCTGAGAAAGCGCAATCCGTTGAAGATGACTGTCAACCGCATAGGTATATCAGCCTCAAAAAAAATCGGAGGCGCTGTACAACGAAATCGTGCCAAACGTGTGATACGAGAAGCTTACCGCATGATAGACAAAACTTACGGCATTAAGCGAGGATATCTCATTGTTATCGTGCCGAAAACGGAATGTACGGTTTGCTCAATGAAGGAATGTCAGCGGGATCTGTTCTATTGCCTGCGTAAGCTCGATATGATAATGCCGAGAATTACAGAGGATGCAAAAGAGGATGCCGTTCTTCCTTTGACGGAGAAGCAGAAAACTGCCGAAAATAATGATGCGGAAGATAAGTAATATTTTTAAGGAGCTGCACGGAAGGCTTTGCGAAATCTGGCTTATACCTGTCAGATTATACAGAAGGTTCATTTCTCCGCTTAAGCCGACACCGTGTTGCCGATTCACCCCGACCTGCTCACAATATGCGATAGATGCAATTCGTGAGTGGGGTATTGTTGTTGGCACTGCGCTTGCTATATGGCGTATCGTGCGATGCACACCGTTCTCCGATGGCGGCTATGATCCCGTACCGAAACGGCGTGGCTTCTAAAGGAGTACGGTGCAAAAAAATTACTCCTAAAGGAAAACCAAATGGAAAGTATTTTTGATATCCTGTATATCCCAATGGGATATTTACTGAGATTCGCGTATTCTCTCACCGATAACTATTTGCTTGCCATTCTCCTGTTTTCTCTCGTAATGGAGCTTCTTCTTACTCCTCTTGCAGTAAAGCAGCAGAAGCAACAGATAAAACAGGCGAAACTTGCACCAAAAACTGCCGCTATCCGTAAAAAGTATGCAGGACGTAACGATCAGGTCACTCAGCAGAAAATGCAGAATGAGCTTATGGATATGTACCAGAAGGAAAACTTCAATCCAGCAGGTGGATGTGGTACTCTCATCGTTCAGCTTCCCATACTTATGTGCCTTTATAAGGTCGTAGTTAACCCACTCCGTTATATCTCGAATGTTCCCACGGCGGAGATATCAGCTCTTCAAAAATTCCTCACAGATGCAGGACAGACCTTCTCTGCATATAATCCGCAGATACAGATCATCAACTTTATTCGTGACAATGTTTCGGATTATTACACAGTTGCTCCGTCCCTCGAAAATGCTGTTCTTCCCGTGTTCCGTGTAGGTCCCTTCGACCTCTCACAAACTCCCGAAATCAGCTTCACTCCCTTTAACTGGCTTATGCTTGTTCCCGTTGTGACCTTTGTAGTAATGATCCTCTCTCAGCAGATCATGAAAAAGTTCACTTATCAGGATCCCGCTGCAGCCGAAACACAGAACAGTGCGTCTATGAAGATAATGACATGGACAATGCCTCTTTTCTCTGTTTATATCGAATTCCAGATGGCTTCTGCTATCGGCGTTTACTGGATCTTCCGTAACATCATTCAGACTATTCAGAAGATCATTATCGCTTTGATTATGCCTCTCCCTAAGTTCACAGAAGAGGATTTTAAGGAAGCAGAACGTCAGGCAAGCTTGTCAAATAAGCAGAAAAAGAAGGAAAAGCGCGAAAGTGATCCTAATAAAAAGCCTGTAAGATCGCTCCACCATATCGACGACGAGGAATGGCTCGCTAAGCATCAGATCGTTGAGGATGAAGCAGATAAGGCTGAAATCGGAGAAACTACCGAAGCTGTATCGAGTAAAGGCAAGGGTGCTCCGGCTCCTATTAAGAACGACGATAAAACTGCGTATAAGCAGAAGAAAGACTAAGACTTGCAAAGGAAAGACCGGGCAAGGCTTTAGTTTATGAAAAAATAGGGTATTTTGCGAAAAATATCGCATATTTATCCCTGCCTTGCTCAATTCTCAAAGGAACCACATACATGAGTGAAACTTATATGATAACCGCGAAGACCGTGGAGGAAGCTATCGCAATCGCAAATCGCGAATATGCAGATGAAAACCACGAAGTCTCGTATGAAATTATTGATATGCCGAAGAAGGGCTTCCTCGGAATCGGCGCAAGAGATGCAAAAATCAAGATTACCGTAACCGAATCTGTTTCTGCTGATCTTGGCTCACTTGTTGCAGACCTCAAGAGCATGAAGGTTCTGACAAGTAAGGGCGACTCCGGTGAACCACGACGTGAAAAACAGCCTAAACAGAATCAGGCTAAAAACAATCGCCGTGACGAACAGCCCGCTCAGCCAAAGCAGAATCAAAATCAGCAGAAGCAAAACCAGAATCAGCAGAAGAAAAACGATCAGAACAAGTCTGAACAGGGCAGAAACAATCAGAAGAACGATACAAAGCCCGCTCAGAACTCTCAGAAGCAGAATAATCAGCCTAAGCAGAACGATAAGCCTGCACAGCAAAATAAGCCTAAAAACGACGCAGGAAACGCTAAAAAGCCTGCTCAGCCTAAGGCAGATTCAGCTGTAAAGACAGAAAAAATCGAAAAGTCCGAAAAAATCGAAAAGATTCAGAAGACAGAAGCTAAGGTTGAGGTAAAGGCAGACGCTGTCGTAAAGGCAGAAAAGGTCGAAAAGGCTGAAAAAACCGAAAGAAACGACAAAAAGCAGAATACATCAAGCCTTCGCAATCAGGCTAAGCCGGGTAAAAGACCTATGCAGAAAAAGCATGATCCTTCCGAGGGTGAAATTTCTGCAAGCAGTACAACAGTTTCTTCTCCCGTAGGTCTTAAGGATTACGTTGCAGATGAAAATTCCTCAGGCTTCGGTTCTGCTAACTCTGCAAATTCCTCCGGCAGAATGTCAAATGATGTTCGCAAAAAGAAGAACAACAAGAATAATTCTGCTCCTGCAAATACCAATGCAAATACCACTCCCGTAAGTCCTCTTAAGCCCGGAAAGATATACAAAAACAATTCCGTGATTTATGAGGATCGCAGTTCAATGTCAACTCGTTACGATGTTGCTGAATCCGAGGAGGATTACAAGAAGCTCGATCATCTCGAAGACCGTGAGCTTACAATCGACGAAATTCGTGCCTCCTACAAGAACACCGTAAAGGAAGCTGATGTTGCTGTAAACGAAACAGAAGCTCCTGTTGCAGAAACCTCAGTAGCTCCTGTCAATGAAAAGATTCGCAGAGAAGCTGTAAGTGAAGCTGAAATGAACTTCGCTCTCGATTTTGCAAACACACTTCTCCGTAATATGGGACTTGATGCTTCTGCTGTTCCGTCAGAATGCCCGGAAGGTGAAGAATTTGACACCACTGAGGAATGCACAGTTTATCCGAAGATCAATATCATCGGTGATGACACAGGCATACTCATCGGTCATCATGGCGAAACTCTCGATTCTATCCAGTATCTCGTAAATCTTTCTGCAATCCGCAGATCCAAGCAGAAGGATGGAGATTACGTTAAGATAGTTGTCGATGTAGAAAACTACCGTGAAAAGAGAGAAGAAACTCTCCGTGCTCTGGCAAGAAGAATGGCTGCTCGTGCTGTAAAATACAAGCGCAACGTGTTCCTCGAACCCATGAACGCATATGAGCGTCGAATCATCCACAGCGAATTACAGAGCTTCGAGAACGTTTCTACACACTCCGTAGGAAGTGATCGTGACCGTAAGATCATAATCACCTATGAGGGTGCAGACAAGGCTCCTGACAATCGCAGACGCGGCAGAAAAGGAAATAATGGCAAGCCGAACATGAATTATGCTGAAAAGGCTGAAAAGAATGAAAATTCCGAAGCAAATCAGCAGAATACATCAGCTCAGCCAAAGGAACGCCGTCGTCCCAGAAAGGTACAGAAGATGCCCATTGAAAAGATAGGCGATATTCTGCCTGATTTTGAGCAAAGCTCCGAAGCTGACGCAAATACACAGGAATAATCAAAAATGGGGCTGTAGCACTAGGAAAGAAATTTCCGAAATGCGAACAGCCTCTTTGATTTTATGATAATATAAATTCCTTTTAATTCTATGGGAGATCAGCATACAATGCCAAATAATCATATATTTTCAACCATCGCCGCTGTTTCCACACCTCGAGGAAAGGGTGGTATCGCTGTTATCCGTATTTCTGGAAGTGATGCGATAAGTGTTGCGTCACGTTTCTTTAAGCCAAAATCAGGAAAAACACTTGAAGAATACGCCTCACGTTCGGCTGTTTTCGGCTCTATTCTCGATTCAGAGGATTCTCCTGTTGATGAAGGACTTTGCACGATTTTTCGCGCTCCTGCATCATTTACGGGAGAAGATGTTATCGAGATATCATGTCACGGCGGACTTGCTGTAACAGAAGCTGTTTATCTTTCGGCACTTGCTCACGGTGCAACAGCGGCAGGCCCGGGCGAATTTACAAGACGTTCATTCCTCAACGGAAAAATGTCGCTGACCGAAAGTGAAGCTGTAGGACTGCTGATTGACGCTGACACAAAGGAACGCATGGCACTTTCGGGTGGTGCTGTTCGAGGAAATGTCAGCCAGAAAATCAAGGCTATAGCAAGCTCACTTCTTGACACTATGACTGCACTTTACGCCGCTATAGACTATCCTGAGGAGGATGTTGGAGATGAAGGTGAGCGTGAGATTGAAAACACTCTGCGAAATGCACAAAATGAAGTGAAAAAATTGCTCGATTCGTACAAAATGGGACGTGCAATCACAGACGGAGTTAAAACTGTAATATGCGGTAGACCGAATGTTGGAAAAAGCTCATTGTTCAACGCAATGGTCGGAGATGATTCTGCTATTGTTACATCAGTTGCCGGAACTACTCGTGATATTCTGCGTGAAACCGTATCGTTTGGAGGAATTACGCTGAGAATATCCGACACAGCAGGCATACACGGTTCAGAAGACGTAGTCGAAAAAATCGGTATAGATCGTGCGGAGCTTGAAATGAAGCAGAGTGAACTGCTCATTGCTGTTTTTGACGGAAGCGAAGCATTGAGTGCAGAGGACAAGGAACTGATTGGCAAAATCAACGAAATCACAGCGGCAAAAATAGGCGTTATCAACAAGAGCGACCGTGGAAATGCGCTTTCCGAAGATGACGAGAACATGATAAAAAATGCTGTCAGTGAGGTTTTGTATATTTCTGCAAAGGAAAACGAAGGAGTAGAGTCGCTTGCAGATGCAGTTGCGAAGCTGTACGGAAGCGATATTCTCAATCCATCAACTGATGCGGTTATCTGGGATGTGCGACAGAGAGAGCTTTTGAGCAGAAGCTACGCTAATCTCGGTGAATCTGTCGATGCCATTGAGGCAGGCGCACCGATCGATGCGGTTTGCAGTTATGCCGAGCTTGCGCTTGCTTCACTTAACGAAACCGACGGCAGAGGCATAGACGAAACAATAGTAAACGAAATATTCAAGCGATTCTGCGTAGGCAAATAAGTTAATACAAAAATGGGGTTTTATGGAAAATGTTTTAAGAAAATGACTTTCCGATGAAGCCCCTTTTTAGTATCCTGCAAAATTTTTTTAATCAAAATCTAATCTTTTATGCCTGTTCTTTTAATTGTAGGTGTTGTATAATATAGAAAAAGAGCAAGGAGGTTAATATGGAACACAACGAAATGGTTCAGAAATTACATGAAAAAGCGAACATACCTACATCGGTTGCAAGGGAAGCACTTGAGAGAGCCGATTGGGATATGCTTGAAGCGTTAAAGATACTTGAAAACGATGGTGTAATATCTCCGCTTACTGCAAGCATGACAACGACTGAGAACAAGTCTGCATACGAAGAAGTTACTGCGACAGCCTCTGAGAAAAACGGCAAGTCAAATTTCAACGATTTTTGGCACAAGCTTGTTTATCTTCTCGAAAAGAGCATGACACATTCCTTCATAATCGAACGCAAAGGCGAAACAATTCTTTCTCTGCCTGTACTAATTATGGGCGTGATCACTATTGCAATGTTTCAGCCGATCATTATTGCACTTATCGTGGGGCTTTTTTTGGACTGCAAATATTCATTCAAAAATCGCGACGATAAATAACGATAAATACACAGTAGGAGATTTATATGAACCGCATTCTTATTGTTGAGGATGAAGAAAAGATAGCACGATTTGTCGAGCTGGAGCTTGAGCATGAAGGCTATGAGGTTGAAAAAGCATTTGACGGGAGAGCAGGCCTTGAAATGGCTGAAAACGGTAGCTTTGATTTGATAATACTCGATATAATGCTTCCACAGCTTTCAGGGATAGAGGTTTTGCGTAGACTAAGACGTACATCGGATGTTCCGGTAATTCTGCTGACAGCACGAGATAGCGTTACTGATAAGGTTACGGGACTTGATATGGGTGCGAATGATTATATCCCAAAGCCGTTCGCAATAGAGGAGCTTTTGGCACGAATTCGTGTTATACTTCGCAATCTGCACAGGGATTCTTCAAAGGTAGAGGTGGATGACGAAAATAACAAAATATTAACCTGCTCCGGAATTGAGCTTGATACAAAATCGCATGACGTGAAGTTTAACGGAAATCCTGTAGAGCTTACAAATCGTGAATTTATACTGATGAAAACGCTCCTTGAAAATAAAAACACCGCTATGTCGCGTGAAAATCTGCTTTCGGAAGCATGGGGTTACGACTATATGGGCGAAACTAACATAATTGATGTATATGTTCGCTACATTCGTCACAAAACTTCAGATGATGTAATAAAAACTATCCGTGGAGTAGGCTACATGATTACAGATGCCGAAAGTACGAATAATTAACATAAATTCAGTTGTGGTGAACATATGAGAAAGTCAAAAAAACTTCGGGTGAATTCCATTGCAGCTCGACTAAATGCTGCTCTCACTCGACGATCGTTTGCGAAAACCTTGCTTATCGATTTTATCGCAGCCTGTCTGGTGATTACGACGTGGTGCTTCACTGTAGAGAATTCTTACGACTATGTAAATAACAGAAAATTCGTTGTCGAGAATTGCGATGTGTTGTATAATTTCTACAAAACAGTCGATGATGTGCAAGTGTATTTTGATAATTCATACAACAGAGAACGCTCCGATATAGATTGGACATTACCATTTGATGGAATTTACTACACCTTTACAGCGTCGGAAGGCTATAAAGATTCTACTGACGAAACTACGGTGTTAGAGCCTGCTTCGGATGAGTATTCACCTGTATATTCTGTAGTAAATGTAGTAAAGGTCGATGCCTCCGTTGTTATGACGTTGACTGTCGGCTGTTTGATAGTCGCAATTTTGTTGCAAACGATTTCTGCAATCGTGAAGTCATTTGCAGGTGGAGGACTTATTAAAAAATACCTTCGTCCACTTGACGATCTTGCTATCATGGCTGAACAGCTTTCAACTGAAACTCATACAGCAACTGAGGAACAGGTCAGAGCCTCGTATTTGTACGAAGATGATATAAGTAATCAAAACGAAAATTCCGAGCCTTCACTCGATGCTTCAGACGTTGCAGAGCTGACAGATGCACTTGACGAAATCGACGATTCACGAAAGAGAATAGAAATACAGGCAGAAGAATTAGGTGGTCTTGAAGCTGCAATCAACAATATGCTCAAGCGTCTTGAAGAAGGAAGACGAAAGCAGATTCGTTTTGTTGACGATGCATCACACGAGCTGAGAACGCCTATCGCAGTGATTCAAGGCTATGCTAATATGCTTGACAGATGGGGTAAGGATGATCCCAAGGTGCGTGACGAGGCTATTGAAGCGATTAAAAATGAATCTGAGCATATGAAAACACTTCTCGATCAGCTTTTGTTTTTGGCGAGAGGTGAAATGGACAGACACGTTCTTGAGCTGAAGCCTATATCGATAGATGTTATTTTGTGCGAGATAATGGAAGAATCGCAGATGCTTGACAAGTCGCATAAATACGAAATTTCGCTTGCATCAGGCGAAGCTCTCGAGGATGATGACCCCGATAACGATGTGCTTATCCTTGCAGACGTGGCGATGATAAAGCAGTGCGTGAGAATATTGTGCGACAATGCGAAGAAATACACTCCCGAGAACGGTACGATTTCGATTAAATCAAGCGAGAAAGTTACGGTCGATGATAAAGGGAATGTGAAACGTGAGGTTTGCATTGACGTTGCAGATACAGGAATCGGAATTTCTGCAAACGAGCTGCCGAGAATTTTCGATAGATTCTATCGTGGGGAAAATGCAAGAGCTGACAATTCAAGCGGAAGCGGTTTGGGACTTTCGATAGCACGTTGGATAATCGAACAGCATCACGGTCGAATAGAAGCGATTTCCTCACCCGGTATTGGAACAAAAATGACTATAATCCTGCCGGAATACTGTATTGGTGAGTGAATTTAGTAAAAAACAATATAAAAAAGGGTTGCCTGCATTTCGGAATTTTACTTCCATAATGCGAGCGACCCTTTTTTTATTAAATTTTAGCCAACTGTTCTGATTATTACACCGTTTTCAAATTGACCTGTGTAGGTTCGACCTCCGGGCCAGGTGTATGTTCCACTTCCGTTCATGAGGTTTTCTTTGAATTCGCCTTCATAACGCTCACCGTTTGCCCATGTGTATATGCCTTTGCCGGAGCGTTCATCGTTTGAAAAATCACCTTCGTAAATGTCACCCTTTGCCCAGGTATATACGCCCTTGCCATCCTTCTGATCGTTCAAATATGAGCCGATATAGGAATCACCACTTGCGTATTTGTATTCGCCTGTGCCGGATTTCTTTTCGTTTTCAAAAGTGCCTTGATATACAGAACCGTTAGCATAGCTGTAAACACCGTAGCCGTTCTTAAGACCATTCTTGAATTCGCCTTCGTAAACATCACCACCAACATAGCTGTATATGCCTGAGCCGTTGATGAGGTCACCTGAAAATTCGCCGGAATATGTATCTCCGTTGGCGTACTGCATTTCACCGATGCCTTCCTTGAGAAGATTTTTCAACTCTCCGCGATAGAGATCTCCGTTTGAATAAGAGATTTCATCTCTGTCAAGGTTTACGTCGGCTGTAATTCCGTTTGAATAAATGATGCGTCCCTTGTAAGGCTCACCGTTTTCATCTATCTGACCGAGGAATTTAACGTACAAATTGTCAGTGACTTGAACCTTAATATATCTAACGCCTGCAAAATATATTCCTGCAAAAATCAGTGCAACGCATATCACTGCGATAACAACGATGGTTATTATAACAGAAGCGAAGCTGCGACGTTTTCTGCGTCTTCTGCGAACAGGTGGCGTTTGCTGATATTGTTGATTCTGTGGTCTGCGTGGCGGTGAATTCCGAGGTGCATTGTTACGAGGCGCATTACCTCGAGGAGTATTGTAATTGTTGTTTTGCATTTTTATATCTCCTAATGGAGTACGATCGTTTTGTTTAGCTTAATTTCTTGTGAATCAAAGGAATTTTGACTGTGGCTTAACTGTCGTGATAAAATTGTCGAGCATTTGCAGAAGCTCTGGAACTGCTGTGATAGCGAAAAGTGCGACTGCAAACAGTCCTATCGCTGCAATTATGAAGTTGCGGATTGGATGTCCTTCAACCTGATAACGAAGCTCTGCTGTTATGCGATTATCCTCGGGAAGATAGAATTTCGCTGTGGATAAATCAATTTTTGTCGGTATTTCTTCACGAATGAATTTTTCGTGCCAGAATTTGCTCCACGCATTTACATTAGGCTTGAATTCGTTTTCGTTTGAGCAAATGACGTATCTGCGAAGGGAAGACTGCTCCCTCATCATATGCTTTACCATAAGCTGCTTGCCAAGTCCAAGCTCAGCGAGAGTTTTTGCTGAATTTTCATCGATTGCACCGTGCTTCCTGAGTGCCTGAATTATTCTGCTTGAATAAATGCGACACACGATAGAACCAAGAACGCCAAGCATAATGCCGATGTAAAGTCCCCAAATAATAATAGGAAGCATTTCACCGTTTACATCAATGTCAAAATTCTGATAATTATAATACTTCGTATGCATTAGGTATCCTCCTCACTTGTGAATTTTAGTTTGAAAATCGAGTGAATTAAGTAAAATGAAATCAATATTCATCAAAAATACCGTTTCCTGCAAGCTTTTTCAGGATTTCTTCGAGGTCCTCGTTATCCTTATATTCAAGCTGGAAGGTTTTTTTATTTTTTGTTTCAGTGATTTTGCATCTACGACCGGTCATATTAGTGAATCGGGATTCAAGTGACTGGAAATAGTCAACCGTGACAGGTTCATCTTCAAGTCCGACTTCCAAACTGCGAGCATAAAGACGATTTGCCGCCTTTACTGCCGCTTCAACATCTCTTACGGAAAGATTTCTGTTCACGCATCTTTGAGCGAGAGTTACCATTTGAGATTTATCTCTAAGACCGAGAAGTGCTCGTCCGTGACCTGCTGTAATCATTCCGTCGATGAGCATTTTTGCAACTTCATCGGGAAGATCGAGAAGTCTGAGTGAATTTGCGATAGCTGAACGTGATTTGCCTATCTGAATAGAAATTTCCTCTTGAGAAAGGTCAAATTCCTTCATAAGCTTCTGATATGCTGCCGCTTCTTCGTAGGGATTGAGGTCCTCACGCTGTAAATTTTCGATAAGTGCGTATTTTGAGGCAGTGAGATCGTCAGCGTCAACCACAATTACAGGAATTTCGTTTAATCCTGCAAGCTTTGAGGCACGGAATCTTCTTTCGCCTGCGATAATTTCGTATCTATCTTCGATTTTGCGTACAAGTATAGGCTGTAACAAACCATTTGCCGATATTGAATCTGCAAGCTCTGCAAGTCCCTGTGAATCAAAGGATTTTCTTGGCTGTCCCGGATTTACATCGATAAGTGTTACAGATACAGAAAGTCGTTCTGATGTGCTTTTTTCGTCATCAGGAAAAGAATTATCAAGAAAAATTGCGTCAAGACCACGACCGAGTCCTTTATTTTTAGCTGCCATAAAATTAACTCCGATAAAAATTTGTTGTCAAAATCTAATACATCAAACAAGCGTTGGATAAATTCCGATTCGCTTTGTGATTTCTTCAGTCAGCTCAACGTAAGCTTTTGCAGATTTTGAATATTTGTCGTGATAATTGATTGGCTTACCAAAACCGGGAGCTTCCGAGAGCTTTACAGAACGTGGGATTGTGGTTTTGAACAGCTTATCTCCATAATATTTCTTTATCTCGCTGAGAACTGCCGACGAAAGATTCAGACGACCGTTATACATTGTTACGAGTATTCCCAGAATATTAAGCGATGGATTATAAAGCTCCTTAACACGGCGTATCGTCATCATGAGCTGTGTGAGTCCTTCGAGAGCGTAATATTCGCACTGCATAGGTATAATTACGCCATCGCTTGCTGTGAGAGCGTTAATTGTGAGCATTGAAAGGGAAGGTGGGCAATCTATAACGATCAAATCGAAATCGTTGCATTTTGCGATAAACTTCTTCATCTGATTTTCACGATGCTCAATGTCGAAAAGCTCAAATTCCGCTCCTGCAAGATTTAGTGTAGACGGAACTATAGATAAATTTTTGAATTCAGTCTGAATGATAACTTCATCAGGCTCTGCATCATCGACAAGCAAATCATATGTAGCTTTGCCAATGCTTTTTTTAGAAATTCCTACTCCAGATGTGGAATTCCCCTGCGGATCTGAGTCTATTAAGAGAACACGCAGACCTTTTTCAGCAGCGCAACTTGCTACGTTGACGCACGATGTGGTTTTTCCGACTCCGCCTTTCTGATTAGCGAAGGAAATTACATACGGTTTGGACATATAAACCTTCCATTTTGACAACATTTAATACCATATATTATAGTTGTTTTAAGAAGGAATGTCAACAGATATTAAGTTAACTTTATACGAATAACGCGAAAAACAGAAAATTGTTTCACGTGAAACATTATTTTACTAAAGTTCGAGAGAAATTCTACAACAGTATTCGCTGATTTTTTGAGAAAAAAGATACTGCTTTCGGTAAATGTTTCACGTGAAACATTTTGTTTATCCGACATTTTTCGGCAGAAGAATTGAGATAAGCGTACCGTTGTCGGTTTCTCTGCGACTTGATTCAACAGGAATACCTGATTTTTTAATGATATCGACAGCGTGATCTATCGAATTGTAGAACAGACGAATATCCTTGATGATAATTTTTTGACGTTGTTCGCTTTTTGTAGCCTTTGATTTAATTGCGTTAGCACGAGCCTCGGCACAGAGGAGTGATTCGATATATTCCTCAGTCGAAGCTACGTTTAATCCACGTTCGATAATGGTTTTTAGAACAGTCATACGTTCCTCACCTGGTTCAAGTCGCAGTAATGCACGGCTGTGTCGTTCGGTGAGAGAATTTGCAAGTATCAGCTCACGTTCATCGGCAGAAAGCTTGAGCAGTCGCATTTTATTTGCAACATAAGACTGGCTGACGGATAATCTTCTGGCGCACTGTTCCTGCGTCATACCTGAAAGATTTATAAGTGAAGTTACGGCAGCGGCTTCTTCAAAAATATTGAGGTCTTCACGGTGCAGATTTTCGATAATTGCAAGCACAGCAGCATCTACTTCGCCCGTTTCCATTGAAACACATGGAACTGTCTGCATACCTAAAATTTCTGCTGCACGAAGTCGTCTTTCGCCTGCTATGAGTATGTAACGTGGCGAGTCGATTTTTGATGTAGGATCACGTCTGACAAGAATTGGTTCGATTATTCCATGCTCACGAATACTGTCAGCAAGCGAACGCAGATTTTCGTCATACATGACACGACGGATTCTTCCTTCCGGCACAGCGATACACGCTATCTCAACCTCTCTAACCATACGACTGATCTCCTTGATCTTTCCCCAAAACATAATTTTCCACCTCCTGAGTTTTGTGTTTATGAGCGAATATTTGCACAGTGATTTATAAAAAATCTTCGTGCAATGATCCCTACGACTAAGATTCTATCACAGTTGGTGTGTGATTTCTGTAATAATGCGTTGGCGTTTTGGTGATTGTTTTTGGGGGAAACAAAAAAAATCCCACCGTATGGCGGGAAAATGTATGGTGATTGAAATAGAGGTCGTGAGAAATCGTCAGAGTGGATTTTTCGTAATTTCAGCGTAACGGCGAGGATATTTTCGCGGGGTATTGCGTTTTTTGCGATATATAACAAGCGAACGTGAATCTCCACCCGGAATTTCGTAGTCGATGGCCTTGACAAGAGTAAAGCCAAGATAATCGGCAGCCTTTTTGGAAGCTTCGATTTCGGCTTCGGCATGACCTTTGAGAGCAGCAAAATGACCGCCGAGAGAAACGAAACCTGCGCAAAGCTCCATCAGAACAGGAAGATCTGCAACGGCACGAGCAGTTACGAGAGAGAAGGACTCACGCATTTCATGTGGAGCTTCTTCAGCACGCATCTGCATAGCGGACAGATTTGTAAGACCTGCGGCAGAAGCTGTTTCGTTGATGTGGGATATTTTTTTTGCTGTAGCGTCAACTCCTGTAAGCGTAATATCATCACCGAGGAGCGCACACGCCCATGGCAAAAGCGGAAATCCTGCGCCTGTGCCAACATCGAGAATTGAGCTTATTGGGAGCTTTTCATCAAGGATAAGACCGAGTGGTATAAGAGAGTCGATGAGGTGCTTGCGAATTATTTCACGAGGCTCAAGAATAGAAGTAAGATTGAATTTTTTTGCGTTATCGATGAGCTTGTCGGAAACTGTGTAAAGTCGGTCGATCACTTCATCGGAGGTAAACCTGTCGAAATTTGCAGAAAATCCCGGAAGCTCTGTTGAAACAAACGAAAGATAATCTGTAAGGAAATTTGAAAAATTTAAGTCGGACATTGGTGACTCCAAAATTTAAGATTAAGTTTTATTGTGTAAAGTTATGCAAAAAGCATAAACAGAATTGATATTCACGATAATTTATCGTATTATATAACCATCAGCATCCCAATATATAGGATTTTCAACAAAGTCAGGTGTAGTCAGCGGATCATCCTCTATAACGGGGGTATGTGCGAGGTCATCGAGGAAGGACGCAAGAACCTCGGTTGAATTAGGCTTGCCGATTTTTGAAATACATTCTCTCATTGCATCAAGACGCACATCTGACGACATAAGCTGATAGATACATTCGTCGATAGGCGTTGTTTTTGATGTAAGCATAGCACAGCCGTTGTTCAGAAGAAATTCTGTATTTCTGTCTTCCTGACCGGGAATCGGGTGTACAATTATCATTGGCAGACCTTTTGCAAGGCTTTCGCTGGTAGTAAGTCCGCCGGGCTTTGTAATAATGCAGTCGGAGGCATCCATCATAAGAGGAATTGTACGCACAAAGCCGTAAACCTTTATCTTGTGCTGTGAATGTTCGGCGATTTTCGATACCTCAGTGAATGCTTCTTCATTGTTTCCACATACAACGATAAGCTGAAAATCACGCTCTGTCTGCATTTCGTCTATTTTCTGTACGGTTTCACCCATATTTCCGTATCCCATAGATCCACCCATCAGCAGGAAAGTGGTGATATCGGTATCAAGTCCTAACTGTCTGCGAGCTTCTTCCTTGGGGATTTTTTCTTTGAATTTCGGAGATATCGGAATACCGAACGGGAGTATTTGCTCATCACGGAAGCCTTTTCTCCTTGCTTGAGGAAGAAGAAGCGAATCGGGTGTAACAACATAATCGTTGAGAGTGCAGTCCTCCCAGTACGGATGGAAGGTGAAATCGGTGAGTATACCGAGAGTACGGTTTTTGATAATGCGACGCTCCTTCATTACATCGAGAATCGCACCTGCGAATGGATGAGTGAAAATTATAACGTCGTATGTGTCGGAATTGATAAATTCAGCGAGTTCGTTAGCCATAGTAAGGTTCATTAGCTTCAAGGTGCGATGCTCTGAATCAGGACGGCGTTTTTCAGCAATGCGATAACCAAGCTTATAAGCGGTTTTTGCTTTTTCTGTGACCAGCAGATAGCCTTCTGAAACGATTTTTGCAAGCTCGGGAGAAATATAATCGAAGGTATCGAGAATAGTGCAGTCTGAGCCACGTTTTTCGATTTCATCCTTGATAGCACGTGCAGTAGAGTTGTGACCTTCGCCGGCAGTAATAGACAGTATAAGGTAATTCATAAAAAAACCTCCACTCGGATCGGATATCTTTTACTTTTTTGATGTATTCCTGCGTGATTTATCGACAGCTTTGCTTTTGTTTATGCGGGATTTTTCAACCGTTGCCATTTTGCCTTTTTTCTTGTTTTGAACCGAAATACCTATCTTACCGAGCTTCTGACCCATTCGGAAGTATTCACCGTGGCAGTATACAAGGAGGTCTGCAGTATCAAGGCGAAGCTTTCCGTCGGGGGCAATGTAATCCTCGTCTACGGAAACCTTTACTACATCTGCAAGAAACAGATCATGTGAGCCTTGCGGTAATATGTCAGTCACTTTACATTCGAGTGAAAGAGGCGCATCTGCAATAGTCGGAGCACTGACTTCACTTGATTCTACTAACGTAAGACCTGTTTTTGCGATTTTGTCAACGCATCTGCCTGTAACAGTTCCGCAGTAATCGCAAACCTCGACAAGAGAAGCAGGAGTGAGATTTATGACAAATTCTCTTGTTTCCTTGATAATATTGTAAGAATGGCGTTCCGGACGGACTGAGATAGACACTCTCGGAGGTCTGGTAGAGATAACTCCACACCAGCCTATCGTGATGACATTGGCGTTTTCTTTAGTTCCACAGGTCACCATCACAGAAGGAACGGGAGCAAGTAAAGATGAGCCTTTCCAAAATTGTCGAGACATAAAACCTCCATGAAAATATAGATCCTTAGTATTTCGCTGCACAGCTTCAAAGCA
>CAYSEF010000021.1:0-7932 GCA_964430105.1 uncultured Ruminococcus sp. | reverse complement strand
TTCAGCACACTTGCAAATTCGTCGTAGGTCGTACAGTGATTCAGCCTGTCTCTGATTTTAGCAGAACCTCTCATTCCCTTGAGAAAATGCGCTGCTCGTCCTCGTGATTCTCGTATTCCAACCTCTTCACCCTTTTCACGAACGACATCCTCTACAAATGTAAGAACAAGCTTGATTACCTCGTCAGTTGTAGGCTTGACGTATTCATCCGTGGTAGCATCTGAGGCAATTTCCTTGAATAACCAGGGATTTCCAAGTGAGCCGCGACCTATCGCAACCTCACTGCAACCCATATCAAGGTATTTACGAGCCATTTCGACACTTTCGATATCTCCGTTTCCACAGAGAGGAGTGGAATATCCGGCGTTTCTCAAGGCTTGAACAACTTTTTCGGCATATTCTGGTCTTGCTGACGGAGCGTACATCTGCTCACGAGTTCTACAGTGCAAGGTCAGCTTGTCTGCACCGCTTTTCGCCATTGCAAGTGCAAATTCGGGTGCATTTATCGACGATTCATCCCAGCCAAGACGGAATTTCACCGACAACGGTACGTTATGCTTAACACAAACCTCCTTTACGGATGAAACAATATCCGATGCAAGAGGAATATCACGCATTAGAGATGAGCCGTCTCCCGAAGAAACTATCTTCTTCACCGGACAGCCCATATTGATATCTATACCGCATGGAGATGAAGCATAATCGCATCCGTCGAAGGAACCGCTAAGAAGTATTTCAGTGGCATTTGCCATAATTTTTGGATCATGCCCGAAAATTTGCAGGATAACGGGAGCTTCTCCTGTGGCGATTTTTGCAAGGGAGGCGGTTTTTTTGTCACGCATTACAAGTGCCATAGCGGATATCATTTCGCTGACAACATATGACGCACCAAAATTCGCACAAATGCGTCTGAAGGAGGAATCAGTATATCCAGCCATAGGCGCAAGTGAAGCTATTGCTTTAGGCATCCTACACCGCCTTTCTTTCATGTGTAAATGGTTTAAGCACAAGCTTTGCCACGAGGTGAGGTATTATGGCAAAAACTACGTTAGCACAAAATTCAGGAAATATCACCATAGTTATGCAGGTTATCAAATTGATATTTCCAACGGTGGCTGAGAGCGTTATAAGAGAAAATATCGCACGACAGCCTGATGTAACAAGGGTATACAGCACACGCACTGCAAACGAATCACGGAAATAATAAACTGTGCAAAGCCCGATGATATATCCGCTTAGCATATAGAGTATCGGCAGAATAGTGAAGGTTGAGCCACCGAGCGATTCTATTACAAATGCAGCGATAATTCCGAAAATCGCACCCCATTTTTCACGAAAAGCCATTGAAACAGCGACTACAAGTGGAAGTATCAGATCGGGAACAGCACCGAACGGACGAAATCTTGTAAAAAGCGTAGTTTGAAGCAGTGAAAACAAAACGAGCAGTACCGCAAGAACGATAGCCATGATAATATTTTCGCTGTCAATAGAGAAGCCGAGTCGCCAACCGTGAAGCCGTTCTTTGAAGGATTCGGGATGAGAAACCTCGTGCGATGACAAGGTATGCTGATGATTGTCGTTTTTGTATTGCATTAGCATCTCCTTAATATCACGAAAGGGTGCTTGCATCGACTGAAATCGAGTCAAAATCAGTGATTATCATTACCTGAGAAAGGGAAGAAAAATCCACTGCACACTTCACCTTAACACTAAGTCCACGGGTGTACGGATTTGTTTCTATCGACTCAATGTAGCCGACTATAAGACCTCTCGGATAAACACTTCCGAAGCCTGTTGACAAAATTCTGTCACCAACTGACGCATCGCTGTCGGCAGGGAGGTAATTCAGCTCGCACAAGCCTTCCGGGGAAAGCTCAAACGAACCCTCGCAAACTCCTGCGTCATGTGTACGTTCAATGTACGCACCGATGGAAGAATTTGCCTCTACAACAGTAGTAACCTTGCACCAGTTATAGCCGACCTCAGTTACCTGACCTACTATCCCTTCAGAGGTAACAACGGGCATATTCAGTTCAACACCGGCACCGGAGCCTACATCAAGCGTAAGTACCTTTGAATAATTACCGCTTTCACGACCTGTTACGGAGGCAGAGAGGAATTTATAATCGTTGTGAGCCATTTTCAGCTCAAGAAAATCGGAGAGCCAGTTGTACATTTCTTCACGTTCGGTAGAGTCGTAGATTTGTTCACGAAGCTCTGCAACCTGTTCACGAAGTGCATTGTTTTCCTCGACAAGCTCATCGAATTTGTAAAAATAAGCGGTAAAACTGTCTACAGCTTCTGTGGCGTAGTTAAAGACCTTTTGCATCGGAGTAAGAATGATACCGACAGCATCACGAAAAACAAAGGTCAGCCCCATAGAATAGAATATCATAGGTACAATTGTCACGAGAAGCGTAACGACGGAAAGAATATAGAAAAATTTGTTTTTGAAAAATTGTTTCATAAATAATACTCAGTGAAATAGATCGTAAGGGGAAGACCGTACAGCCCCCCCCCTTGATAGTGCTGTAATCAGAGATCACCGCTGACGATATTTCAGAAGTCCGTTCATATCGTTGCCACTTTCGATAACACGACCTATACCTACTGCAACGCTGTCTATCGGAGCCTTTGCAACAACAGTGCGAATTCCCGTAACACGAGATATAAGCAGATCAAGACCGCTTAGAAGTGCACCACCGCCGGACAGCATGATACCTGTGTCATAAATATCGGAGGCAAGCTCAGGGGGAGTAGCTTCAAGTGTATTGCGGATACTGTCTATAATATGCTCGACCTCATCCATCATAGCATCGCGAATTTCAGCTGATGATACGGTAACAATAGCCGGAAGTCCACTGAGAAGATTACGTCCGCGAATTTCCATAGCACCGTGGTCAGTTGCGGGATGAACACTGCCTATTCTCTTTTTCAGCAGCTCGGCAGTAGTTTCACCGATGAGAATGTTGTATTTTCGCTTTATGTAAGCAGTTATCGCATCGTCAAGCTCATCACCGGCAACTCTTTCTGATGTAGACAGAACGATACCGCCAAGTGAGAGTACAGCTACTTCTGTAGTTCCACCACCGATATCAACGATCATAGCGCCTCTCGGACTGTCTACACGAAGACCACTTCCGTAAGCGGCTGCAATAGGTTCTTCGATAAGAGCAACGGACTGAGCACCGGCTTCTAAGGTCACATCTTCAACTGCACGTTTTTCAACTTCTGTAACTCCATAGGGAATACATATCACGACCTTAGGACGGCTGAATATAGTATTGCCCGATACTTTTTTGAAATAATGATGAAGCATAGAAGCAGTGATGTCGAATTCTGCAATAACACCGTCTTTAAGAGGGCGCATAGCAGTGATAGAGCCGGGCGTTTTGCCGAGCATCAGCTTAGCTTCGCTTCCAACAGCAACAGCCTTGCGAGTTTTAGCCTCGACAGCAACGACTGACGGTTCACGCAGAACGATCCCACGTCCTTTGACATAAATCAACGTATTGGCTGTACCAAGGTCGATACCGATACTTTTCATGTTGGTTTCCTTTTATAGCAAAATTAAAATAAGATAAAATATTATAAAATAAGACAAAAATTTATTTGAGCTTGCTCAGAGCATATTCTCAAGCCTGCATAGCTCCTCATGCACTCTGCATATCGGTAAACCCACTACATTGTAGTAATCCCCGATTATGCGTCTTACAAACACACAAGCCGAGCCTTGTATTCCGTATGCTCCGGCTTTGTCGTATGGTTCAGAGGTCGCACAGTAGCTTTTTATTTCATCCAATAACAGCTCACGGAATTCTACCTCCGTTTCTTCTGCAAAAACCGAGGTGTTTCCGTTTTTGATGTCACGAAGCATTACTCCCGTAACGACCTTGTGCGTCTTTCCACTCAGGCTTTTTATCATGTTTTCAGCTTCTTCTACCGAATGTGGCTTTCCGAGAGGTGTCTTTGCATCTGTCGATACTACTACTGTATCCGCTGAAAGAATAATGCCTTCCTTTGCAGTACAGCTTTTGTGTGCGGCATCGTTTTTTAGCTTTGCAAGAGCCTTTACATATTCACATGGATCACCGTTGTATTTTACAGAGCTTTCATCAGCTTCTGCCGGAAGTAGCTCAGGCTCATACCCCGCATTTTCAAGTATCTCACGACGGCGTGGGGAGGCTGACGCAAGAATTATCTTTGTTTTTGTCATTTTTTTGTTTTCCGAATCAATTTCAGTTTTTAACTATCATTCGTCCGAGAATAAGTGAAAGTGCAACGCATATTATAGTCGATATAGTTATCTTTACACTTAATCCTACAGTAAGACGAAGGACATTAAGATCGAGTATGAGAGGGGATTCCGTACCAAAGTCAAGACCGTATGACAGCCACGACAGAAAAGGAACGCCCGCAGTCATCTCAGCAAGCATTGAGCCGACAACTACTCCTGCACATATCAGGAAGAAGTTCAGCCAAAAGTTTTTCTTCATATCAAAACCTTAAATTTGTATTACTGTTTTCCGGTGTGTCCGAAGCCACCTGAACCACGTTCTGTTTCGCCAAGCTCGTCAGTTACGGAAAATTCCTCACGAATTATCGGAACGAACATCATTTGAGCTATTCTTTCGGATGGAGAAACAACGTAGTCCTCACGGGAATTGTTTATCAGCGCAACCTTTATCTCTCCACGGTAGTCGGAATCAACTACTCCAACGCCATTAGCAAGTGCAATACCGTGCTTTGTTGCAAGGCCACTTCGTGCAAAAAGAAGTATCGTCACGTCACAGGGTGCGCCTTCAAGTGCAAAGCCTGTCGGAATGAGGACTGTTTCGCCTGCTTTTATCGTGACAGGAGCATCTATTGCAGCACAAATATCGCAAGCTGAGGAGCCTGGTGTTGCGTATGTGGGGATTTTTGCGTTTTTTGAAATAAGCTTAATTTTTATCATTGTTTGATCGTTACGTCAGCCAAGTCGCCGACCTTCGCCCTTTTCACCGTTTTCGTATTTTTTTATTATTTCCAAAATATCACAGACAGATTCGTCAGTGAAGAAGTAGTGAAGTATGCTTGCACCGTTCAGTGAATTCATTTTGTCACCCATCCAGTAGGGCTGTGAATTGCATATCACGTTTTCGCAGTCGCCAAGGCTGAATACGGAAAATTTAGCACCCATTCTGTCGGTAAGTACAGCTTTACAGCGGTGCTTTTTTGCGTTGTTGTTTCGACCGCCGAGATTTCCACGCTGACATTTTTTCTGAGCGGAAGCTTGACATATTACGCATTTCGACATGGTCATTGCAGGGAGCTTTCCGTAAACTGACGCTCCACCGTGCATTGCCGATACAGCGACGGGAGGCAGCTCAGCTGAAAGATATATCCCCGAGCATCCAATATCTTCGTATACTCGCATTGCAGCTGTGTTTGTGATATTTCCTCTGAACGATATGTCAGCCTCCATGCCACAGTCGAGAATTTGAGAAGCCTGTCCGAGAGTGTGTGCCATTATCCGTTTAATTCCAAGCTTTTTCATTTCACGGATAATTTCGTCTGTTTTTTCTGACGATGGCTCAAGCGGCGGCATAACAGCGCATATTTTTTCGCTTCCATAGAGTGAAATTATATTCGAAACGTCACTCCATTCAAAATAAATCCTGTCGAATTTATCGAATATTTCAGACACATCGCTTTTTTGAGCGTTAAGCAGAGGAGTTATATCGAGAAATTCTGCAGTTTTTTCCTGTTTAATGGATTTAACGGAGGTTCTTCTGCTTTTTTCTTCTGCATTTGTGGTGACATCAGCAATCTCGACTTCGCTCTGCACATTTTCGCTTGATTTTTCCGTTGAAAGCTTTTCTTCAAGTGCATCCGAGGCACGTCGTCTTAAGTCGTTCAGTGAGGATATCGGTACCCAAAGTCCGTCGTCTATTGTACATTCGAGAGCATCCGGGGCAAGAGTAAAGCCGGTTGAACCGAATTTTGTAAGATTTTTCTTGACGGAGCTGATATCGGCAGGCTTGCCTGTAGCAGGCTGTGGAACATCGCCACTCACTGTTACAGAGATATTGCCACACACGAGTGTGAGAGTCAGTTTTTCACCGACCTTCATTGAGAAGCTACCGTTTATTGCAGTTTTTGCATTTTCGATAGCAGTTTTTTTGCGTTCTTTTTCGTTTTTCAGACGCAAATCAAGCTCTTTTTTGATTTTTTCAGTCGGGATGAGAGTGTTTTTGTCGCTCGCCTTAGTACCCGACATAGTGTAATATTTTGCAGAAAAATATCCGTCTGTGAAGCCACGAGTGAACAGGTCTGACAGAGCCTTAATTTCAGCTTGTGTTGCGTTTCGCTGTTCGTCAAGAAGTGTGCGATAGATTTTTGTAACACCGTAGACATATGACGGAGTTTTAAGTCTGCCTTCGATTTTCAGAGAGCATACTCCTGATGAAATAACGTCGGTCATTTTTCCGGCAAGGCACATATCTGCAAGAGAAAGCGGATATGAATTTGTTCCGTTCCACGGGAGTCTGCAAGGCTGGGCACATTCTCCACGATTTCCGCTTCTTCCTCCAATGAAATATGACATAAGGCATTGACCGGACAGGGATACGCAGTGTGCACCGTGAAGGAACATTTCTATTTCCATCGATGTATCGGAGCAGAGCTTTTTTATTTCGTTTTTTGATAATTCTCTTGGTATAACAAGGCGAGAGAAGCCCAGCTTTTTAAGCTGTTTGCAGTCGGCAGGAGATGAGCATGAGGTTTGTGTACTTCCGTGCAGTACGGCATTCGGAAAATGTCTGCGTATCTCACCGGCAAGTCCGAGGTCGGCACAGATTATCGCATCGCAGGATTCCTTAGGGTTTAGTATGACCTCACAAAGAGAGAGAACGTCGGACATTTCCCTCTCACGAATACGAGTATTTATAGTAACATAAGCCTTTGCGCCGGCGTCATGAGTAAGTGCAATCGCACGGGTGAGATCGTTGTCGGTGAAGTTTTTCGCACGCATACGATTTGAAAAGCTTCGTCCGCCAAAATACACCGCATCGGCACCTCCTGCCAAAGCAGCGTGAAGACTATCTTCTGCACCGGCAGGAGAAAGAAGCTCCGGTAAAGAAGCAGAGAGTGATCTATCTGAATTTTTCATTGTTAATCGTCTTAATTGTCGTTTTCTTCGTTATTTCCACGCAGGAGAGATTCAATATAGCGTATTTTTTCCTCACGAGTCTTTGCGGAATCGTGACGGTCACTCGATTTTTTGTTTTCGAGGTATTTTTCCAGAGCGCGTATCTTGTCCTCAGAGGAGCTTTCTTCACTGTTTCGCAGAACAGCACCGATAGTTTCGGCTGATGATACAGAGGATGTATTATCCGTTGTCTGAGATGCTCTTAAAGCTTCAAGCTCCGCTTCGAGATTTTGCATATTGACGTTGTAAAGCTCGTTCTGTGCTTCAAGAGAGCGTACCTTGCGTTCTGCTTTAAGCTTATCTCCCAAAGCTTCTATCGCACAGAGAAGTGCGGCATCTGTTGTTGAGATACGGAAGCTGTTTTTAGTGAGAGAGGACATACGGCTGTCGAGCATATTAGCGATCATTCGGACGAATTCTTCAGGCTCATCTGTGACAAGGCTGAGTGAATTTCCGGCGATCTCAACTGATACACGTTTTTTGGTATCGTTTGGCATTTATGAAAAACCTCCCATGATTAGAGGATATATGATCCCATTATGTTTATACATTATTATAATATATTTCGGCTGAGAAGTAAAGGCGAAAATGTGAAATTTAATATTTTTGAGATAGCTGTGAGGAAACAAAAAAATCCCACACCGTTTGCTGGCGCAAAAATCCAGTATTTGCTGGCGCAAAAACTGTGGCAAGTATAAAAGTTTTGATCAAACTTTTTCAAAAGTTTGCAGGGTTCAGGGACA
>CAYSEF010000020.1:0-34404 GCA_964430105.1 uncultured Ruminococcus sp. | reverse complement strand
TGTTCTTAACCATCTGACCACCGATTGAGCCTGCTTCACGGCTGGTGAGCTGTCCGTTATAACCCTGATTGAGTGAAATGCCCATTTCATTTGCTGCCTGCATCTTAAACTGCTCCATTGCCGCCTTTGCTTCAGGTACTACGATCTTATTATTACTTCTGTTTGCCATTTTTCTTATCTCCATTCATTTCAATAATTTATCTCTCGTAAGCTGAACTGTTTTTGACTACAATTCGTTCTTACGAAACGGAAGATGTCTGCTGTATATCCTTTAGCTTTGTTTTTTGTCTTCCGCGATAATATTATGATTCGATTATGAATGAATTATGAATGGAAATTTCTGATATTCATACAGATGAGTTTAATTTATTGTTTTCATAATTTGTATTCTACGAGTTCCCTTCTTGTTCAAATAAAAAAATCTAAGATATTTCTCGGCCGCCAAGCGATTACGTCAAATAGCAAATCAATGCGTAAAAATACAGTCAATGTGTTCAAAACTTTCGAATTAAATTCACCCAAACACATCAACAACAGTGATTTGCGATAAAATGACGGCCTTGGAATTCCGCAAATATTTCGTTTTTAATATTTTCAAGCAAAACAAAAGTCTCCGGCTGTAGTTATTCTACAACAGGAGACTTTTACTTTATATTGTATTATCCAAAATTTCGATAATATATCTTTACTGTACCTGAACGCTATAGTTCGGTGCTTCCTTAGTGATGTTGATATCGTGAGGATGAGATTCGCGCAGACCGTTACCGGACATCTTTACGAATTGACCCTTAACCTTGAGTTCTTCAACAGTAGCAGCACCGCAATAACCCATACCGGATCTAAGACCGCCCATGAGCTGGAATACTGTATCTGCAAGAGGTCCCTTGTAAGGTACACGACCTTCAACGCCTTCCGGAACGAGCTTACGAGCACCTTCCTGGAAATAACGGTCTTTTGAACCCTTTTCCATTGCAGCGAGAGAACCCATACCACGATATACCTTGAACTGTCTACCCTGATAAATTTCGGTATCTCCGGGGGATTCCTCACAACCTGCAAGAAGTGAGCCTACCATGATTACATTTGCACCTGCTGCAATAGCCTTGGGAAGGTCACCGGAATACTTTATACCACCGTCTGCAATAACAGGAATTCCTGCATCCATAGCAACGGAAGCAGCATTCATAATAGCTGTGATCTGCGGTACACCGATACCTGCAACAACACGAGTAGTACAGATAGAACCAGGACCGATACCAACCTTAATAGCATCAACACCTGCTGAAATGAGGTCTGCTGCCGCTTCACTTGTCGCAATATTACCTGCGATAAGCTGTGCTTCAGGGAACTTTTCCTTAATCTTGGAGATGCAGTTAAGAATGTTCTGAGAGTGACCGTGTGCTGAGTCAAGAACAAGAACGTCTGCACCTGCTGCGAGAAGCGCACCTGCACGGTCTGTAACATCCTTTGTAACGCCTATAGCGGCACCGCAAAGAAGTCTTCCCTTTTCATCCTTAGCAGAATTCGGGTAACGATCAGCCTTTTCAATATCCTTAATAGTGATAAGTCCGCGAAGCTTGAAATTATCATCAACGATCGGGAGCTTTTCTACCTTGTGATGACGAAGAATATCCTTAGCCTGTTCGAGAGTTGTACCAACAGGAACAGTGATAAGACCGGTCTTTGTCATAACGTCATCAATTTTTACGTTATAGTCTGTCATGAAACGGAGGTCACGGTTAGTGATGATACCAATGAGAACACCGTCATGGTCGCATATCGGCACACCGGAAATCTTATACTTACCCATGAGCTCATCTGCTTCATAAACGTAATTTTCAGGATGGAGGAAGAAGGGGTTGGTGATAACACCATTTTCACTTCTCTTGACGCGTTCAACCTGGTCGCACTGCTGTTCGATAGTCATATTCTTATGGATGATACCTATGCCACCTTCTCTTGCCATAGCAATAGCCAGACCGTATTCAGTAACTGTATCCATCGCTGCACTCATCAAAGGAATATTAAGGGTGATTTTCTTTGTAAGCTGAGTTTTAAGCGATACTGTGCTCGGGAGAACCTCACTCTTTGCCGGGATCAAAAGTACGTCGTCAAACGTGAGTCCTTCATAGGCGATCTTGCTGTCAAATAAGCTCTTTGCCATTCTTTCAACCATACCTTTCTTTTGTGTCTATATAAGTTAATTGCAAACAAATTCAAGCTACCAAAGTAGCAGTATACACATCTGCGTATTATTATGATTATAAATTATTGTTCTCAATAAGTCAACTGACAAAAATCACAATCTTTCGATTTTATTATGTGTTTTTTTTCACAGCATTTCATATTCCGCATTAAATTCTACACTTGTCGCTTTACAATTTATAAAACATTTATATGAAAAAGTAAGTTTTTACAAAAAACAACAAAAAATACTTGACATTTATCAGACAATTAAGTTATAATATAGAAAATGACAGTTGTGTGCGTTTTTACGGAGCACACTTCACAAATTTAAATTTTACTGCGTTTATTATACAGGAGGACAAATAAATGGCACTGCCTATAGCTGTGCAGGTCTATTCCGTTCGTACAAATGCCGAACACGACCTCGCCGATACACTCCGCAAAATTAAAGAAATGGGTTATGATGGTGTTGAATTTGCCGGACTTTACGGCTATTCTCCCGAATACGTCAAAGGTCTTGTTGACGGTATAGGTCTTGTACCTGTATCTGCACACATTCCGCTTAATGATATGCTTGCAGACCCTGAAAAAACTTTCGCAGACTACGCAAAGATCGGTATCAAGTATGCGGCTGTTCCATATGTTACCGAAGAACGTCGTCCCGGTGCTGAAAAATTTGAAGAAACTATTGAAGATATCAAAAAGCTTGGCGAAATCGCTAAAAAATATGGTATCCAGCTTCTTTATCACAACCACGATTTTGAATTCAAAAAAGTTGGAAACGAATACGGTCTTGATGTTCTCTACAAGGAAGTTCCCACTGAATTTCTGCAGACCGAAATCGATACTTGTTGGGTAAATGTAGCCGGTGAAAATCCCGCTGATTACGTTCTCAAGTACACAGGCAAGGCTCCCGTAGTTCATCTTAAGGACTTTTATATGAGTGGCAAACCTGCCGGTCAGCTTTATGCTCTGATAGGTCTTGATGAAGATGACAAGAAGGATGAAGAACCTTCTAAGTTCGAATTCCGTCCTGTAGGTCACGGTCTTCAGGATATGCCGGCGATTCTTGAGGCCTCTGTTAAAGCAGGTGCAGCATGGGTTGTCGTAGAGCAGGATGAGCCTTCAATGGGACTTTCTCGCATGGATTCAATCAAAGCGAGCCGTGAATATCTCCGTTCATTAGGCTGGTAAGTTTTTCGGTATTATCACAAATATGCTCGTTACATTTTTGTGAGTCATCGTAATTTACCGGTTATAAAAAATATAAACATTAAATTAATTATCCATAGAAAGGCGGACAAACACAATGTCAGACAAGGTTCTCAGCCAGTTCAAACAGGAAGTTGTCGAAGAAAAGCAGGAAGTAAAGCGTAAATACAAGATCGGTATCGTTGGTACCGGTTGGATCGCTGAATCCCACATCCAGAGCTACAAGAAGATGGAAGACGTAGAAGTTGTAGCTGCAGCCGACCTGATTCCCGGCAAGGCTGAAAAGTTCATGGAGCGCTTCGGTGTTGAAGGCGTTCGTTTCTATCCTTCCCACAAGGAAATGATCGACAACGAAGAACTCGACGGTATTTCCGTTTGTACCTACAATACTCAGCACGCAGCTCCCACAATCTACGCTCTCGAGCACGGTATTCCGGTTCTTCTTGAAAAGCCGTTCACCGTTACTCTCGAAGAAGCTGAAGAAATCTGCCGCGCTGAAAAGAAATCCGGCAAGTTCGTTTCTGTTGGCTTCCAGCCCAGATTCGACCCCAACATGCAGATGATCAAGAAGATCGTTGAATCCGGCGTTCTCGGTAAGATCTACTACATCCAGACCGGTGGTGGTCGTCGTCGTGGTATTCCGGGCTCCACATTCATCGAAAAGTCTACCGGTGGTATCGGTGCTCTTGGTGATATCGGATGCTACTCTCTCGATATGGTTCTTAACGCTATCGGTTATCCGAAGCCGCTTACCGTATCCGGTTACGTTTCCGATTTCTTCGGTAAGGATCCCAAGTACAACGGCAAGGATGCTGAAAGATTCTCTGTTGACGATTTCGCTGCTGCGTTCGTTCGTCTTGAAGGTGGCATCATCCTCGACTTCCGTATTGCATGGGCTATGCACGTTAACACTCCCGGTGACACCATCATCTTTGGTACAGAAGGCGCTCTCCGTATTCCTTCTACCGACTGCTGGAATGGTTCCGTTGGCGGTGCTATGACAATTTATCACGATGTATGCGGTACACAGACTGAAACCGTTATTCCTGTTCTCCAGAACAGAGGTCCCGGTCTCTTCGACAGAAAGATTCGTTCCTTCCTCGATGCGATCGATACAAACGGTCCGGCACCTGTTCCGACATCTCAGATCCTCTACAACCAGGCTATCATCGACGGTATCAACAAGTCCGCTGCTTGTGGCCACGAAGTAGAGATTCAGTATAGTGAGATCTAAGTTTACGTTTAAGTTTCATAGATCACATATATTCTGATTAAATCATCTTGATTTCTTAATTTAATAAAACATGGGGCTACCCGCACTAAGGAAGAAATTCCCGAAATGCGAGTAGCCTCATTTTTGCATCAGTAAAAAACGACCTTCTGTATTAGTCAAACGCTATCACAGAAGGTCGTTATATTATTAGTTTATATTTCAGTAACTATATTTAATTATTCCCAAGGCTGGCAGTTGAACAGGAGAGCTACAGCCGGAGAGAAGCCGTAAATATCCTTATCACTTACATCATTAGGAGTCTTATTCGCCCACTCAGTCCAAATCAGATCATTCGCGTTACGATTACCAAATGCTGTATCAGCATTAAGCTGGAGCCAGTTGAGAATAGTTATGCTTTCGTCGGTCTGACCAAGCTCATTCAGATAACCACCATAACGATACAGCCAACGAACAAGGATACCCTTAAAGCCGATAAGGTCGTTTGTATTACCTTCGCCGTTGAGAACACCACCAACATTACCGAGATTCTTCATAGCATACTGAGCCGCTTTCGCTGCATTTGTAAGATAAATCTCATCTCCGTACTTCTTATGAAGGTAAGTGCACGCACCTATAAATGTTCCCTGATTATACGAGGATGCCCAAGTGCTTATCTCGCCGGAAAGGTTATATGAGTCGGATACTGCACCGGTGCTTGTATTAAGCATATTCTCAAATTCCCAGTCCATCAAAGCTTTAGCCTTTTCATAGTAGGAATCGTCACCGGTAGCTTCACCGAGAAGACAAGCAGCAATAGATGCAGGACAGTTTATACAGGAGTTTTTAGTTTGATTATCAGTACGCCAGAACAAACCACCGCCAAGATCATCGGAAATTGCTCTTTCATACATCATATCAAAGTTACTCTTTGCTACATTCAGGTAATTTTCGTTGAAGTTCTCAGTATCCTTAGTCAAAAGATGCATACGTGCGAACGCAATACAGCCCCACGCTATATCATCGTTATATTCGTTAGACTCCCACGAAACAACTGTACGAGCAGCACCAAATTTCTTCTTAACAATATTTTCTATAAATGACAGATATTCATCGTTCTTTGTCTGTTCATACGCATCAATGAACGCTTCGAGTATTTCTGCAGCATCCCAAAATTCTGTATTTGGAAGCGAACCGCCACCGTAATAATCACGAACAAACGCACTAAGGACTGCATCGCCCATTTCATCATAGGAAACAGAATGTTCTACGCTGTCAAAATACTGTGCTTCAGAAACAACATTCAAATCTGCAGGTATTTCAAGAGTAGCATTTTCTGCATTTATGTAAGTTTTGATAAACTCATTAACAGCTCGTCTTGTAAGATTATCATCGTGACCGCAGATAATAATCTTTTTGTCAACTACCTTAATGATATATTCATTTGAACCAAGATCAGCTATAGCTGCCGCTGTTTCATTACGGTTTGTATGACCTATGAGTATTTCATAGACATCCTTCATTGTATCGGGATCCGCATTACGTCCTATCCAGTCTGTCGCAAGAGTCATTTTGGCACCGTATGTTTCCTCAATAGCTTTGCGAAGTGAAAGTGTTGCTCTTGTTTCCGGATCATCGGAATTTGCAAAATCAGAACGCACTATTGAATATACAGAAGCGCCATTTTCTATGATATTAATACCACTGGATACAACTTCTTCCTGAATTGCTTCATTGCTTTCAGTTTCGGTTGACACGTCGTTATTACAAGATGTCAGCAGAGTCGACGTAAGAAGCGTTGACAGAACTAAGAGAAAAGCTATTGTTTTTTTCACTGTTTTAATTCTCCTAAAATTTAATTACAAGTGTATTGTATTAGTTACATTTTATCAAAAAACACAGCATATGTCAATAGAAAATAATTAAAAAATAACAATTCCATTAAAAAAAGTCGAATGTACACTCAATAAGTCGTTTTGCTATTTCTTATCCATTTCAACCTATTATTTCTATTCTTTTATTGACAAGAGCACATTATTTTCGTATAATAAAGTATATGGGCGCATTTGCTCTCATATTTAAACCTACATTAACGAAAGGAGGTCAATATCTAAATAATGGAAAAACTCAAATGTTGTTCACTGTTCGATCTTACTCACTCGATCGCTGCACCGCTTATCTCAGAATATGAATTTCCCTGGGAAGTTCTTCCACATATTGCTTCGTTCATCGTCGATCTTGGCAAGACTCTCGATCCGGAAAGCTTCTATTCTCCTACAGAAAATGTGTGGATTGCAAAATCTGCTTCAGTAGCTCCTACAGCTTTGATAAAGCCACCGTGTATCATCGATGAAAACGCTGAAATACGTCACTGTGCATTTATTCGTGGAAGTGCTATCATTGGCAAAAACTGTGTTGTAGGAAATTCAACAGAAGTTAAAAACGCTATACTTTTTGACAATGTTCAAATACCGCACTTCAACTATTGTGGTGACTCTATTCTCGGTTATCGTTCACATATGGCTGCCGGTGTCATCACTTCAAATGTCAAAAGCGATAAGACGAATGTTGTAATTCGATATGGCACAAAGCGCATTGAAACGGGACTTAAAAAAATGGGCTCGATTCTTGGCGACCATGTTGAGGTCGGATGCAACACAGTCTTTAATCCGGGCTCTATTATAGGCAAAAACACAAACATCTACCCTCTCTCCAGAGTAAGAGGCGTAGTTGATGCTGACTCGATATTCAAAAGCGAATCATGCATTATCAAAAAACAATCCAGGTAAAAAAAGCAATCCAGAAAGGCAGACTTAAATCATGGGAAGATTATTTGGGACAGATGGCGTACGAGGAATAGCAAACACAGAGCTTACTTGTGAACGCGCACTTTCAATAGGTAAAGCCGCTGCGACTATATTCACGGAAGGATGCCGCTGCCGTCCAAAATTTGTTGTCGGATGCGATTCAAGAACATCGTCTGATATGCTGGCAAGTGCTGTAATGGCAGGTCTCTGCTGTGTCGGTGCCGATGTTGTTCAGCTTGGCGTTGTACCTACTCCGGCTGTAGCTTATCTTATCGAAAAATACAAAGCCGATGCAGGTATTATGATTTCTGCATCTCACAACCCCTCTGAATTCAACGGAATCAAAATTTTCAATGGCGAAGGTTACAAACTTGACGACCTTTTAGAGGAGCGTATAGAAGCTATGGTTCTCGATGGCGTTGCTCAGTTCCCTACCCCTATCGGTGATGGTGTCGGAAGAATTGAAGTAGCAAAAAATGCTCATCGTGACTACATCAATCATATCAAGAGCAGTGTTTCTTACTCACTCGATGGATTAAAAATCGCTGTTGACTGTGCAAACGGAAGCGCTTCATATACTGCCGAAACTCTATTTACAGAGCTTGGCGCAGAAGTACATATGCTCGCAAACAACCCAAATGGTGCAAATATCAACGACAACTGCGGTTCTACTCACATTGAAACACTATCAGAATATGTTCGCGAAAACAAGCTTGACTGCGGTGTTGCATTCGATGGCGATGCTGACAGATGCCTCTGTGTTGACGAAAATGGCGAACTGGTAGACGGTGACATGATCATGTCGATTTGTGCACTCGATATCAAAGAAAGAGGCAGACTCAATCACAACGCTGTAGTCGGAACTATCATGACAAACTTCGGTTTTACAAAATTCTGTGATGAAAACGGACTTCGCTTTATCGCAACCAAAGTTGGTGACAGATATGTTCTCGAAGAAATGCTTCTTGAGGATTATTCATTTGGCGGCGAACAATCCGGTCATATTATTTTCCGCGATTTTGCTACAACAGGTGATGGTGAACTTACTGCCGCACAGCTTCTTTCTATTATGCGTCGTAAAGAAAAGTCTCTCTCCGAGCTTAATAAGGTTATGGTAAAATATCCTCAGACTATGATAAATTTGAAGATATCAAACGAGGGAAAGCTTCGTTTCTATACCGACAGCAGAGTTAAGGCAAGCATTGAAGAAGCTAAAGCTATGCTTGGTGACACCGGCAGAGTTGTTGTTCGTCCATCAGGAACAGAACCTCTCATTCGTGTCATGGCAGAAGGCTCAGATATTGAACTGATTGAAAAAGCAGCAAATCTTATTGCAGATACAATATCCGCAGAACTGAAGTAAGGAGCGTAGTTTATACACATTCTTACTTCAAAATTCCACGTTAAGCGCTAGACTCTTCGGAGTTGACGAGGTGGGGAATTATCGAAGTTTTCGGCGGGTATTCCCCCGGCAGAGCGAACTGTCGTACACCGTCTACAAATATGCGGGTGACTGCAAAACAAAATGGCGGTGAAAGCATATGCGATTTTAATATCGCTGAGGTTATATACTATGTGTGGTATTATCGGTTTTACCGGAAATAAAAATTGTGTGCCTATTCTTCTCGATGGACTTGGCACACTCGAATACAGAGGCTATGATTCCGCCGGTGTCGCTGTTGAAACATCTTGCGGTGTTGTAAGCATCAAATCAAAAGGAAGGCTCGAAGCGCTTCGTGAACGTCTTGCGACCCATCCGATTGAAGGTAACTGTGGTATCGGGCATACCAGATGGGCAACTCATGGTGCTCCTTCTGACATAAACTCGCATCCTCACAGCGCACCTTCTCTTACTTTAGTACACAATGGCATTATCGAGAATTATGCCGAATTAAAAATCGAGCTTGAAAGAATCGGTTACACTTTTATCTCAGACACAGACACAGAAGTCGCGGCAATGCAGCTCGATCTTCGTTACAAAGAAACACATGACCCTGTCAAAGCATTATTTGCAGTATCCAAAGACTTGCGTGGATCATTTGCATTCGGTGTAATTTTTAACGATCATCCTCACAAGCTGTATGCAATGCGCCGTGACAGCCCACTTATCGTTGCAAAAACAAGTGATGCCGGACTTATTGCATCTGATATTCCTGCAATTCTTGCTCATACAAGAACATACTATCGCCCGGGCGAAGATGTTGTTGTAGTACTCGACGGAAGTAACATACGATTTGTGCTTGAAAACGGTGAGAATTCCGACATCAAGGCTGAATGTGTTGAATGGGACGTTGAAGCAGCAAAAAAAATGGGATATCCTCACTTCATGCTCAAGGAAATCAATGAAGAACCGGAGGCTATCCGTAAAACCGTTGCTCCACGACTTCGTGACGGTCTTCCCTTCTTTGACATTCCGCTTATTGACAGTGGTGAGCTTTCAAATATCGGCACTATCCATATTGTAGCTTGCGGAACAGCTATGCACGCCGGTCTTTATGGCAAGGCTATGATAGAAAAATATGCTCGTATCCGGGTAAATGTAGATATTGCATCCGAATTCCGCTACTGCAACCCGATACTTGCAGAAAACGATCTCGTTATACTTATATCCCAGTCAGGTGAAACTGCGGACACTCTCGCTGCTCTGCGTCTTGCAAAAGAAAGAGGAATACGCACTCTTGCTATAGTTAATGTAGTCGGCTCGTCAGTTGCTCGTGAAGCTGATGACGTTATATATACATGGGCAGGTCCTGAAATCGCTGTAGCAAGCACAAAGGCTTATATGGTTCAGTGTTCCGTTCTCACTCTCTTTGCAGTACGTCTTGCACTTGCGGGCGGTAAGCTTGATGAAATAACCGCTCGCGAAATATGTGAAACTTTTTCAGAAGAAATACCAACGTCTATCTCCAATGTAATTGCACAATCGGATATGCTTGACTCTATAGCAGAAAAGCTTCACACTCATGAGCATATTTTTTACATTGGTCGTGGTATCGACAGTCTCCTCTGCACTGAGGGTGCTCTCAAATTAAAGGAAATTTCATATATCCACTGTGAATCCTATGCGGCAGGTGAGTTGAAACATGGTACTATCTCACTGGTTGAAGATGGCACACCAATAATTGCAGTTATAACTGATGAATCGCTTTGCGAAAAGATGATCTCTGGTATTCGTGAAGTGAAATCGCGTGGTGCGTTTGTTGTCGCAATAGTTGCAGAAGCAGTTGCTAAGAATTATACCATTCCGGCAGATGAAATAATTTCGATTCCATCAAAGGCTGTAAATGCGCCACTCCCTGCTATGACTGCACTTCAGCTAATCGCCTACAAAACATCCGCACGAAAAGGACTTGATGTGGATTGTCCCAGAAACTTGGCGAAGTCTGTAACAGTTGAGTAATCTGACATCAGCAATTACACAATACACCGTTTGTATATTTATGCTCGTTGTTTGATTTTTTATACTTTGTTAGTATACAGAATAATTATCCAAACAAAACACAATATAATCAGGAAGGAAAACCGTTATGAAGGTTATCGCAGTACTCGGAAGTCCTCGAAAAAACAGCAATTCAACCGCTCTTGCAAACCGTATAATAGACGGTGCAAAAGAAGCAGGACATGAAGTTGTTATTTACAACATCAACGATATGAATATCAGAGGTTGCCAGGCGTGTCGTACTTGCAAAGATAATGGTATCGACTGCATTCTCGATGACGATCTTAAACCATATTGGAAGGATCTGCACGAATGTGGTGCACTGATACTGGCTGCTCCAAACTACTGCTCACAGGTGTGCGGTCCGATGATTACATATATGAATCGTCATTACTGCATAATGGGCAATAACGGAACTACTCTCGAACCCGGAAAAATCAAACTTATCGGAGTTTTTGCTCAAGGTGCTCCAACTTCGAACGACAATAAAAATTACGACTGGTATCTCGGCGATTTTTTGGCAAGAGAAATGGTTTTAACTGAGAAATTTGTCATCGGTCGAGACAGCGATATGTCCGAAAACGGTGAGCTTATGTCCAAAGCATACAAGCTTGGCAAATCGCTGTAAAACAAAAGACAAAATATTACACTTTTCGTGTATAAAAATTGCAAAAATCACTTGACAAAATCTTGTCAGCGGTGGTATAATTATTAACACAAACACAGCGAAGTGGAAAAGTAAGCAGGTGCCATACTTTCACAGAGAGATGTCGGTCGCTGCAAGGCATTGGGTAGGTCTGCTGAAGTCACCATGGAGTGGCTGTTATTAAATCATTTGATCGGTTTGTTTTACATATCCCAAATGAAAGTAATTTCAGACGGGTACTCCCGTAACAGAGTTAAGAGGTGTCAGCCTCTGAGGTGCATCCCTGCATGGGGTGAAGAAGAGTGGTACCGCGGAAGATTTAATCGTATTTAAACTCTTTCGTCTCTTTGTTGTCAAAGGATAACAAATGAGCGAAGGAGTTTTTTTGTTATCTACCATTTGCTTGGAGGTAATAATGCAAGAAAATATTAAAATGTCCGGCTCGCGTATCGTCATTGAAACTCTGATCGAACAGGGCGTTACCGATGTGTTCGGCTATCCGGGCGGACAGGTACTTAACATTTACGACGAACTATATAAATCAAGCGATCGTATAAATCACTACCTGGCAGCTCATGAACAAGGCGCAGCTCATGCAGCCGACGGTTACTCCAGAGCTACCGGCAAAGTCGGCGTTGTTATTGCTACTTCCGGTCCCGGTGCAACCAATCTAGTAACAGGTATCGCAACAGCAATGCTCGACTCTATACCAATGATCGCTATTACGGGAAATGTTCCCACAAACCTCATAGGTAAGGATAGTTTCCAGGAAATAAACATCACCGGTGTCACACTGCCTATCACAAAGCACAATTATTTCGTTACTGACGTAACCGAGCTTGCAGATACTATACGCGAGGCATTCCAAATCGCTAAATCAGGTCGTCCCGGTCCTGTGCTTATCGATATTCCTAAGGATGTACAGATTGCTGAATGTGAATTTGTACCCCAGGAAATCGTTCCATGTCTCGAACAGAGAATTGCTACAGATGAAGAAATAGATCGTGCTGTTGAACTTATAAATGCAGCTAAAAAACCGTATATCTATATTGGTGGCGGTGCTGCCGGACGTGCAATGTCAAAAGCTATCATGAATTTTGCAGAAAAAATCGATGCTTACATCGGATGTACGTTCATGGGTCTGTCTGCTTTACCCAACTCATACGACAGATTCCTTGGCATGGAGGGTATGCACGGTCAATATGCTTCTTCTATGGCAAACAAGGAAGCAGACCTTGTTCTTGGTATCGGTGTTCGTTTCAGTGACAGAGCCACAGGTAATGTATCAAAATACGCAGAAGGTGCAAAAATCATTCAGCTCGATACAGACCTCTCGGAAATAAACAAAAATGTTAAGGTAGAATGTGGCATTATCGGTGATATAGTTTCTTCGTTTGAAAGAATCGCAGAACGCTGTGCCGAACAAAAGCATCCTGAATGGTGTGAGCTTGTTGAAGGCTTAAAAGCAGAAGGAAAGCGTATTAGCGATTTGGCTGAAGAAAAAGCCGGAGATGCCATGACACCAAAGAAGATATTCGATGTTATCAACGATGTCAAAGATAAAAACACAATCATAGCAACAGATGTCGGTCAGCATCAGATGTGGACTGCACAATACGTTGATTTTGAAGCTTCAAGACGTTTTGCTTCAAGTGGTGGTCTTGGAACTATGGGATATGGTCTTGGTGCTGCCATCGGTGCTTCTATTGCAGAAGGTGACAGAACCGTTCTCATTACGGGTGACGGAAGCTTTGGAATGAATCTCAATGAGCTTGCTACCGCTGTTACTTATAATACCCCGGTGGTTATTGTTATTATGAACAACGGAGTTCTCGGTATGGTTCGTCAGTGGCAAACATTATTCTACGGAAAGAGATATTCCAACACTGTACTCGGACGTAAAACCGACTTTGTTAAGCTGGCAGATGCATTTGGTCTTGAAGGAACAAGAGTTACAACCATAAGCGAATTCCGCACTGCATTTGAAAAAGCTATGAAACACGATGGCCCATATCTTATCGACACTGTTATCGATATGGATGAATTTGTACTTCCCATGCTCCCTCCGGGTGGCTCGATTGATGATATGATCACTTCAAAGGAGGGTGCTGTAGAATGAAAAACAGATTTGTAATTTCTGCTTATGTAGAAAACAAGTATGGCGTTCTTGCGAGAGTAGCCGGACTTTTCATGCGCAGAGGCTTCAATATCGATTCACTGACAGTTGGTGAAACCGAAGATCCCACATATTCACGCATGACTATCACTATCAAAGGTGATGAAAATGTGCGCGAACAGCTTATAAATCAGCTTTTGAAGCTTCACAATGTACACAAGGTCAAGTATCTCGAAGATGATAATTCTGTTGAACGTGAGCTTGTGCTTTTGAAAGTAAGAAATACGCCTGATATTCGCAGTGAAGTAATGGCGGCAGCAGAAGTATATCGTGCAAAAATCATTGACTATACAACTGAAACTATGTCGATAGAGGTTACGGGAGAGCCTTCAAAGATTAAGGCATTTATTGATGTAATGAAGCCTCTCGGAATCATGGAAATATGCCGTACAGGTGCAGTTGCACTTGAAAGAGGTAACAATGTTTTAGGCAAATAGGTCGCAGCTTTATTTGACGATCATTGCTTATTAAATAGTATTTAACATATCACTTAATATAAAGGAGAAATCTATCATGCAGAACATTTACTATCAGCAGGACTGCAATCTCGCTAAACTCAATGGCAAAACCGTTGCTATTATTGGTTATGGCTCTCAGGGTCATGCACACGCTCTTAACCTCAAGGATTCCGGCGTTAATGTAATCGTTGGTCTTTACGAAGGCTCAAAGAGCTGGGCTAAAGCTGAAGCACAGGGTCTGAAAGTTATGACATCTGCTGATGCTGCCGCTAACGCCGATATGATCATGATCCTCATCAACGACGAAAAGCAGGCTAAGCTCTACAAAGAATCAATCGAACCGAACCTCACAGAAGGCAAGACACTCGCTTTTGCACATGGCTTCAACATTCATTTCGGTTGCATTAAGCCCCCGAAGAATGTAAACGTAGTTATGATCGCACCTAAGGGTCCTGGTCACACCGTTCGTTCCGAATATCAGGCTGGCAAGGGTGTTCCCTGTCTTGTAGCCGTTGAACAGGATGCTACCGGTGATGCACTGGAAATCGCTCTTGCTTATGCACTTGGTATTGGCGGTGCTCGTGCAGGTGTTCTTGAAACCACATTCAGAACCGAAACTGAAACAGACCTCTTTGGTGAACAGGCAGTTCTCTGTGGCGGTGTATGTGCACTTATGCAGGCAGGTTACGAAACCCTCGTTGAAGCAGGCTATGACCCGAGAAACGCTTACTTTGAATGTATCCATGAAATGAAGCTCATTGTTGACCTTATTTATCAGAGTGGTTTTGAAGGTATGCGTTACTCTATCTCCAACACTGCTGAATATGGTGACTATATCACCGGTCCGAAGATCATCACCGAAGAAACCAAGAAGACAATGAAGAAGATCCTCTCCGATATTCAGGATGGCACCTTTGCAAAGGACTTCCTCCTCGATATGTCCGATGCAGGCTCTCAGGTTCACTTCAATGCTATGCGTAAGCTCGCTTCTGAACATCCTTCCGAAGTTGTTGGTAAGGAAATCCGTAAGCTTTACAGCTGGAGCGACGAAGACAAGCTCATCAATAACTGAGAAGAATATTTTTGCGGGGAAAACTTTTTTTGAAAAGATTTCCCCGCACCCTTTTCAAAAAACTTTACAATTTGAAAGGAAACAATGCTATGATCAAAGATACAATAGTAGACGGCTTCCAAAACGCTCCTCACAGAAGCTTATATCACGCACTTGGTTTGACTAAGGAAGAACAGGCACGTCCTCTTATCGGTATTGTTAGCTCTCACAACGAAATCGTTCCGGGACACATGAACATCGACAAAATAGTTGAGGCTGTAAAAATCGGCGTTGCAATGGCCGGCGGTACTCCTATCGTGTTCCCTGCTATAGCTGTTTGTGACGGTATTGCAATGGGACACACCGGTATGAAATATTCGCTTATTACACGTGATATTATCGCAGACTCAACCGAAGCTATGGTTCTTGCACACGGCTTCGACGGACTTGTTATGGTTCCAAACTGCGATAAGAACGTACCCGGTCTGTTAATGGCTGCTGCACGCGTAAATATTCCTACAATATTTGTTTCCGGTGGCCCTATGCTTGCGGGTAGAGTAAACGGAAAGAAAACTTCCCTTTCGAGTATGTTTGAAGCTGTCGGTGCTTTCTCCGCAGGTAAAATCGACGAAAAACAGCTCACTGTTTGTGAAGAAAACACTTGTCCGACCTGCGGTTCATGCTCAGGTATGTATACTGCAAACTCCATGAACTGCCTTACTGAGGTTCTTGGTATGGGCTTGCGTGGCAATGGTACTATTCCTGCTGTTTATTCTGCAAGAATAGAACTTGCTAAACACGCCGGTATGCAAATAATGGAGCTTGTTAAGAAGAATATCAAGCCACGCGATATCATGACCAAAGAAGCTATTCGCAATGCACTTACCGCAGATATGGCTCTTGGTTGCTCTACAAACAGTATGCTTCATCTGCCTGCTATCGCTAATGAATGTGGTGTTGAATTCAATCTCGACATGGCTAATGAAATCAGTGAAAAAACTCCGAATCTTTGCCATCTCGCACCGGCAGGTCCTACATATATGGAAGATCTGAATGAAGCTGGTGGAGTTTACGCTGTTCTTGCTGAAATCGCTAAGCTTGGCCTTCTCGACACTTCTGTTATGACTTGCACCGGTAAGACTATGGCTGAAAATATAGCTGATGCTGTAAATCGTGACACATCCGTTATTCGTACTCCCGACAATGCATTTTCAAAAACCGGCGGTATAGCTGTACTCAAGGGTAATCTCGCTCCTGATGGCTGTGTTGTCAAGAGAAGTGCTGTGGCTCCGGAAATGCTCGTTCATGAAGGACCGGCCAAAGTATTTGAAAGCGAAGAAGAAGCTATTGCTGCCATCTACGCAGGCAAAATCGTAGCAGGTGATGTTGTTGTTATCCGCTATGAAGGTCCGGCAGGTGGTCCCGGTATGCGTGAAATGCTCTCCCCTACTTCCGCAATTGCTGGTATGGGTCTTGACAAGGATGTTGCTCTCATTACAGACGGACGTTTCTCCGGTGCAACTCGTGGTGCTTCAATTGGTCATGTTTCTCCGGAAGCTGTCAGCGGTGGTCTTATAGCTTACGTCAAAGATGGCGATATTATTTCTATCAATATTCCTAAGTATTCTATTGAACTTAAGGTTTCTGACGAAGAAATCGCATCACGCAAGGCTACCATGCAAATCAAAAAGAAAACAGGCATTAAGGGTGCACTCGCACGTTATGCAGAACAAGTAAGCTCCGCTGACAAGGGTGCCGTTATAAACAAATTTGTAGATTAATATGACAGAATTGCAAAATTTATCTTATGAGCTATCGGCTCTTAGCGTTTTCCGAGGAATACTTTCCAAAGAACCAATGATCTCTCTACTCAATTATCTTAATCATGACGGCTGTACATCGCAAAAAATGTCTCTTTATGGCAAATTTGTCAATTCTCTTGCGAATTATGGATTTTCTTTTTCATCGTTTCTCGAACACGCAGTATATGAGGACGAAAACAGTTACGTAATTGGCACTGCACAGGGTAAACAGCTCTCTGATTCTCTTATAGAAAACGCAAAAAATGAGCTTTCTATTCTATCAAGATTGACGACGATAGACTCAAAAAATCTCGTAAATATCCCTAACTACACCGGATATATTCCAAAATTTGAGAACACAGCTATAGATTTTACTGCCACCTACGCTAACAGACTTGATAATATTTCTCGCTATGGTTATGGTATCTTCGCATCATCAAAGATGTTCCGTGTAACTGACGATGATATTGTGCCTGTTGAAACAGCCGACGATATTTCACTCGATTCTTTTGTAGGTTACGAAGAAGAACGCAAGCAAGTATTCGAGAATACAAAAGCACTCATTGAAGGCAGACCGGCAGCAAATGTTCTTCTCTGCGGTGATGCTGGAACAGGTAAATCTTCAACTGTCAAAGCCTGTGCAAATTATTTTGCCAATGACGGTATGCGACTTATCGAGCTTCGCAAGGATCAACTTTTCAGTTTGTCTTATGTAATGGGCAGAATCGCTGAGAATCCGCTTAAATTTATTATTTTTATCGATGACCTCTCGTTTAACAAAAACGATGATTGCTTTAGTATGCTTAAAGCTGTTCTGGAAGGCTCAGCAACAGCAAAAGCTAAAAATGCTGTCATTTATGCAACAAGCAACAGACGCCACATTGTGAAGGAAAGCTTCTCCGATAGATCGGATTCTGATGATGTACACCATTCAGACACTGTACAGGAGCTTATGTCACTGTCTGATCGCTTTGGCTTAACTGTATATTTCCAGCGTCCAAACAAAGCTCTTTACCTTGATATCGTACACACACTCGCTGAAAAAGCCGGTATTTCTATTCCGCAAAATGAGCTTGATGTACGCGCGGAGGCATTCGCTTTGGCAAGAGGAAGTCGTTCACCACGTGCTGCTGAACACTTTATCACGAGTTTACTTTAAGGAGGACTGTCAGCAATGGAAAATACCAAAAATTTATCGCTCGACAGCGTTTATAAGGCAAGTTATATCCTGAAAAATGTTATTCGCAAAACTGACGTTATATATGCGCCAAAGCTTAAACCCGGAACTGAGTTATATCTGAAAACCGAAAATTTACAGGTTACAGGCTCATTCAAGGTTCGTGGTGCGTATTACAAGATGTCACAGCTCACGGATGAAGAAAAAAGTCGTGGTGTGATCGCTTGCTCTGCGGGAAATCACGCTCAGGGTGTTGCTCTTGCTGCACAAAAAAATGGTATCAAAGCTACAATTTGTCTGCCAGATGGCGCTCCTATATCAAAGGTTGAAGCCACAAGAAGCTATGGTGCGGATATCTGCCTCGTTGAAGGTGTTTACGATGACGCATATCAAAAAGCTTTAAGCCTTCGTGATGAGTTTGGTTACACCTTTATTCATCCTTTTAATGATCCTGATGTAATTGCAGGTCAAGGCACTATTGCGCTCGAATTGATGGAACAGGTTCCCGACATGGATGCAGTTATCGTTCCTATCGGTGGCGGTGGACTTATATCCGGTATTGCATTTACAATAAAATCATTGAATCCCAAAATCAAGGTTATCGGCGTTCAAGCTTCAGGCGCGCCTTCTATGCTTAACTCTATCCATGACGGTCATATTGAAAAACTCAATTCCGTTATGACGATTGCAGACGGTATAGCTGTTAAGGAACCCGGAAGCCTTACCTACGATCTGTGCTCTAAGTATGTAGATGAAATTGTAACAGTAACTGACGACGAAATTTCAGCAGCTATTCTTACATTGATGGAACAGCATAAGCTTGTAACTGAAGGTGCAGGTGCAGTTGCTGTTGCTGCAGCTATGTTCGGAAAGGTTGATTTAACAAACAAAAAGGCTGTCTGCCTTCTTTCCGGTGGTAATATCGATGTTACTATCCTCTCACGAGTTATCACACGTGGTCTTCTCATGTCCGGTCGTAGCTGTAATCTTATTATTGAGCTTCTCGACAAGCCGGGTCAGCTTATGAATGTTTCAAGAATTATCGCCGAACACGGTGGAAATGTCATTTCTGTACACCATGAGCGTTCTAACGAAGGTTCTGATGTAAACGGTTGCTATCTCAGACTCACGCTTGAGACAAGAAATTTCAATCATATTGATCAGATAAAGAAGGCTCTTACAGATTTTGGAATCAAGATAGTGTAATATCCCTTTTATAACAATAAAAAAGCCGTTTCAGCTTTCTCTTTTGAAGGCTCAAACGGCTTTTATTGATTTTATTATTACTCAAGTATAGATTCAGCGTATCTTACAGTTTCCATAGCATCTTTAGCGTATTTGTCGGCACCTATTTTGTCAGCATATTCTTGTGTAAGTACCGCACCACCTACCACTACCTTGCACCATGGCGCATTCTTTCGCAGAAGCTTTATTGTTTCTTCCATTGCAGGAACAGTCGTTGTCATCAATGCACTAAGTCCTGCTATCGGTGCGTGAAGCTCAACAACCTTATCAGAAATAGTTTCAGGAGGAACGTCACGTCCAAGATCTATAACGTCAAATCCATAGTTTTCAAGAAGCAGCTTAACTATATTTTTACCAATATCATGAATATCACCATGAACTGTTGCAAGCACGAAAGTTCCCTTTGAGGCAGATTTGCTACCATCGTTAGCCATAAAGGATTTTATCTTTTCAAATGCTGATTTCGCTGCTTCTGCACTCATTAGCAACTGTGGCAGATAAACAGTCTTATCTTCAAAGCCCTTTCCAACTATATTCAATGCAGGAATAATCTCGTTTTGAACAATATCAAGGGGCTGTGTTGACATAAGTAATTCAGATGTGAGATCAGCGGATTTTTCCTTTAATCCTTTGACAACAGCACGCTTTAACTCAGAGCCATATTCATTTTCACCTGTCAGCTTATTTGCGTCTGTACTGCTTGAATTTGTCGCAACCGGAGTGGAAACTGCAAATGTGTTGGCATTTTCGATATATTCATAGCAGTTTTCATCAAGACCCTTGAGTGCCCTATATGTATAATAGGTTTTCATCATGTCCGCTGAGAATGGATTCATAATTGCTGCTGACAGACCGTTTTCAAGTGCAAGAGCAAAAAATGTACCGTTTACAGCATCACGATTTGGCAGACCAAACGAAACATTAGACACACCAAGCGATGTATGGCATCCAAGTTCGTTCTTTATTCTGTTTAAGGACTTTAATGTTGCCAGAGCTGCAGTAGAATCAGCGCTTATCGTCATTGCAAGCGTATCGAAAACTATGTCTTTCTTATCGATACCATATTCTGCTGCAACCTTCAATATATTTTCAGCGATAGCGTAACGATCTTGAGCATTTGCTGAAATTCCGGACTCATCAAGTGTCAATGCAACAACTACTCCACCGTATTTTTTAACAAGTGGGAATATCTCACGCATATTTTCAGCTTTGCCATTGACCGAGTTTATCATCGGTTTACCGTTATATCTGCGAAGTGCGGTTTCCATTGCTTCGATATTTGAAGTATCGATCTGTAGTGGCAAGTCGATTATCGCTTGAAGTTCACAAACTGCTGTTTTCAGCATTTCAACTTCATCAATATCAGGCAAACCGACATTTACATCGAGAATATGTACTCCTTTTTCCTGCTGACGAACACCCTCTCCGAGGATATAATCGATATCATGCTCGATAAGCGCCTGCTTAAAACGCTTTTTACCTGTCGGATTTATTCTTTCGCCTATTAAAATTGGAGATTCGCCGAATTTTACTGTATGTGTATATGAAGATACTACTGTAAAATTTTTCTTTTCGATCGGCTTAGCCTGCATATTCTTGGTTTTATCAGCAAGCTTTGCGATATATTCGGGAGTTGTTCCGCAACATCCACCGATCACTCTTATTCCCTTTTCTACAAAGCCGGCTACTTCGTCAGCAAATTCATCCGAAGTGATATCAAATACTGTTTTACCATCCAATGCTTTGGGTAATCCCGCATTTGGCTTCATAATTACAGGAACAGATGCATTTTCCAGCAATTCTGCTGCGACACCACGAAGCTGAATCGGCCCCAGAGAACAGTTTGCACCTATTGCATCAGCTCCCATGCCTTCAAGCATAGCAACCATAGCGGACGGTGTAGCTCCTGTCATCAGTTTTCCATCTTCGCTGTATGCATTTGTAACTATAACCGGCAAATCACAGTTTTCCTTTACAGCAAGGAGTGCCGCTTTCGTCTCGTAGCTATCGTTCATAGTTTCAATCAGCACGAGATCTGCGCCATATTTTGCACCTATACGAACAGTTTTTGCAAAAACGGAGACTGCATCCTCAAAATCAAGATCACCGAAAGGCTTAAGAAGCTTTCCTGACGGTCCTATATCCAGTGCAACGAATTTTTCGGATTTCTTATTACTCTGCTCTATAGCTGATCTTGCATTTGAAATAGCGGCTTTTATTATTTCTTCCAGCTCATCGTCTGAAAATTTCAGCGAATTTGCGCCGAACGTATTAGTGCAAACAACGTTACTTCCTGCATCATAGTAATTTTTATGAATTTCAGTTATGATTTCAGGGTGAGTAATATTCCATCTCTCCGGCAGTTCTCCGGGCTTTAATCCACGATCCTGCAAAAGTGTTCCCATGCCACCATCGAGATAAACTATATTATTTTGTAAATATTCCTTGAAAGTCATTTGTTACTCCTATATGGAATAGTAATATGTGCAATTATGCTTTAATCGTTAACGATTCCGACAAATGCGGTAACGGACTTTGATGGTGACATAAGCAAGCTTTCATTCAGCGACATTCCCAAAGATTTTGAACAACCCAAAACATCAAATATCAGCTTTTGCACATCTATTGTAAGGTCACCAAAGCCCGGACTGAATCTAGGTTTCAAGCGTGAAACATTCTGTACCTGTGAAAAAATATCATCGCAAAAGGTATCACACAATGCCTCAATACGTTCCGCACCTATCGCCTGCATCATTAACGCTTTTGAAGGAGAAATTCGTCCGTATTTGTAGATAAGTCTGTCTATATCGATACCGAGAGTACCTGCAAAGATTATAACACGTCCGCAATCACGCAAATTTTTAGCAAGATCAGCCGACTTTATATTGCATATACCCAAATCTATACAGCCATCCTGTGCAATACTACATATATCAAGTTCACGGAAGCATACATTATAGCTTAACTTCCCTCTTGCTTCTTCAACGCACGATCTCATTAGAGCTATTACTTCATCATCTGCTTTTCTGCATCCTGCATAACGAAGTATCTCTTTTTCATTTATATCGGGTTCGTTATATTTTTTTATTATAGCTGTATTGCTCATTTACCTAAAATGTCGGAAAGATTGTTTTGAATTTTTTCAGCTACATCAGGCTTATTCATAGAATAAACATGAACGTTCTTAATATCATTTGCGTAAAGGTCGATGATCTGGTCAGTTGCATACGCAATTCCTGCCTGCTTCATTGCTGCCGGATCATTACCAAATTTATCAACGAGGCTCTTAAATCTCTGTGGCATATAAGAACCGGAAAGCTTTATTGAGCGTGCTACCTGATTTGCATTGGTAATAGGCATAATACCCGGAATTACAGGCACAGTAATACCTGCTTCACGAATTTTATAGAGGAAATTATAGAACAGGTTATTGTCAAAAACCATCTGAGTTGTTAAGAACGAGCAACCCGCATCAACTTTTTCCTTCAAATATTTGATATCATCCTTTTGATTAACGCTTTCAGGGTGAATCTCAGGGTAGCAAGCACCTCCGATACAGAAATCCGCACCGGAAGCCTTCAGATCTTCTATCAACTCGATTGCGTGCTTATACTCCCAATTGCTTCTGTCAGCATTTTCAAGATGAGCAGGAATATCTCCTCTCAATGCCATAACATTTTCTATACCGGCTTCCTTGATATCTGCAATCTTCTGTCGAACTGTTTCACGAGTCGAAGAAACACAAGTAAGGTGTGCCAGGCTTGGTACGTTATATTTTTCCTTGATTTCCTTGGCAATATCAAGTGTATACTTACTTGTGCCACCACCAGCACCATAAGTAACGCTCATAAATGATGGCTGAAGTTTGGCTATCTCGCGTGTTGCAGTAATTACACTTTCAAAGCTTGATTCGGTTTTAGGTGGAAAAACTTCAAAGGAAAGATGCAGTGTATCCTGCTTAAGTAAATCGATAATTTTCATGTTATTTCTGCCTTTATTAATTTTATATTACAATATTTCGTCACTGATAATGTGAATAAAACTACATTATCACAGCAATAATCGGTCATAATTTGTACAAAAAGCGAATAAATACGCATTTTCTTTGTATATTATATCATAATATATGGAATTTGTCAATGTATCTACACATATTCGCTTCAACCGCCAAACTTTCATAAGTCAAAAAAGTGACTGCTCGCAGTAATGAAGAAATTTTCGAAATGCGAGCAGCCTTTTAATTTTTAGTTTATTCTAAGTGAATCGTCATCAATTCCCTTAGTCATATCGCGTATTTCAACATAGTATGAATAATTATCGTTCACTTTTATCTTAATTTTATCACCAATTTTATGACCGATAAGTGCACTGCCAAGCGGTGAGTCTTTACTGATTCTGTTATTGAGGATATCGTTTCTCAAAGGTGTTACGATAGTTATAGTACGTTCTTCTGTTTCGCCATCGCCGTAATCATAGAACAGCGTAACATGATCGAAAAGTCCTATTGAATCCTCATCAGATTCATAATTTACAACAACCGAATTATCCAGAAGTGCTTTAAGGTAGCGCAAACGACTGTAATTTCTGTTAAGTTCACGCTTGGCACTACGATACTCATCATTCTCAGAAAGGTCACCGAGTGCTCGTGTGCGCTGTACTTCTGCGATGCATTGCGGTGTAACAACAGCTTGGCGATGTGCTATCTCCTCTTTTATTTTATTTCTTTCAACTTCTGTAAGCTCGTGTGGCATTATATATTCCCCCAGGTAATACATCATTTTGTTCATTATATCATTTTTAATAAAAAAAATCAAGTGAATCACCAAGCGATATCAAATCAGATGCATTTTCAAAAGTAATCACTTTATATATAATATGGGATTTAATTCCATTAATTCCGACTATTAATTACTATATTCTTCATTTTCTATTAAAGAAATATATTTTTGCTTCGAATTATCTGTTCTCCTCTTTACTTACGATAAAAAAAGTGTTAGAATATATATGTAGTATACAAATCTATCGGAGGTTTATATGAAATTCCATGCAGCGATAATAGGCGGTGGTATGGGCGGTCTTATGGCAGCTTACCGTCTAAAAACTGTAGACCCTTCTATATCAATAGCAATATATGAAAGCGGTCATATTATTACCAAAAGACACTGTCCCGCAACAGGAAATCATGGATGTGTACATTGCAAGGTTTGCAGCATAACATCAGGTTTTGCAGGTGCAGGTGCATTCTCAGACGGCAAATTCAATTTAGGAACTGCATACGGTGGTACACTCGGTGAAGCTCTCGGTGATAATGTCGCCATGAATTACATCAACGAGGTTGACCATACACTCGAAAAATTCGCAGGCGAAAATTACCCCAAGCTTTTCAAATCAAATGAAGCTCTTAAACTGAAGTGTTTGCAAAACAATCTGCGTCTGCTTGACATGAATGTACGTCATCTCGGAACAGATAAGAATTTTGCAACAATGAAAGCTTTGATTGAATGGCTCGAAGAATCAGGCGTTCAGCTTTTCGCTAATACTCCTGTTGTTGAAATTCGCACAGAAAATGGTCGTCACACTCTCGTAGGTCACAATGGCGATCTCTGTTCAGCTGAAAATGTAATAATCGCAACCGGACGTGGCGGTGCAAAGTTCGTAAACGATTTCTGTTCAAAATACAATATTCCGATGAAATCGAATTCTGTCGATATCGGTGTTCGTGTTGAGATGAAGGATATCATTTGGCGCGAATTTTCTTCTCAGATATATGAGCCAAAAATTCTGTACCGTACAAAAACGTTTGAAGACCGTACACGAATGTTCTGCTTCAATCAGGGTGGCTTAGTATCTGCTGAAAACAACCACGGCATTATTACAGCTAACGGACACGCTTACGCTGAACCGGAAAAGAAAACCGACAACTGTAACTTCGCAATACTGTCCTCGATCAACTTTACTCAGCCTTTCAACAAGCCGACTGAATATGCGGAATACATTGCACGAATGGCAAATATGATCGGAAACGGAAACGTTCTTGTACAGCGTTTCGGTGACTTAATTCGCGGACGCAGAACAAACGAGCACAGACTTGGTCAGAACACTGTAACACCGACTCTCCGTGCTACTGCAGGCGATTTATCACTGGTACTCCCCCATCGTATGCTGACAAACATAATTGAAACAATATATGCACTTGACAAAGTTGCACCGGGCACAGCAAACGATGACACACTTCTCTACGGTTGTGAGAACAAGTATTATTCTATTCGTCCTGTTTCGGACAAGCAATTCAGACTGGTTGACGGTGTATACTGCAGGCGATTTATCACTGGTACTCCCCCATCGTATGCTGACAAACATAATTGAAACAATATATGCACTTGACAAAGTTGCACCGGGCACAGCAAACGATGACACACTTCTCTACGGTTGTGAGAACAAGTATTATTCTATTCGTCCTGTTTCGGACAAGCAATTCAGACTGGTTGACGGTGTATACCTTATCGGTGACGGAAGTGGTATAACCAGAGGCCTTAGTCAGGCAGGCGCAATGGGATTATATGTAGCCGATTGCATCGCAGGAAAAGTAGACTGCAAAGAATAACAATAAAAAACACCCGATAGGATCGATAAAAATCACTATCGAGTGTTTTTTTATTACGGAAGTCTGTTTCCTGCTGCTTTATACAGTGCATACCAGTCTTCACGAGTGATATCAACATCTGATGCCGCTGCGATCTGACGAATTCTTTCAACATTTACTGTACCGATGATCGGCTGCATCTTTGCGGGATGACGGAGAATCCACGAAATTACCATACCGGTGTTTGTGGTACCGTATTTTTCAGCCATTTCATTCAGCTTTGCATTAAGTTCCGGGAATTTCGGATTATCTATATAGATTCCCTCGAAGAAACCATACTGGAAAGGAGACCACGGCTGTATCGTGATATTATTAAGACGACAATAATCGAGGACAGAACCATCACGATTAACTGCACCTTCATTTTCCATATTCACATTAACGCCTGCATCTACCATTGTAGTATTGGTAAGGCTGAACTGAAGCTGGTTCACCATGATCGGGTTATCTTCACCAAGATATTTATTCAGCAATGCGATCTGATAGGAATTATGGTTGGACACACCGAAATGACGAACTTTACCATCTGCATAAAGCTTATCAAATGCTTCTGCAACCTCTTCAGGCTCAACAAGAGCATCAGGTCTGTGAATGAGAAGGAAATCAATGTAGTCAAGTCCAAGTCTTTGCAGACAGGTTTCAGTTGCGGATATGATAGTTTCTTTGGAAGAATCGTAAATACCGTCACGAATACCAACTTTAGTCTGGACATACATAGTATCACGGAGAGAGGGATTTGCAGCCAAAAATTCTCCAAACTTTCTCTCACACGCACCACCGCCATATACATAAGCGTGGTCGAAATAATTGATGCCACATTCAAGGTCATTCTTGATGAGAGTATCGATTTGATTAGCAGTCAAACCGCCGATACGCATACAACCCTGCACTACTCGTGAAGCTTGTATACTAGCAAGATTAAAGTATTTCATAGTCTTCTCCAATTATTAGGATTTTATTTTATTATACCCCGATTCGTAAGATTTGTCAAGAAAAATGTCAACATGAAGAATACACAACTTTCAATTTTAATGTCACTTGCTTTAATTCATGCGAGATTTAAAGAACCTTAATTATTTTTTCTATCCTTTCGTTTAGGTCAATAAATGAACGCCTCTCTTGCACTTTTTTACGGTAATAATCTTGTTTTGTAGAATCATCAAGAACTGTACACATCGCTGTATAAAATGCTTCTTCGTCATTTTCTGTGACAATCCCATATTCACTGTCCCCCAATAATTCTCTTGTTCCTGCGTTATCCATAGATATAATCGGTGTTCCACACCACATGGCTTCATACAAAACCATATTAAACCCTTCGTGACGTGATGTACAGAGCAACCAATCTGCTGCTTTCATATAGACGTATGGATTGCTTTGAGCACCCAATAATTTTACATTATTCAAATTCCCACGGCTCAAAATTTCTTCCAGTTTTTTCCTCTCCTCTCCCTCTCCAATAATCCACATCTGATAGATATAACCTTTTTGGTTTAATCTCCGGCAGACACTTAGCAATCTGTCGAAACCTTTTTGTTCTGCTAACCGACCTACAGCAAGAAATAGAGGAGATTCATCTCGGGTAACTGTAAATGCATCGCATTTTAAGTCAATTTCCGCTGTATCTATCGGATTATAGCATACACAAAGATTATCCATCGTTCCAAATAGTTGCTCCATGCTATTAGCAACAGCTTCCGACACACAAACCACATTTGTAAAACTGCTATAACATTTTTTCTCACACTCAATAGAGCCAAAGTAATTTTTAGTCCAGTGACACTTACTCATGTCGTTATGAATCCATACCAACTTTTTTTCAGCACGAGCATATGTTGATACAAAATCGGCATACAGTCCTTCCTGTGCGGCAATAGCGGTATTAAAATTCTTAAGTTTCAATAATCTCGGATATAATCTTGGCATTATAAAATTATGAATTCTCTGAAATAACCTCTTTACTTTATTATGAGAAAACTCATCATAATACAGCCATCGGCGCCGGACATATTCAGGATATATATGTGCATGAATATCATCTGTCAGATAGGCAATATGCGATAAAACAGTGATATCATATGTATCCTCGGGAAGATTGTTCAACAAATTACTAAAAACTTTTTCAACCCCACCTTTTAATATACATTGATGGATATATATAAATATTTTTTTCTTCTTCATATTCCAACTCGATCAATAATCTGTGACAAGTAGACCTCGTCATTTACTTCTGCAACTTTGTCGCCACCGGCTACCTCATTTACATATTTACCATCCACTATCACTTTTTCTGTGGTACCCAATTTCATCCATTCATATTCCAAGTCAACATGACCTGCATCTACAGCCCAATATCCAAGCATAAACAAATCATAAGCTAAAACAGTAGCAGTAGGTCCCAGTGCCATAAAAATCAAATCATTTTTATCTGCATGGGTACATATTTTTGATAAGATTTCATTGTATAAATCGAAGGCATTTTCCGATGGACATAAGATGCGTCTTACACTTTTTGCGTTACTGAATAAATCGTTTCCTACTCCTACACGGCTTTTATTCCCTTCTACAAGCAGTACATTTTCATTATCCCAAATGCTTTTTAATCCGCTATACCATATTTCACACTGACTTTTATCTGCCCAATCAAAATAAAAACGAGTGATCTGCGCTTGGTAATACGGGCTATTCGTATTCAAGAGCCTTACCCATTTTATGCGTTCCTTATCTAATCGTATCTGCCAGTGTTTTTGTGCATCAGGGATGAAATGATTCAATTCGCAAAAACAATCAGGAATCGCAACGAGAAACCGATCAGAAATATTGTTATTTTTCAATATTTCTCTCAATCTTTGCGAAAGCAGAACATTCCTCTCCTGAAAACCTACTGTTCGACCAAAAATAATATCGAATTCACCATCACCATACCGCGCAATACTTGCTCGACGATTTTTTATAGCAGAAATGGTTTCTGTCATACCAATAACCGTTGGCTGATGCATCCATTTTTGACTGCTTCGATTAAATCGAGTTATGGCTTTCTCTTTTTCGTAAAGTAGTTTATTTTTAATAATATTCATGACTTGTGACAAATTTATAATTCAAATGTGGATTTTTCCGTAAAAACCGAGTTAAGAATCTCATTGAGTTTTATTTTAATTGTACCGAACTCTTTTACATTATCATTATCATTTAAGCATATGACATTGCAGTTTTGTGAAGTAAAACATTCTTCAACTTCTGATAATTGAGCCGGATTACTAAAATTGAACATTTCCCCCAAATTTTCCTTAGCACATGGAATGAATTGTCCATTTACAATATCCCAACATGAGAAAATTTGATGCATAATATCATTATATTCTCGGAATTTATGCCTGCTTGTTTCTACTAAGTACTTATCAAATTCCGTCCATACCATTTCAAACGTACTCTTTCTAAAGGGACAGGCTAAATGAGAAAAATAAAAGCCGGAACTATAGTCTTCTTTTAATGATCTCAGATTATATTTAAGATCGTTTTTATATAAATGTGAGAACCACTTTTCAGGATATTTTGGCATATAAACTTGAGGTTCAAATTTCCCATTAATCAATCCTGTTACACTAAAAAGTTGATGCGGAAAGGATTCATTGACTGCATTAGCTCGCACAGGCTCCGTTATAGCACAATGTACGGGTAGTCCATTTATAAAAAAATCTTCAGGTGCTACCGGTTTCGACAAAAACATATCATCATTAAAATAAACAAAATGTTCATTCAATTCTTTTATTTTATGCATATTTAATTCTATAGGTATGCTACTGAATGTCGGCAAATATTCGGGGCTCATGAATTCATCATGTCTGACTATGTTCAATTTGGGATTTTTGGTATCCAACCAAGCAGGAATATGTCCGTATGTAACCAGATGTACCTTTCTCACCCACGGAGCATATTTTTCCACAGCACGAAACCAATACTTAAACATTCCCCAGTCTCTGTAACGGCAAACGCTATTTTCGTCATTTCCGGCAATTTCATTCGTTTTGCTATATTTTTCCTTTTCTTTTATCCATTTCTCATCTGAATCATCCACCCACGTTACAACAAAATCAATAGGGACTGTATAAGTTGATTTTATGGGTTTATATGATTTTATGTACCCTTTTAGAAATACAAATAAATGATAAAGATTTATATTGTTTTGGTGGTAAAAATCTATTAATCCTTGTTTCATATCTTTTCCCTTCCTACATCCTGCTGATACATTTTTATATCATGTAAACGTAAATGTCCCCATGGGCCATGGTACCATAGAATATAATTATCGTCGTTTATTCTCTCTTTTATTTCAAGTGTCAATCCGGGATACACGCCATCTATAAACATTTCTGTTCCATATTCATTTTGTGTAAATATTATAATATCGGCTGAATATCTACCCGGCATCATATGTGTTAAATCGAGTTGTATTTTAAATCGGATTATACCACAAACAGAATCCACTTCCTGCTTTGATATCATAGTTCCCACGTTCTCTCCGTCCTGATATTGCCATTCAAATCTACATTTCAAATTTGTATATTCACGTGACGATTTACAGGTCAATATGGCATCAACAATATCGCCTGGTTTATAAAACACACTGTCTTTATTAAGAATATCTAATGACATAATCACAAAATCAGTTACGCTCTTGTAGCACTTATGGTTTGCTTTGTCATAGGTATAATGTAACTTACTACTTTTATTGGTATTCAGATACATACTTACAGCTTCTTCAACGTCACCATCAAACACCACTTTCCCTTTATCTAGCACAACACAACGGTCGCAAAGTTGCCGTATAGTATTCATATTGTGGGAAACATACAGGACTGTTCTTCCATCTACTTTTGCTACATCGTGCATCTTGTCCAGGCACTTCTTTTGGAACGCCATATCTCCGACTGCCAACACCTCGTCCATAATCATAATCTCACTGTCGAGATGTGCAGCTACAGAAAATGCTAATTTCACATACATACCACTGGAATAACGCTTGACCGGTGTGTCAATAAACTCCCTCACCTCCGAAAAATCGATGATATCTTCAATTTTCGCATCAATCTCAGCTCTTGTCATGCCGAGAATTGCACCATTCATGTAAATATTCTCACGTCCTGTCATTTCGGGGCTAAAGCCTGTACCTACTTCAAGCATAGATGTAATACGACCGTATATATCCACAGTTCCTTCCGTGGGTGCAGTGATTCGAGAGAGAATTTTCAACAAGGTACTTTTCCCAGCTCCGTTACCTCCAATAATCCCTAATGCTTCGCCCTTTTTGATTGTCAAATCGATACCATTTAATGCCATAAAGGTTTGACCTATCAATCGCTGTTCACTTCCGATTTTTGAATTTGGGTCTTCCTTTTTCAGAACTTTTGCCCACCAACTTTGCAAATCTGCTGTCAATGTACCACCACCAATCTGACCAAGCCGGTATTGCTTTTTCAGTCCATGTATTTGAATTGCTATTTCTTCACTCATTGTTTACCTCAAACCGTATCCATAAATGTTTTTTCCACTTTACTGAATATCATCATGCCAAGCAACGTGACCGCAATCATAACAGCGATGCTTATGCACCAGTATATCGGCTCAACTGTTCCGACACCGAGGAAAATCCAGCGGAATGTTTCCATTGCACAAGTGACCGGATTCAGCATAACCAACTTATACAGGCCTCCACTTCCCAGAGTTGACATAGGATATACAACGGGAGTAATATACATCCATAACTGCACACCGAATGTAACCAGCATACCGAGATCGCGGTATTTTGTCGTCAGACTTGAAATGATGATTCCACAGCCCAGACCGAGCATACCGAGATATACAAGGAGCATGGGCAAAAGCAGGATTTCAAGATAATTCGGGCTGACCTGTCCTTTGATTATGTAATAGAGCCAAAAAAATATGAACATCATCAGCTGAACACCAAAGTTTATTGCCGATGAAAAAACCGTTGAAATCGGTGATACAAGGCGTGGAAAATAGACTTTACCGAACACTCCGGCATTTCCGGTAAAGGTTGATGCTGTTTTATTTAGACATGATGAGAAGAAGCTCCATAACGCTGTTCCTCCCATATAAAACAGAAGCTGTGGCGTTCCGTCAGTCGATATTCCGGCAATATTTCCGAATACTATGCTGTAAATCAATGTTGTCATAAGTGGTTGCAGGATGATCCAAGCGGGACCGAGAATAGTTTGCTTATAAACCAATATAAAGCTCCGCTTAGTGAACATTAAAATCAAATCACGGTAACGCCATAATTCTTTTAAGTTTATATCTAACCATCCGTTCTTTGGCTCGATATGTGTGTGGTGTAAATCTGTCATATTACTCTCCAAGTTTCCTCTTTTATGTTTTTCTGCAAATTCTTCGAATCATATAGTATAGCTGAAGAGCCATAGATGTATATCTTGTTAGGTGATATAACAACTTATACTGTCCTGATAACGGCAGACCATTGATTTCAGACAGCAATATAAGACGCTCCTTGAGCTGTTTTGATTCAGTTTGATAATTGTTTTTCTTTGCAAGACAATACAGCCATGCAACTGTTCTAAACTCTCTTTGCTGTATATCAATCACAAGATCGTTATATCCAAATCCTTCGAGGACTTGAATTCTGTCATCAAGTATTTTGAATACATCCATACTCTTGGGGTTGAATTCGGAATGAATTATGCTTCCGTGACGCATGACATAACCATACAGTACAAGGTCTGTATATACGATTTTACGGCACATTGGAAGTAGACGAGTCATCAAATCTTCATCTTCATACCATATTCCCTCAGTAAAACGAAGATTATCAAAAAGTTCTTTTTTGAACAACTTTGTACAGCTTGAAGCCGCAGCTCCGCCTAATTCTCGGAGCTTATTGAAAAATGAATATGTATCAGCGCAAACCTCCTCGTTAGCTATTTGCCTAAAATCAGCTTTCCATGAGTGTTCGTCTGTTTCGCAGTATAAAAACTGTATAAAATCGGCATTTTCATACTTTTCAGCAATCACCATCAATCTTTCAACTGCTGATTTATCAAGATAATCGTCACCGTCAACAAACAGTATCCACTCCCCTGCCACGACATCCAGTCCTGCATTTCTTGCGGATGATAAGCCACCATTCTGTTTATGAATAACACGGATTCTGCTGTCTTTCTGTGAATACTCGTCACAAAGTTTACTACTGTCGTCCGTCGAGCCATCGTCCACTAAAATTATTTCGATATCACTATATGTTTGCTTCAAAAGACTATCGACACAAACAGAAATATATGATTCTATATTGTATATTGGTACTATAATGCTGACCATAATTATTTTCCTATCAATTTCTTGATTTTTTGTTTCAGAATATATGAGTTTATATCTCTGTGGCTGATTAGATTAGATTGTGATATAACAGCATTTCGTTGATTATACGGTAGCTTCGCAATATTCTTTATCAGCACCGATTTGAATGTTGAAATCAACTTTCCGGAGTCATAAAATCTGCATTTCTCGTTTGACTCATTGGCTAATTCAAAAAAATCATTCAACCTGTGTATATCTATCTGTGAATTCGGTTCATTGCCATTACAGAATTGATAATAAGCTTCTGCCTGACTGCATAATGGGTCGATTCCAATCTGCTGCAGCTGTCGCATTTTCAGATTATGCATTCGCACGCAGTACTCGTCAGACGGATTCTGCGTTACCTGATGTTCGTGTATGCGATATCTTAATAATACGTCGGGCAATGTGGTAATTTCGTATTTTTCTACAACTCTGCACCACAGTTCATAATCTTCCAAGCCATTGTAATTCGGATCATAACCGCCAAACTCAAGTACAACATCTCGTCGCATCATCACGCTTGGATGTGCAAGTCCACAGGAGAAGAATAGGTCGACTTTCATTTGAGAGGGATCTGTTGATGACCAGCCTGTAGCCACAACACCGTTCGTATTGAAAATTTCAATATTGCTTCCCAATACCGCAGTATCACAGTGCAAATCAAGATAAACACTCTGTATTGCAAATCGCTCCGGCATGGATATATCATCTGAATCCATTCTTACGATATATTCGCCTTCGGAAATCTCTAATCCACGGTTAAGCGATACTGCAACGCCAAGATTCTTTTCGTTTTTCAAGTACACAATACGAGGGTCGTTATACGAAAGAATAATCTCCTCCGTGCGATCACTTGAACAGTCATTAACGATGATAAATTCAAAATCGGCATAGGTTTGACAAAGGATACTGTCAATTGCCTCACGGATATATTTTTCCGCATTGTATGCCGGCATAATAACACTAATCTTAGGCATTTT
>CAYSEF010000019.1:20827-38018 GCA_964430105.1 uncultured Ruminococcus sp. | reverse complement strand
GAAAACACTTCTTTCTGGAATTTGCAATGTATCTTTTATGTAATGAAACAGTTCAACAGCATATTTCGGTCTTGCCTTTGCATAAACCTCACCTTTGCCGTCAAATCTGGTTGTATTGTTCATCTGCATCTCCTTCAAATTCTGATTTCTTTAACTTGTTATATATACAAGAACAGCCACAACAATTCAATCAGTTGTGGCTGTTAACTGTTTTATAGCTACCGTAAATTGCTGACGGAGCTGTAAATTTGCTTAAGCGTTGTAATTGTATCCAAGCTCCAAAGCTTTTTCGTTCTTTGCGATAAGAGCAGACTTTGTTGCCGGAATACCGGAGAGTAAAAACTCCTTGAAATCATTGTAATCGAATATTCCGGTGACTTTCATGATATATCCGAGAATAATAACATTCGCGAAGCCTGCGAGGTCGTTGTCGTTAGCCATAGCGGTTGCCGGAATATATACCGCTTTTATATCATCGCGTTCGCTTTTTTTGTCAACAAGAGTTGAGTCAACAAAAATAGTGCCACCGTGAGCAACAACAGGCTCAAACTTGTCGTATGATGGAAGATTCATCGCAACAACAACATCGGGAGTGGATACACTCGGAGAGCCTATTTCTTCATCTGATATAACAACTGTACAATTAGATGTGCCTCCACGCATTTCAGGGCCGTAAGAGGGAAGGAAGGTTACATTTTTACCGATGTGCATACCGGTTTTAGCCATCTGCTTACCTGAGAACTGTACACCCTGACCGCCACTTCCTGCGAAAATAAATCTTGTAGTCATATTATTCACCATCCTTCAGTGCTTCTGAATCCTTGTAAATGCCAAGCGGGTAGTATGGTATCATGTTGTCACGAAGCCACTGCAAAGCATCTGTAGGAGTCATACCCCAGTTGGTTGGGCAGGTAGAAAGAACTTCAACGATCGAGAAGCCCTTGCCGTCAAGCTGGTTCTGAAAGGCTTTCTTGATCATTTTTTTAGCCTGGATTATATTCTTCGGGTTATCAACGGAAACTCTTGTTGCGAGAGCTACACCGTCGAGAGTAGAGAGCATTTCGCACATACGAATAGGATTACCCTGAATATTACGCTTTCTTCCGTAAGGAGAGGTGGTTGTAACCTGTCCGGGAAGTGTGGTAGGAGCCATCTGACCGCCTGTCATACCATAGATACAGTTGTTTATAAATACTACAGTGATATTTTCACCACGAGTTGCAGCATGGACGGTTTCGGCTGTACCGATAGCGGCAAGGTCACCGTCACCTTGATATGTAAATACCACATTGTCAGGGTGAGTTCTCTTAACACCGGTCGCAACAGCGGGAGCACGGCCATGAGCTGCTTCGATCATGTCACATTCCCAGTAATTATATGCAAAAACGGAACATCCAACAGGAGCAATACCTATGGTCTTTCCGAGAATTCCAAGTTCATCGATAACTTCGGCTACAAGACGGTGTACAATACCATGTGTGCATCCGGGGCAGTAGTGAAGCGGTACATCGCAGAGCGCTTCAGGTCTGTCAAAAACAGTTTTCATTCTATAGTTCCAATCCTTTCTCGTTAATTACAGAGTCTCTGCGAGCTTTGTGATTGCCGCTGCAACTTCTTCGACGGAGGGGATCATACCACCTGTGCGACCGTAGAAGTGAACGGGGGCTTTTCCATTCACAGCAAGGCGAACATCATCGATCATCTGACCCATTGACATTTCAACAGACATGAAAGCCTTAGCCTTGTCAGCAAGAGCATTCAAAGGAGCCTTCGGGAATGGCCAGAGAGTTATAGGACGGAGAAGACCGACCTTCAAACCGGCTTCACGAACCTGAGCGATAGCACTCTTGCAGATACGAGCAGTGATTCCGTATGCAACGAGAACTATATCAGCATCATCTGTCATATATTCTTCGTATTTTACTTCATTTTGTTCTACAAGTGCATATCTTTCGTAGCGTTCGATAACGACTTTTTCAAGAACATCCGGTTCTATGTAAAGAGAATTTACGATATTTCTCTTACGCTTTCCTTCGTGACCGTTTGTTGCCCAATTCTTTTCGGGGATAGGACGCTTTGGAATAGCATCAAAATCTACAGGCTCCATCATCTGACCGAGAGCACCGTCGGAGAGAAGCATAGCAGGCATACGATATTTGTCAGCGAGATCAAATGCTTCAACAGTGAGAGAGGCCATTTCCTGAACTGAGGAAGGAGCGAGAACGATGAGTCTGAGGTCACCATGACCAACACCGCGAGTAGCCTGATAATAATCTGCCTGAGAAGGCTGAATACTGCCAAGACCCGGGCCGCCACGCTGTACATTAACGATAAGACACGGGAGATCACATCCTGCGATATATGAAATACCCTCACTCTTGAGAGAAATTCCGGGGGATGATGAAGATGTCATTGCACGAGTACCTGAGGCAGCCGCACCCATCAGCATATTGATAGCTGCAACTTCACTTTCAGCTTGGAGGCAAAGACCACCTACCTTAGGCAGGCGTTTAGCGAAGTATTCAGCGATTTCTGTTTGAGGGGTGATCGGATAACCGAAAAAGTTAACACAGCCGGCGGAGATAGCAGCTTCCGCAATAGCTTCGTTGCCCTTCATTAAAACTTTTTTAGCCATAACTATAACTCCTTTATCTGTCAAGCATCTTTTTCGACTTTAATCACGCAGTCAGGGCACATCGTAGCACACATAGCGCAGGCGATACATTTTTCCTGATCCGTAATTTTTGCGGGATGATATCCTTTTGCGTTGAGAACGGTGAGATCAAGTTCGAGGATCTTCTTCGGACATACTTCCACACAAAGACCGCAGCCTTTGCATCGTTCTGTTCTGAATGTAAGTTTATTCATTGTAAACCTCCTGTTGATTTTCTGTGATATTTATCAATACAGCTGTTTGGTTGCGTTTTTAATTGCAAACAGCGGTTCGTTTTCATATCCGTTTTCTTTGAAATAATCCGGCATATTCGGAACATATTCTTCACAGTATGCGTGACATATAAGTGGAAGACCACATTTTTCTGCACATTTTTTTGCGTATTCAACAGACTCCAGCACATCATCTGCTGTTGTTTCAGCTCCGAGTGAGGAATTATTGATTATTTTTGTGCATTTCAAACGTGATGCCGCTTCTATTTCAAGCATACATTCGTAAGCATCCTGTGGATCGGCAATAAGCGGACGATATTGATTTATGACGTATATCATATCATATCCTGCCCGGCTTATGAGATGGCTGTACATTCCGAGTGCTATAGAACCATCGTCTCCGCCCACATCAATGAATGAAATATCATTTTTTCCCTTGTCAAACAGTGAAACAAGTCTTGGTGGCAGAGATGGAATATCTACGTTTGTGTTTGCAAATTCCGGAACGAGAACATCAACTCCGTGTTTTGAGAGCATTGCAGTCGCGTCGGCTGTGCGGAAGTACGGATTGACTATATCAATATCCGCAATATGTACAGGGATATCGAAATGCTGATTCTTGGCTCTTATTGCAAGATTGACCGCGATATTTGTTTTTCCGCTTCCGTAATGTCCGCAGATAATATTGAGATTTGATAATTTTGTGTTGAACATTTGTTATCTACACTTTGGAATATAATTTTGATCTACACCATCGTACACATTTGCTTGTACAACGGTGTCCTTATATTATATCATCAAATAATGAAAAAATAAAGGGGTATTTTGAATTTTTTTGAATAAATATACTATTAAAATTTGTGAAATATACAGCGATAATACTATCTTGCAATATTATCAAATATTTCATGCAAAAAGGTTTGAAAAAGACACCATGATGTGTTATAATATAATAATGATACAATAGAAGCGGGAGGAATAATAAAAACGTGCGTTGCTTGCTGTTTACATTACCCGAACAGATCAGCGAGATATTGAATACTATAAAAAATATCGAGTTTGTTGACTATATTGATATAGCTGTTGTTTCGGTTTTGTTTTATTATCTGTATAAATTTGTCCGCGACAGACGAGCAGGAAAACTTGCTATAGGTGTAGCGTTGCTGTTTGCTTTGCGTATCGTAAGTAGCTTTGCGAATATGTATGTCCTGCAATTTTTGCTGCAAAATATATTCCAAGTCGGTATAATAACGCTTGTTATATTGTTTCAGCCTGAAATACGTTCTGTTCTCGAAAAGGTCGGTGCTACTCCGCTTAATTTGAAGGGAATTAAAAATATAACAGAAGCGCGCGACTCATCAGCAATCACAGCTGTTATTGATCAGGTTACTTCGGCGGTGTGCGACCTTGCAGAAACTAAAACAGGCGCACTCATTGTTTTTGAGAGAACGACAAAGCTTGGTGACATGATCCTCACCGGAACTATCATTGATGCATATCCGAATGCCCCGCTTATTAAGAATATTTTCTTTAACAAAGCGCCTATGCATGACGGTGCGCTGATAATACGAAATATGCGTCTTCATGCTGCCGGATGCTTCCTGCCTTTATCGAATAACCCCGACATTATAAAAGACCTCGGTACACGTCATCGTGCAGGTATAGGCATGAGTGAAAACAGTGATGCTGTTGTGGTCATCGTTTCTGAGGAAACCGGTGTTATATCTACAGCAGTTGAGGGAGTTCTTGAGAGAAATTACAATGCGGAAAGTCTTGCAGCATTTCTAAAATTACAGTTGCTTGGCGATGAAGAAACAGAAAAGAAGATGTTCAGCTTTATAGGGCATATCAAAGATATAAAAGATCAAGATAAAAAGCAAAACGACAAACGATAGATATGCCAGGTGCTGTTTGAAAAATAAGAAGGATAAGCAGAAAGGAATCCGGTGATATTCATGAATCATAATAATCCTTCCGAAAATAAGAAAATAAATTATCAGTCTGTCGAATCCGGAAATCATGGCAGTCTTGTTGTAAAAATCCTGTGTATCTTCGCTGCGTTTTTTCTATGGATTTATGTTATGATGGTCGAAAGTCCCGATTATGAGGAAACCTTCACAGGAATCACCGTTGAGATAATAAACGAGGATGCACTGAACGAAAACGGATTATCATTGTATGCGGGAATTGGTCAGACGATAGATGTAACAGTGTTCGGTAAAAAACGTGCCATACTCAATATGGACGAAAGCGATATCAAAGCTTTTGCTGATGTTAGTGCACTGACATCGGGAAGCGGACGTTCATTCTGCGAAGTTACTGTTGAGGTTCCGGAAGGATGTACTCTTGTCGGATTGTCACAGGAAACAATACAGGTGAATATAGACGAGCAGGAAAAAATATCGGTGGAGCTTTCCGAACGCCGTGATAATACAAATCTTCCGGAAGGCTGTACTACAGGAACGATAGAATTCCCCGTTGACAATATTACAGTTGAAGGCCCGAAATCAATACTGTCGAGAATAAGTAAAGCGATACTTCCTCTGGATCTCACAGATGTTACCAAAAGCACTACAATAACCGCACAGGTATATTTTGTTGACTCCTTTGGCACAGTCGTAAGCAGTCAGTATCTCAATTACTACCCACAGGAGATCACTGTTGAGATACCTATTATCAAAACTGTTGAGGTTCCGGTTGAGCTTGTTTTCAGAAACGGATATATAAGCACAGAAAATGCTGATATTTCTGTTTATCCGTCTACTGTTATGATTTCAGGAGATCCGTCTGTTATAGATGCGGGAAATCTTCTCGAACCGATCGAGATTGACGAAAAAACAGACCTTGACGATAATAACAAATACAAAAGAACCGTTCACCTTGATGAAGCAGATAACGTAACCTGTATTCCGGGGACTGTTGATGTTTCGGTTTCTATGAAGGATTCGATAAACACTCGTGAAATTACCGTGCCCGGTAAAAACATAATTGATACAGGCGGAAAGATCGGTGTTTACTATACTTGGGAAAAGAATCCGATAACCGTAAAGATAATGGGTGAATTAGATGATATCAGAAGAATCAGCGCAGAGGATATCACTTTACAGCTTGATATGAGTCCATATACAGATACAAATACAGGAACAATCAGAGTGCGTGCCGGAGTAATTATTGATTCACCGTATGCGGACGAAGTAATAGAAATCGGTGTGTATTCTGTAAATGTAACATTCCTTAATTAGAGATAAAATGAGTAAGATAAAACGAATTCAGATAAATGACATAAGAGTGCAGTATCGTGAAGGCAAATCCGATTTTGATGCTGAAGCTGTCGGTAAGGCAGAAACACTCATATATAAAAAAACAGGCGCACATCCAACCAATTTGCAGATTTCAAAAAAATCAATAGATGCCAGACGTGAGATATCGTTTGTGTACACTGTTTACGCTGAAGTTGAGTGTTCTGACAGGGCATTGCGTGATTCAGCTTTTAAGCAGTTCTCAGAGCCTGAGCTTGAGATAAAAATAGGCACAGAAAAGCTTGAAAAGCGTCCGGTTATCGTAGGCTTTGGCCCTGCCGGTATTTTTGCGGGACTTCTTCTTGCAGAATATGGATATAGACCGCTTATACTTGAGCGTGGCGCTTCCGTTGACGAAAGAGTTCGTGCTGTAGACAAGTTTATCAGCGAAGGCATACTTGATACAAGCACAAATATACAGTTTGGTGCAGGCGGTGCAGGTACTTTTTCGGACGGAAAGTTGACAACAAGAATAAATGATCCCCTTATTGCGTATGTTTTGCGAATATTGTGTGAGCTTGGTGCGCCGGAGGATATTCTTTATAAAGCAAAACCGCATATTGGAACGGATATCCTGCGTGAGGTTATTCGTAAGGCAGACGAAAAGATAACAGAGCTTGGCGGTGAGATAAGATATCTTGCTAAAGCAGAGAATATTGGCAACGGTTGCTTGTCTGTAAATGGCGATAAGATCGAATATAGCGCACTTATACTTGCAACAGGACATAGTGCACGTGATACCTATGCAGAATTGATGAATTCAGGCTTTATGGTAGAGCCAAAGCCGTTTTCTGTAGGTGTGCGTGCTGAACATTTGCAGTCGGATATTGATAAAGCAATGTTTCATGATCATGCCGGTGATGTGGCACTTGGTCATGCAGAATATCAGCTTTCGTATCGTCAGGGTGAGAGAGGATGCTATACTTTCTGTATGTGTCCGGGCGGTACAGTCGTTCCATCAGCCAGTGAAGAAGGCGGAGTGGTAACAAATGGTATGAGCACTCGTGCCAGAGATGGAAGAAATGCTAATGCGGCAGTATGCGTTTCGGTTCATCCTTCTGATTATGGCAATGATCCTCGTGAAGCGATAGAATTTCAGCGTAAATTGGAGAGAGCGGCATTTGTCGAGGGCGGTATGAATTATACAGCCCCGATGCAGACTGTCGGTGATCTCTTGAACGATAAATATGGCTCTGAGCCGTCGAAGATAATCCCAACATATCGTGACGGTAACGTAAAACCGTGCGATTTCAATAAAATATTCCCCCCGTTTGTAGTGGAAATGCTGAAAAACGGTCTTGCAAATTTCGGTAAAAAGATAAAGGGCTATGATGAAAGCTGTGTGCCCTTGACAGGAGTTGAAACAAGAACCTCCGCACCTGTAAGAGTATTGCGTACTGAGGATTGTACAGCAGTCGGACACAATGATATATATCCTTGTGGTGAAGGTGCAGGTTATGCGGGCGGAATAGTGAGTGCGGCAGTTGATGGTATTCGTGTCGCATCAAAAATTATCGAAAAGTATGCACCTCAGGTGTAAATTATTCAGCCAATCGAAAAATCGCCATCCCGGCGTGAATCCACATTGAGCGAATCAGAACAGGAGAGTATGATGCGTCAAAAAGCAGTTGTTTTGGAAACAGATGGAAATATAGCGCTTATAGAGGTGAGTCGCTCCACCATGTGCGATGGATGTGAGAAAAACAACGGATGCAACCATCACTGCGAAATGTCCGGGATAATGTCAAATAGTGGTAAAATGAAAGCTAAAGCAGAAAACAGGATAGGTGCAAAAAAAGGCGATACTGTAGAAGTTGAAACTGAAAGTAAAAAGGTTCTCGGCTATGCAACTCTTGTATTTTTGCTGCCTATCATTGTTTTTGCACTTTTTTATACTATAGCCGGGAAAATGACAGTAAATGACGGAAAACAAGTGGCTATCGGAGTTATTGGCTTTGTGTTGACTTATGTTTTGATTGCAGTTATCGACAGAAGAATAGCTAAAAAAACACCGGATATCAAAATAATAAAGAGAATTGACGAATAAAGCGAAAGAAGTATTTTTAAGTATTATACCTGACAGTGAGATGGTTTCGGTGTTCCGTATAATTAAGAAAATAATATTAATAAAAATATAAGCGAGAGTAGAACGAATGCAGTATAAGAATAAGTGGGTCGTCGCTGCATCACATGAACAGATGTGCGATAACCTGATAGTGTGTGAGATTGCAAAAGAACTTGGAATAGCTCGTCCAACGGCACAGCTTCTGTATAACAGAGGATGCTTGTCGGCGGCAGATGCAAGATCTTTCCTTGCAAAGGAGGAAGAACAGCTCCATGACCCCTTTATAATGAAGGACATGGATAAAGCAACGTGCAGAATTATCGAGGCTATCGAAAACGAAGAAAAAATCACAATATTTGGCGATTATGACGTAGATGGCGTTACTTCTGTCAGCAGTCTGTATCTTTATTTGAAATCGCAGGGTGCAGATGTATCGTACTATATTCCATGCCGTTCCGGTGAAGGCTATGGTATGTCGGAAGGGGCTGTACGAAAGCTTGCGGATAATGGCTGTAATCTTATAATAACAGTTGACACAGGCATTACAGCAGTCGAAGAAGCTAAAATAGCACATGAGCTTGGAATGAGCCTTATTATTACCGACCACCACGAATGTCATGCGGAAATTCCGGAAGCTGAAGCTGTAGTGAATCCAAGACGCCACGATTGCCCTTATTCATTTAAGGAGCTTGCCGGTGTTGGAGTGGTATTCAAGCTTCTCTGTGCATTGGAATCCGTTCTGAATCCCGATGAATCAATGGTGAACTGCGTTAGAAATGTTTCTAAGCAGTATGGCGACCTTATTGCTATCGGTACTGTGGCTGACGTTATGCCTATTCGTGATGAAAACAGACTTATCGTAAGCTATGGCCTTTCACTTATTGAAAATACAGATCGCCCCGGACTTATTGAGCTTATCGACGCAACACGCACTGAGTCAAAATATAATACAAAAAAGAAGATAACAGCATCCTTTATAGGATATACCATTGCTCCGCGTATCAATGCGGCAGGTCGTATTCGTGATGCTTCTCTGGCAGTTGAACTGTTCCTTGCTGATGATTGTGAAACTGCGGCACCAATAGCAAAACAGCTTTGCGATATCAACCGTGAACGTCAGGCTGAAGAGAATAAGATAATCGAACAGGCATACGCTCAGATAGCGGCAGATCATGATTTTGAAAACGATCCGGTTATAGTGCTTGATGATGAAACATGGCATCACGGCATAATCGGTATCGTTGCATCGAGAATTACGGAAAAATACGGTACTCCTTCGATACTTATATCATTTGAAGGCTCCGGTGAAGGGCAAAATGAAGATGATATCGGTAAAGGCTCGGGTAGAAGCATAAAAGGTATGAACCTTGTTGAAACTCTTGGAGAATGTTCTGACCTTCTCGAAAAATATGGTGGACATGAGCTTGCAGCAGGTCTGTCAATAAAGCGTGAAAACCTTGATGAGTTTCGCATACGAATCAATGAATGTGCGAGAAAATGCCTCAAGGATGCAGATAGAAAAACCACACTTGAAGCAGAATGTGAGCTTGAAGCGGCTGATATCACTATGCAGCAGGCGAATGAGCTTTATTATCTTGAACCCTATGGCGTGTCAAATCCGGTGCCTGTGTTTGTGCTGAGAAATGTACTTTTGTATGATACAGCACTTGTAGGCGGAGGAAAGCATACTCGACTTACTGTCAATGTTGATGGTACTTTTATCAGTGCGATGTGCTTTAGACAAACACTCACAGATCTTGATATTTATCCCGGTGATGCTGTTGATGTGCTGTTTACACTTGATATCAATGAATATCAGAATCAGCGTAATTTGCAAATGATTGTTAAGGATGTACGCCTCACTCAGTCGCAATTTGATAATGAATGTGCCGAGAGGGAACTGTACGATAAAATAAAACAGGGAATGAAACCGCATGATATAGGTCTTGATGATACTTCAGCGGATGAGCTTGTACCTACACGAAATGATTTTGCCGCAGTATACAGCTCTCTCAGAAGGGAACTTCGAGTTGAGCATGAAATGTTCAGTATTCGTGCATTACAGCATTTGCTGAGAAATAGCGGTGTGAAAATCGGTTATGTGAAGCTGAAATTTATTCTCATGACCTTCCGTGAGCTTAATTTGCTTGACGTAAAAAAGCTCGATGATGATCCCGAAATTTATGCTTTCAGATATATTTATCAGCATAATAAAACAAATCTCGAAAAATCCAATATTTATAGAAAATTAAAGGCTGACTTCGGTCAGAAGATGTGACTATGTCTAATGAAGAAAAATATGATCCGGTACAGTTTGCCGAGATTGAAAACATATTATCAGTAATCACAAAAAGTGAAAGAAATTACGATATTGAAAAAATCGAACGTGCTTATCTCTATGCGAAAGGACTTCATGAGGGTCAGTTTCGTATCAGCGGTGAGCCGTATATAAGCCATCCCATTGCAGTAGCGGAAATCGTTACATCTCTCGGACTCGATACAGATTCGATAGTTGCAGGATTTTTGCATGATACAGTGGAGGATTGCCCCGATAAAACGAATATCGAAACAATACGCTCTCTTTTCGGAGATGAAGTTGCTATGCTTGTTGATGGTCTTACAAAGATCAAGAACATCAATGTCGAAGATAAAGAAGAACAAAGTGTTGAGAATATCCGAAAAATGCTCCTTGCAATGTCAAAGGATATCCGTGTTATCTTTATAAAGCTTTGCGACAGACTTCATAATATGCGTACACTTGGCGTAAAAAAAGAAGAAAAACGCCGAGCTACTGCGCTTGAAACAATGCACGTTTATGCTCCTCTCGCACATCGTCTTGGTATGCAGAGAATTAAGCAGGAGCTTGAAAATCTTGCACTTTCATACCTCGATCCTATCGGATATAACGAGGTTTCTACGGATATTGAGAAAAAATACGGTCAGAATAAGAATTTCATTGAAAATACTCGTGCATATGTGTCTGAAAAGCTCAATGAATATCATATAAACTTCACTCTTGAAGGCAGAGTAAAGACTGTATATTCGATATATCGCAAAATGTTCAACCAGAATAAGAGCTTTGATGAGATATACGATTTTTACGCAATACGTATCATCGTTGACACAGAGCTTGAATGCTATACTGCACTCGGTATTATTCATGAGCTGTTCAAGAGTATTCCCGGTCGATTCAAGGACTATATCTCAACACCAAAGCCGAATATGTATCAGTCACTGCATACAACGGTTATCGGTCGTGACGGTATTCCTTTCGAGGTTCAGATAAGAACGCGTGATATGCACCACGTTGCAGAATATGGTGTTGCAGCGCATTGGAAATATAAATCCGGTGATAAGAGTAAGGAAGATATCGACAAAAAGCTCGAATGGGTGTCAAAGCTTATTGATACGGAAGCCGGTGCTATCGACTCCGAAGATTTTATGCACGCACTCAAAATCGATATTTTCAGCGATGAAACATTTGTATTTACTCCTAAGGGCGATGTTATTGCACTTCCGCTCGGCTCAACCCTTATCGATTTTGCATATTCCATACATTCCCAAATCGGAAATAAAATGGTCGGTGCAAAAATCAACGGTATGATTTCTCCTATAGATAAATCACCTCAGACAGGCGATATCGTTGAAATAATAACATCATCGTCTGCAAAAGGCCCCAGTCGAGATTGGCTCAAGATTGTAAAGACAAGTGAAGCACGCGCCAAGATTCGTCAGTGGTTTAAGAAGGAAAAACGTCCTGAAAATATCAAGATCGGTCAGGATGAGCTTAACCGAATCCTTATGGGATATCGCATTAAGCCTACTGAAGCACAGAAAAGTGAAATTATCACTTCTGCAGCACACAAGCTTGGTATGAAGGATACAGATGACCTTTTCAATACGGTTGGTTATAACGGTATTGCAATGACAAAGGTTACATCTAAGCTGAAATCTGAGTACGAACGTGTTGTAAAACCTGACGAACAGCCTGTTATTACAACTACAGAGCAGATACAGACACAGAAAAATAAGAAAATTCGCTCAAACAGCGGTATTGTTGTCGATGGCGAATATGGTTGCGAGGTCAAGTTTGCTAAGTGCTGTAATCCTCTCCCGGGTGATGAAATCATTGGATTCATTACCAAAGGATACGGTATTTCAATCCATAAATGCGACTGTCCTAATGTTAAGAACGCTCAGCAAAATCCGGAGCTTTCAGAAAGATGGGTGCATACAGAGTGGGATTCCGATGCAGTAACAGCCGGCAGCAACAGTAAGGCTCTCTATGAGGTAATGCTCCAGATTTACGCTGAAAACGACCTCATGCTCCTTGCAAATATCACAAATTCTCTTGCTGAAATGAAGGTTTCGTTGCTTTCGATCAATACTCAAAAGCGTACATCTAATGATATTGTTATCAACCTCACAGTAGGATGTAAAAATATCGAGCACTTTAACTCGATTATGTCTCGACTTAAAAATATCAACCATGTTCACAGCATAGTCAGAGGCTTCTCCTGATTGGCATAATAATATTGTAAATAAAGCATAATCAAAAAAAGGAAAAATCAAATGATAGCAGTAGTACAACGCATATCGGAAGGACGTGTTACAGTTGATAACCGTATCATTGCAGAATGTGACGGAAAAGGACTTCTCGTTCTTCTTGGCGTAGCTCAGGGAGATGAGGAGCTTGACGCAACACTTTTGGCAGACAAAATTGCAAAGCTGCGTATTTTCTCTGATGAAAATGATAAAATGAATCTTTCCGTAACGGATGTTGAGGGCGGTATAATAGTTGTATCAAACTTTACACTTCTTGCATCATATCGCAAGGGAAATCGCCCCGATTATATGAATTCCGCTGACCCTGCAACCGCTGAAAAGCTTTATGAGTTCTTTATCGAGCATATAAGCAAGTACACCGATAAGGTTTCTCACGGAAAATTTGGTGCGGATATGAAAGTTTCAATAATAAATGACGGCCCCGTTACCATTCCAATGGACTCGGCTGTATTAAGACAACCTAAAAATTCAAAATGATACTTAAAATTAACGGAAATATAAAACCATATTATGTACAGACGCTTTGCATGACCTTTTTTCCGGGTGTTAAATTTCCTGAAAATGAGGAGCTTACTGAGGAAACACTCTGTGCAGAGCTTGATTTATTTGAAAATGACGATGGCATTTCTGCTGATGTAACCTTGTCGCAGGGCGAAAAATCAGTGCATTCTACTGCATTTTTAGCATGGGATTCATCTCGTTTTGAACGTGATAGACAGCGTAAGATTGTAACAGGTGATGCATTCATGAAAGCAGGAGTTGAATTCACCGGATTCACTCCACCGTGGGGAATACTTACAGGAGTTCGACCGGCTAAAGTTGTGTCTGATATTCTTGAAATGGGATTTTCTCGTGAAGAAACAGCATCTCTCCTGACTAATGAATATTATGTTCACCCTGTAAAGTCAACGCTGGCGTTAGATGTTGCATCAGCAGAAGCAAAGCTGATAACTGACGAAAAACGCCGTGAATGCAGTGTTTATATCGGTATTCCGTTTTGTCCTACAAGATGTGCATATTGTTCGTTTGTGTCGTATACTTCTCCGGGACTTCTAAAGCTCATTCCCGAATATCTGTTGCAGTTAGCGCGAGATATAGATGGAATATTCTCGATTATAAGAGAAATCGGTATGAAGGTAACAACTGTCTATATAGGTGGAGGAACGCCAACTATACTTAATGAGGAGCAACTGACATTTCTTCTCGATAAAGTTCGTGAACACGTTTCCGATATTGAAGAATTTACATTGGAAGCAGGCAGACCGGATACTATCACAGCAGGAAAGCTTCGTGTTGCCGCAGAGCATGGTGTTGACAGAATAAGTGTAAATCCACAAACGCTCAATGATGAAGTTTTAGCAAAAATAGGACGTGCTCATAATACAGAAATGTTCTATAAAGCTTATGAAACTGCTAAAAACAGCGGAATTCCTAACATAAATGTTGACTTGATCGCAGGTCTTCCGTATGATACAACAGAATCGTTCATGAATACCATCGATAAGGTGATTTCGCTTGATCCCGAAAATATCACCGTTCATACATTCAGTGTTAAAAAATCATCGGAATTCCGACTTGAGGGAAAGTATGACAGAAGCTCCATGATAGCGGCAGACAGCGTTAATTATTCGCAGGAAGTTCTCGCTAAAGCAGGATATTTGCCATACTATATGTACAGACAGAAAAATACCGTTGGCAATCTTGAAAATGTAGGCTATGCTAAACCCGGTCACGAAGGACTTTATAATGTTTATATGATGGAAGAAGTGCAGACTATTTTTGCAGCAGGCGCATCTTCCGTAACAAAGCTGGTATCTCTGCCGGACAAAAACGGACATATACAGATAGAGAGATTTTTCCAGCCAAAATATCCGTATGAATACTTAGATGATGGCGGTGAAGAACGAATTAAGACACTTAGAGAATTGGCTGTAGATTTTTTTGCAAAATAAGTAACCGCCGTGCTGAACAGAAAGGTAGGGTGCTATGAAAGAATTATTCTGCAACGTAAGCAATAGAGCCGAGGCACAGAAATATGTCAATCTGTGTGAGAACAATTTTCAGTGTGAACTGACAGAAGTGATTGAACAGCTTTTTGAAGACGCACACCCTAAGATAATCGCATTGTCAGGCCCAACCTGCTCCGGCAAAACTACAACTGCAAAAAAGCTTACCGAGCGTATCTCCGATGCGGGACGAAATACCGTTATGCTGTCTATCGATGATTTCTTTCTGAACAGAAAAGAGCGTAATGTAGTTGATGGCAAAGCTCCCGATTACGACAGTGTTAAGGCTATAGATCTCGAATACCTTGGAAAAGTTACATCTCGATTGCTTGGTGGAAGGGAAGCACTTCTGCCACAGTACAGCTTTCTTGAAACTTCGCGTGTCGGATATAATGAATATTATCCTCATGAACGCGATATATATGTGTATGAAGGGATTCAGGCGGTCTATCCGGAAGTAACAGCCATGTTTTCTCACGCATATAAGAGCATTTTTATCTCAGTTATGGACGATATTTGCTATAATGGGGTAACTTTGACAAAGCATGAAATACGCTTGCTCAGACGTATAGTGCGTGATCATCGTTTCAGAAATGCCTCTGCAGAATTTACATTGCATCTTTGGGAAGGCGTTCGTGATAACGAAGAAAAAAGTATTTTTCCAAATGCAGGAAATTGCGATGTGTATGTCGATTCGTTCCTCGATTATGAGCCGTTTATCATTGCACCGTTAGCAGATGAACTTCTCGCAACAGTGCCACACAACAGTCGATATATTCGCGAAGCCTGCGAATTGCGTGAAAAAATTGCCGTATTCGAGTGTAATCACTTCGATGATCGCATGATTCCCGAAAATTCTGTTTTCCACGAATTTATAGGATAACAGCAAATCGGGAGGCTCACTTGGCAAAAAGGTTATGTAAATTCTCAAAGGAAAGAAAAAAATCGGCAAATACCTTTTTGTCAGGAGTGATTATCCTGACTGTTTCAAATCTGCTCGTTAAAATGGCAGGCCTGCTATTTAAGATACCGATGAATTATATCGTCGGTGACACCGGAATGGGATATTATAACTCAGCTTATTCGATATATACATTATTTTATATGCTTTCCACCTCAGGCTTGCCTGTTGCATTGTCAGTTATGGTATCGGAAAAACGTGCAGTCGGTGAAACAGCGTCAGCAAAGCTTGTGTACAGAATTGCACTTGGTTTGTTCTTTGCAGTAGGAATGGTAGTATGCTGTATCATGATATTTGCATCAGAACCTCTTGCCGAGTTGATTCGTTCTGAAAAGTCATCGCTTTCGATAGCTGTTGCCGCACCGACAATGTTCTTTATCTGCGTTTCAAGTGCAGTGAGAGGGTATTTTCAAGGCTGTGGCAATATGCTTCCGACTGCTGTATCACAGCTTATAGAGGCTGTCGGAAAGCTTGTCATTGGTATAGCCGCCGCATCTTATGCTATTCGGATGGGATATGAGATACATATTGTCGCAGCGTATGCCGTTTCAGGATTAACTTTAGGCTCACTTGCCGGAATGATGTATCTTATAATCACCAAAATTCTGCGAGGAGATCGTGATTTGCTTACCGATGTGCAGATATCGCATAATAAAACGCCTGTGCATGATGTTTTGCATAGATTTGTCAGAATTTCGCTTCCTGTTACAATATCTGCATCGGTAATGAGTTTGACAAATACTATAGATACTGCAATGATACAGCGTGTTCTCTCGAGTAAAATGTCAGCTGAAGTTGCCGCTACTTTATACGGAAACTATACATCACTTGCTGTACCGATGTTCAATCTACCGCCTGTATTGGTGTATCCGATAGCTTATGCACTTGTTCCGGCAGTTGCGGCTTCATACAGCGAGGGGAAAATTAAAGAGGCTACTGAAAAAATCGAAAATTCACTGAAATATGCAGTGATAATAGGGCTTCCGTGTGCGCTTGGATTGTCAGTGCTTGCAGATCCGGTTTTGTGCCTCTTTTATAAGGATTCTTCTGCACATATGGCATCGTCATTGCTCACTCTCCTTGCACCATCGTCTTTTTTCGTGTGCATACTGGCTGTTACAAATTCAGTTTTGCAAGCGTGTGGAGAAGAACGAAAGCCTGTAATTTCAATGATGGCAGGAGCTGTAGTAAAGTGTATCTCCAGTGCTATTTTGCTGGAACGATATGGTATATCAGGAGCTCCGATATCGACGTTTCTGTGTTATTTGACCGTAACGATAATAAATTTTGTCTTTGTTGTGAGAGTCAGCCGTATAAAGCTTGAGTTTAACACTGTATTTTTGCGTCCTCTTATTGCGAGTGTACTATGTGCATTTACAGCATTGTTTGCTTGTTATTTGACGAATAG
>CAYSEF010000019.1:13815-20727 GCA_964430105.1 uncultured Ruminococcus sp. | reverse complement strand
TTGCGAGTGTACTATGTGCATTTACAGCATTGTTTGCTTGTTATTTGACGAATAGTGTATCTCCAGTGCTATTTTGCTGGAACGATATGGTATATCAGGAGCTCCGATATCGACGTTTCTGTGTTATTTGACCGTAACGATAATAAATTTTGTCTTTGTTGTGAGAGTCAGCCGTATAAAGCTTGAGTTTAACACTGTATTTTTGCGTCCTCTTATTGCGAGTGTACTATGTGCATTTACAGCATTGTTTGCTTGTTATTTGACGAATAGCTGTATTCTTTCTATAGTGTTGGCTGCGTTGGTATATATCGCTGTGATTTGGTGGACAGGTGCGATAACTCAAGATGAAATACAGTTATTGCTGTATCGTAATCATGGAAAGGATGATAAAATTGAACGAAAGAATAAAAAACTTAAAGAATAAATTGAAAACAGAGGAAAAACACGATTTTGAGTCACTCAGAGAACTTGTTGAGGTTTTGAGAAGCGAAGATGGATGCCCCTGGGATGCAGAACAAAATCATCATTCAATAAGAACTGACTTGATAGAAGAAACCTATGAAGTAATCGAAGCGATCGATAATGACGATGTGACGTTGATGCGTGAAGAACTTGGAGATGTAATGTTTCAAGTGATCTTCCATAGCCGAATCGAAGAAGAAAATGGCACTTTTAACGTAAATGACGTGATTGGAGATATCGTTGATAAAATGATACTTCGACATCCTCATGTTTTTGGAGAGGTTCATGTTGATGGCTCGGATGAGGTTCTCGATAACTGGGAAAAAATCAAGACAGTCGAAAAAAGTCGCACAACAGTCATCGATACTCTGAAATCTGTACCAAAACAGTTTCCTGCGCTTATCCGTGCAAAAAAGATTGCAAAAAAAGCACGAAAAGCTGATTATGATTTTGGCACAGATGGCGAATTGACTGCAAAAATTGTCTCTCTTGCAAATTCTTTGAGCACAGCTGATGGCGAAAATCGTCAAAAAATGCTCACAGAAATTATATGGAATTCTGTTATCCTTGCAGGAAATGATGCAGATGTCGAAAAGAACCTCAGCGAAAGAGTAGATGAGTTCATTGATAATTACGAAAAATAAAATAAATTGGAGATAAAGTTATGAGACTGGATAAATTTCTTAAGGTTTCACGAATCATAAAACGTCGTACAGTTGCAAATGAAGCTTGCGATAGCGAACACGTAGAAGTAAACGGAAAGCGCGCTAAGGCATCGTATGATGTTAAGGAAGGCGATGTTATTGCTGTTACTTATGGCGAGAGAACTTTGAAATTCCGAGTTTTGGATATTCGTGAGCACGTAGCAAAAGCAGATGCATCATCGATGTACGAAATAATCAATGATTGAAGGAAATGACCTGCTCAAAAAGGCATACATCTTATAAGCCACGCATATAATCAAACAAAAAGTATTTACTGGAGTGAGATTATGGACGGAACACAAGATGTATGCCTTTTTTCGCGTAAACAAATGGAATTGACCGGAATAGAAGAAGTCGAAAGCTTTACAGAAGAACAGATAACATTAGCTTCTGTAATGGGAATGATAGCGGTTGATGGGCGAGGACTCAAGATAGAAAGCTTTAGTACGGAACGTGGCGAACTAAAGATAAACGGTGAGATAGACAGCTTTTACTACTATAGCAAGAAGAAATCGGATGAAAAACAGGGTGTGTTTGCGAAGCTATTTAAATAATGGAAATTTTTATCGAAAAGCAACTAATAAATATTGTATATTCTGTTATTTTAGGCTTGATTTTTGGCGGGATATACGATATAATTAGGATAGTGCATATTTTTTGTGGTATTGCGTCGTATTCCGGTGGAGCTGTTAAAATGAAGCACGGGATTGTACCGTTTGGAATTTTCTTCCTTCTTGATATGGCGTATATGCTTACAGTAACAGTTATTTTTTCTGTTTTTATTTTCGCTGTAAACAACGGTGGATTTCGTTCGTATTTGCTCGTCAGTGTCATATTTGGAATGATAATATATCTTCTCACTGTAGGGCGTGTCGTGATGCTCCTTTCTGAGATGATCGTAAATTTTCTCAGATGTGTGTTTGAATTGCTTGTTGCGAAGCCTGTGCGTTTTGTGGTTCGTTTGTGCGGCAAATGTGTTGGCTTTTTATATTCACATACTGTAGGAAGAATCGTTCGCTTGTTGATGCGTATGAGCGGATACAGATATACAGAAAAAATGAAGCATCGACTTGCATACGATATTGCGTTTACAGATGAAAAAGGGAAGGGCTGAAAGAGTTTGAAGCATATTTATAAGTATACTTTTGTTCGATTTGCTGTTTTGGCAATGGTGGTGTTTTTTGTGATTATGTTTGTAGCACTAAGATTGCAGAATAATGATCTCAAGGCCCAGAGCTTAAAGCTGCAGACGCAGATCGATGAAATGCATGAAACTATTTATGAGCTTGAAGCGGATATAGCAAGACCGTTCGATGACGAGTATGTTGCTGAAATAGCGCATGAACAGCTTGGTCTCTGTTATCCACAGGAGATAATTTACGTTAGTGGTGAAAGTAATTGACATGAAACACATATCCTGCGAAGCTGTTTCGCAGGATTATTTTATAGGTAGAAAATGAAAATCAAGCAAAAAATTTCGATCATTCTGTATTTTGCAATATCAGCATTGCTTGTTGTGGGCGTTTTCTTGCTCGGTGATAGATTTATTAGTGATAATACAGTACCGGTCATAAATAATACAGAAATTTCGCCTCCGAGTACAGAACCGCTTGAGTCTGCGGAACCTGTTCTTGATGACGATAAAATAGAAAGTGAATCTGAAGTATCGCCGATTATCAATGAAAGTGACACTGAAATTGATGAATCAGTTGAAATTATAGAGGAAGCTCCTGGTGACCCAATAGAAAGACTTGCCTGGCTTTTCGAGAAAAATGCACCCCTTAAATGGGCTTTATCCGAGAATATTGGAGAGAATGGCGAAGCTGTAGAGGAGTTTGTCAAAGTATATCCAAAGCTTGCATATTATTATAAGGATATTTCAACAGGAAATGTGGTTACATATAATGCTGATGAAATAATGTATTCAGCAAGTCTTATAAAAGCACCGTATATTTTCGCAATTCTCGAAGAAATCGACAGTTTTGAAAAAAATAAGCATGATTTTGATTCCGCCGGTAATGCTCTTTATGATGAAAATGGCGAGCCATTGTTTGAAGGACAGCATCCGAATTATGATGAGAACGGAAAGCTTATTTATAACGCTGGTGAAGAAAAATACAATCTCGATGTAGTGTGGACATATGAGCCAACTTCAATGTATGAATTAGGTTCAGGCGAAATAATCAATATGCCTGCCGGAACTGAACTGACATGGCGTGAACTTGTCGAATATACATTGTTGTATAGTGATAACGTGGCCTTTGCACAGCTTAGAGAAAGATTTGGATATTCTTCATTCTATACAAAGGTTGCAGAGCTTGGTATTAAAGGCGTTCCTACAGGATTTATGAACCTTTCTGCAAACGACTGCGCTATATTTCTTGAGGAAATATATAAATATTTTGAAACCGGCACAGAAAATGCACTGCTGATGAAGGATTGTATGATAAGATCACAGCATACTGTCATGATTTCTGTTCATTATCCGAGCGGAACTGTAGCACATAAGTACGGCTGGGATATCGGTGCATTCCATGATATGGCAATAATCTATGATGACGAGCCGTATTTGCTTGTTATATTGACAGATTACGATGATGGTGGAAAAGATGCACTTTCGTTTATCGGAGATACAGTTGCCATAACTAAAGAGATTCATGAAATTATGCATCCTGAAACCGAATTACTTGAAACAGAGGCTAACGAATAAGGTTGGCTTCTGTTTTTTTAATTAAAATTTTTCCTACCTATCCATAATTGTACAAAATAATGAAAATAGCGTGAATAGATATTTCAATATTGTTGCAAATGCATAAAACACATTGATATTAAATCAGTCTTGTGATATCATATCCTCGCGGCAGAGATAACGACCGATACAGAACGGACGAAAAAATACGAGAAAAAACATAGATTTATCTCAGCCAACAAACATACAGGAGGAAAACAAATGAATCGTTTTCACAAGACAGTCGGATTTTCGCTTGCGGCACTTATGCTTGCATCAAGCGGAATCACGACATTTGCTAAAGACTTTGACGATGTAAAAAATGACCACGTGGCTAAGACTGAAATTTCAATTTTATCTGATATCGGTGTTATTAAGGGTACCGGTGCTACTCACTTTTCACCGGATGACCTTGTTTCACGCGAACAGATGGCAACTTTGCTGTTCCGTTTGATGCTTGGCAGAGATGATGCTGGCAGAAATAACACTACAGCATTTACCGACCTCTACGAACCCTACTATAACGGTGCGATATCGTGGGCAAGCTCGGCAGGCTACATTCTCGGAACATCAAAGAATACATTTAATCCGACAGGTGGCATTACCAAGCAGGATGCAATGGCGATGCTTATTCGTGCACTGGGCCAGTCTACTGATAAGATGAACGAAGGTTATCCTTGGTCTTATATCAATGCAGGTGTGAAGCTGGGACTTGACAGAGGACTTGAAAATGTAGCGTATGACGAAACTCTCACTCGTGCAGAAACAGCAATGATCCTCTTTAATGCACTGACATCAGAATATTTGATTGGCAAAACCACTGTCAATGGCAATATTTATTACGAATCAACTTCAATAATTGAAGAAGTATTTGGATACAGCATGGCAGAAGCTACTATTGTTTCTACTAACGATTATACACTTGAAGATAACACTGTTGTGAAAAACGGTTATGTAACTTTGCTTTGCAAAATGGATGGTAAGTCGTTCCATATGACAGTTCCGTTCTCCGAAATGAACCTCGACGGTGAAGCTAATGCTCACCTTGGCATGAATTTCCGTGTGATCTACAGTACCGAGAATGATAAACATAGCGTACTTTCGGCAGTACCCATGAGTAAATCAGAACACTTTGATGAAGTTAAGATTGATAAAGACCGTAATACCGTGAAGATAGGCGAAAATAAGTACACTCTTGTAGATGAGTATTCTGATGAACTTTCTACAAATAATAATGAGCTGATTCTTTACGCATACGATGCTGACGGTGAGCTTGAGCTTATTGAGGATATCGATGAATTGAAGGAGCTTCTCGGATTCTACCGTGTGACTCTCATCTTTGACGACAATTCAGACGTTGCAAAACGTGCGATCCTCCGTGTGTTTGAGATGGATCAGCTGAAAATTGATGACAATGGTAAAATCAACATTGCAGGTAACAAAAAATCTGACGCTCTTAACATTACCAATAATGCGAAGGCTAAGGAAGGTGACTATGTACTTTACTATTACAACGAAAAGACAGCTGAACTTGAGATAGCTGAAATACTTGATATTGCCTCCGGTACTGTTCGCAGAATCACAGGAAGCACAGTAAAAATCGGCGAAGAACAGTATAACCTTGGCAACGAAACAGCAGGTATTACAGCTGAATCGCTTAGAAATAAGCTTGTACTTGGTGCTAATGCAAATGTTGTGATTTATAAGGATACAGTAGTCGCTATCGTTGAGGGCGTTACTATCACTGATGATAGCAAATACCTGGTAGCACTTGATGATGCGTACAGAATCTACGAAAACGGAAGCTTCCGCTACGTTCTCACTGCTTTTATAGATGGTGAACAGAAAAATATCTACGTCAAGAATAGCGATGCAAAGGAAGGCAACGTATACCGCTACACTGAAACAGCAGGTGTTTACAATCTTCTCGCTCCTAACTTAGAAGACGGTATTATTCTTTCCGGTAAGAGTGAATTTGTACAGAACCAGGGTGGACTTGACGAGATAGCATACATCATCGAATCAGCTAAAACCACTACAATCGAGATAGGCGGTAAGAATTATTACACTCTCAATGCAGGCAGTGCAGAAGCTGTAACCTCCGTTGGCGGTCTTGAAAATGTACGTTTTGTATGTGATAAAGACACTGTTATCGTTGTAAATGACGGCGGTAAGCTTATGCAGAGAAGTGGTACCTATCATTCAACAATTAACGTAAATGATGGTGCACAGGTAATTGCAGTATTTGATAATGAGGTTGGCTCAGTGGAAACACTCAAGTATCTGTATATTTCCGATGGCTCTCTTGGAAATTATGATCTTGACGCTGAATTTGTAAGAGTTCTTGCTGCCAACGGTCTTGTATACGAAAATGGCAGACAATATGTTGAGTATATCGTTTATAATTTTGCAACAGGGAAGATTGACACAATGCTGTCCTCTCATGGTGAACTCGTGATTGGAGCTGACTATCGTTGTGGAAATGATGATACTATCACAGACGAGCGCGCTGATATTATGATGAACGGATTTGTATCAGGTTATACCTCAGGTACAGTTTCTATCGACGGTGCAGCGTATACATTTGGTGAAGGCTTCCGTGCTATCAGAATTACATCCGATAATAAGGTAGAAGAAGTGAAGCTTTCCGACCTCTATATGATGAACGTAGAGTTTATAGCAGATAAGGGTGAGATCAAGCTTATTATTGAAGCATCGGAAGCTGTATTTACTACAGAAGCTACTGACAGAATCATCAATATCACTCCCGACTTTGACCTTACTAATTTTGCAGAAAGCAAGCTTGAGCTTATAAGCATAAAGCAAGGTGAAACTGCTGTTGACGTAAACGGAGCTAAAATTGCAAAAGACGGAAATACTATCGTTGTAGAATTGGCTGAAGGAAAACAGCTTGCAAACGGTGAATATGAGTTATCATTCAAGCTTGGTAATAAAAGCTACGAAGTTAACTTCACCGTAGCAGTTGAAGCTGAACCTGAATTGCCCGAAACTCCCGAA
>CAYSEF010000019.1:0-13715 GCA_964430105.1 uncultured Ruminococcus sp. | reverse complement strand
CCCGAAACGCCCGACAACAGCGAAGGTGACAACGAATAATCGACTGAAATAAATATCTGATAAAAAAACACCGTTTCTCTCCTAATAGAGCAAGCGGTGTTTTGATTTGTTCTCTAAAACAACAAATAGCGATATATAACAACGCACAATTAACATTGCTACTGCCGGTTGCGAAATTTCAAGCTAAAGATGCTTGCGCTAATTAGAATAATCTGCTATAATTCAGATATAGAAAACCAAGAGGAGGCCATTATGAAACTTGGCGATAAAATTTACTCATGCTGAAAGAAGGCCGGAATGTCCCAGGAGGCGCTTGCAGAGAAAATAGGCGTATCACGTCAAGCTATATCTAAATGGGAGATTGGCACAGCAGTACCCGAACTCGGAAATATTGTCGCACTTTCGAAGATATTTGGAGTTACAACAGACTGGTTGCTTAACGAATGCAATGATGATGAAGGCGAATACTCCGATGAGGAAGAAAATGTTGAATCAGAAAACAATGAGCAGACAGATGATGTGAAAGAGAATAATACAACAAATGATAATGCCTACGACCGGAGCAAACACCTTAATAATAGCGTAGTTCAGCTTGTACGGCGTTATGGCTGGCTGGTTGGGATATATGTTGCGATTTGCGGCGGAGGTGTTGCATTAGTTGGCATAATAGCAAAAATCATAGTAAACAGTATGATGTCGGGATTTTCAAATTCGTTTTCCGGCGTTGGAGGAATGGAGATATATACATCAGACGGACTGCCTCTTGAACCCGGAATGGCAGCAGAGATTGAAAGACAGCTAAGCGGTAGCATCGGAAATTCATTTTCGTCTTACTCAGATCCGTTTTTTGAATCATTCCAAAGCAGTAATCCGGTATCTGTTTTTTCGACTATATTGATTGTGATTGGTCTTGTTGTAGGTATTGCGGGAATAATTATTGCATTATATTTGAAATCTTACGGAAGTAAAAGTGAATAATAGAAAAGGTACGGAGATCTTTTGTGAAAACCGTACCTTGTTTTATTGTTTACTTTGTGTAATCAGATTTAAGAATTTCTGCAACCGTCAGTACATCACCGGCTCCCATAACTATTGCAATATCATTTTCGCCGGAAAGCTCGTTAATCATATTTGCCGCATCAGCAAAATTCTTTGCGACCTTGCAGGATTTGCCGTTGGCTGATATCTTGTCGCAAAGTCCCCTTGAAGATACACCATAAATATTTGTTTCTCGTGCAGCGTAAATATCGCACAAAACTATTTCATCTGCACCACATTCAGAAAGAACTGATACAAAATCATCAAAAAGCTCTGCAGTACGAGAGTAAGTGTGTGGCTGATAAACAAGATTCAGCTTTCCCTTGCACATCTTTCGTGCTCCTGCAAGAGTTGTTGCAATTTCAGTGGGATGATGTGCATAGTCGGTGTAAACCGTTGCACCATTTTTTGTTTCACAGATTTTTTCCATACGTCTGGCAATTCCATCGAAGGATTCCAAACCCTCGGCAATGGTTTTAGGCTCAATTCCGACAAGTGAGCAGGCTGTGAAAGAAGCAAGAGCATCGTAAATGCAGTGCTCACCCGGTACTTTCAGTTTTACATGAGCAATAGACTTTCCGGCTGAAACAATATCAAACGAAGCAAAACCTTCAATAATATTTTCATTTGCTGATGAAAAATCGGCTGATGGATTGTTGCGACCGAAAGTAATTAGTTTACCGCTGTAGTTTTCTGCTGCGATACGGCAGTTTTCGTCATCGAGATTGATAATAGCTGTTTCGGCTATATTCATAAATTTTGTAAAAGAACCACGCATTTGCTCTATCGAGTGGAAGTAATCTAAGTGGTCAAGCTCAATGTTAAGCACTACAGAAATTGTAGGATAAAAATCAAGGAAGGAATCCATGTATTCGCAAGCTTCAAAGACGAATAATTCATGTCCGCCAATCATGTCAGGTGATCCGGTTTCCTTTAATGTAGCACCGCCAAGTACAGTGGGATCAGCCTTTGCATACGAGAGAATACGAGCGACCATACCTGTGGTTGTGCTTTTTCCGTGAGTTCCGGATATTCCTATGCGATTTTCATAACCTGTCATGAGATAACCGAGATAATCAGCGCGTGAGATAGTTGGTATTCCGTTTGCTTTAGCATAAGCATATTCGGGGTTGTTTTCGGGCATTGCTACGGTGTATATAAGCGCATCGCAGTTGTGAACGTGAGCCTCGTCAGATTCATAATAAACAGTAACGCCGATATCTTCAAGCTTATTAGTGATTGGGGAAGGGGAGCGGTCGTATCCTGATACAGAATAACCACGTAGATGACTGATGTGAGCGAGAGAATTCATACTCACTCCGCCTATGCCTGCAAAAAATATATTACTCTTTCCATCTAGCATTTGTTTTATTTCATGTGGACCGAAGTTTGTGTTTGGTAAAGCCATAAATTTTGTCCTTTCGTATGAGAACTGGATATTTATGAATAAAATGTGTAAAAATTTTGTTCACTTGTTTGCAGGATATCCAAAAAAAATATACAGTAGATTAAAAAAATATTTATGAAACTAATGAATCATTTTCACATTGTTGGTGTATACTTATAACCAGCAAAGTCAATATTTAGGGTGTCATCCTATGAATTGGGTGAAATCTTATAAAAAGAAAGGTATAGTCATTGTCATGGTAATCACAGATATTAAAGTAAGAAAGCTGTTCGACGAAGGCCCTATGAAGGCAATAGTTTCCGTAACATTTGATGGACAACTTGCGCTTCACGATATCAAAGTCATCAGTGTACGCGACAAAAACTTCATTGTAATGCCAAGCAGAAAGAATAACGATGGAACATATCGTGATATCGTTCATCCTATCAATGCGGAATTCCGAGGAATGCTTGAAGAAGAAGTTATCCGTGCATATGAAGAAGAAGTTGCACGTGTTGCCGCAGAACAAGAAGCAGAAGCGATTGAAGCCAGAGAAGCTGAATTTGCCGAACAGATATGACAATATAGTACCTGACAATTTGAGAATTGAAGTAAAGTAAGAAGAAAATCGTAGCCATCGATATATAAGTGCTGTAAATTTAAGCTTGATGAGAGTTATCTCCATCTCTTAAATTAACGTCACTTAAGGAAATATCGGTGGTTTTTTCTTTTATTTTTGGTTTTTGAAAATGAAAATCTTTTGTATGAAATAATTGAAAATAAAAAACACTACTTCGGCGATAGGCTTTGCAATCGATAAAGGGATAAGGAAGAAGCGTGTGAGAAGCTCAAGAATTACATAAGTTTTGAGCAGAAAAACGACAGTTGCAAGGCCGTAATATTCGGGAAGGGCGATTTTCAGCGGAGATGAAGACTTGAAAACAAAATTTCTGTTAATGAAAAAATTGACAAGTGAAGAACATACCCAGGCAATAGCAGCACCGATTTCCAATGAAGCTACCGGTATAACCGCATTGAGAATGAGCAGCAGAATATAATCTATAGCGAAAGCTACGCACGATGAAAAAATGTATTTTAGTGACTGGGATTTAAGAAAGCGATTTATAAGATGCATAGGGAAGCCTCAATGATGGATTTATAAAAAAATTATACACCACAAGGAAGAAATTGTCAAGTGGAGCTAAATGATCAGCACTTTATTGCAGTGCTTAGAATTCTGATAAACAAAAAAACGTGCTATACCTTACGATACAGCACGTGATGCGGGTAAAAGGACTTGAACCTTCACGAAGTTGCCCCCACAAGAACCTGAATCTTGCGCGTCTGCCAATTCCGCCACACCCGCATGGGTTGTTCACTAGAACATATCTATTATACAATATTTGAGCGGATTTGTCAATAGAAATAGCAAAGTTTTTTTATCAAACGATGTTGATAATTTCATGTACATTGATATGCGAGATATAAGATATAAAAAACTCCCGCAAATTCACTAAGAATTACGGGAGCAATTTATACGAACTAAAACGAATTAGTCGGAGATGTAAGGCATGAGAGCGATGTGACGTGCACGCTTGATAGCTACAGTGATCTGTCTCTGATGCTTAGCGCAGGTACCGGAAATTCTTCTGGGGAGGATCTTGCCTCTTTCAGAAACGCACTTCTGGAGTCTACGAGTATCCTTATAATCTACGTGTTCGATCTTGTCTGCACAGAAAGCGCAAACTTTCTTTCTTCTGTTTCTGTTCTGACGCTGAACTCTCTGAGGAGCAGCTTCGGTTCTTTCAGCTGCAGGAGCGGTAGTGGTTTCTTCTGCAACAACAACTTCGTTCTTTTCTGTATCCATTGCTTACTTAAGCCTCCTGTTAAAATTTAATTCTACCCAACTCAATTAGAAGGGTAATTCTTCGTCGTCTGAAATTTCTTCAAACTTAGGTGCAGTTTGTGTCTGATATGTTCCGGTCTGAGTGGGGGCACCGAAAGCGCCGTAACCATCAGGCATATAGGAACCTGTCTGACCGCCCTGAGCATACATAGCAGCAGCCTGCTGTACGGCAATAGGGCTTTCGCTCTTGGCATCTACAAAATATGCTTCGTCAGCCACGATTTCTGTAGCAAAACGCTTCTGTCCGTTCTGGTCAATCCAAGATCTTGTCTGGATAGAGCCTACAACGCAAATAGAGCTTGCTTTACGGAAATAACGTGTAATGAACTCGGCAGTCTGTCGCCACGCGGTTACATTGAAAAAGTCAGCCTGAGCATCTTCACCGGACTTGTTGCCGAAACGACGGTTTACAGCGACAGTGAAAGATGTAACTGAGATACCCGAAGGAGTAGTTTTCAACTCGGGATCTGCAGTAAGGCGACCACCAAGAATAACCTTGTTGAAATTGAAGTTAGCCATGTTTCTTTCCTCTTATAAGAGAAGATATTAAAGTTAAGCTTCTGCCTTAGCAGTCTTCTTTTCTTCGTGACGGATTACGATGGAGCGAAGAATACCTTCGGTGATACCGAAAATTCTTTCGAGTTCGCTCGGAAGAGTGGGTGCACCAGTGAAGTTTACGAGAACGTAATAGCCATCGTTCTTGTCATTGATAGGATAAGCGAGCTTGCGCTTGCCCCATTCATTAACTTCAAGAACCTCACCGTTGTCTGCGATAAGCTTTGTGAACTTTTCGATCAAAGCCTTAGTAGCTTCTTCGGTAAGATCGGCATCGATAACAAAAAGGGTTTCGTAAGAATTGTTGATCTTTTCCATGTTTTTATACCTCCCTATGGACTTCAGACCGCTGGTCGATCTCACAGCGGCAGAGAGACGGGATAGATTTGCCCGTTCAAAAAAAGATTATAGCACAATTAAACCCTTTTGTCAACACAAAAATAGCAGTTGAAATTTACGGAAATCGACTGCGTAGAGAACATAAATTTATGAAAATAGTATATTTTTAAAAAATCTTCCGGAAACCTATTGTATATTTCGGGAAAATGAGGTAAAATATATGATTGAAGGGCACTACTGTCCTGTTATTATTGCCCAATCAAAATAATATTATATATTGGAGGAAACTAAAATGTCCGTAAAAGTTGCTATTAACGGTTTCGGTCGTATCGGTCGTCTCGCATTCCGCCAGATGTTCGGTGCTGAAGGCTATGAAGTTGTTGCTATCAACGACCTCACCAGCCCCAAGATGCTCGCTCACCTTCTCAAGTATGATACTGCTCAGGGTAACTATGTTGCTATGGGCCACACTGTAGAAGCTGACGACGAAGCTGGTACAATCACTGTAGACGGCAAGACTCTCAAGATCTACGCTGAAAAGAACGCTGCTGATTGCCCTTGGGGTGAACTCGGTGTTGACGTAGTTCTCGAATGCACAGGTTTCTATACCTCTAAGGAAAAGAGCCAGGCTCACATCGATGCAGGTGCTAAGAAGGTTGTTATTTCTGCTCCCGCAGGCAACGATCTTAAGACCATCGTTTACAGCGTTAACGAAAAGACTCTTACAGCTGATGATAAGATCATCTCCGCTGCATCTTGCACAACAAACTGCCTCGCTCCTATGGCAAAGGCTCTTAACGACTACGCTTCTATCGTTTCCGGTATCATGACCACTGTTCATGCTTACACCGGCGACCAGATGATCCTCGATGGTCCTCACAGAAAGGGTGACCTCAGAAGAGCTCGCGCAGGCGCACAGAACATCGTTCCTAACTCCACTGGTGCTGCTAAGGCTATCGGTCTTGTTATTCCTGAACTCAACGGTAAGCTCATCGGCTCCGCTCAGAGAGTTCCTACCTGCACAGGTTCTACCACAATCCTCGTTGCTGTTGTTAAGGGTAAGGATGTTACCAAGGAAGGCATCAACGCTGCTATGAAGGCTGCTGCTTCCGAATCCTTCGGTTACAACACTGATGAAATCGTTTCCTCCGACGTTATCGGTATGCGTTACGGTTCTCTGTTCGATGCAACCCAGACCATGGTTACAAAGATCGATGACGATACTTACCAGGTACAGGTTGTTTCTTGGTACGACAACGAAAACTCCTACACCAGCCAGATGGTTCGTACTATCAAGTACTTCGCAGAACTCAACTAATTATTGTTTGTTTCTGTACACAAGAGAGATTGTCTTCGGACAGTCTCTCTTTTTTGTTTTTAAGAGTATAGGCTGAATCATAGGAATAAATAATGCTGATAGCGTTTGATAAAACTGAAAATTTCAAATTGCACTAAAAGTATTCACTTTATTTGTGAAAATTGACAATACATAAGGATGTAATTCAGTACAATGATAACTATTTGTCAATAACTGACTCAATTTTACTTGACATACCAGAATTTTTGTGGTATTATAACAGTATTGATAATGTGTGTGATATCGTTATCATTCAAATTACTACATAATGGAGAGTTGTTATGGAAACAAAACGTAATCTCAAGTACTACACAGCTCCGCCGGTGTCAATTCCTTCTCTTATAGGTTGGGGAATCACTATCGTCGGAATTATTATGATGATGATCCGTTACCTTCGTATGGTAGGTATTATCGTTGCTATCGTAGGTTTCGCAGTTGTCATTTTCACGTCTGGCGGTATGTCCACTGACACTGACCTTGAATTCCAGATTTCTGAAAGAATCAAGAATCTTCAGGAACGTAGCGAAAAGAAATTTGAAGTATATGAAAAGAGCTTCCTCAAGATGCTCAAGCCTATCAACCTCAGAGGTTATGACTTTGATGCTAAGGAAGAACCCCTTTACTATAAGAAGGGTAAGGATGGCGTAAACAGAACCAACTACTTTATGGGCTGTAACCTTATCTTCACAAATGAAAAAATGTTTGTGTTCGGCAGACGTTTTTCCATGATCGATGAATCTATCGATGCTGATATAGCCGCTTCTTACTTCTTCAACGAACTCGACCGTGCTGAAATCGAAGAAAAGATTTACACATATAAGAAGGGTGAACGTGATGTTCAGGTCAAGTACTATGTGTTCAAGATTTTCAAGATGGACGGTACAGAAGCTCTTTCAATGTGCGTTGACTACGGTGCAGATATCGATAAGTACGCTGAACTTATTACTCGTGCAATCGTAACCAGAAAGAGAGAACTCGCTAAGAGAGCTGAAGAAGCTGCTCAGAGACGTGCTGCATTCCGTGCACAGGTTGAAGCTGAAAAGGAAGCTATCGCTCGTGGCGAAATGGAAGCTGAAGAACCCCAGCTTTAATAGTTAAAATGAATTAACATAAACCGCTTTTGATGAATATTCAAGAGCGGTTTTTCTTTTATAAAATTTTAGAAAAAAACAGACCGTTTCGGCATTATAGCACGAATAAACGGTCTGTTTTTTGTTGAAATAAATCTATAATCTTACAGGATAAAACATCCCAAACGATATAGGATAAACGAAGCAAGCCATGCAACTGCACATTGTCCAATAACAACGCCTATAGCCCATTTTGTTCCAAGCTCACGCTTAACAGACGTTACAGCAGCTATACAGGGCGTGTACAGCAGACAGAATATCAGTAGACTCATTGCAGAAAGAGGTGTCAGCATACCCATGAGAGCCTCTGTTGTGCCAAAAAGTACAGTCAGAGTGGATACAACGCTTTCTTTAGCCATAAATCCGGATATAAGTGCGGTAGATATACGCCAATCACCGAAACCTATCGGCTTGAATATCGGTGCTATGCAACCTGAGATAACAGCGAGGATGCTTGTTTGAGTATCTGTTACAACATTGAGGCGTGTATCAAAGGTTTGCAGGAACCAGATTACAATCGTTGCAAAGAAGATAACCGTAAATGCTCTCTGTAAAAAGTCTTTTGCTTTGTCCCAAAGAAGAAGTGCGACATTTTTTGCACCCGGCATACGATAATTCGGTAATTCCATGACAAACGGTACAGGCTCTCCTTTGAACATAGTACCTTTCATGAGGAAAGCCATGAGAATACCAACGACAATACCAATGATATATAGCAAAACCATAACGAGAGCACCGTTTTTTGGGAAGAAAGCTTCTGTGAAAAATGCGTAAATAGGAAGCTTTGCAGAACAGCTCATAAATGGTGTGAGCAGTATTGTCATTTTTCTATCTCTTTCAGAGGGAAGTGTGCGTGTAGCCATGACTCCGGGAACAGTGCATCCAAAGCCAATCAGCATAGGCACGATACTTCTGCCCGAAAGGCCGATTTTTCTCAACAGTTTATCCATTACAAAAGCTACACGAGCGATATATCCGCTGTCCTCCATCATTGAAAGGAAGAAGAACAGCGTTACAATGATGGGAAGGAAGCTGAGAACACTGCCAACACCATTGAAGATACCGTCGATCAAAAGTGAATGAAGAACTTCGTTTACTTCCGCAGCACTCAGAGCATTGTCAACTAAATTTGTCAAAGCTGTTATTCCGATTTCAAGTAGCTTCTGTAATCCTGCACCTATGACGTTGAACGTGAGCCAGAACACCAGTGCCATGATACCGATAAACGCCGGAATAGCTGTGTATTTGCCAGTGAGTATTTTGTCGATTTTACGACTTCGCATATGTTCTTTGCTTTCTCGTGGCTTTACAACAGCTTCACGACATACCTCACTGATAAAAGTGAAACGCATTTGTGCAATCGATGCCGAGCGATCAAGTCCGCCTTCCAATTCCATCTGCGTGATGATATGCTCTATCATTTCACATTCATTTTTGTCCAGCTTCAGCTTGTCAAATATCAGCTTATCACCCTCAATGACCTTGCTTGCTGCAAAACGAACGGGAATATCGGCTTCCTTTGCGTGATCCTCAATGAGGTGCATGATACCGTGAAGACATCTATGTAAAACTCCTCCACCATCACTGGCACTGCAAAAATCCTGACGACCGGGCTTTTCCTGGTATTTTGCAACATGAAGTGCGTGTTCTACAAGCTCGTCAATGCCTTCGTTTTTTGCCGCAGAAATGGGAATAACAGGTATTCCAAGCATTTCTTCCATTTCGTTTACATGAATAGCACCACCGTTTGCATTGACCTCATCCATCATGTTGAGCGCAAGCACCATTGGTATATCAAGTTCAAGAAGCTGCATCGTCAAATAAAGATTTCGTTCAATGTTGTTTGCATCAACAATATTGATAATTCCCTTGGGCTTCTCGGAGAGCAGAAATTCTCTCGTGACGATTTCCTCACTTGAATATGGCGACATAGAATAAATTCCGGGGAGGTCTGTTACCAGAGTATCGCTTTTTCCTTTGATTTCACCATCTTTGCGGTCTACAGTAACACCCGGGAAATTTCCAACGTGCTGATTAGAACCCGTAAGCTGATTGAAAAGTGTAGTTTTACCACAGTTTTGGTTGCCTGCAAGAGCGAATGATAAAACTGTTCCATCCGGAAGCGGAGATTCTTCAGCTTTTGCGTGATATTTTCCGCCTTCGCCAAGTCCGGGGTGAGAGCTTCGTTTTCTGTTGTGCTTTGATAAATTGCTTTCAGTCGAATCATCTCGTATATCTTTTATCTCTATTTTTTCAGCATCTGCAACACGTAGAGTCAACTCATACCCGTGTATCATAAATTCCATTGGGTCGCCCATCGGAGCATATTTGATGAGCTTTATATCTGCATTTGGAATCACGCCCATATCAAGAAAATGCTGACGTAAGGCACCTTCGCCACCGACGTGAGTGACAGTAGCCGTTTTTCCTATTGGCAAGTCCTTTAGAGTCATTGATTTATACCTCTTTTGATCAGTAATTGTTTGAAAACAGTCAAATTTTCTTGATTTCAAACAACCTGACACTAATAAATTTGTTTTTTTAATTATACCACTAATTGCCCATATTCTCAATAATATTTAAGCAATTAGCGTGGATTTTAAGAAAAAATTACCCCTCACAGAAATACCATGTATCAACACAGTATTTTTTGTGAGGGGAGAATTTATAGGAAAAGCGTCTTAATGTTCGCCTTCTTCGTCATCTTCCGGATCCGGGAAGTCAGCAGGATCATATGCAATTCCGTTCTTGTCATAGTAATCCTTGAGAGCATTCTTAATAGCTTCTTCTGCGAGAACGGAGCAGTGCAGCTTGTGAGCAGGAAGTCCATCGAGAGCTTCTGCAACAGCCTTGTTTGTGAGAGTGAGAGCTTCTGAGATAGGCTTGCCTTTGATGAGTTCGGTAGCCATAGAGCTTGATGCAATAGCACTGCCACATCCAAAAGTTTCAAACTTTACGTCTGCAATAATGTCGTTTTCTATCTTCAAATATATCTTCATGATATCGCCACATTTAGCGTTACCAACTTCACCGATACCATCCGCATCTTCGATTACGCCAACATTACGCGGATTGCGGAAATGATCCATTACTTTTTCACTGTAAAGAGCCATGTTTATTTACCTCACTTAATTACAAATTCTTGTTTGCCATTTTCAAGATTGCGCCAAACCGGTGAAATACTGCGTAAATATGATACAACATCAGCAACAGCATTGATTGTATATTCGATTTCTTCATCGGTATTTTCTTCAGAGAGTGAAAGACGCAGGGAACCATGAGCGATTTCATGCGGTCTGCCGATTGCAAGAAGCACGTGGCTCGGATCAAGCGAACCGGAAGTGCATGCTGAACCGGAGGAAGCGCAGATACCTTTATCGTCGAGGAGAAGGAGAAGTGCTTCGCCTTCAATGCCTTCAAAGCAGAAGTTTACATTGCCGGGGAGTCTGTGTGTTGCGTCGCCGTTGAGGATGGAATGAGGAATCTTAGAAAGACCATCGATCAACTTGTCACGCATAGAAGTAAGCTTTACTGCGTTTTCGTCAAGATGTGCACAAGCTTCTTCGAGAGCCGCTGTCATACCCATAATAGCGGGGATATTTTCTGTGCCGGCACGCTTTCCACGTTCCTGTGCTCCGCCTTCAATAAGATTTGTAAGAAGAATTCCTTTTTTTGCATACAAAACACCGATACCCTTAGGGCCGTGGAATTTGTGTGCGGAAAGAGAGAGCATATCAATGTTCTGTTCTTTTACGTTGATGTGGATATGTCCTACCGCCTGAACTGCGTCAACGTGGAAAAGAACACCCTTTTCATGACATACTTTGCCGATTTCGGGGATAGGCTGAATAGTTCCGATCTCATTGTTTGCGAACATGATGGTTACGAGGCAAGTATCCGGACGTATAGCATCAGCAACCTGTTCGGGTGTAACAAGACCATTTTCGTGAACATCGAGGAGAGTTATTTCAAAGCCTTCTTTTGCAAGCTTGTTCAGTGTATGCAGTACAGCGTGATGTTCAAATGCAGTGGAAATAATATGTTTTTTGCCTTTTTTCTCACCGATACGTGCAGCGGAGATGATAGCCTGATTATCAGCTTCACTGCCACCGGAGGTAAATGTAACTTCTCTTGCATCACATCCGAGTACCTTTGCTACTCTTTCTCTTGCATCGGTCAATGCTTCAGCTGCTTTCTGACCGATTGTATGGAGGCTGGAAGGGTTTCCGTAGTTCCCATCCATATATGGGAGCATAGCATTTATAGCCGTTTTGCTCATTTTAGTAGTTGCGGCATTATCAAGATAAATCATAAAATCTCCTTTATAATGGTTGGCAGCTTAATAGGAGATATCACTGTTTTGAATTAAAGTGATTTTCTGCTCCTATGATACTGCTGTAAAGCTCGATATTAAGGGAACACCGTACTTAACACCTTGACTTTTCACTGCAAATTGTGCTATCAAAGCCTTGGTTTGAACTGTGCAGTGTCGCCTTAACTATATTTTCTCAGTTTTGTATTAAATATTCACTCTGTAAAACAGTGCGATGTGAGTTTATTTTATAGCTTCAAAACCATGTGCAAGGTCTGCGATAATATCGTCTATATGCTCGATACCGATTGAAAGACGGACTGTCGTAGATCTTATACCGCAGGCAAGAAGCTCGTCCTCATTCATCTGAGAGTGAGTGGTGGAAGCGGGATGGATAACAAGGCTCTTTACATCTGCAACATTGGCGAGAAGAGAGAACAGCTCAAGGCTTTCTGTGAACTTCTTAGCAGTTTCAGCATCGCCCTTAATGTCAAAGGTAAAGATTGAAGCCGCACCATTCGGGAAGTACTTCTTGTAAAGCTCACCCTGTTTGCCTCCTACGAGAGAGGGGTGATTAACTCTTTCAACCTGAGGATGATTTTTGAGGAAATCAACAACCTTGAGCGCATTTTCAACATGACGTTCAATACGGAGAGAAAGAGTTTCAAGACCCTGGAGAAGCAGGAATGAGTTGAACGGGGAAATAGTAGCGCCCTGGTCTCTCATAAGTGTTGTGCGGAGCTTGAGAATATAAGCAAGATTACCGCAAGCTTCTGTGAATACAACACCGTGATAAGACGGATTAGGCTTTGAAAGTCCGGGGAATTTGTCGTTCTGTGTCCAGTCGAATTTACCGGAATCGATAACTACGCCACCCATTACAGTACCGTGACCGCCAATGAACTTTGTAGCGGAATGTACAACAATATCTGCACCATGTTCAATAGGACGGATGAGATACGGAGTTGCAAAGGTGCTGTCAACGATAAGCGGGATACCGTGTCTGTGAGCGACCTCAGCGACAGCTTCGATGTCAAGAATGTCAGAATTTGGGTTGCCGAGAGTTTCTGCATAGAGAAGCTTTGTGTTCGGCTGAATAGCTTTTTCAAAGTTTTCAGGATCAAATGGATCAACAAAAGTTGTGCTAAGACCCTGCTCCTTGAGAGTATTCGCAAAGAGATTATATGTGCCACCGTAGAGATTGGAGGATGAAACGATGTGATCACCACAGGTAGCTATATTTTGAACAGCGTAAGTGATAGCAGCTGAACCGGAAGCGGTTGCAAGAGCACCAACACCACCTTCAAGAGCGGCGATACGCTTTTCAAAAACATCCGAGGTAGGATTCATGAGTCTTGTATAAATATTTCCGTCTTCGGAAAGATTAAAACGGTTTGCAGCCTGTGCGGAATTCTTGAAAACATAAGAGGTAGTAGCGTAAATAGGAACTGCACGGGCATCAGTTGCGGGATCGGGATTTTCCTGACCTACATGAAGTTGCAGTGTCTCAAATTTGTAGTCAGACATATTTTTTAATTCCTTTCGTTATATGACGCTGAAACGGAAATCTTAGAGGTTGTCCTGATTATAGTTTATTTCAACATACCTAACTGGTAGGTGTTTGTATTGTACCACAATTTACCTACCATGTCAATAGGTATATTAAAAAATTTGAAATAAATATATGACAC
>CAYSEF010000018.1:0-38152 GCA_964430105.1 uncultured Ruminococcus sp. | reverse complement strand
GCACTTTTTTCTCAATGGGAATATCCACTGACGTTGTGCCTGTATAGTTGGTTGCAATAATTTCAACTTTGTTACCTACACCGATAATACCATGTGTTTCTCCGCTGTAAATAACGTTGAATTTATCATCTGCACCAATTACTTCGCTAACCTCATACTTCATTCCGGCAATCAAGCCATCAAAAACAGCAGTTTGTCCGATTTGAAGCTCGATAATACCGTTTTCAAGGGATTCAGCTTCCTTGCCAGTTTCCTCGTCTTTTCCCTTGATAATGTATTTCGTACCCTTCGGCAACAGCTGATCGCCAAACTTAACTCGGAACTTGAATGTTTGGCCTTTTTCAAATGTTGAACCATCTTTAGCACTCTTCGTGATTTCAAGTGTACTGCGTATCGGCTTCAAAATATTTTTGAACGTAACAGTGTGCGAATCTTTATTTTCGATTTCATTTGAAGTATATCCACCGAAATTCTCAACAGCACCTGTATTTTCATTTTTTATCTCTCCGGTATGAATTTTGTCAACTTCATAGATGACACCTTCATACTGATCCTTTACTTCGCCTGAAACAATCTCCTGAACAAAGTAATGGTCTATTTTAGCATCAGCGGCAAGCTTAGGAATATTTTTGAACAAAGCACTTTGACCGGGTTTCAGCGTGAATATACCGTTCTCACCAACTGTACCCTTTCCTATAACAGCACCATTTTTGTCGAGTATACTGTATTCAGTACCCTCTATGAGAAAGATGTCATTAGTAGGCTTGTATTCGTCACCGACTTCTTTAGCCTTTACAACACGGAACTGGTATTCAAGAGAATCCGCAATGTAATCTTCAACCGGATTATTCTTATCTCCATCTGTGTAACCGAGTTCCTTGCTGACTGTCAGCGAATCGGGGAGCAGTGTCGGCATATTAAACCTTAGACCGCAATAAGAAACGTTACCACCTCGTTCCATATAGAAGAACTTCAATGTGTGCTTCGTATTGCCTACTAAGGATTTTGTTTTCTGGTCAGTATCCAAGCCAACTATGTCGGAAAGTTTTAGATTTACATCAGCATTTGTCCCTGTACCACGTGACCCATCATGGTAATAAACATCACCTGTCGCAAAGTTGATAGTACCTTTTTCAGCACCGTGTACACCACCGATATCAAGCACAAGCTGATCATCAATGTAGACCCACACGTCGTCGTCACCGTAGAACTCGAACACCATGTTCTGAGTTTCACCATTATATGTAACTTTACCATCAAGTGGCATGTAGAAGTCAAACTCGATAGTCATACCGAACCACATATCAGATCTCTCGTTGATGTAACCCGAACGTTCTGTATTGGCTTCGTTATCCGCTTCACCTGTATAGGTTTTTGTGATACTTCCATTACCAACCTTCATTGTTACTTCTTTATCCTTAGTGACATTTTTCTCGTTTGATAAAATTGTATTTGGCTCATCAAAAATCAAACTATCATAAGGGTCATTAAACGGTAGGAAGTTATACGGGTCATTGACAGCACCCGGCATAGAACCATGGATATACATAGGACGAATTACAGTGTCATACAGCACAAACCTGTGTGTATTCTTATCATAGTATGCCGCATTCTGATTACAATAATAGTAATAGTAACCTTGATCATCAATCTGGAACAATCCACCGCCATTTTCCATGCTATATTTTTCACTTGGAACGTTACTATCAAGTGAAAACAACGGTTTCAGCGAAAGCGGTCCTGTAACATTGTTATCAAAGGCACCACTCGGACCGGTAACTGATGGGTAGCCATCAACTAATTCTGTTGACATATTCAGTACCGAATCATCAGCACCAAGTTTTCTTTCCCATTTGTTACGTCCGGTATCCACCATAGTGTATTCATCAAACATAACCTTATGGTAGAATCTGAAACCCGCTTTGCCAACGTCACTTTCATTTGCTTTTGCGTTATAGTTAAACAGATTAACCTTAACACCTATAGGGTCGTTTGATTCAACTGTTTTTACTACATCCCAAAGCCATTTCAGCTTACCGTTATCACCAAAAACATCGTCATAGGTTGCATCTTCAAGCTTCGAATTAGCAATAACTTCGATTGCAGACTTTACATATTTAATCTCATTATCGGTCAATGTAATATCTTTACCGTCATATGTTACCTTTTGTTTGTCAACTGCATCACGGATAAGACGAGCAAGCTGCTGCATTTCACGACGATATGCCTGTGCCTGATCGTAACCAACAACAAAATCGGGTTCATGACTTGTATTATAATCACCCTGCTGACCGTGGTTATTTTCCTCATAATCTTTGCCATTTTGTTTGTATGTTGGTATTCCATTTAGGTTCTTCGGCAAAGCAGAACCGATGTAGGCATCATCAGTGAATACAAATTTGCCATCAACCACATCAAGGTTATCAAGCAGGTATTCAGCCGCTTCCAAAATCTTGTTGACGTTTTGGAATCCCGCTAAAACCACATGATTGCCTCTTTCAGCCCGTCCGGCAGTACCTTCTCCGGCATTTCTGCCAATGAAGTAGTTATTGCCTGTTTCACCTGTTGCTTCTTCATTAACGCATTTATTTTCGTACAGATAAACGTAAACTTGTGACTGTCTACGACGAAGGACTACTGCATCGCCATTATCATTATTGATGGCTTGCATTACCTCGAATGATTGTTTACCGTCAATAAACAATTTCTTGTAATCACCAGCCTTACCATCACCTTCAGCATTAAGATATCCAACCCACTGACCTGTGTCACCATCATAAGCACGGATATAATAGCTTCCGGAATTTTGAGGATCAGCCTCAAAGAACCATGTTAAGTTGTAATATTCACCGAAATTCTTATTACCCTCATCAAAATTAAAGTCCTTTACATACTGACCATCAAGAGCATCGTAGGTAGTTTCACCAACTGGCAGCGTAACTTGCGAATCAGCAGCACCTTTCTTAACACCATTGGTCAAAGCTACAGATCCTTCTTTATCACCATCATTATCGACAGCAATAATCATGTAATATCTGTTGTCGAGATCCACCACAGGCTGAATGTCGCCATCCTCCGGGAAGTTTACGATAGTTTTACCATACTGAGAAATAAACAAATCCGCTCTCTGATAGTTATTATTGGTCGTGTCATTTGGAGTTCCAAATGTAGTAAAGGCATATTTATCAGTCGCTATGGAGATGTATCGATATACACCATTTTCATTACGATTCCAAAGAACCAAATCACCGTTATCAGAGGTTGTATCTAATGTAAATTGAGTAGGATTATTGTCAACCCTAACCTCCAAGCCAATGTCGTTTCTACACAGATATTGACCATTCTTCGCAACAGATTCAATCGTATAGGTATTTTCACCAACCAAATGGAATGTCCAAAGCAACTTGTTGTTGTCCGGCGTTATGTATACAGTATCTCCAACACGCTGAACCTGTTCCGCGTTCAAAGCTTTTTTATTCCCATTAACACCCTTATCAGTTGCATCATCACTTGAAATTGCGTAATATTTGCCATCAAGCGCATCCCTGATAGAAATAACAGCAGTCACTCCATTAAGATTTGGGCCTGCTTCAAGTCCATTTGTAGCAACTCCGAGAGATGACAGAACGAAATTTCCTCTATCGCCTGGGTTATTATCATCAGCTGTAAAGATAGATTTAGCATTCTCATCATCGTACGCTAATATTCTGCCAGTTTCACCTTTCAAGACTACAGTCTTATCATCATTTACTGTCACAGTAATCTTATATTTTTTATTAGGAGAAGTATGTGCATTTGCGCCGTTTTGACCAATATGCAAATATTCGCCCGTTGCTACCGACTGTATGTAGTAAACATTGTTTTCAACCTTTTCAAATTTCCAGAGATATTTTTCAATGGAGCTTGATTTAACAGTAACGATATCTCCGTTGTTGTCAACATTCCCTGCCGCAAGGTGCATATTGTCAAGAATTTTGTCAGTGTTTGGCTCAAAACTAACAATATCGGAAGTTAGCGCACGATGGGAGTTTGTTTCGTCGGCTTTGTTGGTTATAGCAGTTGAAGTAGAAATCACAAAAGTCATTCCGTCAAGATTATCTGCCTCAACATCTTTTAAAATATAAGTACCGTACTCTTTTGTAAAATCAATCTGCACTACTGCGAATACCGAGAAACCGTCAGTCGTGAATTCAACTACAGTTCTGACTTCACTTACAGTTTCATTCTCATCGATTTCGGTTGTTTCAACATCATCAGGCTTAACAAAAGCTACGACTGCATCAACAACACTTTGTATCGAGAAGCCGGACTGCATTATTTGAGCATCACCTATATCCTGTATTTCTTCAATGACATCTTCGCTGATTTCCTTTGCCTTTTCAACGAACATTTCGATTTTTTCTTCAACGATTCGGAAGTCATCGATAAGAATCGGCTCATCTGCTTCGTCGTCGAAATGTATGATTCCCACGTTCGCTTCCTTGTCAACAGGACATTCAACAAACGCCATAGAAATATTTGCAGTTTCACCAACAGGAATATATTCACCCTCGGATGTGTAGAAGCTGATATCATAAAGTGCGATATTCGCTATCTCACCACCAAATTTTTCCTCTGCCTGAGCAACATAATCAGCATAGCTTTCATTTTCATCACTCAAAGGTGTTACTACCAGCTGTGCATCCTTCGGAACAGTTGTATCCTCTGGGAGCTGTACTTCCACATATACATTATCATCGGAGAAAATGTATAATCCCGATTTGGCTTCCGGATTGGGATCAACAAAACATTCTTCGGTATGCATATGTTCTTCGGTTGTGCATATCAGTTCCCACTCACCGTAACACAGCTTGCTATGTTCGTGTGCTTCTTCAAGATTTTCAGTTTCCTCTACAGTTTCACCGATTTCTTCTGTTTCTTCTGTTTCTTCTGTTTCAGATAAATTCTCCGCAAAATCGCAAGTAAGCTTAAAATCTGTTATTTCAGACTCAGCAAAGCAGGTATAATCGTGAATATGCTCATATACCTCGATCAATCCGCAGATAAGGTTGCCTTCCTCATCATAGCACAGTGCATCATTATGAACGTGCAGACGAGAAACTTCTATCATTCCGCAAGTATATTTCGGCAGAGAAGGTTCTTCCGGAACTTCTTCGGATTCTTCAGGTTCTTTTTCCTGTTCATCCTCGACAACAGCTTCAAAGCACGATTCATCATGTACATGAAGCTCAGCTTCTTCGAGTCCGCAAATATAGTTGCCTGTAGGAATCAATTCATAACATTCGTTACCGTGAACGTGTCCTTGAGATTCTTCAAGTGTACAAAGCATCTCATCACAAACACCGTAACAGCTATCATCATGAGCATGACCTTCGACAGGCTCTATATCGCAAAGCAATGTATCATAGTCTACGATATTACCATAGCATGTATCGTCATGAGTATGTTCTGCATCTTCCTCAAGTCCGCAAACAGGATTATCAATATCGAGTACTTCTGCGTAACATTTTTCCGTATGTTCATGTGTAATCGCTTCTGTTTCAAGCTCTGTGCAAATAAGATTGCTGTAATCAACTACCTCAACACTGCAAGCTTCATCGTGACTATGTGACTCAGCTTCATCGATTTCACAAGTGAGTACACTCTCGTACTCCAAACATTCATCAGTATGTTCGTGTCCTTCGTTTTCATCTAAGGTACAAATCAAAACTTTGTCAGCAGTATCGGCTTCAATTTCAGATATTTCATCTGTTTCAGATATTTCATCTGTTTCATCTATTTCAGATATTTCAGTTATTTCAGTTATTTCGAATATTTCATCCGATACTTCGTCATCTATAATCGAAGAAATCACTTCCGACAAGCAGTTTTCATCATGAATATGAAAATCATGCTCCTCCAAAGGACATACCAATTCTCCAAGTGAGTTATAGCAGTCATCGTTATGAGTATGAATCAAAAAATCAGCATAACCGCAACTAATTACACCGTCTTCACTGAAACATTCATCAGTGTGTTCATGCGGTGCAATTGCCTCACAAGCCAAAACAGTCTCTGTAGTGATCTGTCTATAACAACTATCATCATGCAGATGTTCTTCTATGCCACAGTATGCTTCATTCTCCAAAGTAATCGCCGGAAGGATTAAAGCATAAGTTGTGCAGAACACCACTATACTTCCAAGTACGCCTACAACTTTAAGCCATAATTTATTATGAGAATGCTTTTTACTATATTGCTCAACACTGTTTGCAATATTATATCTCATACGCATCATCCTTTCGTAAAATTCAAACTACAGTAAAACACATATCCTCAAAATGAATTATTCTCTGTCTTAAAATATGTGTTGATTTATTTATAAAATCAATAATTATTCCACTTTTCTAAATTCCGAAAGTGGCCAAATACAGTAAACAATTCGTCCTACTATCTGTTCCTCAGCTACACAACCTACTGTTGTACTTCTCGAGTCAACAGAAGTAGATCTATGGTCACCCATCAAAAAATATCTGGATTCCGGAACCTGATATGGTAATTCCAAATCACATTCACCAAAAGCCTTTTCAGTCAGGTACGGTTCATCTAAAAGTTCATCATTGACATATACATTTCCATCCTCGTCAATGTTTACCCAATCACCGGGCCCTGCAATATATCTTTTAATAAGTAGTTTATTTCCAATATAAAACGCAATAAGATCTCCCTGTTCAAAATCAGAGCCTTTGACCGATACAACTATTTCACCTTCCTTTAACGTCGGGTACATAGAGCTGCCGTAAATCTGAAGAACGGGCATCCAAAGTGTTGCAACCAAAACAGCAACTGCAGCTACTACAATCAAAGTATATATCGTACTTCTGAGTACCGCACCGTATCTACGGTTATAGTTTACTCTTTTCAGTTCTTTTTCAAGCTCATCTATCTCAGGAATATTGCTCACTTTATTCTTACTTTTTGACATTTTTCTCACTCCTGAGCGACCTTATAGCAGTATAAGCAAGATCAGGATGTGCTTTACACAATTCCTTCATCTTATTTATAATTGCCATGCATTTTTTCTGAGTCAACTGAATTTCTTTTTGACACTTCGATTCAGTATCATCCAACATTTTCTGACATTTCTTTTGAGTTTCTGCAATCATACTGTCACAATACTTTTTCTGATTCGATGTAGCATATTGCAAACTCTCAAGGTACTGCGCCGCAGCATTATCGGCAGCTTCAAATACACCATTTAACTTGAGCGCCGCCTCTGCCATCGAACCGGCCTGAGCAAGTTGTATTTTTCTATCTTTAAGTTGTCTTTGTGTATCTTCCAGCTGCAAACTAAGAGCATCATTTTCTTTTTTCAGTTGAATAAGCATCTCCAAAAGCTCTGCCCTTTTTAAATGCTTCAATTCCTTCTGATTCATGAGTTACCAGCCTTTTTATAGAGCTAAATAATATAATTTACTTTTATATACTAACTATAAAACAATATGTAATGTGTTAAAACTTCAACATACAAACAATCCGTGTTGTCTAATAATAATTATTCGCTGAAATTTTACACGATTTTTACCATAATCTGTGATTGTTAAATATTATAACATATAGAGGGTTATTCGTAAAGCATTTTATTGGAAATTTTTTTATCATTTTTTTACAAAAATTTGTGCTACTATGACATTATTTAAACGCCATCAATCAATATTTATTAATTCGCCCGCATTCAGTTTTTCTTATAGCTGTATATCTTTGCATAATTTTTGCGCGACACATCAGTATTTTTTCAAACACAAAAACAATACCCGTAGCAGTACATAAATGACATATGTAGACACTATACCCAAATATTTACGTCTGTCATTAAACAGTTTATACAATAAACTATCTCAACTCAATAATTCAATACTCCTCAAGCAATATATTTTCAACTGCAAATTTATTTCATTCGTATACACATAATTATCCATCAAATATCCGTATAATTATGAATCATTCGGCTGAATATATTCCAACTATTTCAAATTTATCTATCAATTTTTGGCATTTTCGTACTGACATTGAAAATACTCTACTTTCTATGGTACAATAATAATATATAACTCCAAAAAGGGAGACATATATCATTGATAGATAAACAAAAAATCGCAGGATATTGCCGTATTTCAGTCGATGAAGAACTCGACCGTGACAACGTATCGATAGAGAACCAAAAATCAATAATCACAGCTTTTGTTAAACAGAAATTTCCAAATAGCACACTGACCTTCTATGAAGACAGAGATCGCTCAGGCTATACCTTTGAGCAACGTGAAAACTATCAAATCATGCGTCGAAAGCTGATGTCACATGATATCGATATTCTGATTGTCAAGGATTTTTCACGTTTTGCACGTCGAAATTCGCGTGGCCTTGTTGAACTTGAGGATCTGCGTGATGCGGGAGTGCGTATTATCTCAATCGGAGAGAATATTGACTTTCCCAATGATGACGATTGGCTGAAAATACAATTCCAATTTCTCATTAACGAAATGCCGGTCACAGACACATCAAAAAAAGTGAAATCTGTTATAAAAAGACGACAGGAAGAAGGCAAGTGGATATGTGCTGCTCCGTATGGATATATTATCGACAAGCATGGGCAATTTGAAATAGTTCCAACGGAAGCAGACATAGTACGACTGATTTTCAAACTGTACATTGATGGCTGGGGATACAAAAGAATCGCAAATCATCTTACTGACGAATGTATTCCTACTCCACGAATGGCTGAAAGGGAACGAAAGGAAGCGGCGGGTGACGAATATCATCGCAATGTAAAGCAAACGTGGTCTATTGTCACAGTTCAAACTATCCTTGACAACGATTTTTATATCGGTACACTTCGACAGGGAAAATACACACGCAAAAAAATAAACGGATCGGACATTAAGCAGAACGCAGAAGAACACCTCATTTTTGAGAATCACCACAGCCCAATCATCGACAATAAAACATTTTCAGTAGCTCGGTCACTTCGTGAACAGCGTACAACTTCAAATTATCGTGGTGTAAAAAAGAACGACAACGTGTATTCAGGCTTTCTCGAATGTGGTGACTGCGGTTCTCCGATGTTCGCAATGAGCCGTGCAAATCTTGCTGATGCTTACAGATGTGGTCTATACCACCGTCGAGGACTCAAAGCCTGCACCAGCCATCATATTCGTGTTGATATGCTTGATGAAGTCTTAAAGGAATATGTGCGATTATTGAAAGAAAATTCCGCAGAAATGCTTGAACGCCTAAACAAAGACTTAGAGATGAAATCAGATAACATCACAGAAACAGAACAAAGCCTTGCAAATCTTGAAAAAAGTCTAACCGATCTTCAAAATGAGCTTAAAGCAACAAAACGCCAGCGCATACGCGATATAATGAAGCATACCGAACACGAAGAAATGCTTAACGAAACCTACGATGAACTTGAAGCTGAGTTAATAAACAGAATTGAAGGAATCACAAAACAAATAGAACTGACAAAAGACAATAGAAACATGATAGAGCGTGTAAATCTTGCCTCAAAAAACGCAATGGAATTATTCGATGACATTCTCGCCAAAGACAAACTCGACAGAAACGATCTGCAATTCATAATCGAAAAAGTCAAGGTTTACGAAGATCACATGGATGTACAGCTGAAAACGGACATAGACACCCTGCTCCGCTACAAGAAAACACCCGATGAAGTAGAATCAGTCGTTGTAGTTCAGTCCTCACCAAAGCACGCAGACAAAATTCTCACTTCCAATATCATCAGTGACGGCGACCCGTTGGAGATTTACACTGATCGAGAAGGTGAGGTCATTTTCAAAAAATATTCACCTATAGGAGAGCTTGCTCAATTTGCCTCACAGTATGCTGAAACACTTCATAAAACTTGCGGAATAGCGGTCGTTATATGTGATCGTGACGCAGTGATTGCTTGTGCAGGTATTCCGAAACGTGAATATAACGATAAAAGCATTACCTCGGAAGCCGAGCAGATAATTGAGAATCGCCAATTCTACACTGCCGATAAGGATCACTGCACAAGTATTGTCGAAGGGGGACTTCCGATAAGCTGTATGATGCCTATTATCACAGAGGGTGATATTTCCGGATGTGTTGCCTCTATCAAAACAGACGAAAACGGTCCCTCTCCGGAGCTTGAAGCAAAGCTTATTCAAACAGCCGCAACCTTCCTCGGCAAACAGCTTGAATCCTAATAAGTAAACCAAATCCTACAAAAAAACACAAAAAGCTGTCACCCAAATAACGAGTGGCAGCTTTGTTTTATTTATTTCTTATACGTCTCTACTGCGATAGCAATCTCAGATTCGGTAGCGCTTCTGAGCGATTCAAGCGTGGACATAAGCTGACCACCGTCCTTCAAGGCATCTGTAATACCATCATTAAGCCCGCCCCACTTGTAAATATTTCCAAGGTCAAGCGTCCATGTATCACAAATAATACTCAACATTTCTTCGGATTCGGCATCACGAAGATTTCTGCCTGTTAAACACTTTGTATAGAAAGCGGGAAGAACTGTATCCATTGATTCATACGCAATAGCTTCAAGTACAAAACCTGTTCTATCCGGATCCTCTGCGTTATAGGGTATGCAAATACCTGTTGTACAGTTTCCATCAGCATACTGAACGTAATTTTCCTGATCTTCATTATACTTCGGAGAAGGAATAATACCATAATCAACCTCAATTTCACGGAATTGGAGTGTTTTTTCAAGAACTTCAGAAAGAAACAATGCTCTGCCATCTTTAAACATGTTGATACAGTCTTCATCAGGTCCATGATAAAATGAGTTTGAATCCGAAAGCATATCTGAAATCTTAGTAAATACATCAACTGAACGTTCATTACCAACAGCAATATATGGAATATCATTTTCGTCCTTTAAAATCATATGCTCACCGGAAGCGAAGTAAAGTGATCTTCCGACAAGATACTGACCCACAAGTCCGAATTGGTCTGTATTGTCCATAACACCATCTCCATTAAGATCCTCATATGCCTTTGACGACATTTCATGAAGTTTATCATAAGTCCATTTGCCATCCTTTACTGTCTGATAAACATTTTCCAGCTGTCGATCCGCGATAATGTTTTTGTTAAAGTACACCATACGAGTAGCATTATAAGCATTGACGCCAAGAGATGCCGCATAATACAGTTTGTTATCAATAGAGAGTGATCTGATTTGTTCGCCATTCCACCACTCCTTATCAAAATCTATGTAATCCACTGTGTTTATGTCAAGCCACACACCATTTATACTGTTTTTAGCCGCATCATACAAGCACATCATATAGCAATCATAGCCAACATCACCTGCAAGTACAGTTGTCTTTACATCTTCTCTGTAATCGTTACTTCCAAGAGTTGTTACATCAGCGATAATATTAACATTGTACTTCCTGCTGATCTCTGAATTTCGGGCATATACCGCATCATTCAACGCTTCTCCGTTTGTAGACTCAGCATAAACATCCTGTGGAGTCCAATAACCGGAACGCATTTGAATCTTAAAATCATAGCCTTCAAAATTTTTTGACGGAAGTGAATATTCTGTTTCAGATATTTTTTCACTGTTAAGTTCTTCTGTAAGGGATTCCGAGTTGTCACTGGAAGTGTCGCTTACAACATCATTAACCAAGCTATCTTCTATTTCGCTTTGCTCATTCGTGTTACTGCATCCGACACTTATTGCTGTAAGCATACACAATAAAATCATGCCAATTACTTTATTAGCTTTTCCCATATAACCTTTTACCTTTCTTTTTTAATCAGCTTTAATTATCTTATACATGTGTCTTTATCTATGAAGATCCATAAAATCCATCATAAGCTTCCAGTCATCATACAGCATTGCATGACCGCCTGCACGAACATGATATCCTATATTTCCCTCATGAAATCTTTCTCCTGTTTTCGGGATTTTATCTGCTACAAGCCCTACCATACCATACGCACCATACGCTTCAGAAGCGGCTGCCGCACCAAGAAACTCGTGCATTGGATCTGACCAACTGTCTTCTGCTCCACTTGCAACATAAAGATATCTCGGAGCCACAAGTCCCATTACTATATGCTGATCAAATGGTAAATCATACTCACGTCCTTCATATTCAGCAAAATTTTCGGTAAACCAACGCCAGTATTTTGTCATTATATTCTCGATTCTCTCACCCTGCTTACCTCTGTGTAAAGCAGCACCACTGCAACCGGAATCGTTAGCAATGACATATTTGAATCGTTCATCCATTATACCCGCAAGTATTGCCGTTTTCCCAAGTCTGGAATGACCTACAATAGCTATACGCTCAGGATCTATTTCATCAAGTGTAACAGCATAATCAAGCATTCTCATAGCTGCATATGCCCACACTGACAATTTTCCGAATTTGCGCTTTGATATCACTTCTTGATCACTGAAATATGGGATAAGTCCGGTATCAAATTCATTTGAATCGGCAGTGACATCTTTGAAATAATATGACATCATGACAAATCCGCGTCCACACATATACTCCAGTGGTATATCAGAATCAGGTGGCATTTCACCAAACGCTATATTTATAAATGATGGATGATTTTTTTGTCCGTCATTTGGAAAACACGCTGTAAACGGAAATGTAAATGTTCCTTTTGCACCTGTTAAGCTCAGCTCTATACGTTTGAATATGCCTTTTCCCTCAAAAATCTCGTCCTCACTAATTATTTTTGCACTAACTGCCATTTTGTCCTGCGGAAACGCGCCGTATTCAATATCCATTATAGTATTCTTCCATTTGCACCGTAATTCATCAATATTGCACTCTCCTGTAGCTAACGAATTCTCAGGCAAAAAATGAGGAAGCTTGTGTGCTTTAAGAGTCTCTACAACCTCACCAGCTAACATAGACTCACCAATGTTCATAATCCCCTCGCCCCCTAATACAGTTCGGTTTCATTTTATCATCAAATCAAATATTTGTCAAGAAAATTGTTGTAATTCGCAAAATTTTCATCATATTTCACATATACCTTTATTATACAATGTGTTTGATACTATCTTATATAGCAACCCAACAAAACTGTTGTATAGCGTTAATTTTCTACTAAATACACAATTATTCTCAAATAGATTGACATAAACGTAAAAATATGATAATATCTGACGTATGAACAGCCATAACTTTCTCGGCATATTCAAAATATATTCATATTTCAAACGAGGTTGAAAAAATGTCTATAAAGGAATATTTGTGGGTATCAAAAAGAGAACGACAACTTGATGTCAGTCGTGTTGGTATGATACAGCTTGCATTGCCATTGATACTCGAGAGCTTTTTGCGTGCTACAGTGGGAATGATCGATATTTTCTTTTTGAGTAATCTTTCCGACACAGTCGTAAGTGCTGTCAGTATTTCAAATCAGTACATTACGTTCTGTCAAATCATTGCAATGTCACTGTCCGCCAGTGCAACTGTTTGCATAAATCAGGCTATTGGCATGAATAACAAAGACAAGCTGAATATGCTTGCAACCATCGCTATTACAGCAAATACGGTAATGGGACTGTTCTTCGGTGCTGTATTCCTGCTTATTCCAAAGGTTTTATTGGGAATCATGAATCTCGATGCGAATGCAATAGATGCTGCCTGTATGTATCTGCAAATCGCAGGAGGCTTGATGATATTCCAGTCGATTGAAATCGTGTTGGTAAGTCTGTGCCGTTCTCTCGGCCGTATAAAAGCCCCTCTTGTTATTAACATCATTGCTAATCTGGTTAACGTAGTTGGTAACTATATCGCTGTTTTCCACTCCGAATGGTTAGGAGGACTTGACCCAATCGCCGGTGTTGCTTTATCAACAGTTTTAAGCCGTGTAACATCAATGCTTATTGCAATGATAATTGTCAAGAGATGTGGTGTTCGTTTGTCGCTTAAATTCCTGCGCCCTTTCCCAATCGAAGAATTCAAACTTGTCGTATCCATCGGTATTCCGGGAACTGTCAATTCAATGGCGTATTCACTCAGCCAGATAGTAACTACCTCGATCATTACTTCTGTAAGTCTCACACTTGTTGCAACTAAGGTTTATGTAAGCAATATCGTCCAGTACATAGCGATAATCGGTCAGGCATTCGCAAACGCCAGTTCAATAATGGTTGGATATCGTATAGGTGCAGAAAAATATGACGAGGCAAAAACAGTTCAAAAAATCGTAACCTACATTGCTCTTTGCTCAAATGCAATTATTTCTCTTGTAATAATCGCACTGCGTTATCCGCTGTTAAGTCTTTTTACACAGGACGAAACAATCATAAATATTGCTACAAAGATATTCTTCATAGATTTCTTTGTTGAAATAGGACGTGCACTTAATCATTGCCTCAGCGGTGCTCTGCAAGCTGCGGGTGATGTAACCTTCCAGCTTATCGTAAATCAAGCCAGCGCATGGATAATCGCTGTAGGCGGTGCTTATTTGTTTGCTATCGTATTTGACATGGGATTGTACGGAATATGGATCGCCTTTGCTTGTGATGAATTGATTCGCGGAACGATTCTCTTGTGGCGCTGGAAATCCAACGGTTGGCTATCCGGTGCAAAGGCAAAAAGAGATATAATTGCAAAAAACAGCTGAAAAGTCTAAAAACGCTAAAAAACAGCACTATATTAACAAAAAAACTAAGGGACTGTCGCATTTCGGAAGCTTATTCCGTACTGTAGCAGTGCCCTTGTTTTGTATTTACCCTTTCAAGCTGTACATTGTATACTGTTTTTTTATAATTATCGTCATCATATTTCATAAATCATCTTGTGTTTTCTCAAAAGTTATGGTACAATATAACCGTTTAAACGTAAAAATTCAAATCAAAGGAGTTAACCATGGGAAAAATCACATTCATGGGCGCAGGCAGTACAATATTTGCTAAAAACGTACTCGGTGATGCAATGCTTACACCTGCCCTCAGAGATTTTGAAATCGCTCTGTATGATATCGATGCAGAACGTCTTGAAGAATCGTATATCATGATCGATGCTATCAATCGCAACTGCAATGAAGGCAAAGCTACGATCACAAAGCATCTTGGAATTCCAAATCGTAAGGAAGCTCTGCGTGATGCTAATTTCGTTGTAAACGCTATTCAGGTTGGCGGATATGAACCTTGTACCGTTACCGACTTTGAAATTCCAAAGAAATACGGTCTTCGTCAGACTATTGCGGACACTCTCGGCATCGGTGGTATTTTCCGTGCGCTCCGTACAATACCTGTTCTCGAAGGCTTCGCTGAAGACATGGTTGACGTTTGCCCGAATGCGTGGTTCCTCAACTACACCAACCCAATGGCTATCCTCTCCGGTTATATGCAGAGATACACACCAATTAAGACTGTAGGTCTTTGTCACAGCGTACAGGTTTGCTCTCGTGGACTTTTGAAGGCCCTTGGTATGGAGGTTAAAGAACCTATTCGTGAAAAGATAGCGGGAATCAATCACATGGGTTGGCTTCTTGAAATCGAAGATGCTGACGGAAACGATCTCTATCCCGAAATTCGCCGTCGTGCTATTGCAAAGCTCGAAGAAGAACTTGCAAAAGGCAATTCCAATCATAAGGACCTTGTTCGTTATGAATATATTCGTCGCTTCGGTTATTACTGCACTGAATCCAGTGAACATAACGCTGAATACAATAATCTGTTCATCAAGTCAAAATATCCTGAGCTTATCGAAAAATACAATATTCCGCTTGACGAATATCCGCGTCGCTGCGTAAAACAGATTGCAAACTGGAAGAATGATCGCGAAAAATATCTTACCAACAATGTATCTCACAAGCGTTCACATGAATACGCTTCTTATATAATGGAAGCAATGGTTACAGATAAGCCATATAAAATCGGCGGAAACGTGCTGAATAACGGACTTATCGATAACCTGCCAAAGGAAGCTTGTGTAGAGGTTGCTTGTCTTGTAAATAAGTACGGTGTACAGCCTACACCACAGGGTGCTCTGCCTCTCCAGTGTGCTGCTATGAACATGACTAACATCAACGCACAGCTCCTCACTATTGAAGCAGCTGTTACAAAGAAGAAGGAAGCTATCTATCAGGCTGCAATGCTTGAACCTCATACCGCCTCTGAGCTTTCCATCGACGATATCATTTCACTCTGTGATGATCTCATCGAAGCTCACAAGGGTTGGCTGCCGGAATATAAATAAACCACATAATTTCACATGAATAAAAGGCACTCGTTTTGCAAGGTTAACAGAATGAGTGCTTTTTACATAGAAAAATCTTACTTTTAATAAACTCAAAGTCGCATCTCCCGCATAATAATACAAAAAATAGTGAATTTCCCCATTATATGAGCTTATATAGCGAATAATTTCTTTTATTTTGCAATATCGTTTTTTTCTAAAAAAGTGCTGACAAGAACGGCAATTTGTGTTATAATAAGGTATGTTCTTCCGTAAATTTGATATTACAAGGAGTATTCAAATGAACAAGATTTACACTGGCAAAACCAAAGACGTTTACAAGCTCGACAATGGCAATGTACTGCTGAAATTCAAGGATGACTGCACCGGTAAAGACGGCGTGTTCGATCCGGGTGAAAATTCCGTCGGACTCACAATCGAAGGTATCGGCAAGGCTAACCTTCAGACCTCCGTTTATTACTTCGAAAAGCTCAAGGAAGCAGGCGTTAAGACTCACTATGTTTCCGCCGACCTCGACAATGCTACTATGGAAGTTCTTCCTGCTGAATGCTTCGGCAAGGCTCAGGGTGGTAACGGTCTTGAAGTTATCTGCCGTCTTGTTGCTACAGGTAGCTTCGTTCGCAGATATGGCGAATACATCAAGGATGGCACCCCTCTCGAAGGTGGATATGTAGAATGCACCTTCAAAAATGACGAAAAGGGCGATCCGCTGGTAACAGGCGAAGGTCTTGCAGCGCTTGGCGTTATGACTCCCGAAATGTTCCAGAGCATGAAAGAACAGACACTCAAAATTACCAAGGTTGTAGCAGATGATCTTAAGACTATCGGTCTTGATCTCTGGGATATCAAGTTTGAATTTGGTTACAACAATGGCGAAGTTATCCTCATCGATGAAATCGCATCCGGTAATATGCGTGTTTATAAGGATGGCGTTATCGTTGATCCTGTTGAACTTACCAAGCTTATTAACAACAGATAAATAATAATTTTGAAAAAAACGGCATAATCTGTGCGAAACGTATGGATCATGCCGTTTTTGTGCTATAATTCTGTTAGGTTGATTTGCAAAGATTATCTTAATAATGAATTTGCAGTTTCATCACGCAACATATAATTTACAGGAGAAAAACATGATCAAAATAGCTGAAATTAAAGACCTCGATGCAGTAATGGAGCTTTACGACTATGTTATAGATGAGCTTGACAAAACAGACATTGATCTTCGCTGGATAAAAGGTGTCTATCCGTCACGTCCATTCGCAGAAAACGCCACAAACAACAGCGAACTGTTACTATATAAAACCGACGATGAACTTGTCGGTTGTGCAGTCGTAAATAATAACGCAATTCCTGAATACGACACGGTAAATTGGTGCTGTAATGCACAGCCTGAAAAGGTTGCACTTATCCATGCACTTGCTATATCCCCTAAGTATCAAGGTAAAGGTGAAGGAAAACGATTTGTCAGCGAGATTATCGAATATTGTCGCAAAGTCGGATTCCAGACCATACGACTTGACGTTCTCAGCAGAAATAAACCGGCATTTTCACTGTACAATAGCGCAGGCTTCAATTATGTAGGCCCGCTGAAAATGACATATCCAACAACCGGTGAAGAATCCTTTGAAATGTTTGAATATATACTTTGATAAATTATTTTGTGATTTTTTCACATAATTATTGACAGAATTTATATCATTGGTTATAATATTTACAACATCTTTATACTACCGAAAAGGCAGGTGTGAATTTTGAAAGAATACGATCGCAGTGAAGAACGCACTGGTGTACAGGAGCAAGCTGATTTTGAACCGATATTCGATGTCCAGAGCGACTTCGTTATGGTCTATGGCTTCCATAACCTGAAGGAACGTGTCAAGAAGTGGAAAAAACGTGGATACGTTATTCATCTCATGACAGGCGTATCCTGGGGCGAATACAAGGATTATCTCTATGGCAAATACGATGGCATTGATCACCACGACGAAGGACAGATGGGTAAAGACCATGATTTCAGTCACGGTGTTGACGTGCCGTATATGGTTCCGTCAAATTCTTTTGCACATTATTTGGCAGATGGTCTGAAATATGCCGTAGACTGTGGAGTTGAAGCGATACACCTTGAAGAACCGGAATTTTGGGTATATTCAGGATATTCCGATGCATTTAAGCGTGAATGGGAAATATATTACAAAGAGCCGTGGCAGGATCCGCAGTCTTCATGTGATGCTCAGTATCGTGCTTCTAAGCTTAAACAGTATCTTTACACTCGCACACTCGATAGACTCTGCTCAGAGCTTAAAGAATATGCAATGGTAAAATACGGCAAGCTGTTGAGATTTTATGTTCCAACACACTCACTTATCAATTATACTCAATGGAAAATCGTATCACCCGAATCCGCACTGATAGATCTGCCTACCATTGACGGTTATATAGCACAAATATGGACAGGTACGGCAAGAAGCGAAAATTACTACCGTGGCGTAAGAAAAGAACGTACATTTGAAACAGCTTTTCTTGAATACGGAGTAATGCAGGAGCTGGTACGTGGTACCGGAAGACGTATGTGGTATCTCGCTGACCCAATCGAAGATAATCCTCGTCACACATGGGTCGATTATCGTGAAAATTACTACCGTACCGTAGTTGCATCTCTGTTCCATCCGGAAATCACAGATTATGAAGTTTCACCATGGCCTGCTCGTGTAATGAAAGGCAAACATCAGCCGGACGAGAATGCTATGCAAGCATGGCGGAACGAATTTGAAGCTCATATCGCAAACGGTGGAGAGCATCACCACTTCCGTCCTTCGCAAAATACTGCTGTCGTAATTCCACCTGAATACAAGACAAATCTTATTTCAGTTATGCATACACTTCGTGACATGGCAGACCAGGCAGATCACGAATGGCTTACTAAAACTACAGATGTTGGTATTCTTATGGCAGATTCTGCAATGTTCCAGCGAATCTGTCCTGAGCCCAATGGCGATACAAGTGATGAATTTTCTTCATTCTACGGACTTGCACTTCCTCTGCTTAAAGCAGGTATTTCTACACGTCCTATTCAGCTCGATAATGTGCGTCGCTTTGCAGGATATCTTGATGCATACAAGGCTATCATCCTTTCTTATGAATTTATGAAGCCCTCCTCTCCCGATATTCATCAGGCACTCGCAGGATGGGTTAAAAACGGTGGCTTGCTTGTATACTGCGGTGACGGAAGCGATCCTTTCAATCATGTTCGTGAATGGTGGAACAGCGGTCTGAACACATACGAAAATCCCGCTGAACACTTATTCGAATCGCTTGGACTCGGAAAATCTCCTGTCGATGGCACATATGAGGTCGGAGCAGGTAAGGTAATGATAATTGCCAAGGCACCAAAGACATTTGCAGAAAAAGATACTCTGTCCGATGCATATAGGGATCAGGTATGTGCTCTACTTAGAAATAACGGTATCGATATCGAAACATCATCAAAGCTGATTATGCGTCGTGGTGCTTATTATGTTACAGCTGTAATGGACGAAGGCGAGGAAAACGGTCATGAGCTTACCGGCACTTTCATCGATCTTTTCGACGACAAGCTGTCTGTTGTAGATGATCCTATGCTTGAAGTAGGTTCTGTAAATCTTTGGTATGATGTGAACCGCATTGACAAGTCTAATTCTTCTGAAATAATCGCACTCTCAGGACGTGCTTCAAAAATCGTACATAATCAGCGTTCGTTGACATTCACTTCAAGCAGCCCTTCTGAAATGACAGTTGCTTGCAGAATATGGACAAAACGCCCACCGAAATCGATTAAAATCACTATTCACGGCGAAACAACCTCCCTTCCCTTCGACTACGAACCGGAAAGTGAAACAACATATTTCACCTATCCCTCCGATGGTGATGCGATAAAGGTTGCTGTTTCCTTCTAATTAGCAAAAATCAAAAATCTCGTATTCATACGGCTTTGCTCATGATTTATTGTGAGTAAAGCCGTATTTTCATGTATTGAAACCTTCATTATTCATGTAATAAATAGATTATTGCTCAAATTTTATATATAAATTGAAAAACTCTCAAAAATATGATAGAATAAAGGAAATTATTAAGTATATGGAGAATTTATGATAAAGCCTATTTGTCGAGATATAATTTTACTGGGACAGCGTTCTACACCTGCTACAGCAAATGATATCGAAATTTTGCACGACCTCTGCGAAACCTTAGTAGCTCATCGTGATGGATGTGTTGGAATGGCCGCAAACATGATCGGTATTCCAAAACGGATAATTGCGTTCTATGACGGAGACGAGCTTTGCTCAATGATGAATCCGGAAATTATTAAATCAACAGCACCTTTTGAAACCGAAGAAGGATGTCTTTCACTTGATGGAGTTCGTAAAACCAAGCGTTATCGCACTATAAAGGTTCGTTGGCAAAATGAACAAATGCAGGTGAGAATTAAGACCTTCACAGGATTCACCGCACAGATAATCCAGCACGAGATTGACCATACAAACGGAGTGATTATCTGAAATGATTAACAACAAACATAAACGACTCAATTTTAGCACGATCGGTGTAATATGGGCATTGGCTTGGCCTACAATGCTTGAACAGCTAATGCAAACCGCAGTTCAGTATATCGATACAGCAATGGTAGGCTCTCTCGGAACAGGAGCAACTGCCGCAGTCGGTGCTACTACTACTGTAAACTGGCTTATCGGAAGTACAATATCTGCTCTTGGCGTTGGATTTCTGTCTTTTATCGCAAGAGCTTATGGTGCAAATGATAAAAAAGCTGCCTCACGTGCTGTATCTCAAGCCGTTCTTGCAGTTCTTGTATCAGGTATATTTTTTACGATAGTTACACTTTCACTCAGTCCGGTTATACCACGTTGGATGCAGGTCGATGAAAATATACTTGAGCTTTCATCGAAATATTTCTTCATTTTGTATCTACCAATGCTCCCGCGTGCTGCGAGTATCATCTTCGGAACAGTACTACGTGCTGCCGGTGATACCAAATCTCCAATGAAAATAGGTGTGCTTGTAAATCTTGTAAATGTAGTGCTGAATTTCCTGTTAATATACCCTACCCGTATAATAACTATCGGAAATTTATCCTTCACTATGATAGGCGCAAATCTTGGTGTCATTGGTGCAGGTATCGCAAGTGCTGTTTCCTTTACTGTAGGTGGCTTGGTTATAACACTTATTCTATGGCATCACCCGATCGTATCTCCTAAAGGCGAATCGATAAAGCCTGACATGAATATACTCAAGCCTTGTTTGAAGGTAGCTATCCCTAATATGCTGCAAAGATTCGGTACATCGCTCGGTTATGTTGCGTTTGCTGCTATGATAAACTCACTTGGTGAAATCTCAACCGCAACACATACTATTGCAAACACTGTTGAATCTGCGTTTTACATTCCGGGATACGGTATGCAAACTGCGGCGGCAACTCTTGCAGGAAATGCTTATGGAGCTAAAGACGAAAAACGCATGAAAGAACTTGCCTCAATGTTTATTCCACTTGAAATAGGTCTTATGATATTATCCGGAGGCTGTCTGTTTTTACTTGCTTCACCGCTTATGAAGATATTCTCAAGCTCTGTAGAAGTAATTTCGCTCGGCACTACAGTCCTCAGAATGGTTGCAATATCAGAGCCATTTTACGGTTTTTCAATCATACTCGAAGGTATGATGCAAGGTATCGGCAATACTCGAGAACCATTTATATACAATATTCTCGGTATGTGGGGTATGCGTATCGTCGGAACATTTATTTGTACACAGTTGCTTGGTTTCGGGCTTGTTTCGGCATGGGCTTGCATGATTGCACACAATCTCCTGATATTTACACTGTATTTGATATGCTATATCAGAGGACGCTGGAATCCATTCCAAAAAATTAAATAAAAAAACGGCTGTCGCACTGTAGAGTCAAATTCTCATTGTGTGACAGCTGTTCTTTTATTTACGTTTTGACATCGGCTTGTACTCAACTTCATCCTTTACACTTGTGTATGCAGGACGTATTATCTTTCCGGCATTTTGAATTTCTTCCATTCGGTGCGCACTCCAACCGGCAATACGTGCTACCGCAAAAATAGGAGTAAACAATTCGTATGGCAAGCCGAGCATTTTATACACCATACCTGAATAGAAATCCACGTTAGGACTTACACCCTTATATATACGACGTTTTTCTGCAATAACCTCAGGTGCAAGCTCCGCTACAGTTTCATATAAATGGAATTCTTCCTCCATACCCTTTTCAACTGACAGCTTCTGAGCAAATTCACGGAGAATATCCGCACGAGGGTCAGAAATAGAATATACAGCGTGTCCCATACCATATATGAGTCCTGCCCTGTCAAATGCTTCTTTATTCAAAAGCTTGACAAGGTGATCCTTTACTGCATTCTTGTCCTTTGTGTTGACATTCGCTTTCATGTCATCAAACATCTGCATTACCTTGATATTTGCACCGCCATGACGAGGGCCTTTGAGTGAACCAAGTGCTGCCGAAACAGCCGAATAAGTGTCTGTACCTGAAGATGTTACTACATGAGTAGTGAATGTTGAGTTATTACCGCCACCATGCTCAGCGTGAAGAACCAGTGCAATATCAAGAAGCTTTGCCTCAAGTGGAGAATATTCGCCATTTTCACGAAGAATGTACAACAAATTTTCAGCAGTACCCAATTCAGGCTTAGGAAAATGTATGAACAGACTGTTATAATTGTAGTAATGCTGAAATGACTGATATCCGTAAACAGCAAGAAGTGGGAACTGTGCGATAAGCTGCATACACTGGCGCAAAACATTCGGTGTTGAAATATCGTCAGGATTTTCATCATAAGCATACAGCGCAAGAACGGAACGGGACAGCATATTCATCATATCCTTGCCGGGAGCTTTAAGAATCATATCACGCACAAATGACGGCGGAAGTGAACGATATAACGAAAGTTGATTTGTAAAGCTGTCAAGTTCTTCCTTATTGGGTAGTTCAGAGAAAAGAAGCAAAAATACAGTTTCTTCAAATCCGGGACGATCATCATCAAGAAAACCTTTGACAAGGTCACGCACATTTATGCCTCGATAGTAAAGCTGACCAACACAAGGAATCTCCTCGCCCGCCGCATTTTTATCTTTGGCTTTTATACGTGAAACTTCTGTCAGACCTGCAACCACACCGTTTCCGTTGATGTCGCGAAGTCCTTTTTTTACATCATGCTCAGCGTACATTTCCGGCTGTATGTGATTCGCACGGTCGGAACGCTCCGCTAAAGAACGAATATAAGGAGTTACCTCTGAATAGTTGATCATAGTATACCTCACTTTCTTTGAACAAGTCATATTTTCTTAGATTATGTAACAAATTATATCACATTCCCCCATAAATAATTGGTACAAATTGTAAACCCACTGAAAACAAATCAATCGATTAAATTAATTTTCTGTTTTTTACGGAATAAAAAGCCAAATAAATAACTATCTATGCTAAAAATACGAGAAATTTCAAAAAACACCTTTACTACCACCTCTTATTTGTGCTATACTATAGAGTAAATGGTCAACAGAAAGGACAATAATCATGAAAAAAACCACTTTACGCAAATATGCAAAACTTATAGTCAGAGTCGGAGCTAACGTTCAAAAGGGTCAGCCCGTACTCCTTTATGTTTCAGTAGATCAGCACGAATTCGCAGCAATGGTAGCTGAAGAATGCTATCGTGCAGGTGCAAGCCGTGTCGATATGGAATGGTCATACCAGCCTATCACAAAGCTCGCTTATCGTCATCAGACACTTAGAACTCTTTCAAAGGTTCCTGCATGGAAAGAGGAAAAGCTCAAGCTCATGGCACAGGAATATCCCTGCCGTATTCACATCGTAAGTGAAGATCCCGATGGACTCCGTGGAATCAACATGGAAAAGGTTCAGAAGGCTTCCATCGCAACATATCCTATCACTAAGCCTTACAGAGATGCCATCGAATCAATGCATCAGTGGACTATCGCTGCTGTTCCTTCAGTTGCATGGGCTAAGAAAGTATTCCCTGAGCTTAAGAAGAATCAGGCTGTCGAAGCTCTTTGGAAACAGATCCTCAATGCTGTTCATGTATCCGACGATGCTGACAACGATCCTATCGCAGAATGGGCAAAGCACAACGAAAACTTCCGCAAAAAATGCGAATGGCTTAACTCCAATAAGTTCGATTACATCACCTATAAGAGTTCCAACGGTACCGACTTCCGTGCAGACCTCATTCAGCAGGGCCAGTGGTGCGGTGGCGGTGAAACTACAAAGCAGGGTATCTATTTCAACCCCAATCTTCCCACTGAAGAAATCTTTACTTCTCCTTTAGCAGGCAAGGCTGAAGGTAAGCTCGTTTCCACAAAGCCCCTCTCATATCAGGGTCAGCTTATCGAAAACTTCTGGATCCGCTTTGAAAACGGCAGTGCTGTTGAATGGGACGCTGAATCCGGTAAGGAACTTCTCGACAAGATGCTCTCTATGGACGAAGGCGCAAAGAAGCTCGGTGAACTTGCACTCATTCCTAAGAACAGCCCGATCAATGAAAGCGGTGTACTGTTCTACGAAACACTGTTCGATGAAAATGCAAGCTGTCATGTTGCTCTCGGCAGAGGCTTTAACGACTGCATCGAAGGATATCATGACAAGACAAGCGAAGAATGCCGTGAACTTGGCATTAACGAAAGCATGATCCATGTTGACTTCATGATCGGTGCTGATGATATGACTATCACCGGCTACAAAAACGGCGTTGCTACACCTATATTTGTTAACGGTACTTGGGCTGAATAATTTGACAGCATCTCTCGACTGATAAAATTTCGATAGATATTTCAAACATTTTACAGACAGCTTTTTAGAGGAGGAAAACCATGGCTAAGATAAGATATGCAATCATTGGTTCCGGTTGGCGTGCACTTTTCTACATTAGAATTGCAAAAGCTCTTCCCGAACAATTTGAAGTTACAGGTATACTTGTTCGCAGTGAAGAAAAAAAGGAACGCTTCGAGAAGGAATACGGTATTCCCGCAACTCTCGATCGCAACGAGCTTCTTTCGGCAAATCCTGACTTTGTCGTAGTTTCGGTAAGCAGACGTGACAATGCTAATGTAGCTCTTGAGCTTATGCGAGAAAATATTCCCGTACTTGCAGAAACTCCACCGGCTGACACTGTTGAAGAACTGAACGAAATGTGGGATCTGATACAGAATCACGGCTCTAAAATGCAGGTTGCAGAACAGTATTTTCTCTATCCGACATACGAAGCTAAGCTGAATGTCGCAAGAGAAGGCTATCTTGGCGAAATACAGAACGCTTCCCTTTCAGCGCTTCATGAATATCATGGTATAAGTATCCTAAGACTTGCTCTTGGCGTTGGTCTTGCGAATGTGACGATCAGTGCGAAGAAATATTCATGGGACTGTGCCGTTACACAAGACAGAAACGGTATTCTTCAAAAAGGTAATACCGCAGGTCAAACTCGTGTAAGAGCGGATTTTGTATTCGATGATGGCAAGGTTGGCTTCTATGATTTCTGTGGAATCCAGTATCACAGCCATATCAGACACCGTTATTTGGCAATTCAAGGTGTAAGAGGAGAATTGTTCGACAACAAGGTTTGGTACCTTAACAGTGACAACTATCCGATGCACGAAACTCTGAATCCTGTAACAAACGGAATACATCCCGGCATTGAATCTATCGCATTTGCAGGTAAGACTGTATATCGCAATCCTTTCCCAACAAATGTAATGACTGAGGATGAAACAGCTATCGCTCGACTTCTTGTTGGAATGAAGGAATACATCGAAACCGGCAAAGAAATATATCCTAATGCCGATGCGATGCAGGATGCTTATCTGACTATGTTATTGAAAAAAGCTGTAGATACAGGTGAAACTGTAGTTTCCGAAGATCAAGTTTGGAAAAAGTAAATATTACTTGTAACAGAAAAGCTTTCTTCTGTTTCTCTGTAAAATAAAAAATAGGCTGTTCGTGTTTTGGAAATTTCTTCCTTGGCACGAACGGCCTATTTTTATGTTATTCAAAAATCATCATATTTTAATAAGCTTTGCACGATAAAATTCCAGTTCTTCGTCAGTAGGAATATAATCGCTCATTTCCCCGTTATGGAATTTCTCGTAAGCAAACATATCAAAGTAACCCGTGCCTGTAAGACCGAACACTATTGTCTTTTCTTCACCGGATTCTTTGCATTTTATAGCTTCATCAATAGCAACACGAATTGCATGAGAGCTTTCCGGTGCAGGCAGAATTCCTTCTACTCTTGCAAAATACTCTGCCGCCTCAAATACATCAGTCTGCTTGACACTTACAGCTTCCATAAGTCCTTGATCATAAAGTTCGGAGAGAGTAGAACTCATACCATGATAACGCAAGCCGCCTGCATGATTAGCAGATGGGATAAAATCACAGCCAAGAGTATACATTTTCGCCATCGGGCAGACCTTTCCTGTATCGCAGTAGTCATATGCATACACACCTCTGGTAAGGCTCGGACATGAAGCAGGTTCAACAGCGATAAAACGGTAATCTGCCTCACCACGGAGCTTTTCTCCCATAAAAGGTGCAATCAAGCCTCCAAGGTTTGAACCACCACCGGCACATCCTATAATAATATCAGGTTTTATACCATATTTATCAAGTGCTGTTTTTGTTTCAAGTCCAATGACTGACTGATGAAGCAATACTTGATTGAGTACGCTTCCAAGAACATATCGATAGCCCTCTGTGTTAACAGCTTTTTCTACAGCTTCGGAAATTGCACATCCAAGACTTCCTGTAGTACCGGGATGTTCAGCAAGAATTTTCTTACCAATTTCTGTTTCCATCGAAGGAGATGGCGTTACAGATGCACCGTATGTACGCATAACCTCACGTCTGAACGGCTTTTGTTCATAGGAGCATTTTACCATATATACTTTACATTCAAGATCAAAATACGAACAAGCCATTGAAAGAGCTGTGCCCCATTGACCTGCACCGGTTTCAGTAGTCACGCCACGCAAGCCCTGTTTTTTTGCATAATATGCCTGTGCAATAGCGGAATTTAGTTTATGAGAACCACTTGTGTTATTTCCCTCGAACTTATAGTAAATTTTGGCAGGCGTACCGAGCTTTTTTTCAAGACAGTATGCACGAACAAGTGGTGCGGGACGATACATTTTATAAAAATCGCGGATTTCCTCAGGAATTTCAAAAAATGGAGTATCGCTGTCGAGTTCCTGTGCAATAAGCTCTTTGCAGAACACTCCCTCAAGTTCCTCTGCTTTCATCGGTTGAAGTGTTTGCGGATTAAGAAGCGGTGCCGGTTTTTTCTTCATATCAGCACGCAGATTATACCATGCTTTTGGCATTTCGCTTTCTTCAATATAAATTTTATAAGGAATTTTTTCTGTTTTCATTGTGGCTTCCTCCGAATAGTTTGAAGTTTATTTTTGTTTGACGTTTCAATTATTACAGCTTGATGTTTCATAATTACAAGAACGCCATCGTTTTGTCAGCAATACATTACTCATAAAAACTCCTTAATTTGATTTATCTCAGTCGAAGAAGCTGAAAAACAAAAACGTCCTCGACAGAAATACAAGCTCTGTCAAGGACGAATAATACGTTCAATAAAAACGAAACACTATCCGCGGTGCCACCTTGATTCATAGGAAACAACCTACGCACTTAGCAGGATACCAACATACCCCCGACAATCATACGCCTGTCAACAGCGTCGCAGAATACTCTAGAAAAAATCTATTTGACTGCGCCCTCAACGGTCCATTTGACAACTTGTATCTTACCTGACTCTCAGCATCGCAGGCTCTCTGTAAAGGCATAATTGCCGTTATCTCCGTTTCAACGGTTTAAAGTATTAAATTTGTCACAATTATACTCTATCTCATTCCGTTTGTCAATAGGCAAAGAAAAAATTTTTTAACAATTTATAGAAAATATCATTACAGACTTATTTCGGCATTCTCTCTGTTCACACCATCGAGAAGTGGTTGTACCTTAGCGATAAGTGCTTCGACCTGCTCCGGGCATCGACCGATGTACAAAACAGGATCAAGCAGTGCTTTCATTTCTTCTTCTGTAAGTCCAAATTCCTTTTCACCAGCAAGACGGTTCAAAAGATCACAATCTTCACCGTTTTTCATTTTCGCAGTTGCTTCCATCGAACATTTGCGAATAATCTCATGTATTTGCTGACGGTCACCACCACGCTTTACTGCTTCCATCATAAGATTTTCTGTTGCAATAAACGGTAAATATTCACGAACAGCTCTTTCAACTATCTTTTCATTGACGTGAAGTCCGTCGGTGACATTTTGTGCAAGTCTGAGAACGGCATCTGCACAGAGAAAGCCCTCGGGAAGTGATATTCTGCGATTAGCTGAGTCGTCAAGTGTTCTTTCAAGCCACTGCGTCGATGCTGTCATAGGTGCATTCATTGCATCCGCCATAAGATAACGTGACAACGAGCAAATTCTTTCACTACGCATAGGGTTACGCTTATAAGCCATAGCTGATGAACCAATCTGATTCTTTTCAAACGGTTCTTCTATCTGTCTGTCATGCTGTAACAAACGAATATCATTCGCCATACGATAACAGCTCTGTGCAATAGAAGAAAGTGCATTCAGTATCCTGCTATCAACCTTGCGCGGATATGTCTGTCCACAAACATCAAAGCATTCATCAAATCCGAAATCAGCCGCAATAAGCTTGTTCATTTCATCTATTTTTGCGTTATCTCCGTCAAATAATTCGACAAAGCTTGCTTCTGTTCCGGTAGTACCTCGACATCCGAGGAATTTGATATTCTTTACAGCAAAATCTATCTCATCAAGGTCTGACAAAAGATCCTGCATCCAAAGAGTAGCACGTTTTCCTACAGTAACAAGCTGTGCAGGCTGATAATGAGTATATCCCAGTGTCGGCAGAGCCTTATATTTTCCTGCAAAATCAGCAAGATTAGCTACAACCTTAAGAAGCTCCCCTCTCAGATAGCAAAGAGCATCTCGATAAATTATAAGATCTGCATTATCCGTTACATAACAGCTGGTAGCACCAAGGTGGATTATTCCCGCCGCTGATGGAGCGACTTGTCCAAATGCATAAACATGAGCCATAACGTCATGTCTGACTTCTTTCTCACGTTTACTGATACAATCATAATCAATATCCATGACATGGTCTGAAAGTTCTTTCACCTGTGCCTCTGTTATCGGCAGTCCGAGCTTCATCTCAGCCTTTGCAAGAGATACCCATAGCTTTCTCCATGTTTGAGAACGTGTATCTGCCGAAAACAGCTTTAGCATATATTCAGAGGCATAACGTGATGCCAAAGGAGATTCATATTGGTTTGTCATGCTTTTCTCACTTTCTAATGATAATACTATCTCTCTCAGGGCCTACAGAAACATAAGTAATCGGCGTACCTATTGCTTTCTCTATATATTCAACATAAGCCTGCGCCGCTTTAGGAAGCTCCTCCCATGTACGAACAGCAGAAATATCACACTTCCAGCCATCAAAATATTCCACGATAGGTTCCGCTGAATCAAGTGCAGACGGGAATGGGAATTCATCTGTTTCGACACCGTTTACAATATACTTTGTGCACACGGGAATTTTATCCATATAAGAGAGAACATCAAGCTTTGTCAGTGCTATCTCAGTAGCAGCCTGAACCTCAACGCCATAACGTGTGGCAACAATGTCTATAGGTCCTACTCTGCGTGGACGACCTGTTTTTGCACCATATTCAAAGCCCGCCTTACGAAGCTCATCAGCTTCTTCACCGAACATCTCACACACAAACGGGCCTTCACCAACGCAGGTTGAATACGCCTTAACAACGCCAACTACATCATCAATTTTAGCTGAAGGAAGACCTGAGCCAATAGGAGCATACGCTGCTGTAGTGTTTGATGATGTGGTATACGGATGAATACCATAGTCAAGATCACGCAAAGAGCCAAGCTGTGCTTCAAACAGTATTTTTTTACCGGATTTCTGTGAATCACGCAAAAATGCACCTGTATTTGCAATGTAAGGCTTGATCTTTTCACAATATGTTGCAAGCCATTCATCAAGCATATCCATAGTATACGGCTCAGCACCGTAAACCTTCGTAAGAGTAAGATTTTTCCATTCCATCAAATCGGCAAGATGTGCGCGAAGCTTTTCGGGATAAAACAGCTCACCTGCAAGCACAGTCTTCTTTTGGTATTTATCAGAATAAAACGGTGCGATACCCTGCTTTGTGGAACCGAATTTCTTATCTGCAAGACGCATTTCTTCAAGCTCGTCAAGATCACGATGCCATGGCAGAAGAAGCGAGGCTCTGTCACTTATCTTGAGATTTTCAGGTGTCAGCGCAACTCCCTGATTCATAACGCTCTGCATTTCGTTCCAAAGATTCTCCGGGTCTAACGCAACTCCGTTTCCGAGAATATTTACCACATCTTTACGAAAAATACCTGACGGAAGCAAATGCAAGGCAAATTTTCCATATTCATTGATGACAGTATGACCTGCGTTTCCGCCACCTTGATAACGTACTACAATATCGTAACCCTCTGTCAAAAGGTCTACCATTCTTCCCTTTCCTTCGTCGCCCCAGTTAATTCCTACTATTGCGCAATTTGACATACCGTCATCCTCCGTTTATTATTGTTCTGATTTTTCTGTTTCGACAATTCTTCAAGCGAAAATTTACCCTGTTTCGGCTACATAAGCGCTTCTCTGCTGCCTATCCGGTAAGATCAGACAATTATCTGTTGCCATTTGTCTTCAATGACATTCAGTATATGTATTTTTTACCACTAAAACGTGAATTTGTCAATGTAAAAAATGCATAAAGTGTATATTTATTACTACACAAATAATTGTAATGTAGAATATTTCGACTCAATTCTGCTCTCTGACACAATATTTACTACTCATTTTAACAGTTTTTCTTATCTGCAATTTTTCTGTCTGTTGAGAATAAAAATGACTTTTCTCAGCATTTTCCGTCAAAGTATTCGCAAAAAGATATTGCACAAACGATAAATCCATGATATAATATACTTGAATTCATGTCATATGCAAATCAACTCGGACACTATGCTCCATTTTCCCGTATGTTTACACCGTAAATGTACGGTATATTTTGCACATTCGGAATCAGTCAGTATATTATCGATATAACTATTATCGATATAAAGCAAGGCAGAAGGAGGTCGAGCAGTGGAGAAAACATCGGTCACTAAAGCAACCCTAAGCAGACTTCCGTACTATCTGCGCTATCTGAAAGAGTTGTCGCCTGAAGACACACCGTATATTTCCGCTACAAGTATCGCAAAAAATCTTTCTCTGGGCGAGGTACAGGTCAGAAAAGACTTAAACGCAGTCAGTGGAAAAGGCAAACCAAAGCTCGGATATAAAACAGCCGATCTTATAAAATGCCTTGAAACCGTACTTGGTCACGAAAATATCACTCCGGCAGTACTCGTTGGTGCTGGAAAGCTTGGACGTGCATTGCTTGAATACGATGAATTTGAAAATTACGGTGTAAAAATCACTGCGGCTTTCGACTGTAACGATCAGGTGCTGAAATATCACGGTTCTGTTGAGATACTGCCGATGTCACAGTTTGATGAATTCTGTAAAGCACATCATATTCAGATAGGCATTATTACTGTAGGCGAAGGCTCTGCCCAAAAGGTTTGCGATCAAATGCTTGAAAGCGGAATAACAGCGATATGGAACTTCGCACCGTGCAAGCTGATTGTGCCTGACGGAACTCTTTTTCTACAGGAAAATCTGGCACTGTCCTTGGCACATCTTAATAACCAATTATGCAATCAAACAGGAGAAAACAAAAGCTTAGACAAAGACTCCTGACCTTGGTTAGTTATATGACATAAACTGTATTTTTTGCAGTAGTGTAATACAATTTTATGACTCTCATCTATCAATTATTTAAGGAGATATAACAACAATGAAAATCACAGTATGTATCGGTAGTTCCTGCCACTTAAAGGGTTCTCGTCAGGTAGTAGAACAGCTTCAGAACCTTATCGCAGAAAACAATCTCGGTGACAAAGTAGAGCTTGCCGCAACCTTCTGCATCGGTCAATGTCAGCACGGTGTATGCGTAACAGTAGATGAAGAATTCTACTCAGTTTCACCCGATACCGTTGAAGAATTCTTTGAAAAGAACGTAATCGCAAAGGTATAAGGTAAACTGCAATGGTCATTCAAGTATGTGTCGGCAGCTCCTGCCATATAAAAGGATCTCCCGAAATCGTTGACCTGCTCCAAAAAGCTGTCGAAGACAACCATCTCGAACAGGATGTTACGCTTGTCGGAAGCTTCTGTATCGGAAAATGCAACCGCGTTGGCGTAACTGTTCAGGTTGATGACGATGTACATACCGGCATTACACGAGAAAATTTCAGAGAATTCTTTAATGAACATATCTTAAAAAAGATCGAGGCTGAAAGGGGTTAACTAATCGTGCCGAATTGTCTTACATTTAAGAAATCAAACTGTAAAAACTGTTATAAGTGTATTCGTTATTGTCCAGTAAAGGCGATACGCTTTTCAGGTAACCAGGCGCATATCATCGGTAACGAATGTATCCTCTGCGGACAGTGCTTTGTAGTATGTCCACAGAACGCAAAAGTCGTCGCAAGTGAGATCGAAAAGGTCAAAGTATTCCTTCAAAGTGGCGATCCCGTTATTGTAAGCCTTGCACCATCCTTCATTGCAAATTACGATGGTATTGGTATCTCCGCACTCCGTAAGGCTATTAAAAAGTTGGGATTTTTTGAAGTTGAAGAAACTGCGCTTGGTGCGACTGTCGTTAAAAATGAATATGAACGAATGTTACGCGAGGAGGTAAGAGACATTGTCATCTCCTCTTGTTGTCATTCAATCAATCTTCTTATACAAAAGCAGTTCCCGGCTGCTCTCGAGTATCTTGCAGATGTAGTTTCTCCTATGCAGGCACATTGTATCGATATCAAAAAAAGATATCCAAAGGCAAAAACCGTATTTATAGGCCCTTGTGTCGCTAAAAAAGATGAAGCTGAGCATTATGAAGGAATTGTTGATGCAGTTCTGACATTCGAGGAACTGACATCATGGCTGAAAGAGGAAAATATCGAGCTTGAGAATGAGGTAGATGATACCGATAATTCTCGTGCACGTTTCTTCCCCACAACAGGCGGTATTCTCAAAACTATGGCTCAGAATGCCCCCGGCTTTACATATCTTGCGATAGACGGTGTCGAAAATTGCATTGCAGCTCTTAACGATATCGAAAACGGAAAGATACATAACTGTTTCATCGAAATGTCTGCCTGCGTCGGAAGCTGTATCGGTGGTCCCGTCATGGAAAAATATCATCGTTCACCGGTTCAGGATTACATCAATGTGTCTTCTTATGCCGGAACAAAGGATTTCGATGTTGAACAGCCAAATTCCGGTACACTGAGAAAGCAGTTTGAATATATCGAACGCAGAGCTTCCATGCCAAGCGATGCCGAAATCAGCAAGGTGCTTCGTCAAATGGGTAAGTTTAAGCCTTCTCAAGAGCTGAACTGCGGTTCTTGTGGTTATAATACCTGCCGTGAAAAAGCTATTGCAATATGTCAGGGTAAGGCCGAAATTTCTATGTGTCTTCCCTTCCTTAAAGAAAAGGCCGAAAGCTTCTCAGACACTATCGTCAACAATTCTCCGAACGGCTTGATCGTTCTTAATGAACAGCTTGAGGTTCAGCAGATCAACGAAGCCGCTCGTAAGATTATGAACATTCGCTACGCTTCTGATATTCTCGGTGATCAGGTAGTGCGTATACTCGATCCCGCAGCATTCATCGAAGTAATGGGCACAGGACGCAGTATAAAAGACCAGCGTGTTTATCTCGCAGAATACAAGCGTTATGTTGAACAGTCAATCGTATATGACCGCGATTCGCATCTTTTAGTTGCTATAATGCGCGATGTTACAGACGAAGAAAGCGAACGCGAAAAGAAAGAAAGCATAAGTCGTCAAACTATCGAGGTTGCCGATAAAGTCGTTGATAAGCAGATGCGTATAGTACAGGAAATCGCATCACTGCTCGGTGAAACTGCCGCTGAAACCAAAATTGCCCTTGCAAAGTTAAAGGAGTCTATTGCTGATGAATGATCTTTGCGCCGATATAGGATATAAAAGCATAAATCATTACGGTGAACAGCTCTGTGGCGACCATGTTGATGTCGTTGAGCGTAATGACAATTCTACCGTGATCGTTCTGGCAGATGGTCTTGGCAGCGGAGTTAAAGCAAGTATTCTTTCAACTCTGACATCAAAAATCATCTCCACAATGATGGCTGAAGGGCTTCCTATCGAGGACTGCGTTTCAACGATAGCTGCGACGCTTCCGGTTTGTTCCGTTAGAGGCGTTGCATACTCAACCTTCACCATTATCCATTTAAGAAACAACGAAGCTGCTGAAATAATTCAGTACGATAATCCAAAGGTAATTCTTATCCGAAACGAAAAGAATTATGATTATCCTACTACAGAATTGAATATTGGCGGAAAAAAGATTCTCCACTCTGTTATTCCGCTTCAGGAAAACGATATTTTTGTCGCAATGAGCGATGGTTGTCCACACGCAGGTATCGGCCTCGCATACAATTTCGGTTGGAAACGTGAAGAAATCATAAGCTTCGTCGAAATGCTTGCACCGGGTGGTTATACCGCAAAAACACTTGCAACCATGCTTGTCAATGAGTGTAATCAACTCTATGATGAAAAACCCGGTGATGATGCCACTGCCTGCATGGTGAGAATTCGTAAGAGAGAGCCAATGAACATTCTCTTCGGTCCTCCTTCAAATAGAGATGACTGCGACCGAATGATGTCACTGTTCTTCTCTAAGGAAGGCAAGCACATAATTTGTGGTGGTACAACATCTTCAATAGCAGCAAAATATCTCCATAAGCCTCTGAAACCTAGCTTGAGGTTTGATAGTCCCGATATTCCTCCAACAGCGGAGCTTGAAGGAGTTGATCTGGTAACAGAAGGTGTTATTACGGTCAACAAAGTCGTTGAGTATGCAAAAGACCATCTCTGCGACAATAAAATGTATGAATTCTGGAGTCTTAAACATGACGGTGCATCTCAAATATGCCGTTTGCTGTTTGAGGAAGCTACAGATATCAATTTCTACGTTGGACGTGCGGTAAACCCTGCACACCAGAATCCGGATCTTCCAATTACCTTTAATATTAAAATGAATCTTGTGGAAGAGCTTTCAAAATGCCTGCGTAAAATGGGCAAGCGCATTAAGGTAAGTTATTTCTAAGGAGAAGCTAAATGAGAAAATTTGACACAAAAATACAGCATTTGAAATATAAAGTCCTTCGTGAAGTAGCACGTCAGGCTTGGAATGATACCCTGCTCGACAACGTGCTTGACATTCCAAAAACTATCGTTCCCGGAAAAACTCCTACTATGCGTTGCTGCGTATACAAGGAACGTGCTATTCTTGCAGAACGTGTAAAGCTCGCAATGGGCATAACCAACGACAACCCTAATGTTATTCAGGTTATCGATATTGCCTGCGACGAATGCCCCGCTGCCGGCTATGAAGTTACAGATTCCTGCCGTGGCTGTCTTGCTCACCGTTGTGAAGACGTTTGTAAGCGCGGTGCGATCTACTTCGACAATAACCACGTAGCTCATATTGATAAGACAAAGTGCGTTGAGTGCGGTCAGTGCGCTAAGGTTTGTCCTTATTTCGCAATCATCAACCGTAAACGTCCATGCCAGAGCGCTTGTAAGGTAAAGGCTATATCGATAAATGACGATAATGCAGCTTCTATCAATAACGACAAGTGTATTCAGTGTGGTGCTTGTGTATATCAGTGTCCTTTCGGTGCTATCACAGACAGATCCTTCATTCTCGATGTTATCGATCTTATCAAGAGCAGCGAAAATAACACAAAATCAAAGGTATACGCTCTCGTAGCACCTTCTATCTCCAGCCAGTTCACTTACGCAAAGCTCGGCCAGGTAATTTCAGGTCTTAAGGTACTCGGTTTCCACACCGTTATCGAAGCAGCTCTCGGTGCTGATATGGTTGCTCAGTCAGAATCAAGAGAACTTGCAGAAAAAGGCTTCCTCACAAGCTCCTGCTGCCCTGCTTTCGTACAATATATTAAGTCCGCATTCCCCGCACTTCTTCCTCTTGTTTCGCATAATCTCTCACCAATGGCAACACTTGCAAAGTATATCAAGGATAACACTCCTAACGCAAAGGTTGTATTCATCGGTCCTTGCACTGCGAAAAAAGCAGAGGCTCAGCTTGAAACTGTAAAGCCTTATGTTGACGCTGTAATGACATTTGAAGAATTGCAGGCACTTTTCGACAGCCGTGATATCGATATCACCACTCTTTCTGAAGAATCACTTGATAATGCTTCTTACTTCGGAAGAATTTTTGCACGTTCAGGCGGTCTTTCCGATGCAGTGGCTCAGGCTATGAAGGAACAGAATATCGACTTCGACCTCAAGGCTATCCCCTGCGATGGTATTGAAGCATGCCGTACCGCCCTTCTTAAAGCAAGCAAGAATCTTCTCGATGGTAATTTCATAGAAGGTATGGCTTGTATAGGTGGCTGTATCGGTGGTGCAGGATGCCTCACTCACGGCGAAAAGAACAAGGCTGAAGTTGATAAATACGGCAGAGAAGCTCTTGAAAAAACCATCAGCGATGCTGTATCAGTATTGAAATAATCTCGATACAATTTTTAACTACTTATAAAAAAATAAATTTCTACAATAATAGGGAGTCAGCAACATGACAAAAGTTACAATTATCGGTGCCGGAAGCGTCGGCTCTACAATTGCTTATACTCTTGCAAGCAACGGACTTGCTACTGATATCGTCATGATCGACGTAAATGAACAGAAGGCACTTGGTGAAGCTCTTGATATTCGTCAGGGTACTCCGTTCTGTCCGCCTGTTTCAATTTATGCAGGCACATACCGTGATGCTTGCAATTCCGATATCGTTATCGTTACATCAGGTCTTGCAAGAAAGCCCGGTCAGTCTCGTCTTGACCTTGCTCAGGCAAATGTAGACATCATTAAGAGCATTATTCCTCAGATAACAGCATATGCTCCCGATGCAACATACATTATCGTATCAAACCCTGTAGACGTTCTCACTTACGTTTGGTGCAAGTGCTCCGGTATCCCGGAAAACAAGATCATCGGTTCCGGTACTATCCTTGATACAGCAAGACTTCGTGCAAGAATTTCCGAATATTACAGCATCAATCAGCAGAACGTTCATGCTTATGTTTTCGGTGAACATGGCGATTCTTCGTTCGTTCCGTGGTCCCTCGCTAACATTTCCAATGTTCCTGTTTCCGAATATCACAGCATCGTAAGCACTCAGAACAGCATTTTCCCGCCCCTTAATTACAAGGACGTTGAAGAATATATGCGTAAATCCGGCGGTCGTGTAATTCAGCGCAAGGGTGCAACCTTCTATGCCGTTTCTCTCTCCGTTTGCCATATTTGCAAGTGCCTTATCAATGGTATGGACACAACAATGACAGTTTCTTCTATGATGCACGGCGAATACGGAATAGATGATGTTTGCCTCAGCGTACTCAATATCGTAGGACGTAACGGTGTAAGCGGTAAGATCCTTACCAATCTGACCGAAGAAGAAACAGCACTTCTCCACAAGAGCTCTGACTGTCTCAAAGAAATCATCAACAACATCAAGATATAAACTATAACCCCCCAAAAAAATCCAAAAGAACAAAAGAGAGAACACCGTAAAATGAAGATAAAA
>CAYSEF010000017.1:0-39380 GCA_964430105.1 uncultured Ruminococcus sp. | reverse complement strand
TTCGTGTCGGCGTAATCAAAAACTGGGATTCCAGATGGTATGCTCCTGATGAAAAATTCGGCGATATCCTCGTACAGGACTATAAGATCAGAGAATACGTTAAGAAGACTCTTCAGAAGGCTCAGGTTCCCCAGATCGAAATCGAAAGAGATAACAGCGGTAAGCTCACCGTATATATCCATTGCGGTAAGCCCGGTATGGTTATCGGTCATGCAGGCGAAGGCATCAACAAGATCAAGGCAGGTATCTCTGCAATCGCAGGTACAAATGCTAATGTTCAGGTAATCGAAGTAAAGCCGGTTGATATGTGCGCTCAGCTCGTAGCTGAAAACATCGCAGACCAGCTCGAAAGACGTATTTCCTTCCGTCGTGCAATGAAGCAGGCTATCAGAAACACCATGCGTCTTGGCGCAAAGGGTATCAAGATTTCCCTTTCCGGTCGTATCGGCGGTGCTGAAATCGCTCGTACAGAACATTACCATGAAGGTACTATTCCGCTTCAGACAATCCGTGCAGATATCGACTACGGTTTCTGGGAAGCTAATACCACTTATGGTAAGATCGGCGTAAAGGTTTGGATCTACAAGGGTGAGGTTCTCTCCGAAGTAGCTCGTATTAAGACCGGCGCTGACGAAAGAAAGGCTCAGGCTCGTGACAACAGACGTGATGGTCGTGGTCAGAGAAGAGATCGCAGAGATGGCAACCGTGATGGCAGATCCTTCCAGAGAAGAGATGGCCAGAACAGACCTCAGGGTCAGGGTAGACCGAATGGTCAGAATCAGAACCGTGCACCCAGAGCACCGAGAAACACAGAAGGAGGAGCTAACTAATGTTACAGCCGAACGGTAAAATTAAATACAGACGCGTTCAGAGAGGCCGTATGAAGGGTAAAGCACTCCGCGGTAATAAGATCACTAATGGTCAGTATGGTCTCGTAGCTCTCGAACCCGCATGGATCACTTCAAACCAGATCGAAGCAGCCCGTATCGCTATGACTCGTTTCATTAGACGTGGCGGTAAGGTTTGGATCAAGATTTTCCCTGACAAGCCGATCACCGAAAAGCCTGCTGAAACTCGAATGGGTTCCGGTAAAGGTTCTCCCGAATATTGGGTAGCCGTTGTTAAGCCGGGCAGAGTTATGTTCGAAATGGACGGCGTTGCAGAGGATGTTGCTCGTGAAGCTATGCGTCTTGCTATGCATAAGCTCCCGATTAAGTGCAAGTTTGCAACCAAAGAACAACTTGAAGAAGAAGTGGAGGGTTAAGCTGTGAAGGCATCCGAACTCAGAACAAAGACAAGTGAAGAGCTGGAAACCATGCTCAAGGACCTCAAGTCCGAACTGTTCACACTCCGTTTCCAGCACGCTATCAACCAGCTTGAAAATCCCCACAAAATTGCGGATACCAAGAAGGATATCGCTCGTGTGATGACTATCATCGCCGAGAAGAAGGCATAAGGGGGTAAGAGAAAATGGAAGAACGCGCTCTCAGAAAAACAAGAGTTGGTCGTGTAATCAGCGACAAGATGGATAAGTCTATCGTTATCGCTATCGAAGACCACGTTAAGCACCCCGTATACGGCAAGATCGTGAAGAGAACTAAGAAAATTCACGCTCATGACGAAAACAACGAATGCGGCATCGGTGATACTGTAGAAGTAATGGAAACAAGACCTCTCTCCAAGACTAAGCGCTGGAGACTCGTCCGCATTGTTGAAAAGGCTAAATAATTAAGCCAAAACGGTATAATCTATAGCAAAACAGCTTCGATTTATACCACCGCAGTCCTTAACAGGATAAAATAAATTGTAAAATAGTGGATGCGGAGTAATTTCCGTCTCCCCTTTACCGAGGGTGCAGTATATTCGCAATTCGGCGTGAAAATGCGTTGCGAATATTCAAAGGTGCGTAGTGCGTACCACTGCACAGCCGGATTTGCGGCTCCTCGAATGTTCGCATCAAAGAATGCGACACACATATATCAGGAGGATAAAGCAGTGATTCAACAGCAATCATTAATGAAGGTTGCCGATAACACAGGTGCTAAGGAACTTATGTGCATCCGTGTACTCGGTGGTACCGGCAGACGTTATGCAAACATCGGCGACGTTGTTGTCTGTGCGGTTAAGAAGGCATCTCCCGGTGGCGTTGTCAAGAAGGGCGATGTTGTTAAAGCAGTAATCGTAAGAAGTGTTAAGGGTCTCCGCCGTGCTGACGGTTCGTACATTAAGTTCGACGAAAACGCAGCGGTTATCATCAACGAAGACAAGAACCCGAAGGGAACTCGTATCTTTGGCCCTGTAGCTCGTGAACTTAGAGAACACGAATACACCAAGATCCTCTCCCTTGCGCCGGAAGTTCTTTAATGGAGGTAGATATAAATGATTAAGAAGCTTCATGTAAAGACAGGCGATACAGTTATCGTAAAGTCCGGTAACTCTAAGGGTACTATCGGTAAGGTTATCGGTGTATCCCCCAAAGAAGGCAAGGTTATCGTTGAAGGCGCTAACATTGTTAAGAAGCACGTAAGAGCAAGAAATCCTCAGGAACAGGGCGGCATCGTAGAAGCACCTGCTGCTATGTACTCCTGCAAGGTTCAGCTTTACTGCGAAAAGTGCAAGAAACCCACCAGAGCCGCTCACAAGATCGACGGCGATAAGAAAACTCGCGTTTGCACAAAGTGCGGCGCTGAGCTGTAATCCGGAGGTTGACGATGGCTGCAAGACTTAAAGAATTATATACAAGTGAAGTTGCTCCCGCTCTCATGAAGAAATTCGAATATAAGAGCGTGATGCAGATCCCCAAGTTCGACAAGATCGTAGTAAACATTGGTGCCGGCGATGCTAAGGAAAACTCCAAGGTAATCGACGCTATCATCTCTGATCTCACTCAGATTACCGGTCAGAAGGCTGTTCCTACCTACGCAAAGAAGTCCGTTGCTAACTTCAAGCTCCGTCAGGGCATGAAGATTGGTGCAAAGGTTACTCTCCGTGGTGATATGATGTATGAATTCATGGACAGACTCTTCAACTTCGCTCTTCCCAGAGTTCGTGACTTCAAGGGTATCAATCCCGACGCATTTGACGGTCGCGGAAACTATGCTCTCGGTCTCAAGGAACAGCTTATTTTCCCTGAAATCGAATATGATAAGGTAGAAAAGATTCGTGGTATGGACATCTGCTTCGTAACCACCGCTAATACCGACGCTGAAGCAAAAGAGCTCCTCACACTTATGGGCGCTCCGTTTGCAAAGGAATAAGAGGGAGTTAAATTATGGCAAAGAAATCTATGATCTTAAAGCAGCAGAAGAAGCAGAAGTATTCCACTCGTGAATACAACCGCTGCAAAATCTGCGGTCGTCCCCATGCTTATCTCCGCAAGTACGGTATCTGCCGTATCTGCTTCCGTGAACTCGCTTATAAGGGCGAAATTCCCGGCGTAAGAAAAGCATCCTGGTAATTCGTTACCAAGACGATCTATCTCATTTGACTGATGTGAGTTGCGAATAAAGCAGCTCATTCGGTATATACACAGGGCATATGTGGGGGAAACCTCGCACGCCCGACGTCCATACCGATAGGAAGGAGAACGTTAATCGTTCAAATTAACCGTTGGTAAGCGGCCCGGCAAAGCATGTGTTGCACAGAACTGCAGGGCAGCAAGAATTATTTTTACTTGCATGACAGGAGGAACTAATTATGCAGATTTCAGACGTTATTGCTGATATGCTGACTCGTATCAGAAACGCAAATAACGCAAAGCACGAGACTGTTGATATCCCCGCTTCTAATATGAAGAAGGCGATTGCGGATATTCTTCTCGCAGAAGGCTTCATTAAGAGCGTCCAGGTTATCGAAGATGGTAAGCAGGGCGTAATCCGTATTACCCTCAAGTATGGCGCAGGCAAGGCTAAGGTTATCCACGGTCTCCGTAGAGTTTCTAAGCCCGGTCTCCGTATCTACGCAGGTTGCGAAGATATGCCTAAGGTTATGAACGGCCTCGGCATCGCTATCGTATCTACCTCAAAGGGTATTATGACTGACAAGAAGGCTAGAAAAGAAAACGTAGGCGGCGAAGTTCTCGCATTCGTCTGGTAAGGAACAAGGAGGTTAAACAATGTCAAGAATTGGTAGAGCTCCGATCACGGTTCCCGCAGGCGTTACCGTTACAGTAGGAGAAGGCAATCTTATCACAGTTAAGGGCGCAAAGGGTACTCTTACCCACCAGGCTCCCGCACAGCTCACAATTACCGTTGATGGTGCAGTTGTTACCGTAACTCGTCCTAATGACGATGCAGAAAACCGCGCACTTCACGGTCTTACTAGAACTCTCATAAACAACATGATCGTGGGCGTTTCTCAGGGCTACGAAAAGAAGCTCGAGATCGTTGGCGTAGGTTACAGAGTTGCTAAAGAAGGCAAGAAGATCACTCTTAACCTCGGTCACTCCCACCCCATTTATTTCGAAGAATCCGACCTCGTTACGTTTGACGTACCCGATGCTAATACCATTATCGTAAAGTCTTACGACAAGCAGGTTTGCGGTCAGATTGCTGCGGAAATCCGCTCCAAGAGACCTCCGGAACCGTATCATGGTAAGGGCGTTAAGTACGCTGGCGAACACATCCGCCGTAAGGCCGGTAAGACCGGTAAATAATGAAAGGAGACGTAAACAATGGTTTCTAAGAAGGATAAAAACGCTCAGCGTCTTAAGAGACACGCTAGAGTTCGTGCAAAAATCTCCGGAACAACCGAACGTCCCCGTCTGGCTGTTTACCGTTCAAATGCTAACATCTACGCTCAGATCATCGATGATGTTAAGGGTGTAACTCTTTGCTCCGCTTCTTCTGTAGAAAAGGATTTCGAAGGAATCGGTTCTAACAAGGAAGCTGCTAAGAAGGTTGGCGTAAAAATCGCTGAAAAAGCTCTCGCTGCTGGTATTACAGAAGTAGTATTTGACCGCGGCGGTTATATCTATCACGGACGTGTATCGGAGCTCGCTGCTGGTGCTAGAGAAGGCGGTCTTAAGTTCTAATTCCCGTTTGTATCGCTGGTTAAGCTGAGAAAGATCGCTTTTTGATATGAGCATTGCAAAAATTCTCTCCTCCAAAAGTGATCCTCTCACTTGGCAAACGATAAATTCTCGGAATCAGAATCGGACGTTTCTCTCACTTAGTGAGAAGACCGGTTTGTACACTATTAGGTGACTATGTTACCTATATCATAATCTGTCGAAAAAGGCGGCAGTAGGCGAATGTTGATTTTCGCCTGTAGAAAGGATTTAAAATGGCTAAAAGATTTAATCCAGAAGGGCTTGAACTTAAGGAAAAGCTCATCGTAGTGAACCGTGTATCCAAAACCGTTAAAGGTGGTCGTGTAGCACGTTTCGCAGCTCTCATGGTCGTTGGCGATGAAAACGGTCATGTAGGCTACGGTCTTGGTAAGGCAGCAGAAGTTTCTGAAGCTACTCGCAAGGCTATCGAAGACGCAAAGAAGAATATGATCGAAGTATCCCTCAAGGAAGATACCATTCCTCACGAAGTTCTCGGTGAATTTGGTGCAGGTAAGGTTCTGCTTAAGCCGGCTCCTAAAGGTACCGGTATTATCGCAGGTAAGACAGTTCGTGCAGTTGTAGAACTTGCAGGTATTAAGAATATCCGTTCTAAGTGCCTCCGTTCCAACAACCCCACTAACGTTGTGAAGGCTACTTTTGAAGGTCTTAAGGCTCTCCGCACTGCTGAAGAAGTTGCAAAGACTCGCGGCATTAGCGTAGATCAGATCAATGGTTGAGGAGGCATAAACAATGGAAAAGGTAAAAGTTACACTTGTTAAGAGCCTCATCGCTGCAAAGCCCAATCAGAAGGCAACAGCCGCATCCCTCGGCCTCGTAAAGATCGGTGATTCCATCGTTCACGAAGCAGGCCCCGTGCTTGACGGTAAAGTTAAGGTGATCTCTCACCTCGTATCCGTGGAGAAGGCGTAAGCCCTCCGAAGATTTAAATTAATAATTCTTAAAAGGAGGATTAACCATGAAGCTCCATGAACTTACACCCGCTCCGGGTTCTGTAAAGGAAGCATTCCGTAAGGGTAGAGGTGCCGGCTCCGGTAACGGTAAGACTGCAGGTAAAGGTCACAAGGGTCAGAACGCTCGTTCCGGCGGTGGCGTACGTCCCGGTTTTGAAGGCGGTCAGCTCCCGCTTTACAGAAAGCTTCCTAAGAGAGGCTTTACTAATCACTTCGCAACCGAATATGCGATCGTTAACGTTTCTGCGCTCAACGTATTCGAAGATGGCGAAACAGTAAATCTTGATAAACTTATGGCTGCCGGTATTATCCGCAAGCCACTCGACGGTCTGAAAGTACTCGGCAACGGCGAAATCACTAAAAAATTAACCGTTGAAGCATCTATCTTTTCAGCTTCTGCAAAGGAAAAGATTGAAGCGGCTGGTGGAAAGACCGAGGTGAAGTAAGTTGTTCGAAACAATTCGAAACGCTTGGAAGATTGCCGATCTCAAGAAGAAACTTATTTACACCATGATCGTTCTCCTTCTCTATAGAGTTGGTACAGCGATCCCGATTCCTTATGTAGATTCCAATGCGCTGAGCACTTCTATGCTCGCGTCAGGCGGTTCTATTTTCGCATACCTTAATATCCTCTCCGGTTCTGCATTCGCTAATGCGACCCTGTTTGCTCTCGGTGTTCAGCCGTACATTACATCGTCCATCGTTATGCAGCTCCTGACCATTGCTATTCCTTACCTCGAAAACCTCGCTAAAGAGGGCGAAGAAGGTAAGAAGAAGATCAATCAGTATACCAGAGTTGTTACTGTTGCTCTCGCTCTGATCACTGCGATTGGATATTATTCGCTTCTTAAAAATTATCATCTCCTCATTAACGATGGAGTTTTCGCTGCAATCGTTATTGTTACTTCGTATTGCGCCGGCTCCTCTCTCGTAATGTGGCTCTCTGAAAAGATCAATGAAAATGGTATCGGTAACGGTATCTCTATGATCCTTTTCATCAATATTATTTCTCGTGTGCCCTCTATGGCAGGCACTCTTATCAACTATTGTCTTGGTAAGGGTACCTTCACCACTAAGAACGGCACCACAAACATCCCTTTCTGGGTTGGTATCATCATCACAGTCGTTGCACTTGCTATTGCTGTAGCAATGGTTGGTTTCATCGTTTGGATGACTAACAGTGAACGTAGAATCCCGATTCAGTACGCTAAGCGTGTTGTAGGCAGAAAGATGTACGGCGGTCAGTCTTCTAACCTTCCTATCAAGGTTAATATGGTCGGCGTTATGCCTATGATCTTTGCGTCCTCTATCACTTCTATCATTCCTACTATCGAAATGTTCGTTCAGCCTAAGGAAGGTTCCTTCCTCGACGGCTTCTTCGGAATTTTCGGTACAGATAGCATCCTTTATGTGATCTGCACATTTGTACTCATCATCGCTTTTGCGTACTTCTATACTTCTATCTCGTTTAACCCGATCGAAGTTGCGAATAATCTCAAGGCGAATGGTGGTTCTATCCCCGGTATTCGTCCGGGTCGTCCCACTTCTGAGTACATTCAGAAGATACTCTCCCGTATCACCTTTATCGGTGCGCTTCTTCTCAGCGTTGTTGCTATTTTCCCGATGCTCGTTAACATCGTTTCCGGCAACAATTTCAGATCTCTCGCATTTGGTGGTTCGTCCATTATCATCGTTGTTGGTGTAATTCTCGAAACTATCCGTGAGATCGAAGCTCAGATGACTATGCGTCATTATAAGGGATTCCTTGAATAATAACTCTAACGAAATGGGCAGCGATTTATCACTACCCATTTTGTCGTTCTTTCCGTTTATACAAGAAAGGAAAAATACAATGGCAAGAAAAATCAATCTTATTCTCCTCGGTGCTCCCGGCGCAGGTAAGGGTACTCAGGCAGAAATTATTTCAGAAAAGTACGCTATTCCTGCAATTTCTACCGGTGCTATTCTCCGTGAAGAAATTGCTTCCGGCTCTGAACTCGGCGAAAGCGTTAAGTCTTATACAAGCGTTGGTAAGCTCGTTCCCGATGAAATCATTATCGATATCCTCAAAAACCGTATTGCTAAGGATGACTGCAAGAATGGCTTCATTCTCGATGGTTTTCCGAGAACTGTTCCTCAGGCTGCTGCTCTCGACGAAATGGGCGTTGAGATCACTGACGTAATTTCTATTGAAGTTGCTGACGAAGCTATTATGGAACGTATGGGCGGCAGAAGAGTTTGCCCTAAGTGTGGTCTTACCTTCCACACCAAATTCAAGCCTTCTCCGAATGGCGAAAATTGCTCATGCGGCGAAAAGCTTTCAATTCGTGCAGATGATGATCCGGAAGTTGTTAAGAGCAGACTCGTGATTTACCACGAACAGACTGAACCTCTTAAGGATTACTACGAAAAGAAGGGTCTTCTCAAGATCGTTTACGGTCAGGAAAAGCTCGAAGACACTACTGCTCTCACCTGCAAGGCTCTTGAGGGCTAAGACAACTGGTATTCTGTGAAGAAAAACATGAGTGAGAAACGCTCGCTTGCTTGAATTTCTAATAGTGTGCGTTTCTCTCCTCTGTGTTTTTATAGAAAATGGGTGTTATATCATGATTATTATCAAGAATCAAGAACATATAAAACTTATGCGTGTAGCGGGTCGAATTTCCGGTGAAGCTCTTGCTATCGGCGGTGAGATGGTTCGTCCCGGCGTTTCTACAAAGCAGATAGATGAGCGTATTCGTCACCATATCGAAAAGTGCGGTGCAAAGCCTTCCTTCCTCGGTTATGGCGGATTCCCTGCGTCTGCGTGCATTTCTATAAATAATGAGGTTATCCACGGTATTCCGTCTAATGATCGTATTTTGCAGGAAGGCGATATCGTTAAGATAGATGTAGGCGCATTTATCGGCGGTTATCATGGCGATAATGCTAATACCTTTGCTTGCGGAAAGATTTCAGCAGAAGCTCAAAAGCTTATCGATGTTACTCGTGAATCTTTCTATCGTGGTATCGCTGCTATTAAGCCTGAAGGTACTCGACTCGGTGATATCGGTTCCGCAATCGATGGTTATGTAGTAGAAAATGGTTGCTCTACTGTTAAAAAGTATGTCGGCCATGGTATTGGTCAGGATCTTCATGAAGACCCCAATGTTCCTAATTTCGGTACAGCAGGCAGAGGCGCAAGAGTTTGCAGAGGTATGGTCATTGCAATAGAGCCTATGGTCAATCTCGGTGCTCCTGAAGTTAAAGAGCTTAAAGATGGCTGGACTGTTATTACAAAGGATGGCTCACTTTCTGCTCATTATGAACATACGGTGGCAATTCTTGAGAACGGCCCAGAACTTCTCACTAAAGTAGACTAAGAGCTTATATATAATGAAGAAAACTTGCAACAAAGAGCTGTCGAAGTGGCTTGTCGTTAAATCAAAGACCGGTCGTGACAGAAAAAGAGTGTTTCTTGTCATAGATATCGACTATGATGATCCGATATCTCCTGTGGTTATCGCGAATGGCGAACTGCGTAAAATAGAGGATAGAAAGCACAAAAATCCGGCACATTTGATGCCTGTAGGTGCTCTCGTCGAATCGGAGATAAAAGAGCTTTTAAACAGCTTTACAAATAGTAAAATCGCTGAAATTTGCGAGAAATACGATATTTCCCAAAAAAAGTGATTTTTTTACTTGACAAACAGGCAATACATCCTTTATAATATATAAAGGTGTGTTATGCACCGAAATATTTATAAATACGATCAGGGAGGAAGAAACATTTGCCGAAGGATGATGTAATTGAATTTGAAGGTGTGGTAGTAGAAGCACTTCCAAACGCTACCTTCAAGGTAAAGCTGCCGAATGACATGATCGTTACAGCGCATATTTCGGGTAAGCTTAGGATGAATTATATTAGAATTCTCGAAGGTGACAAGGTTACTGTTGAGGTTTCTATATACGATCCGTCCAAGGGCAGAATCACGTGGCGTGCAAAGAACTGAGCTTTGTATGTCATTCCCCATCGCCCGATAACGCCTGCTGTGTAGGTGTCGTCGAGCAAAGAAGACTCAGTAAATAAGAGAAAGGTGGTAAAATACTGTGAAAGTAAAGCCTTCCGTAAAGAAAATCTGCGAAAAGTGCAAGATTATTAAGCGTCATGGTCATGTAATGGTCATCTGCGAAAATCCTAAGCACAAGCAGAGACAGGGATAATTTTATCAGAGAGGTAGAAAAATATGGCACGTATATCCGGTGTTGACATTCCGAATGCAAAGCGTGTAGAGGTTGCTCTTACCTACATTTACGGCATTGGCCCTAAGAGCGCCAGTGATATCCTTGCAAAGACCGGTATCAATCCCGATACCAGAGCGAAGGATCTCACCGAAGACGATATTGCAAAGCTCCGTGATGAAATCGAAAACAACTACACTGTAGAAGGTGAACTTCGTCGTGAAGTTGCTCTCAACATCAAGAGACTTACAGAAATCAACTGCTACCGTGGCATTCGTCACAGAAAAGGTCTCCCCGTTCGCGGACAGAGAACCAAAACAAACGCGAGAACAAGAAAAGGTCCCGCAAAGACTATCGCAAATAAGAAGAAATAATTAAAGGAGAGAGGATCTAATGGCTAAAGCTGTAAAGAAGGTCATCAAGAAGCGTCGCGACCGCAAAAATGTCGAAGCAGGTCACGCTCACATCCGCTCGACCTTCAACAACACAATCGTAACAATCACTGACGTACAGGGCAACACAATCGCATGGTCATCTTCCGGTGGACAGGGCTTCAAGGGCTCTCGTAAGAATACTCCTTACGCAGCACAGACAGCAGCAGAAGCAGCTGCAAAGGGTGCAATCGACCACGGTATGAAGACTGTCGAAGTTTATGTAAAGGGTCCCGGCAATGGTCGTGAAGCAGCAATTCGTGCACTCCAGACTGCTGGTCTTAACATCACCCTTATCAAAGACGTAACTCCGATTCCTCACAACGGATGCCGTCCGCCCAAGCGCAGAAGAGTATAATTTAAGGAGGAAAAAAGATTATGGCTAAGAATAACCAGCCTATCGCTAAGCGTTGTGCAGCACTGGGCATTTCTCCCGCTGTTCTGGGCTATAACGGTAAGACCAGCAACAAGCGTCAGGGTAACCGTATGGCAAGAAAGAGCGAATATGGTACTCAGCTCAACGAAAAGCAGAAGGTTAAGTTCATTTACGGCGTGCTCGAAAAGCAGTTCCGTACTTATTACGAAAGAGCCGATAAGATGGCAGGCATCACAGGTGAAAATCTTCTTTCACTTCTCGAACTCCGTCTTGACAACGTAGTATACCGTCTCGGTTTCGCTACTACTCGTCGTGAAGCTCGTCAGCTCGTTAATCACGCTCACTTCACCGTAAACGGCAAGAAGGTAAACATTCCCTCTTATCAGGTAAAGGTTGGCGACGTTATCGAAGTTAAAGAAACAAGCCGTTCTTCCGCAGCGTTCAAGAGATTCGTTGGCGAAGACGCTATCACAGTTATCGTTCCTGAATGGGTTAATCGTGAAAAGGATGCTCTTAAGGGTACAGTAGTTCGTATGCCTGCTCGTTCTGATATAGATTATCCTGTAGATGAACAGCTCATCGTAGAACTTTACTCGAAATAATAACTCACAGTGGGATACGCCGATCGTTGCGTCTGTTTTTCAAACGATACGATTAAGGAATTTCACTGGGCAGTTATCGGATTCCGAGCAGCAGATCTCACAAACAGTTTTGCAAAACCAACGATATTCAAATAGAATACGACAATGTGGATTTGGCAAATATTTTAGACGGAGGGTTATTATTTAATGATAGAAATTGAAAAGCCGAATATTGCGACAATAAATTTAAGCGAAGACGGAAGAAACGGAAAGTTTATAATCGAGCCGCTTGAGAGAGGCTACGGTATTACCCTCGGAAACTCGCTCCGCAGAGTGCTACTCAGCTCCCTGCCCGGCGTAGCTGTTACTAATATCAAGATTGACGGCGTACTTCATGAAATGACGACCATCCCCGGCGTCAAGGAAGATGTTCCCGAAATCGTTATCAACGTAAAGGGCATCACCGCTAAGCTGCATACAGATGGACCAAAGACTGTTGTTATCGATACAACAGGTGCTTGCGACATCACAGCAGGCGACATAAAGCAGGACGCTGACATCGAGATTCTTAATCCCGATTTCCATATCGCAACTGTAGAAAATAATGTTCGCTTCTATATGGAGCTGACCTTTGATCACGGTAGAGGATATGTTTCTCAGGAAAAGAACAAACAGATCTATCAGCAGAATAATCAGGGTGTCTCCGCACCTGTAGGTACAATTTTCACTGATTCGATCTACACCCCGGTTTATAACGTAAATTATACTGTTGAGAATACCCGTGTTGGAAGTAACACCGATTATGATAAACTCACACTCGAAGTGCTCACAAACGGCGTAATTTTAGCTAAAGAAGCTATTTCTCTTGGAGCCAAGATACTCAACGAACATCTCAATTTGTTCGTCGATCTCTCCGACGAGGCAAAGAATGCGGAAATCATGGTTGAACGCGAGGAAACTATTAAGGAAAAAGTTCTTGAGATGACCATTGAGGAGCTTGACATGTCTGTACGTAGCTTCAACTGCCTGAAGCGTGACGGCATCAATACGGTTGAAGATCTTATCAATCGCACTGAGGACGAAATGATGAAAGTTCGTAACCTCGGTAAAAAATCACTCGAAGAAGTTCTTCAGAAGCTTCATTCGCTCGGTCTTGACCTTAAAAAGGATGACGAATGATCTTCGGGATATCTCCCGCTTGATCAGTTATAGCGAATGCTCAACAAATAACACTTACACTTACCCTAAAAAACTAACTTGTATTTTGATATAGGTTACATCCATGCAGTAACCGTCACTTTTGCAAAAGGAGGACATGGAAATGCCCGGTACCAGAAAGCTCGGCAGACCTACAGCGCACAGAAACGCTATGCTCCGCGGTATGGTAACTTATCTCCTCGAAAATGGTTCGATCGAGACAACCCTTACCCGCGCTAAAGAAGTACGCTCTATTGCCGAAAAGATGATTACCCTTGGCAAAAAGAATACTCTCGCAAGCCGTCGTCAGGCTCTTGCATATATCACCAAGGAAGATGTTGTTAAGAAGCTCTTCGATGAGATAGCTCCCGCTTACGCTAACCGTAACGGTGGTTACACTCAGATCTTTAAGCTTGGTCCGCGTCGTGGTGACGCAGCTGAAATGGCTATCATCAAGCTCATCGACGAAGATTCTAAGGCTGCTGAATAAGCTGTTTTACAACTTTATATATTACCGCTCGGTTTTTATCGGGCGGTTTTTGTTTTTGTTGCGGTTTTCTTTGTTTTATATGGTATTTTTAATCTAAGCTTTCAAAAAGCTTCTGTTCACACAAAATTCAGCAAAATAGTGTAAAATTATTCTTGACATTCACTTTGTTTTAGGTTATAATCAATACATTACATTGCTAAATGATTCATAATAAAACGATCAAATAACTCGAAAGGTTACCTCTATTTGGTAAAAATGATAAAATGAAGAAAATTTTCGCTTTGCTTCTCGCTGCTCTTGCTTTGTCAACAGCTACAGTTCTTACATCATGCTCTCCTGATGATACTTCCGTAACTACTGTTGTAAGCGGTGCTACAAAGATTACTCTTGATGGCGATACCGCATCGTGCAATTCACAGTCGGTTTATGTAGGCGAGGACGGTAAGATTACTATATCAGCAGCCGGATTCTACGAAATTTCAGGTACTCTTAATGATGGACAGATATATGTTGACTGCGTTGATGCCGGACAAATCGACCTTATCTTAAATAATGCTAACATTACAAATGATGATGGTGCGTGTATTGTCATAAAGAAGGCACAGGATGCTGTCGTTACTCTGGCTGATGGCTCTGTTAATACATTGACCGATGGCGCAAAGTACGTTTTTGAAAATCCTGATGATGATGAACCCGATGCGGTCATCTTTTCTAAGGAAGACCTCACAATTAACGGAAGCGGAAAGCTCGTTGTAGAAGCAAACTATGCCGGCGGTATTTATTCAAAGGATGCTCTGAAAATCGATGGAGGAAATATCGAAATCAACTCGGTAAGCCACGGTATGAAGGGTAAAGATAGCCTTGTTATTAACGATGGCGTGATAAATATCGATGCTGTTGGCGATGGTATCAAATCAACTAACACTGACAGCGAAATTGTTGGTTACATAGAAATCAATGGTGGCGAGCTTTATATTGAGAGCGATGATGAAGCTATTCAGGCTATCTCAGCTGTTAGATTCAACGGTGGTTCGACAACTATCGATTCCAATAATAACGGAATTAAATGTGCCGGTGCTCTTGAATTCAATGGCGGTACTGTTGATATGGATGTTCATGACACAGCACTCGATGTTATGTCTATCGCCCAGAGCGATGATTGCACTGTAACAGTCGGTGGCGTGCCGTTCAAAGCAAGATATTGATAAATAATAATTCAACTGTCATTCTGCGGAAGCTTATTCCCGGGATGACAGTTTTTTTGTCGAAAAATTAGCACTCGATGCTCATGTGGGAACTACAATAGTTGTTAATAATATGTAAACTATCGTAAAAACCCTTGATTTTTGTGAGAAAGAGGATTACAATATAAGCATAAGGTTAGCAGTCAAAGCTTATGAGTGCTAAACGATTTATTTGATAAAAATTAACTTTACAATACAGAAGGAGAAATTAAAATGACACTCAAACCTCTTGCAGACAGAGTTGTAGTAAAGCTTGTTGAAGCTGAAGAAACCACTAAGACCGGTATCGTACTCCCCGGTGCGGCAAAAGAAAAGCCTCAGGTTGCAGAAGTTATCGCAGTTGGCCCCGGTGGTGTAGTTGATGGTAAGGAAGTTGTTATGACCGTTAAGGTTGGCGATAAGGTAATCACCAGCAAGTACGCAGGTACAGAAGTTAAGTGCGACGGCGTAGAATACAATATCGTTAAGCAGAACGACATTCTCGCTATCGTTGAATAATTTGGTTTTTGAATCAAATATCTATTAAAACAGCAAAGACTCTATCAAACTTATAATTTGAATATACTCAAAGGAGATAAATTATCATGGCAAAAGATATCCTTTATGGAATCGAAGCGAGAAATGCGCTGATCGCAGGCGTTGATAAGCTCGCTGATACAGTTAAGATCACACTTGGCCCTAAGGGCAGAAACGTAGTTCTCGATAAGAAGTATGGCACTCCCCTTATCACAAACGACGGTGTTACAATCGCTAAGGAAATCGAACTTGAAAATGCAGCTGAAAACATGGGTGCACAGCTCGTTAGAGAAGTTGCTACCAAGACTAACGATGCAGCAGGTGACGGTACAACTACCGCTACTCTCCTTGCTCAGGCTTTCATTCACGAAGGTATGAAGAACGTGACAGCAGGCGCTAACCCGATGGTTATCCGTAAGGGTATTCAGAAGGCTGTAGATAAGGCTGTTTCTGCTCTCGTTGCTTCTTCCAAGACTGTAAACGGTAAGGAAGATATCGCTCGTGTTGGTACAATTTCCGCAGGCGACGAAGTTATCGGTACTCTCATCGCTGATGCTATGGAAAAGGTTACTGCTGATGGCGTTATCACAGTTGAAGAATCCAAGTCTGCTGAAACCTACAGCGAAGTTGTTGAAGGTATGCAGTTCGACCGCGGTTACCTCTCCCCCTACATGGCTACTGATACAGATAAGATGGAAGCAGTTCTTGATGACGCTCTCGTTCTTATCACCGACAAGAAGATCTCCAATGTACAGGATATCCTTCCTCTTCTCGAACAGATCGTTCAGTCCGGTAAGAAGCTCCTCATCATCGCTGAAGATGTTGAAGGTGAAGCTCTCACAACTCTCGTTCTCAATAAGCTCCGTGGTACATTCACTTGCGTTGCTGTAAAGGCTCCCGGCTTCGGTGACAGACGTAAGGAAATGCTCCGTGATATCGCAGTTCTTACAGGTGGCGAAGTTATCTGTGATGAACTCGGCCTCGACCTCAAGGAAGCTGAAATTTCCCAGCTCGGTCAGGCTCGTCAGATCAAGGTAAATAAGGATAACACCATTATCGTTGGCGGTGCAGGTAACCCCGATGATATTAAGGCTCGTATTTCCCAGATCAAGTCCGCTATCGAAACCACAACTTCCGATTTCGACCGTGAAAAGCTCCAGGAAAGACTTGCAAAGCTCTCCGGTGGTGTAGCTGTTATCAAGGTTGGTGCTGCTACTGAAACCGAAATGAAGGAAAAGAAGCTCCGTATCGAAGATGCTCTCAACGCTACTCGTGCAGCTGTTGAAGAAGGTATCGTTGCAGGTGGCGGTACTGCTTATGTAAATGTTATCGACGAAGTTGCAGGTCTTCTTGACACTGTAGAAGGTGACGAAAAGACAGGCGTACAGATCGTTGTTAAGGCACTTGAAGCTCCCGTTCGTCAGATCGCTCAGAACGCAGGCTTTGAAGGCTCTGTTATCGTTGACAAGATCAAGAGCTCTGCTAAGAAGGGCTACGGCTTCAACGCATATACCGAAGAATTCGTAGATATGATCGAAAACGGTATCGTTGACCCGACTAAGGTTACAAGAAGTGCACTCCAGAATGCTGCATCTGTAGCTTCCACTGTACTCACCACAGAAGCGCTTGTAGTTAACCAGCCCGAACCGGAACCGGCTCAGGCAGCAGGTGGCATGGGCGGCGGAATGGGTGGAATGTATTAATTCCTTGACACCCACCGGTAGTCTTTGATGATTCTTCGTTTGAAGGATAATTCACTCGTAATCCCTTTCTTTAAATAAAAAATCCCACACGTTTGTATGGTGCTTAAATTAAGCCATCGCGTGTGGGATTTTTTGTTTTATTTTGGTAAGATTAAACTGTCGGGCTTGTCTGTTGTTGCCATAAATTTCTTGTAATTCAGCTTGAAGCGTAGTCCGTCATACATTTTGCCGTTCACTTCATGCTGATTTTGTGTTCGCATGACTTCGCTGAACGCCAGCTTTTCGGCACATTTTATCATTCGAGCGTTGCCTGACCACGTTTCCAGACAGAATGCCCATTCTCCGTGGCTGAGATAATACCAAATGAACGCTTCGAGTGCCTGTGTGCCAAGACCACGGTTTCTGTATTCACCTTCGCATATCTCAATTCCAATTGCACGATATACTTGAACACTGTCAACGATTTCGTCGAATGGCAGAAATTCAAAAAATTCATCCACATAATACGAGCTGACAAAACCTATGTGCTTGCCTTCGGATTCTATTTCAAATCGCCAACGACGTGCGTTTTGCGGAGTGTTTTTTATCATTTCAAGCATCTGCGGACGAAATTCAGCTTCGTTTAGAGGCGTAAGTGTTTCCCAAGGTGTATCTGCAACTGCCCAATCTGTGTCAGTCGAAAACCAGCGCAGTTCGTCGTCAATGTCAGATTCCCGATAATCGCGCAGTATGATTGATTTGTGTTTGATTTCCATAATGTAGCTCCTTTGCGGTTCTGATGTAATTATATCAGTAGGAATAACGATTTGTCAAGAAGCCGGTAGTGGCGATGTTCTTCAGATAAAAAAACTGCCACATCAAGAAAATTTTCCTGAAATGTGGCAGTGTAATTTATTCGAGTGAATTATTCTTCAACTACAGTAATGCTCTTGATAACAACGTCAACGAGAGGTTTGTCGTTCATGTTTGTCTTAACGGAAGCGATTTCGTCAACAACATCCATACCTTCGACTACTTTACCGAATGCTGCATACTGTCCGTCAAGGTATGTTGCATCAGCATGGCAGATGAAGAACTGAGAGGAAGCGGAGTTGTAGTTTGAGCTACGAGCCATAGAGATAACGCCACGCTTGTGGGAAATGCTGTTCTTTACGCCGTTAACTGCAAATTCGCCCTTGATCTTTTCGTCAGAACCACCCATGCCTGTGCCTTCCGGGTCGCCACCCTGAATCATGAAGTCCTTGATTACACGGTGGAAGATAAGTCCGTCATAGAAGCCGTCCTTTGCGAGCTTTACGAAGTTTTCAACAGTGATGGGCGCGATTTCGGGATAAAGCTCCAGCTTGATGATACCGCCGTTGTCCATTTCGATCTGTACCATAATTGTTTCACCATAATCTCCGCCATCGTCCGTTGTATTGCCGGAGCAGGAGGCAAGACTGCACATCAAGCTGCTAAGCATCAGCAAACTAAGTAGGACGGTGAATATTCTTTTCATGAATTTTTTCATACGGAGTTCCTTTCGAGTATTGTTTGGTATTAAATTTTTGCACTTCTATTATTCTACCAAAATTCTTATCAAAAGTCAAATAAATCACGGAAGTTTTTGCAAAGTTGGGGAATATTATTGTGTGAAAGGATATCGGCTGTTGCAGTAGCTGTGACGAAGGCTGAAAAACGATATTCAAAGGAGTGTATATGTCAGAAAAATCGAGTGGTTTGCGTCTTTTTTGGATAATAACATTCGCTGTTGTACTTGGGATTATGTTTTCGGAAGCATTGCGTTCGGCTATAGTTGCGATAATTGCACCTTTTGTCATTGCGTATGTTGTTGCAAAGCTTACAAGACCTTTTGCTTTGGCAGTGAGCAGAAGGTGTAGAGTTAGTGAAAAAATCGGCTGTACTGTATGTGGAGTTCTCATATGCTTTGCAGTGGGCTACAGTGTGACAAATTTATCATGGAAATTGTGGGAGCAACTCTCGACGGTAACGACAAAACTGCCTGTTTATGCAGAGGAGGTGACAGAGCGTATTGTCGATATATCGGTGAAGGTTATATCGCACCTTCCTTTTTTGGATGGAGAAGGCGAGATAGGGAATATCGTAAACGGTGCATTTCGTGAAGCTGTGTCTGAGATAGGAAGTAATGTAGCAGTGGTGCTTGGCTCGGCTGTTTCTGAGTTCCCCGGTGGGATTCTTTCTGTGTTCATAGCCATCATTGCGTATTTATATCTTATTGCAGATATGGACGGAGCCGGAAAAAGTCTGCGAAAGGTCGTTGGGTGTTTTTTTAGCGAAAATATAACTGAGAGGGTGTTTTCAACTCTCGGTGAGCTTGCTGATTCTGTTTTTGTCTATCTAAGGACTTATGTGCTGCTGATGATAGTCACATTTGCAGAGTTGTCAATCGGCTTTTCGATAATCGGGGCGCAGAATCCGTTTGCAGTGGCTCTGGTGACCGCTTTGATAGATGCCCTTCCATTATTCGGGTGTGGGATAATCATCGTTCCATGGGCTTTGTGGTGCTTTTTGGAGGGTGAAACAGGTCGTGCGATAGGTCTTCTTCTGATACAGGCGATAGTTTATCTTGTGCGACAGCTTGTTGAACCCAGACTTATCGGAAAAATGTCCGGTGTGCATCCGTTTGTTGCTCTTGTTGTGCTTTTTTGTGGCTTGAAGATAGGAGGAGTAGTCGGTATGATATGTGCGCCGGTGCTGCTTATGAGCGTTATGAGGATGAAGGAGCAGTGATTCTGCAAAAAAAAGTGACTGTCGCATTTTGTTACAACAGCCACTTTAATATTAAATTTCAAATTAGTCAAGATAACCCTGTCTGTACAGAAGCTCAGCGATAAGCACTGCACCACCTGCGGCACCTCTGAGAGTGTTGTGGGACATACCAACAAATTTATAATCGAAGATAGTGTCCGGACGAAGTCTGCCGACAGTAATGCCCATACCACCGTAAATACCACGGTCGAGCTTGATCTGAGGACGATTATCTTCCTCAAAATAGGTGATAAACTGCTTCGGAGCAGAAGGAAGATCGAGAAGCTGAGGAACTCCACGGTAGCTTGCCCATTCTTCAAGGATGGTTTCCTTCGGAGGAGTGTTCTCGAAAGAAACGAAAACAGCAGCGGTGTGACCATCGGTTACAGGAACTCTGATGCACTGTGCAGTTATAACCGGATTTTCAGCGGGAGCAATGATGCCACCACGAACTTCACCCCAAATTTTGAGAGGTTCTTTTTCGCTCTTTTCTTCTTCGCCACCGATGTAGGGGATAACATTATCTACCATTTCAGGCCATGTTTCAAAGTTTTTGCCCGCACCGGAGATAGCCTGATAGGTTGTAACGAGAACCTGCTTGATACCGTACTTATAAAGAGGTGCAAGAGCAGGAACATAGCTCTGAATTGAGCAGTTAGGCTTTACGGCAATGAAACCGCGTGTTGTGCCGAGTCTTTTACGCTGGCTTTCGATAACGGAGAGATGCTCAGGGTTGATTTCCGGAATTACCATAGGAACATCAGAAGTCCAGCGGTTAGCGGAGTTGTTGGAGATTACAGGGATCTCAGCCTTTGCATAAGCTTCTTCGAGAGCTTTTGTTTCTTCCTTGGGAAGATCGACTGCACAGAATACAAAATCAGCGATTTTCTTTACTTCGTCGATATTGCCGGAGTCAATGATAACCATTTTCTTAACTTCTTCGGGAATAGGAGTGCTCATCTTCCAACGACCGGCAACAGCTTCTTCGTATGTCTTTCCGGCTGTACGGGGGCTTGCAACAACACCGGTTACTTTAAAATAAGGATGATTTTCAAGCAGTGTAAGGAATCTCTGACCGACCATGCCGGTTGCGCCAACTACGGCACATCTCATTCTTTCTCTCATTACAGATCCTCCAACGATTTTTGATCGTTAATGTAATATGATTTACCCATCATGCCGCCATTATTCCGATATTGTGCAAGAAGCAGTGGCGTGCGGGTGGATTTATGATGTAATATAATAACATTATATCATGCTTGAGAAAATGTGTCAACTTCTATATGCACAAAATTCTTTCATTCCACAGGGCAAAATGTCATTAAAACTGCATATAAAAAACTATACTGCATACAGAAATAGTAAATAATCGACAAAAAGCGACGTATAATTATGCGTATAATAATGCAAACAACCAAAACATGAACACTCTTTGGCGTGCGTCGGAAATAATGTGTAATAAATTAACGAAAAAATACGAAAATGCTGTAAAAATGCAGTGAAAATTCACAAAATGTATATATATTTCGGTGAAAAATGTGCTATAATTAAGGTACCGAAAGGAAGATAAAATTTACCTGACGGTAATCTAAGAAAAGGTGGTACTATCATGAACATTAACATTATCGGAAGACAGCTTAACGTGTACGATGATATGAAGGAGCTTATTGAGAAAAAGCTTGCAAAGTTTGACCGTTATTTCCCTAACGGTGCCGACGCAACTGTAACTCTCATGAAGGTTCGAGACGATGCACGCATGGAGATCACCATCTCAGTCAAAGGAACACTCTTCCGTGCGGAGGAGACAACATCTGATTTCCGTACATCCTTGACACACTGCATAAATACCATTGAAGGACAGATACGCAAAAATAAGACCAGACTTGAAAAGAGAATGAAATCTTCGTTTGCTGCGGCTGAAGCTGCAATGGCACAGGCGGATGAACCTGTTGAGGAAGAAACGGCATTCGATATCAGAACAAAGAGCTTCCAGCTCAAGCCGATGACTGCGGAGGAAGCGATACTTCAAATGAATCTTCTCGGACATAGCTTCTACGTCTATGAGGACGCTGATACGGGCGATACCTGCGTAGCTTATAAGAGAAAAGCGGGCGCATACGGACTTATCGTTCCGGAGAAGAAGAATCAATGATTGAATATACAGTAAAGGGAGTCACTACGGCTCCCTTTTTTTGATGTTGTATGTATTTGCTTGCAGATTTGTTCTAACACTCAGACATAAACTATCCTGCTTTGAAAATCTCTTTACTAAAACATTGACTTCCGCCGAAATTGCGGTTATAATATAATCGGATAAAATCGTGAAAAATGTGGAATAGGAAGGGCATAGCTGTGGAAAAGCGGAAACATGACCTTATCGAACAAATAGAGGAATCGCTGCCAATGCTGTCAAAAGGACAGAGGCTGATTGCAAAATATATACTAAACAATTACGATAAAGCAGCGTATATGACAGCTTCTGCATTGGGAAGTGAAGTCGGTGTATCGGAATCGACAGTTGTGCGGTTTGCAAATGAAATGGGCTTTGACGGCTATCCTGCATTGCAGACACAGATACGAGAGGTGGTTCGTGTACGCCTTACCTCTGTGCAGAGAGTAGAAGCGGCAAATCACCGTTTGTCGGAAGATGAAGTTCTCGAATACAGCCTTAATACCGATATCGAAAACATAAAATCTACTCTTGAGAGTGTCGATAAGGATGAATTTGTCAAGGCTGTCGATATGATACTTGGCGCACGAAATATTTATATACTTGGGATGCGTTCGTCTGCGGTGCTTGCGGAATATATGAATTATTACTTCGATCTGCTTCTTGATAACGTGCGACTCATTCGTTCTGCAGGTGGCAGTGAGATTTTTGAGCATATCATGAAGGTTCACGAGGACGACGTTTTTATTGCAATATCCTTTCCACGATATACAACAGGTGTGGTGAATGCTACCGAATACGCTTCGAAAACGGGAGCAAAGGTAATAGCAATCACTGACAGCCTGTCATCACCGATAGTGCCACATTCTGACGTAACTCTTGTTGCGAAAAGTGAAATGGTGTCGTTTGTGGATTCACTTGTAGCGCCTATGGCATTGATAAACGCCATGTTTGCTTATATCGGTAAGAAAATGCACTCGGAAGTATCAGAAACTCTTGACCGCCTTGAACAGGTTTGGAAGGAGTATAACGTATATACGAGCACTCGCTGAGATTGAATTTTCTCAGTATAACAGCTTTTGAGGAGGGGCAGAGGGAACCTTTCAGTAAGGCTCTCCCTGCGTAATATCCATGAGAATAATAACGATCGGTGGCGGTGCTGCCGGAATGATGGCTTCATATACAGCTGCGGAATGTGGTGCAGAGGTGGTTTTGCTTGAACGCAATCCTTTTCTCGGAAAGAAGCTTCGCATTACAGGAAAAGGTCGCTGTAATGTTACAAATAATTGTACACCTGCACAGGTTCTTGAAGCAGTTGCGTGTAATCCGAAATTTTTATACGGTGCTGTGAATAGGTTTACTCCACAGGATACAATGGATTTTTTTGAGGGCGCGGGAATTCCTCTTAAGACAGAGAGAGGGCGCAGAGTGTTTCCGGTGTCTGATAAAGCGGCAGATATTCAAGGGGCGTTTGTACGAAAGCTCAAGGAAGCCGGTGTTCGTGTTATCTGTAATGCCCGTGTCAGAGATGTTCGTGAGCTTGAAGATGGCACGTTTGAGGTTGAATATGATAACAAAACGCTTGTGGCAGATGCTGTGATTTTTGCAACAGGCGGAGTTTCTTATCCTGCTACAGGCTCTACAGGTGACGGTCATAAAATGCTTGCGTCGCTTGGCGTAAAGATAACTCCACTGAAGCCATCTCTTGTGCCTATCGTGACAAAGGAAAATTTTACCGAATTGTCAGGTCTTACACTGAAGAATGTCCGTCTTACTGCGATGCATGGCAGTGATACGGTTTATACTGAAATGGGAGAGATGCTGTTCACTCATTTTGGAGTTTCAGGGCCTCTCGTGCTGTCAGCATCAGCGAATATGCAGAAATATTCCACAGATTCATATACATTGCACCTCAATCTAAAGCCTGCACTGTCGCACGATGAGCTGGATAAGCGTCTGATATCAGATTTTGCAAAGTATTCTGCACGAGATTTTATAAATTCGCTCGACGATCTTATGCCTAAAAAGCTTATTCCGTATGTTGTGGTGCAATCGGGAGTTGATCCGAGAAAGAAAACGGGAAGCCTTACTCGTGAGGAGAGGGCAGCATTTTTGGAAGCTCTGACTGATTTTAAGCTCACACCGAAATCGTTTAGACCTGTAGATGAGGCTATAGTGACCTCCGGTGGCGTTGATGTAAAGGAAATCAGTCCGAAAACTATGGAGCTGAAAAATCATCCCGGAATATACGCCTGCGGTGAGCTGATAGATGTTGATGCGTATACCGGAGGATATAATTTGCAGATTGCATTTGCTACCGGTAAAATAGCCGGTGAATCGGCTGCATGGAGATAACTCACCAACGATATATAATTGATTTTTGGAGATAGATTATGGATTTTTCTAAAATTCGCGTGGCACTTGATGGACCCAGTGGTGCCGGAAAAAGCACTATTGCAAAGGCTGTAGCTGCAAAAACAGGTCTTGTTTATGTTGATACAGGTGCACTTTATCGTACAGTAGGGCTTTATGTCGCAGAGCATGGAATAGCAATGGACGATACACAGGGGATAGTAAGCTGCCTTGGCGATATTGTTATAAAGCTTGCTTATGAAAACGGAAAACAGTGCGTTTATCTTTGCGGTGAAGCTGTCGGGGATAAAATTCGTACCGAAAATGCTTCTGCATATGCGTCTGCTGTATCAAAGGTGCCGGAGGTTCGTGCGTTTCTTCTCGATATGCAGAAGAATATCGCAAAAGAAGGTGGCGTTATAATGGACGGCAGAGATATCGGAACCGTTATTATACCGGACGCTGAGGTAAAGGTGTTTATGACCGCTACTGCCGAAGAACGTGCTCGCAGACGTTATAAGGAGCAGTGCGAAAAGGGCCTTTCTGTTACCTATGAAGAGGTTCTTGAGGCGATAATTGCAAGAGATAAGCAGGACTCCGAAAGAGAAACAGCTCCTCTCAAGCCGGCTGACGATGCTGTAATGTTTGTGAATGACAATTACGATATCGAAGGCTCTGCGGAGTATATTATTGATTTGATGAAAAAATATCTCGAAAGCTGTGGCATGGCATGAGCTTTTACAGTAAATTCTACGATACATTCTATCCGCTTGTAGCAAAATTATATCGTTTGGAAGTAATCGGACGTGAGAATATCCCCGAAAGCGGAGCAATATTGGCGGCAAATCATACGGCACTTTCCGATGTTATCGTTATTTCAGCGGCATCTACACGACAGGTTCGTTATATGGCGAAAAAGGAGCTTTTCAAAATTCCGCTTCTGTCACAGCTTATCACTGCACTTGGAGCATACCCTGTCAACAGAGGTGGTTCTGATGTCGGAAGTATAAAGAAAACTCTCTCACTTATAGAGGAAGGTGAGCTTGTCGGAATCTTTCCGCAGGGACATCGCTATGGTAAACAGGACCCTCGTATGACTGAGATAAAACCCGGCGTTGGAATGATAGCTTATCATACAAAAGCACTCATCGTACCCGCATTCGTCGATAATAAACGCATGAAAACAGCGATGTTTCGCAAAAATACCGTTACCTTCGGAAAGCCTATTACTTTTGAGGAGCTTGGTATCTATAGCAACGGAAGAACTGAATATATGAATGCCTCAAGGATAATTTTTGACCGAGTTTGCGAAATAAAGTACGGCAAGTCTTGTGCGAATGAAATCATCGGTGGCGCAGATGCTCCGAAGTTTGTTAAGCTTTCCGACGGAACTGTAAAGCAGGCTGATGAATCGGAGGATAAACAATGATACAGGTCGCTGAACACGCAGGATTTTGCTTTGGCGTGAAACGTGCGACAGGTGAGCTTGAACGTGAAATCGAACAATATCGCACAACAAACCGTCGTATATACACGCTTGGCAGGATAATCCATAATGACCATTATATAAATGAAATTCTTGCAAAGGGTGTTGTGGAAATATCCCGTGCAGATGTGCCGTCCGTTATCGAAGCCGCTGATAGAGGTGAGGAAATATCGGTGGTAATACGTGCACACGGTGAGCTTGATCCTATCGTGAAACAGCTTGAAGCCTGTGCAGAGCGTAATGCCGGTTTTCGACTTCTTGATTGCACCTGCCCGTTTGTTACTCGTGTACGCAGGATAGCTGACGAAAATTCGGGTGAAGATAAGCTGTTTATTCTGTCGGGAAACAAAAATCATCCGGAAGTTGAGGGAATATTAAGCTGTGCAAAAGGCGATAAACTTGTGCTTTCTGATGCTTCTGAAACGGAAAAGTGGATAAATTCGTGCAAAGATAATAAAATTCGTGCAAAATCCATAACTATTTCCGCACAAACCACACAAAATTTAGCAGAATGGAAAAAAAGTATAAATTTTATCAAAAAGGACTATACAAATGCCCTAATTTTTGATACAATATGTAATGTGACACAATTGCGCCAGGAGGAGACTGCTCGCCTTGCTAACGAATCCGATGTGATGATCGTAATAGGCAGTCCAGATAGCTCAAACTCACGAAAGCTGTATGATATTTCACGGGAATACTGCGATCAGGTTTATTTTATCGGCGAAAGCTCCGAATGTCCGCGCGTGGATGTTCACAATTTAAAAGTGTCAATAACTGCTGGTGCATCGACACCTGACAGTTTAATACAGGAGGTATATAAAACAATGAACGAGCAGAACGAAAACTTTGCTGAACTTCTCGAAACATCTTTCAAAACTTTAAATACAGGAGATATCGTCGAAGGCGTAATTACGTCTATTTCGCAGAATGAGATCCACCTCGATCTCGGCGCAAAGACCACCGGTGTTATCGTACACGATAAGGCAACCGATGATCCGCAGGCTAAGCTCGATGTACTCTACAAGGTTGGCGATGTTATTAAGGCTAAGGTAATAAAGGTAAGCGACATTGACGGTATCGCTACTCTCGATAAGACAAGAGTTGATTCCGAAGCTAACTGGGACAAGATCGTAGAAGCTGCTGAATCCGGCGAAATTCTCGAAGGTAAGATCGTTGAAGCTGTTAAGGGTGGCGTTATCATCACTCTCAACTCCGTTCGCGTATTCATCCCCGCTTCCCTTACAGGTGTTCCGAGAAACGGTGAACTTCAGTCTATCGTAGGCACCACTCAGAAGGTAAAGATTATCGAAATCAAGCAGGGCGAAGGCAGAAAGAGAGCTTATGCTTCTATCCGTGCCGTACTTCGTGAAGAACGTAAGGCTAAGGAAGATGCTTTCTGGGCTTCTATCGAAGAAGGTAAGGAATACGATGGCGAAGTTAAGAGCCTCACTGATTACGGTGCATTCGTAGACCTCGGCGGCGTTGATGGTATGGTACATACCTCTGAGCTGTCTTGGAAGAGACTCCGTCATCCCAGCGAAGTTGTTTCCGTTGGTGACAAGATTCACGTTTACGTTAAGGCATTTGATCGTGAAAAGGGAAGAATCTCCCTCGGTTATAAGACTGACGATATGAATCCTTGGAACATTTTCACCGGTAAGTATCAGGAAGGCGATGTTGCTGAAGTTAAGGTAGTAAGCCTTATGCCTTTCGGTGCATTCGCTGAAGTAGTTCCCGGTTGCGATGGTCTTATCCACATCAGCCAGATCGCTGATCACAAGATCGCTAAGCCTGAAGAAGTTCTCGAAATCGGTCAGGTTGTAAACGCTAAGATCACTGCTATCGATATGGAAAACCACAAGATTAGCCTTTCTATTCGCGCTCTTCTCGAAGAAGCTGACGATGCTGAAGAAATCGCTGACGACGCTGAATAATTCGGATTTAAGGAATAATTCAGAATTGATTATCATATAACGATATTAAAATCAATCACAAAGGAGCGGGGGAAAGAGCATATTTTTCTCTCGCTCGTTTCGTTATATGGAAAAATTGCTTTTTCTCTATATTGCTTTGAGCTTCTTGTTTTCTTCATGTACCTCAGATGTGACGGTGAAAGCGTCGGATAATGCAGAGCTTGTCAGCGTGGCCCATGCAGGTGGTATCCTTTGGGGACGAGATGAATTCGGTAATTATACGTCGTTTTCAGGCTCAAATTCACTGGAAGGGCTTGAAATGTGTGCAGATATGGGCGTCGATGTGGTAGAGCTTGATTTCAGCTTTACAAGCGATGGATACCTTGCGTGTATACATGATTGGTCACCTGCTTTTGTTAAAGAAGCTGCCGATAATAAACCGCTTACGCTTGACGAATTTCTTGATTCAAAAATCTACGGGATTTTTACGCCAATATCACTCAGTGAGGTTGCGGATTTTCTTATAGCTCACGAAGAAATAACGATAGTAACGGATATCAAGGACGATTTTTATTCGGCGATCAAGCTTATTTCCGAAACCGGAATGACGGATAGATTTACGGTGCAGATATACTGCGAGGAAGAATATGATATTGCCTGCGAATTTGGCTTTGAGAGAATGATATATACTCTCTATAGGCTTGATTGGAACGAAAAAACAAACGTGAAAGAAATCACAAAATTTGCAGATACACATCAGCTTGCCGGAATTGCGTTCGATAAGGTGCTTTGCAGTAACCACGATTATGTAAAGCAAATGAAGAATATCGGAGTACCTCTTTTCGTGCATACAGTGAATGAAAACGAGAAATTGTACTTGAAAATGGGAATTTCAGGGATATATACTGACAAAGTATGTAGAAAATAATAAATTAGCAGTGTTAAAGTTTGCAGGACGGGTAGTGCAAAAGACTGCCTACAAATGATTTTTTGATATTTTTATAAAAATCTCTCTATTACAGGAGGCATAAAAATGAATATTCCAAGACCAGAATATCCGCGCCCGACTATGACGCGTGATGAAAAATCATGGGTAAACCTCAACGGCACATGGGAATTTGCATTCGACTTCGGTAATTCCGGTCGTAATCGCAAGATGTGGGAAGCTGAAAAATACGAAAAAGAAATCGTAGTTCCTTTTGTTCCCGAATCTAAGCTCTCAGGTATCGAGTATGTTGATTTTATCCCCGCTTGCTGGTATCGCAGAACTGTTTCTGTTCCCGCAGATTGGGATAAGCAGAACGGTAGAGTTTTACTTCACTTCGGTGCTGTAGACTATTATTCCGAAATCAGAGTAAACGGTAAGCTCGCCGGTACTCATCGTGGCGGTTATACTCCGTTCGCTTTGGATATTACAGAATTACTTACCGATGGCGATAATGTTATCTCCGTTTTCGCTGAAGATAACGGAAAATCACCTCTCCAGCCTACAGGTAAGCAGGTTTATAGCAATTACTATAACGAGGGTTGCCTCTATTATCGTTGCACAGGTATCTGGCAGACTGTTTGGATGGAATATGTTCCAAAGAATTATATCAAGAACCTCAAGCTCACTCCCGATATTGACGGCGGTAAGCTCGATGTTGTTGTAACCTTCGAAGGTGAAAATTCCGGTATTAAGTCTGTTACAGCTACAGCTTCCTTCGCAGGTGAAGTTGCAGGCGAAACTACTGCAGCGGTTATCGGTAAGTATGCACAGTTCTCTATCGCTATTCCCGATGCAAAGCTTTGGAGCCTTGAAGAACCTAATCTCTACGACCTTACAGTTGTAGCAGGCGAAGATAAGGTAGAATCTTACTTCGGTATGAGAAGCGTTGCTATTAACGGTTACGCTATCGAAATCAACCACAAGCCCGTTTATCAGAGACTTGTTCTCGACCAGGGTTATTTCCCGGACGGTATCTATACTCCCGGCAATGACGCAGACTTCGTTAGAGATATCGAGCTTTCTAAGAAGGCAGGCTTCAATGGCGCAAGAATGCATATGAAGGTATTTGAACCCAGATTCATGTACTACGCTGATAAGATGGGTTACCTCCTTTGGGGCGAATTCCCGAACTGGGGCCTTGATGAATCCAATCCGGCATCGCTTCTTTCAATCCTTCCTGAATGGCTTACAGAGCTTGAGAGAGACTACAACCACCCCTCTATCGTAGGCTGGTGTCCTTTCAACGAAACAGGTACAAGACGTAATAAGGATGTCTTCCGTGCAATGTATAACACCACTCGTGCGGTTGATCCTATGAGACCTATTATTGATACTTCCGGTTACGTTCACGTTATTACAGATATTTATGACGTACATAACTATGATCAGAATCCCGAAACCTTTGCTAAGGCATTTGAATGGCTCAAAACAGGCGAGGGTCAGCTGTATCAGAACTTCCCGAGAGATGAAAAGTACGAAGGTCAGCCTTACTTTGTATCTGAATTCGGTGGTGCATACTGGAATATCGATGAAGATCCGAGTGAAGCATGGGGTTATGGACAGGCTCCGAAGTCTCTTGAAGAATTCTACGAACGCTTTGAAGGACTTATCAATGTACTCCTTGATAATCCTAAGATGTGTGCATTCTGCTATACTCAGCTGACTGACGTATATCAGGAAAAGAACGGTATCTACTCCTTCGACCGCAGAGTTAAGTTCGATCTTGATAGACTTAACAAGATCATGTCCCGTAAAGCTGCAATCGAAAAATAATAAATCTGCACCGTAGCAGGTAATAAAGCGTGTCGCAAATTGCATTTTAACGATGTGTTTGTGACACGCTTTTTTGCTTCGCTAACAATAGCTCATATTCATTGCCTTGCTATCCGTGCGGTTGACATATGCACAATTTTGTGTTATAATAACAAATGACGTATTGTATTTTCACATAAATTTATATAAAGGAATGTTCCGATATGCGACTGAATAAAATCCTTTCCCGAGGAGTTGCGACTGCACTTGCTGTGATGACTCTTGCATCACCTGTGTCAGCTATACGACTGATCGGGTCAGGCAATATTTACTCAAAACTCGGCTTGGATTCTGAAATTGCAGCGGGTTCGTCTTTGTCACAGGATGATGCCGCAATGCGACTTTACTATCTTGGTTTGCTGACGGGAAGTGGCTCGAATATCAATGGTGGTATAGAATTTAACCTTGATCGTGGTCTTAACCGTATTGAAGCAGCCGTTTTTGCAACCCGTTTGATAGGTGCGGAAGATGAAGCTCTCGCTGTACATTATGCACACCCTTTTTCCGATGTACCTGCATGGGCAAGCGATTATGTTGGATATATATATAATTGCGGTTTGCTCGATGATCTTGTTGATACTCCTTCGCTTGACGAAAACGGTGGATATCTCTTTAATTCAATGATTGGTGAAACAGCAGAACGCTTTTCCGGATATATGCTCTATGCGCTTGGATATCGAATAGAAGATGGCGATTACACAATGCTCATGGCTGCTGAATATGCACGAAATATCGGTATTTGCGTTACAGAAAAGGATGCACCGCTTACTCGTGGAGATGCAGTTCTTGCGATGTACAATACCTTGCGTACTACCTGCAAAAAATGCGACCGTGTTTTTTCAGACCGTCTTGTAGAGCAGGGAGTCATCAATTATCAGGATGCAGTTTTCCTCCTTTGGAATCGTGATAGCCACGAAACAGAAACGTATATGAACGCTGTCGGTTATGGTACTCAGTGGGTAATTCCCGATGGATACTATAAAATTCGTGCTGCTCAGGGCGGTAAAATGCTCAATGTTGCGATGCAAAGTGCTAATTCAGACTACGATGGTGTTCCGATAACCTTGTGGGAGGATACCGACGATATCACACAGACCTTCCGAATTGAACGCACAGAACGTGGTACTTATTATTTGTACTCAGCAGCATCAAAAAGTGGCTACGGACGAGTTCTCGGCGCTCAGAATGGCTATAACACTACAGGGCTTTATCGTTCTACTTCATATCAGGCGATGGAGTTCTATATTCAGGGCTTGGCTGATGGAACATGGCAGATAATCTCGACTGAAAATAATAAATTGCTTTCGGCGGATGAGCTGTACAAAAATGGCACAGGTGTTGCGCTTGCAAATTCCGGTGAGGCACGAATGCAGTCGTGGATTTTCGAGCGTGAAGGTATCTTAAACAAAAAAGGCGAGGAAATGGCGATATTTGTTGCGGAATCGTTGGTGGTTACACAGGGCGCATTCGATGATTATTCGCATATGGCGCAAAATGCTCTCGATATTCAGCCTACCGAAAGAATGGTTCGTGCCCCGTTTAATGCAACTATCGTGAGAATAGATGCTACTGAAATAGGATGTAACGCTGTTTGGATCCAGAGTAATAACAAAGTACGCTATGCAGACGGCACTTACGATTATATGACTGTACAGTTCATGCACGATAACGATATAAGCGATCTGTATTTGAATCAGGGCATTGCACAGGGCGAATATTTCTATAATAGTGGCGATTTTGGTATATCCTCAGGTAAACACGTTCATGTTTCGTGCTATAGAGGTCAGTACAATTCTTCCATGAAGCTGGGTAATGGCGATATTAATGCAGAAGACGCATTTTTCCTCCCCGATGATACATATATCTATAATGATTATAATCTCGATTGGACAGTGCTCAGTTTGGCGGATTAAATCAAACTATGAAAAATGAACTGAAAAAAACTATAAAACAACTCTGTGATGAAGTCGGAACAGTGGCGGCTGCTAATAAACTTGATGAAATTACAGAAGAGTTGACGAATGAATACGATAAGCGTGTCAAGGTAGGTATGGCTGAATTGGACGCTTATCGTGATGTTCTCAAAAATATCGATGTAATACGAGAAATGCTTGAGTCTTTGCCGAAAACGCAAGATGAAATCGACCGTAATGAGCGTAAAGCCGGCAGAAAAAATCTCGAACGCATACTTGGTAAAATATCTACTTGTATGTGGCTTTGCACAGTTATCGTGTATTTCCTTTTCACCATCAGATTTGGCGGATGGTATTGGACGTGGCTGATATTCTTGTGGTCATCGATAGGTCAAGTTATCCTCGGTATGGTTAAAAAAGCAAATCGTGGGAAAGACATGAAAAAAGTCATGAAAAGCGGGCTTTCAAGCGTGCTTTGGCTTGCGATTACAATAATATATTTTATTATCAGCTTTGTTTCCGGTTCGTGGCATCTTACCTGGCTGATTTTCCCCATTGGAGCGTTAATACAAACAATTTTGAGTATGTTTTTAGACTGATTTAATATAAACTGGAGGTGTCGTTTTGTTCGACGATCTTGAGCTTGCGAGAACCTTTTTGAATTTTATTGTTAATTACTATGCCCTAATGCGAAGACATTTGATAGAAACGAATCAGTTCCGTGTAGGATCTCACGGATTTTCGCTTCTCTATACTTTGCGTAAATACAAAGATGAGCAGATTACTATGACTCAGTTTGCAGAGATAATGGGCATTACAAAACAACAGCTCACAAAGCTTGTAAACGACCTTGAAAACCAGGGTTACGTCAATAGACTTCACAACGAAGAAAATCGCAGACAGGTGTATATCGAGATAACCGAACAGGGAACAGAGGTGCTCGAAAAGATGCTTGGCGAGATAATTCATGAGATAATCAAATCACTTGACGTTTTTGATGACGAAGATAAAAAGAAGATAGTCGAGAGTTCAAGTACACTGCTTGAGCTGTTTAAGAAGGATGCCGAACGATATAAAGGGCAATAAAAAAGGGCCGTTGCACTTATGGGAATTTATTTTCCCGGTGCAACAGTCCTTTATTTTTTTATTCAATCTCGTTTCAAGAAATCAGCAAGCATAGTACAGCGTATAGTTTGACGTGCATTGCCGATCATTTGCTCAAGTACAGTGCGCTTTCCAACAAGTATTACCATTTTCGAGGCACGGGTAACAGCAGTGTAGAGGAGATTTCGAGTGAGAAGCATAGGCGCACATGAGTACAGCGGAATTATAACAACGGGGTATTCACTGCCTTGGCTCTTGTGTACCGTAATTGCGTAGGCGTGGTCAACTTCATCAAGCTGAGTAAAATCCAGTACGCATTTTCGTTCATCAAAACGTATCACGATGAGGTTTTCTTCAAGGTCTATTTCTTCAACTATGCCAATGTCGCCGTTGTATACACCCATTCCGGTGCGTCCATCGTCACTTTCCCATTCTATCGTATAGTTGTTCTTCGTCTGCATAACGCGATCGCCTACTCTGAATACCATGTCGCGAGATTTGCGTTCGTTTTTCTTTGGCGATGGTGGATTTAGAGCATTCTGCAAAGCCTGATTCAGCATATCAGTACCTGAAAGCCCTTTTCTCGATGGAGTGAGAACCTGCAGACGATCTATAATATCCTCACCGTAGGAGCGAGGCAAACGATTTCGTACAAGATCAACGACTGTTGAAGATATTCCTTCTTCGCTTTCTCGTGGCAGGTAGAAGAAATCTGCATCTTTTCTGTCAAGTATTGGCAAAACGCCTGCGTTGATTCGATGTGCATTCGATATGATAAGGCTTTGTTCGGACTGGCGGAAAATCTCGGTCAATCTTATTACACGGAATTTTTCCGAAGCTATCAAGTCGCCCAGAACATTTCCTGCACCGACTGAAGGAAGCTGATCCGAGTCGCCTATCAAAATCAGCCTTGAGCCATTTTTCATAGCACGAAGAAGCGATTCCATAAGCGAAATATCTATCATAGAAGCTTCATCGACAATCACAACGTCAGCATCAAGAGTGTTGTTTTCGTCACGAATGAAATTTGTACCACTGTCGTCGGTGTAATCCATCTCAAGTAGTCTGTGAATAGTCTTAGCTTCATGAGAAGTTGCTTCGCTCATACGTTTTGCGGCACGTCCTGTGGGTGCACATAGTGCGATTTCAGAATCAAGAGAACCAAATATTGAAATCAGCCCTTTGATTATTGTCGTTTTACCTGTGCCGGGACCGCCTGTTAGGATCATAACACCGTCAGAAAGTGCCGACAATAATGTTTGTCGCTGTGCGTTTGCATAGGTTATGCCCGATTGCGCTTCGCATTTGTCGATCATCAGTGAAATATCGCGTGTGTTCATGCGTGGGCAAAGCTTATCTATAGCTTTCAGCTTTTCCGCAACATACGTTTCTGCGTGATAAAGTCGTGGCTCGAAGATATATTTGATATTATCTCGATTTACCGGTATAAGCTTTAATTCCTCGATGGCTTTTTGTAGTCCGAGTGAGAGATTTTCTTCATATTTTCGATCACCGCCGAACAACAAATCAAGTGTACAGCGAAAAAGCTCGGCATAAGGTATGCAGGTGTGACCTGTTCGATTCGCTTCTGAACGAAGTACATAAACTGCACCGTGAATAATTCGCTCCTCAGAATCGGCATCAAGTCCCATACTCATCGCAATTTGATCGGCTCTATTGAAGCTTATGCCCCAAAAATCCTCGCAAAGACGGTATGGGTTCGCTTTAATTCTGTCTACAGCAGCACCGCCCCATTTTTTGTATATTTTCATGGAGGTCTGCGGTGTGAAAAAATCACGGCAAAACATCATAACAGCACGGGCACCGGAAATTGCTTTGAAGTTTTCTGAAATTTTCGCTGCACGTTTTTGGGTAACGCCGGGTATGTCTGTCAGCCAGTCAGGGTGATTTTCGATTACATCAAACGAATCTGTGCCAAATGTTTCGACGATTTTCTGTGCAGTTTTCGGCCCAATACCTTTAACAGCACCGGATGCCAGGTAACGAAGAATATCACCCTGTTCGGCAGGCAGTTTTTTCTCAAAGGATTCTGCTTTGAACTGCTTGCCGTAGGTTTGGTGATTTGTCCATTGCCCCCATACCGTGATCTTGTCGCCTTCTGTTAGGTAGGGAATTACTCCCGTTACAACGACAGGCTGACCTTCAGTATCTTCAAGCTCACAAACTGTGTAGCCGTTTTCTTCATTTTGGAAAATTATCGAATCAACGATACCCGAAACGGAGTCCATATTTTGTTGTGCTGAGTCCATATATGCCTCCGATCATAGTTGTTGATTGATAAATAGGGAAAATATGAATTAAATCAATGAAATGTGAATTAGAAATTGAAATTTGCTTTAATTTTGTCTACGAGATCAACTTTTTCCCACGGTGCATTAAGATCTTCTCTGCCCATGTGACCGTAAGCTGCGAGATCACCATAGATAGGTCTGCGGAGATCAAAGCGTTCGATAATAGCAGCAGGACGCATATCAACATTTTCGATGATAAAATCTGCGAGAGCTTCGTCAGCAACCTTGCCGGTACCGAATGTGTCAAGAAGAACGGAAACAGGATGTGCAACACCGATAGCATAAGCAATCTGAACTTCGCATCTGTCAGCAACACCGGAAGCAACGACGTTCTTAGCGATATAACGTGCCATATAGGAAGCAGAACGGTCAACCTTTGTCGGGTCCTTGCCGGAGAAAGCACCGCCACCATGACGAGAATATCCGCCATAGGTATCAACGATAATCTTACGACCTGTCAAGCCACTGTCGCCCATAGGACCGCCGATAACGAAACGACCGGTAGGATTTACATAAATTTTTGTCTGATCGTCGAGCATACCGTTAGTGATTGTGGGCTTGATAACGTGTTCGATAATATCAGCGCGAATCTGTTCAAGAGTAACCTCGGGGTCGTGCTGGGATGAAACAACTACTGTATCAATGCGAACGGGAGTGTTGCCATCGTATTCAACAGTGATCTGTGTTTTTCCATCGGGACGGAGATAGGGAAGTGTTCCGTTCTTGCGAACATCGGTAAGCTGTTTAGCCATTTTGTGTGCAAGAGAAATCGGAAGTGGCATAAGCTCAGGTGTTTCGTTGCAAGCGTAACCGAACATTAAGCCCTGGTCACCGGCACCTGTGTCAAAGCCATCGGATTCGCCTGCTTTAGCCTCAGCAGACTTGTCAACACCGAGAGCGATGTCAGCTGACTGTTCGTGGATAGAATTGATTACAGCGCAGGTAGAGCCGTCAAAACCGAATTTAGCACGGTTGTAGCCGATATCAAGTACAGTTTTACGAACGACGCTCTGAATATCAACATAGGCATTGGTGGTGATTTCACCCATTACCATAACAAGGCCTGTAGTGCAGCAGGTTTCGCAGGCAACACGAGCCATAGGGTCGGCTTTGAGCATTTCGTCTAGAATTCTGTCGGAAATTTGGTCGCAGATTTTATCAGGATGTCCTTCGGTAACGGACTCGGATGTGAACAATCTTTTCATATATAACTCCTTTGTGTAGTATTTGAATTTACAGATGATCAAAAGATGATTTCGAGATTTAGAATCAAAAAATGTCCTTATCGACAGACAAGGACATTGTGATGTATACTCATCTGTCAGGAATTAGCACCTTGTCGATTGATAGGTTGCCGGGCGTCGTTGAGCCAGTCTCTCAGCCACTCTTGATAAGTGTAGATTTGATTTTACTTAATTATTATACCACAATCAAGCGTTCAAAACAATATTAAATTACAAGATAAATATACAATTTTTTGAGAAAATCAAGCAAAAAACAACAGCGTTTTGCTAATAAAATTACGTAAAAAACTATATATGTAGCACCTTAGATACTCTTTTGTATAAAAGCAGATTTACAACAGCGCATATCGTTCCTTTGAGCAGATTAAAAGGGGCGGTCGCAAACATTATCAGAGTCGGAAGACCTGTTACAGCTGAATTTATGCCGGAAGCCATACCGATAATTGCGTCAAGCTCAAATCCCATGAAATAAACATAGGCAGGAATCATAATGAAATAGTTCACTGCACAGCTTACTATCAGCAGTGAAATTATACCCACAATTAGAGCAAGTATAGCACCTTTTAATGTTTTATGATGCTTGTAAATAAGTGAAGCGGGAACTACAAGAGAGCATCCCATGATAAAATTCGCAAATTCGCCAACACCGGCAGTCATAGTTCCGTTGAGAATCAGATTAAGAATGTTCTTGATAAGCTCCATTGCAACAGCGGAAAGAGGCCCCATTGCGAATCCACCCATAAGGATAATTGCATCGGAAAGATCGATCTCATAGAACGAAGGAGCAAACCAAACGGGAATTTGGAAAAGCATGAGAATTGCCGAAAGTGCAGAAAGAATTGCAATTTTAGTGATATTTTTAAGTTTTGAGCTGTTGTTAGCAGTCATAATAATATCTCCTTAAATATATGATGATATCAATATTGTAGGAGAAACAAAAATCCCGTGATATCAGAATACAAAGATACCACGGGAATAACGAAATATCGTTTGAATGTTTCTCTCATCCGGACTGTGATGTCAGCGAGCAAACGGCAACGTAAAACGAAATACATCGCAGTACGGAGCCGGACATGTGATGTCAGCGAGCAAACGGCAACGTAAAACGAAATACATCGCAGTACGGCACATATGCAAAATACTCTCGACATATAACCGTCGGTACAGGAATTTCACCTGATCGGCACCATTGGTGTTCGTGGACTATACCACCGGTAAGGAATTTCACCTATCCCCGAAATATTTTTGAACTGTAAAACAAAAAGAGGAAAATCTGTTTAGACTTTCCCCTTTCATATAAATTATGACTTACGCGTTGATTTCGATAACAACACCGGAACCAACAGTACGACCGCCTTCACGAATAGCGAAACGGAGACCCTTTTCGATAGCGATAGGAGTGATGAGTTCAACGCTCATATCAACGTTATCGCCGGGACGGCACATTTCAGTACCTTCGGGAAGAGTGATAGTACCGGTAACGTCAGTTGTTCTGAAGTAGAACTGAGGTCTGTAACCGGAGAAGAAAGGCTTCTGACGGCCACCTTCTTTTTCGGTAAGAACGTAAACCTGACCAACGAACTTGGTGTGAGGATGGATGGAGCCGGGCTTGCAAAGAACCTGACCTCTTTCGATAGCCTTCTTATCGATACCACGGAGAAGGAGACCAACGTTGTCACCAGCTTCAGCGGAATCAAGAAGCTTACGGAACATTTCGATACCGGTGATAACGGTGGACTTCTTTTCTTCAGAAAGACCAACGATTTCAACGTTATCGGACATCTTAACTGTACCACGTTCTACACGACCGGTAGCAACAGTACCACGACCGGTGATGGAGAATACGTCTTCTACAGGCATAAGGAAGGGTTCGTCGGACTTACGAGCAGGAGTAGGAATGTATTCGTCTACAGCGTTCATGAGTTCGAGGATGGAAGCATATTCGGGAGCATTGGGATCAGTGCTTGTGGAGTCAAGAGCTTCACGAGCAGAACCACGAATGATCGGAATTTCGTCGCCCGGGAAATCATATTCGGAAAGAAGTTCACGAATTTCCATTTCAACGAGTTCGAGAAGTTCGTCATCGTCAACGAGGTCGCACTTGTTCATGTAAACAACGATTGCAGGAACGCCAACCTGACGAGCGAGAAGGATGTGTTCACGAGTCTGCTGCATAGGACCGTCGGAAGCAGCAACAACAAGGATAGCACCGTCCATCTGAGCAGCACCGGTGATCATGTTCTTAACGTAGTCGGCGTGACCAGGGCAGTCAACGTGTGCATAGTGTCTGGTAGCGGTTTCATATTCAACGTGTCTGGTGTTGATTGTGATACCACGAGCCTTTTCTTCGGGAGCGTTATCGATCTGATCGTATGCGAGGAATTCAATGTTACCGTTGCTGAGAGAAAGAGTCTTAGTAATAGCAGCGGTAGTAGTGGTCTTACCGTGGTCAACGTGACCGATTGTACCAATGTTTACGTGGGGCTTGGTACGCTCGAAATGTGCCTTTGCCATTTGGATTAGTCCTCCTAAAT
>CAYSEF010000016.1:0-39454 GCA_964430105.1 uncultured Ruminococcus sp. | reverse complement strand
CTGTTTATGCTATAATAAAGGATGGGAAATCGTGTACTTTTATTTTTTAATTATAATATTTACGATTTTTATATAGAAAGGGTGCTGTGTATATGGAAAGATTAGAAAGAGCTGTATTCCCGTCACTTATCGGTAATTCTTCACTCAAAAATACTCTTTCCGCCGATCTTGTAAGTGGTAAAAATGCACACGCCTATATTCTCGAAGGTCCATGCGGTTCGGGAAAGCACACTGCGGCACTACAGATATGCGCCTCAGTATTGTGTGAATCCAAAACAGATGAAGGTGTATCTCTGCCATGCGGAAAATGCTCATCCTGCAGAAAAGTTCTGGGTGGATTTTCGGTCGATGTACTGACAATATCAAACGAAGATAAAGCATCTATCGGTGTGGAAGCTGTCAGAGCAATAAAACAATCTCTATATGTTACACCTAATGATGGTGAGAAAAAATTCTATATAATAGAAAATGCACACCTCATGACAGTTCAGGCACAAAACGCACTTCTTCTGTCGCTTGAGGAACCACCGCCGTATGTTGTCTTTCTGTTATTATGCGAGGATTCATCGGCTTTACTCGAAACTATACTTAGCCGTGCTCCGGTTATAAAAATGGAGCGTTTTCAACCGGATTTTATTGAAAAGCATCTCACTGAAAAATACGGTGCTACGGCATCTCGTGAAAAAATAGTTTATGCGGCACATCTTTCAAACGGAGCTATCGGACGTGCTGTTGAATTATATGAAAACGGTGAAAGCGAACGAAAGCTTTACAGTACTGCGGAGGAGCTTGTGAAAAATTTGCTTTCCGCCAGAAAATCAGATGCGCTTATATTCGTCACAAAATCTATGCCAAAGGACAGAAAAAGCACTCGTGAGATACTTTCACTTGCACGTTTGGCACTTAGAGATATTTTGGCTGACAAAAAAGGCGGAGCGTTGCTTTTCTACAGCTCTGCTGACGGAGCACCTGCTTACGCAAAAAAAACATCGGCAAAACGTGTCATTGACCTAAACACAATGCTTGTTCAAGCTGAAAATGACATCGCCGCCAATGTTTCGCAAAGCACAGTCCTCACTTCACTTATCATGAACAGCTAACGCACTCTGAAAACAGAAAATGTGTACCGTAGTAAGATTCGCACTCCGACGGTACATCAGAATTTTAACGAACACGCCCCAAACAGAATGGAGTTTTACATGAATAAAGAATATATCGAAAACGAAAACAAAACGGAAGTTCAGCCTGAAATGACTGAAATAATCGGCGTAAGATTCCGTGATGCAGGCAAGGTCTATTTCTTTGCACCCGGTGACAACAAAATCTCCGAGGGTGACTGTGTTATAGTCGAAACTGCGCGCGGAACAGAATACGGTTTTGTATCTGCCGGAAACAACATGGTTCCGACATCAAAAATCGTTCCGCCACTGCGCCCTGTCATCCGCATTGCCGACGAAAAGGACACCGAACGCTATGAAGCTAACAAAAAGCTCGAAGCGGAAGCATTTGAAATATGCCGTCAGAAGATAGCAGAGCATGGTCTCGACATGAAGCTCATCGAAGCGGAATACACATTCGACAATTCAAAGCTTCTGTTTTACTTCTCAGCAGAAGTGCGTGTGGATTTCAGAGAGCTTGTCAAGGATCTTGCCTCTATATTCCGTACCCGTATTGAGCTAAGACAGATAGGCATTAGAGATGAAGCAAAAATGATGGGTGGTCTTGGTGTTTGCGGTCGTCCGTTCTGTTGCTCAAGCTTCCTTTCCGATTTTGTACAGGTGTCTATCAAAATGGCAAAGGAACAAAACCTTTCACTTAATTCATCGAAAATTTCAGGCACCTGCGGTAGATTGATGTGCTGTCTGCGTTATGAACACGAAGTATATGAAGCAGAGCTTGCCCAAACTCCACCGGTAGATTCGACAGTAAAAACAAAAGACGGCGTTGGAACAGTTACAGAAATAAATCCGCTTACAGGAATTATTAAAGTAAAGTTTTCGGATGCCACAGTGAAGTCTTTCAATCGAGATGACGTCACCGTATTAAAAAAATCTTCCAAAGAACACAACAAAGATAAAGCAAATAGTGAAAGTAATCAGGAAAAGTGAAATTCTAACTGATTTCTCAAAAAAAAATTAAAAATTTTCACAAAACCTATTTCAATTTCACTCAAGATGTGTTAGAATTAGATATATCTTAACACGGAGGTGTATCACAATGGCATATAAGATTACAGACGATTGCATCGGTTGTGGCGCTTGCGCAGCTGAGTGTCCGGTAGAATGCATTACCGAAAAGGACGGCAAGTACGTTATCAACGCTGACGAATGTCTCGAATGCGGTGCTTGCGCAGGTGTTTGTCCTGTAGAAGCTCCCAAGCCGGACGAAGAATAATTCACGGCAATTGGTAAACAGCATACTTAGGGGAGATTTCGGGTTCCGTAGTCTCCCCTTTGCCATGCATAACAAATTGAATGTATTTATTTTTATGGAGAAATTATGCCATTATACGACTCCGCAACAGAAAGACTTGACAAAATCAATGAACAGCTCTCGCTGATTCAACTAAAAAAAGGGTTGACATTCGGTACAGACAGCTACCTTCTCGCAGCTTTTGCACGCACAAAAACTTACGGAAAGTGTGTAGAGCTTGGAGGAGGTACAGGTGTGGTATCACTTCTTGTTGCCTCGAGAAACAAATACTCAAATATCCATGCAGTCGAGATACAACCGTATTTTTCTGAGCTAATACGTCGAAACGCAGAGCTTAACTCACTTACAGATAAAATTACAGCGTATAACTGCGATATTCGTGAGCTTTCGGCGGATATGTTTAACGGAGAGGTTGATTCCGTACTGTCAAATCCCCCGTATATGCGAACATCTTCGGGTAAAGATAATGCTTCACCTGAAATGAATACCGCACGTCGTGAGGAAAACGGAGGAATTGCGGATTTCTGTGCCGCTGCTTCAAAATTACTTAAATTCGGTGGTTATTTTACTGTAGTCTATCGTCCCGACCGTATGGCTGAGCTTCTTACTGCAATGTCAAATGCGTCAATCGAACCAAAACGACTGGTAATGATATATCCAACCTCAGCCGACAAGCCTTGTCTGATTTTGGTTGAAGGAAAAAAAGGAGCTTCCGGTGGGCTGACTGTAGCACGTCCGCTTCTTATTTATTCGGACAAAGCCTGTGGTACTTATACCGAAGACATGAATGCAGTCTACAATACGTTTTCACTCGAGCATTTATTTTAATAAGGTGGCTATATGAGTAATCATAATATATATAATGAAGAAAAAAACGCTGTCATTGGTGGAACACTGTACCTCGTTGCAACACCGATCGGCAACCTCGCAGATCTCTCTGAACGTGCAATTAAGATTCTGTCAGAGGTGGATTTTATAGCTGCCGAGGATACTCGCAACTCAGGATCATTGCTTGCAAGATTCGGGATATCAAAACCGATGATAAGCTATTTCGAGCATAATAAACGTGAACGTGGTCCCATGATCTGCGAACGCCTCGAAAGCGGTGAATCATGTGCACTTGTCACCGATGCGGGTACTCCTGCGATAAGTGACCCCGGTGAGGATCTTGTAAGGCTTTGTGCTGAACGCAATATTCCCGTGACATCAGTTCCGGGATGCTGTGCCGCAATTACCGCACTCACCCTTTCCGGACTTCCAACGACAAGATTTGTCTTTGAAGGCTTCATCGGTTCTTCAAAAAGCGAAAGAAGCGAACGCCTTAATGAGCTTTCTTCGGAAGTTCGCACAATGATTTTCTATGAAGCACCTCACAGATTACGCGCTACATTGGCAGATCTTCTAAAGTATCTCGGAGATCGTCCGATAGCGTTATGCCGTGAGATCACAAAGCTAAACGAGGAAATTCTGCGTACAACAATAAGTAAAGCAGTTGAAATTTACTCCGAACGTGAGCCAAGGGGTGAATATGTTCTGATCGTTGGGGGCAAACCTAAAGAGGAGCTACTCGAAGAACAGCGCAATTCCTATCCTGAAGATCCGGCAGAACACGTTGCCATGCTCATGGATTCGGGAATGAAGCGAATGGATGCCATTAAAGCTGTTGCAAAAGCTCGCGGAGTAAGCAAAAATGAAATCTATTCAGCAGTCGCAATCAAGGATAACGAATAAATTTCAAAAAACACATATAAATATTATTATTTTCTTATAAAGAAAGGATTTTAACATGAAGATAGGACTTACATCATACAGCATGAACAATTACATCTGCGATGGCATTATGTCCATTACAGAGGTTATGCGTTTTGCTAAGGAAAAGGGTGCAGAACACATCGAGCTTGTTCCCTTTGGCTTCACCTTGCACGATGATAAAACAGGCGAATTCAACGAAGAACTTATCGCTGATATCAAGAAAACCTCCGCTGAGATCGATCTTCCCTTATCAAACTACGCTGTCCTCGGTGATCTGCTTAAGTTTGACCTCGATGCACGCAAGGCAGAGGTTGAACGCCTGAAGCGCCACATCGACGTTGCAGGAAAGCTCGGACTTAAATTCATGCGACACGATATCTCCTCTTTCCGCAGACCTCTTGAAACAAATACTCCCGTTGCATTTGAAAATGAATTTCCTATCGCTGTAGAAACCTGTCGTGAGCTTGCAGATTATGCTTCACAGTACGGAATTACTACTCTCGTAGAAAATCACGGCTTCTTTGTTAATGGCTCTGACAGAATCATCCGTCTTATCGAAGCAGTTGACCGCAAGAATTTCGGTATGCTTCTTGATACAGGTAACTTCACTTGCGTAGATGAAAACTGCACTGTCGCTGTTAAGAAGTGCGCACCGTATGCGAAGATGGTTCACCTCAAGGATTTCTATATTCGTCGTGCTGACCGTCTTACAGGCAATGGTGGTCTGTTCCGCTGTGATTCAGGTTGCTGGTTCTCATCCAATTCCGGTGAATATATGCTCCGTGGTTCTATTCTTGCACAGGGCGACCTCGACATTTGGACTATCCTCTCCCATATAAAAGCTACCGGCTATGAAGGCTATGTTTCAGTTGAATTCGAAGGCATGGAAGACGGAAAAATCGGCAGTGAAACAGGTATGAACTCTGCTCGCTATATCCTCGAAAATGTTTAATTAAATCACATGAGCACGCCGGTTTGTTCATATTTATTTTACATTTCAAATCGCTGTTTTTACATTAGAACATCTATTTTTGACATTTTTTGAACAAATAAAGCGTTAGATTATCATTTTTTAACATATTGCACTCATTTGTAATATTGATTACTGTGCAATCAGCATAGCAAAAACGTCTTGTAAAAAAGGCGTTTTTCTGTTATAATGTAATAATGTACAGAACAAGTTATTTTTGGAAGGAGAGGTCACTTATGGCTATGGTGTTCAAAAACGGACTCGTGTTTTCCCCTGAATCACATGAATTTGTAAAAACAAATCTGCTTGTTCATGACGGAATTATTGCCGATACCGATTTCAGAGGCTCTTACGAAGACGCTGCTATCGTTGATTGCGACGGACTTTACATCATCCCCGGACTTGTTGATGTCCACACTCACGGACGTGCAGGATACGATTTCAACACTGCCAATGCCGACAGCTACTATACCATGCGTCGTTCTTATGCAAGAGCCGGTACTACCACTATTATGGCTACTCTCGCATCCGCCACAATGGATTCTCTCCTTGCATCTACCGAAGCTATACAGCAAAACCGCACACCGACGAAAGGACTTGCCAATATCGCAGGTATCCACCTGGAGGGAAGGTATCTCAACCCTCAAAAGCGTGGTGCTCATGCTGAAAATTTGCTTTCTCCGCTTGATTCTGTAGAATTAACAAAGCTCATACAACGAATGTTGCCATCTCCCGTGCATATTTCAGCAGCCGTTGAAATGATAGGTGGAGAGGATTTCGTAAAAACAGCGGTTTCACTTGGTGCAACAGTAAGTCTTGCACATAGCAATGCTACATTTGACGAAGCAATGCAGGCTATCAACTGGGGAGTAACCGGCTTTACTCATACTTTCAATGCCATGCGTCAAATTCATCACCGTGAACCCGGAAATACCGCCGCTTCCCTTCTCTGCGACACAGCTTACAGCGAATTTATATGTGACGGAGAGCATATTCACCCTGCAATGATCAAGCTTGCAAGCAGAACAAAGCCTTCCGATAAGCTTGTACTCATCACAGATTCAATGGAAGCAACTGATTGTCCTGATGGCGAATACGCTATCGCAGGTCAACCCGTTTTTGTAAAAAATGGCAAAGCATTGACCGCAGACGGAGCTATTGCAGGAAGTACTCTGGATTTATTTTCGGCGGTTGTAAATTACATGAAATTTGCTGACAAAACTCTTGAGGAAGCAGTACCCTGTGCAACTGAAAATCCCGCAAAAATGGTTGGGATCAATGACCTCTACGGTTCTATACGAGAAGGGGCTTGTGCGGATTTCATAATGTTAAAGGATAAAAAAGCACCACAAATAGACTCTGTTTGGCTCAGAGGAAGCAAGATATAAATAATACACATTCAGTATAATTAGCGATTAAATTACAGATCGGAGAAAATATAATGGCTGAGAAATTTTATATAACAACAGCTATTGCTTATGCGTCAACAAAACCGCATATAGGCAATACTTATGAAGTTATCGCTACCGATGCTATTGCACGTTATAAAAGACAGCGCGGTTACGATGTTTTCTTCTGCACCGGTACTGATGAACACGGTCAGAAGATAGAAAACAAGGCTCTCGAAGCAGGTATCACACCTAAGGCTTACGTTGATAATGTAGCTGCCGAGATCAAGGGAATTTGGGATCTCATGAACGCAAGCTACGACCACTTTATCCGCACTACCGACGATTATCACGAAAAAGCCGTTGCAGCTATTTTCAAAAAAATGTACGATAAGGGTGACATCTACAAGGGTCATTACGAAGGCTGGTACTGCACACCGTGCGAATCCTTCTTCACTGAAACTCAGCTTGTTGATGGAAAGTGCCCTGACTGCGGACGTGAAGTTCAGCTCACAAAGGAAGAAGCATATTTCTTCAAGATGAGCAAATACGCAGATCGCCTCATGAAGCATATTGAAGATCATCCTGAATTTATCGAACCGGAATCACGTCGTAAGGAAATGGTAAACAACTTCCTTAAGCCGGGTCTTCAGGATCTTTGTGTTTCCAGAACAAGCTTCAAGTGGGGTATTCCGGTTGATTTTGACCCAAAGCACGTCACTTATGTATGGCTTGACGCTCTGACAAACTATATCACAGCTATCGGCTATGATCCCACAAAATCTTTTGAAGAGCAGTCAGATAAATTTAAGAAATATTGGCCCGCAGACGTTCACGTTATCGGCAAGGATATCGTTCGTTTCCATTCTATTTACTGGCCGATTTTCCTCATGTCACTCGATATTCCTCTTCCTAAGAAGATTTTCGGTCATCCTTGGTTCAACTTCGGTGCTGATAAAATGTCAAAATCGCGTGGAAATGTTATCTATGCAGACGACCTTGCAAATCGCTTCTCAGTAGACGGTGTACGTTACTACGCACTTTCCGAAATGCCTTATGCGAACGACGGTTCTATCACTTATGAATCTATTATAGGCAGATACAACACCGACCTTGCAAACAATCTCGGTAACCTCGTTTCTCGTACCATTGCAATGACTAAAAAATATTTCGATGGTGTTACACCTACTCCGAATGGAGATGAAGGTGTTGACGGTGAACTTAAGGAAGCTATCGCAACAGCTACAAAGAATTTCAGCGATAACATGGATTCATTCCATATCGCAGATGCTTGTGCCGATGTTTTCACAATGCTCCGCCGTGCAAACAAATATATCGACGAAACCACACCGTGGACTCTCGCAAAATCAGAAGAATCCAAGCCAAGACTTGCAACTGTTATCTACAACCTTCTCGAAACTATCAGAATCGGCGCTGTAATGCTCTCCTCTCTCATTCCGCAGACAGCAGAAACTATCTTTGCAGAGCTGAATACAAATATCTGTGATTACGACAGCATTTTTGCGTTTGGTGGACTTGAATCCGGTAAAAATGTTGGTGAAGCTACTCCTCTGTTCGCAAGAATCGATGAAGCTAAGCTTATGGCTGAAGTCGAAGCTGAACGTGAAGAAGCCGCAAAGAAAGCAGAAGCAGCCGCAAAAGCATCTGAAAAGCCTGCAAAACCGGAAGGCATTGCACAGATCGGCATTGACGACTTCATGAATGTAGAGCTTCGCACAGCACAGGTTCTCGCTTGTGAAAAGGTTCCGAAAGCAAAGAAGCTTCTCAAGCTAACTATCGATCTTGGATATGAAGAACGCACTGTTGTATCCGGAATTGCAAAGTTCTACGAACCCGATCAGCTTGTTGGCAAAAAAATCATTGTTGTTGCTAACCTCAAGCCCGCTGTACTTTGCGGAATTGAATCAAACGGCATGATCCTTGCATCAGGCGAAGATGAAGTTCGTGTTGTATTCCTTGATCCCGAAACACCTCTTGGAGAAAGAGTGAGATAATGCGTCTTTTCGATACACACGCACACTATGACGACCTCAGATTTGAAGAAGAATTCAATGGAGGAATGCAGGGTGCACTTCAATCAGCTCTTGAATCAGGAGTTGAAAGAATAGTGAATGTCGGTTCCAGTCTGCCACATTCACGAGAATCAGTCGCATTGGCTGAAAAATATGATTTCATTTACGCAGCTGTAGGACTTCATCCCTCAGATGCTCAGGAAATCCCACACGGACAGGAAGAAGCTGCACTTGCAGAAATTGAATCTCTCGCTTCACACAAAAAAGTGCGTGCTATAGGCGAGATAGGTTTCGATTATCACTATGACGGAACAGACAAGGATAGACAAAAGTTTTTCTTCGATGCACAGCTGACCCTTGCGGAAAAGCTCGGTCTTCCCATCGTTGTTCATTCCCGTGATGCATCAGGCGATACCTTCGATATGCTCAGAGCTCATCCTAAAGCATGGGGCGTTCTCCACAGCTACAGTGGTACTGCTGAAATGGCTCGCCAGCTTTGCGATATGGGATGGTATATATCTTTTTCCGGCCCTGTGACTTACAAAAATGCAAACAAGGTCAAAGAAGCGGCAGCTATCGTTCCCGAGGACAGAATTCTTATCGAAACAGACTGTCCGTACTTACCACCCGTTCCACATCGTGGTGAGATCAACTATTCCGGCTACCTTCACTTCACCTGTGAAGCTGTTGCAGCTATTCGCGGAAAAGCTCCCGAAGAAATGGCTGAGATCACCTACAGAAATGCTTGCAGATTCTTTGGAATTGTCTAATTTCTAACTTTTATTCGGTTAAGCCGTGTTCGCTGAATCTTTGAACTACGGCTTCGGAGGATATTATGGCTTTAACGTATGTTATAAACCACAGCTTGTATGTGAATATAACGAACCTTTGCACAAATAAATGTGAATTCTGCGTTCGAGATTCTTCCTACGCACCTGAAATCTTCAATGATCTACGGCTGGAAAGAGAACCAACGCTTGAGGAAATCATTGCCGATCTTTCCTCCCACAATCTGAATAATTTTTCCGAAATCGTTTTCTGTGGTTACGGTGAGCCGACCTGTCGTCTTTACGATATGCTCGAAACCTGCAAAATCATTCGTGAACGTTCATCCACTCCAATCAGAGTTAATACAAATGGTCATGCCTCAATGATAATGGGAGAGGACACAGCCCCCGCATTTAAGGGCTTGGTAGATTGCGTATCTATCAGTTTGAATGCAGCAGATGCAGATACATATATGAAGCTTTGTCACCCCAGATTCGGTGAAGATACCTTTGTCGGAGTCGTTAAATTTGCACGAGAAATCGTGAAATACGTTCCTCAGGTTGTTTTCACAGTAGTTCGTGGCACAATTCCGGATGCTGATATAGAAAGATGTGAGCAGATAGCTATGGGAATTGGTGCAGGCTTTAGAGTACGCGATTATATCGGCTGATTCCGTTATCAAAAAACATTACTGAATAAAAACGGCTACTTGCCCTTTGGAATTTTCTTCCTCAGTGCGAGTAGCCTTATTTTTATAAATTACCCCATCACAGGATGCTGTTTGATAAAATAATCCGCTCTTAAGCCCATAAAATATGCATAAAGCTCATCTGCTCTCAGGCTTGCTTCATATTGCTTCTTCGCAATTTCATCAAGATTAGAGTAATCAGCCGGCTTGGTTATCATTGGTATGCGAAAATTTTTTTGATTTTCTGATATATACGCCCTTCCGTTTGCATTAGCAGCAAGCAAAACCGTAAATCTCGGTGATACTTTTGATGCTTTCGGTTCAACACGAAGAATTGTACGGAGTATTTCACGTCTCATTCGTGCTGATGTGTATTTTTTAGTGGGCAATTTTTCCATAAACTCCTGTGCAGTTAACGAATTTCGTGCTATTTTTGCAGAATATCTGAGAAGCTCGTTCTCCTCATTATCCGTTACATACAGTCTGCAATGCGTGAAAAACAGCTCTGCAAGAGAATTTTCCGAGCAGAATTTCTTTGAATGTAAAACTGAATATGCTTCTTCAGGAATTAGCTCAGAACAAGCATCTATTCCTTTTTCAAACATTTTCTCGCGAACAGCGGTTGCCGACGGTGCTTCTTTTAATCGTTTGATAGGATTAAATTCATCAATTCCACACATACGTCCGAATCTTATATACTCGGCAGCAAGCTTATCATTTGCTCCAAGCGATTCGTCAATTCCGTATTGTCGCATGACTGCATCAAAAAGCACAGCACTTCCCGTTGATCTTGTTTCACGCTCTGCCCTACGCATATTTTCTGCGTAATCCTCAGATGATTTGCAAATTGCAACACGTTCGAGCAACGAAATATCTCCGGTTTCAGAGCCAAATGTCAATGAATCAGCCATACATCCGCCGGCTACTGTTATCCCGCCTAAAGCAAAATCCTCTACTCCCGACGAACACCACGGAAACGGAAGCTCTAACACAAGATCTGCGCCACATTTCATAGCAGTTTCAGCTCTTGTATATTTGTCAAACACTGCACAGCTTCCCCTTTGCGTAAAGTTTCCGCTCATGACTGCTATAACAACATCCGAGTTAGATTTTGCGTTATTCAAAACATATCTATGCCCGGGATGTATTGGGTTAAGTTCACAAATTACCGCAGTGGTTTTTCTCATTTTTTAGTGCTCCATACGAAGTATTTGAAAGTTCTTGTAATTTTCAGTATTTTCATATATAATTATAACCGATAATGCTTATGCTGTCAAATTTTATCATAAATTCGGAGGAAATTTACAAAATGAAAGTATTGGTTGTAAATGCCGGCTCATCTTCTCTCAAATATCAGCTTTTTGACACCGCTACCGAATCCGTTCTCGCAAAGGGTATCTGCGAAAGAATCGGTATCGACGGCAGAATCGAACACAGAAAGGGCGAAGACGGCGAAAAAATCAAGGCTGATTACCCAATGCCTGACCACGCTGTCGCAACCGAAATCGTAATCAAGTACCTCACAGACGCTGAAACCGGCGTTATTTCAGATATGAGCGAAATCGAAGCTGTTGGTCATCGTGTCGTACATGGTGGTCCTTACTTCTTTGAATCCGTACTTCTCACTGATGAAGTTCTCGAAAAGCTCGAGCTTTGCCGTGACTTTGCTCCTCTCCATACCGGTGCACATATCATGGGTATCAAGGGTTGTCTCGCAGTTATGCCGAAAACTCCTCAGGTTCTCGTATTCGATACAGCTTTCCATCAGACAATGCCTGAACAGGCTTATACATATGGTATTTCCGCTGAAATGGCTGAAAAGTACAACATCCGTCGCTATGGCGCTCATGGTACATCTCACCGCTATGTTTCCCGCGAAATGGCTAAGCTTCTCGACAAGCCACTCGAAGAAACAAAGATCATCACCTGTCACATCGGTAACGGTTCCTCTATTTCCGCTGTAAAGGGTGGCAAGTGCGTTGATACATCTATGGGTCTTACTCCTCTTGAAGGCGTTCTTATGGGTACACGTTGCGGTTCCATCGACCCTGCTATCGTAACCTTCCTTATGGAACGTGAAGGCTGGACTCCCGCAGAAGCTGAAGCTTACATGAACAAGCAGTGCGGTTTCCTTGGCGTATCCGGAATTTCCTCCGACAGCCGTGATATTGAAGCTGCTATCCTCAAGGGTGACAAGAAGGCTTACAGAGCTGCTTCCACTCTCGCATACCAGGTAAAGAAGTATATCGGTTCTTATGCAGCTGCAATGAATGGTCTTGACGCTATCGTTTGGACAGCCGGTATGGGTGAAAACAACCCTGAACTCCGTGACAGAGCTTGCGCTGATCTCGAATACTTCGGTGTAAAGATTGACCGCGAACTCAATGCAAAGATCCATCATCAGTCCGACACAGTTGAAATTTCCACACCTGACTCTAAGGTTAAGGTTTATGTTCTCCCCACAAACGAAGAACTTATGATTGCATCTGATACAGAGGATATCGTATCCAAGCTGTAAGATACATTTGAATTAAATAACAGAGCTGTTGTACCGGTAAGTAATTTCCGAAATACAACAGCTCTTTTTTTATCTTCCAATATTATCGAGGTCTTCTCGCTCGATTTTTCTATCCTTCCAATAATATTCGTAATCCCGTTCGCTTATCTGACGAACTACCTTGCAGGGATTTCCATAAGCTACAGAATTTTCGGGAATATCCTTCGTTACAACACTTCCCGCACCGATTACTGTATTATCTCCAATAGTTACACCAGGAAGAATAACCGAACCTGCACCTATCCATACATTATTCCCGATGCGTACTGTCATATTATACTGATAAACCTTCTCACGCATTTCCGGAGCTATAGGATGACCCGCTGTCGCAACGGTTACATTCGGCCCGAACATTACATAATCTCCCACATAGATATGTGTATCATCTACCATTGTAAGATTAAAGTTGGCATAGACATTCTTTCCGAAATGAACATTATGACCGCCCCAATTTGCATGAAACGGTGGTTCGATATAGCATCCATCTCCTATTTCCGCAAACATATCCTTTAGCATTTCCTGTCTTTTTTTGCCTTCTGTAGGACGTGTCATGTTAAAATCATACAGTTTATCAAGACATTTTTCCTGATCTGCAGCGAGGTCAGCGTTATCGCAGGTATATAGTCTTCCCGAATGTATCTTTTCGTATACTTTTTCAAGCTCTGTCATTGTTATCTCCCTTTTTATTATATTTACGACAAGTATACAGCATATTTCTTGATAAAGCAAGCTTTTTATAAACAAAAGCTCTGTGTTTTAGTAAAATTTTATACATCAAATAACTACAATAGACAATATCACCAAAATATTAAGCGAAAATTATACGAAGTCAACGATTATAAAACATAGTTGTTCACAAAAATATAATATATTTTGTTTAGAAAATATGTTATAATATTTAAGATATTAAAAACTTTTTTGCCATTTGTGCATTAAGGTTAAAGTTCAATAGGAGGATGACACTATTAAAGTGTCGGTTTTCGGATTTTGGAAAAGGTATTTGAATACTTAAAAAGAAGTCTGACTATCGCATGGAAGAGCGTATTTTTTAATTTCAAACAGTATCTTCCGTTTTTTATTGCTATAGTTATTGTGCAACTTCTTTACGGCATGATGACGGTATCGGCTGACAACAACGACCACGTCGAATACCAACACGTCATGGAAAATTATGACTATCACATGATTCTCAAGGATCTAAATGAAGACCAAGCGCGTTATCTTATCAACGATGAAGGTACGGTCTTTAAGAGTGATGTCATTTTTAATGTAGTACGCTCAGAACAGTATACGAACTATTTCAGCGGTGACGATCGTTATGACATCTATCTGCTCTTTACCGGCGATATAGATAAATGTTATGAAAGATTCACCGACAAATACGAAAAGGATCTTGCTGCACTCGGTGATATCGGTTCGTCATTTAGCAAAGCTACAACACAGCTTATGTCTTTTGACAAGAATATTGCCGCTAACGCTACTACCTTTGTTCTTATAACAATAGTGTTGCTTGTGCTTTCTGTATTCCTTTTAACTCAGCTTTACAATATTCGTATCAATCAGTATAAATTCACATACGGTATTTATCTGACATTCGGTGCGGATTTTAAAATGCTGTTCAGCACTGCATTCTGGGAATTGTTTGTAATATTTATCGTTACATTTATTCCTTCAATGCTCGGTTCTACTCTCATTTCCTTCCTCATTTACAGAACATCCGGCTATGGATTTATGTTTAATGCATTATCCATACTCAAGGTATTCCTCTTTACTCTTGTAGTAATCATTGCCGCTGTATGGACTCCTATGAAGGTCATGTCAGTAAAGGATCCTATGTCGCTTATTATTACAGAGGACAACTCCAACCTTGTTACTTCACCTATGCGCTCCTTCAACATTTTTGCGCAGAAGTTCCCGACTAAATACGAGTTCTACTCTATTTGGCGTTTCAGAAAATACAATATCCAGCTTCTCACATCAGCTATTGTATTCTGTGCGCTGTTTATCATGGGTCTGTATATGGCTGATATCTACACCACAGACCTCGAATATCCTCGTCCGCAGTTCTCAGTAAACCTTGCGGGATCCGGTTTTGAATACGACGAAATCATGAGCCATGAACTTTATCAGCTTGATGGCGTTCGTGCAGTTGAAATTAATGATAACTCCACTGAAGGCTATGAGATAGCATCTCACATGATCGTTGAAAAGAAAAATGTCCGTGCGTTCCAAAACCTTGTTGCTTACAACGGAACAGAGTTTGACGCAGGTGACAAATACTGGAGAGTTTCAAGTGATGTCATTTACACAGCAATGACTGAAGAACAGATTCAGATTCTCGAAGACTATGATTACGAGGGCGATCTTAACAGCATTTTGACACCCGGCACGGTTATCATTGGCGACTCGATTTCAAATGTTCCTACATACAAATTCAATGTAGGTGACAAGATCTACATCTCCAAGAAAACCGGTCAGATCAAGGCAGTTGACACCAACATAACCGGTCGTACACTTCTCAAGAATCAAATCGAGTACTTCCATTATGAATACACAGAATTCACAATCGGTGCTATCATTTATGATATCCCGTCAGGTTCTACTCCCGTATTCTTCAATCTTGATGATTACATTGCCATAACCAATAAGACTCCAAAAGCAACTTCGTTTAACATTTATGTTGACAATGATATTACACCTGCCGAAGTACAAGAACTTTATGCTCAGGTACGCGAATGGAGCCATGATTACGGTGATGTTAAGGTTGTAAATACTGACCGTACTCTCCTTAAGGCTATAGACAGAGATAAGCATTATAATGAGCTTTATATCTGTATCTCACTCCTTATTCTCTGCATTTCCCCGCTTGTTTGGTTCTTCTCGCAGACACTTTATTACGCAAAACGCGAAAAGGAATTCAATATCCTGCAGTCTATCGGTGCTATTGCCAAGGAAATACGCCAGATATATCTCCAAGGCGGTCTTTGCATGGCTTCAATGTCGCTCATTGTATCGATCGTACTCAGCTATATAGGCAGTTACATCCTTTTCTATGTCTACAACGTCATGATGCCGTACTTTACTGCTGAAAATGTACGTTATGTATTCTATATGCCGTGGTACGCTATTCTTACAAGCGTTGTTATGTCCGTTGCCTGCGGTTTCCTCTCAACTTACCTGCCGTACAAGAGTTACTACAAGCATCGCTATTCTCTCCAGAACGGTGGCGCAGGTCAGGAATTCGGTGGCGAAGAATAATTAAGACTATATCCAATTTACAAACAGATAAAGATAAACACAGAAAGGATTCAAGCTCTATGAGCTTTGGTAAATAATATGGCAGATACCGTAGAATATATGCTACAAACCGAAAGCGTTATCAAGCAGTATAAGCAGTATGATGCTGTTATCACCGCTGTTAACCGTGTTAGTATTAAAGTAGAACCGGGTGAATTCGTTGCTATTATCGGTACATCGGGTTCAGGTAAATCAACCTTCCTTCACATTTGTGCAGGTCTTGATTCAGCCGATGCAGGACGTGTTCTTATCCGTGGTCAGGATATCACAAAAATGGGTGCAGATGAATTGAGCCGTTTCCGTGGTATGAATATGGGCTTTATCTTCCAGAGACATAACCTCATTCCACAGTTCACAGCACTGGAAAACATCCTGATCCCAACTATGATGTGTAATAAATCAGACCTTTCTTATCAGGAAACACTTCGTCGTCTTGTTGAAACTCTCCAGCTTTCTGAAAGACTTAACCATCTTCCGTCTGAGCTTTCCGGTGGTCAGCAGCAGAGAGTTGCAATTGCTCGTGCACTTATCAATATGCCCGATATCGTGTTCGCTGATGAACCTACAGGAAACCTCGACAGAAAAAATGCAGATGAGGTTCTCAAGCTCCTTCTCAAAACAAGAGAGGAAATGGGTCAGACACTTATCATGGTTACTCACGACCTTTCCATCGCAGATCACGCAGACCGTATCTTCCGTATGGACAACGGTGTTCTTTCTCTTGAACGTGACTACATCAAGGGTAACAAAAAAACAGGTCAATATTAATTCAATGTCAAAGAGAGGCTTTTCAAAGTCTCTCTTTTTCTTTTGTTATAATCTCTTGTTGAATATCATATAACTTATAAAAAATGCTATTCGTCAACGGAGGTTTGGCTTGAAGCTTTCTGTAAAATCTATCACACAATATATAGCTTTTGCTCTCCTATTCTCAGGAGCTTCCCTGCTTATAGGAAAATACGCTTTTAATTACGCCGTATTAAACACATCTGAGCTTTCCACACAAGCCGGCGCAGAAGCACCGCAACTTGATTTTATTATTGATCCCGGGCATGGTGGAGAGGATGGTGGCGCAACCTCAGGAGATGTTCTTGAAAAGAATCTAAATCTTGCAATATCCGAAAATTTATGTGATCTCTATGCCGTTTTCGGATATGATGCTCGCACAACACGCACTGATGACACACTGCTTTATGATTATTACAATGATCTTGAGGATTACAAAGGTCGCAAAAAAACGTATGACCTACGCAATCGACTTCGCATAGCTGAAGAATCTGGTGCTAAACTGTATGTAGGTATCCACATGAACAAATTTCCTCAGGAAAAATACAAGGGTTTACAGGTTTATTATTCACCTAATGATGAAAAAAGCCGAGATGCAGCTTCAATGATACAAAGCTATGCTAAAAAATTCATCATGCCCGATAACGAACGTGAAATCAAGCAAGCAACTCAGGCTATATATATTCTCAAACGAATCAAAATTCCGGCTGTTCTTGTAGAATGTGGATTTTTGTCTAATCCCGAAGAACTCGCTTTGCTTACATCTAAGGATTATCGCTTGAAGCTGTCTGCTGCTTTGTTTGCGTCAAGCGCGGAATTTATCGTCACAGAATGATTTCCCCTCTTGCCATACGACGTTTTTAGAGGTATAATATAAGCATATATTTATTTAAGGAAGTTCGTAATGAAAGCACCAAAAACCGTTTATGTATGCAGTGAATGTGACCACCAAAGTTCAAAATGGCTGGGAAAATGTCCCTCGTGCGGTTCGTGGAATTCTTTTGTGGAAGAAACATATCAAGCACCGACAAAAGCTTCTGAGCGTCGTATCAGTCCTTCTTCCCCTCGAATAGAACGTGAACACGCTGTAAAATTCGGAGATTTCAGCCTACCGGAATATCTTCGTCACAGCACAGGTATAGAAGAATTTGACAGAGTTTTGGGCGGTGGCTTCGTTGAAGGTTCAGTAATTCTTCTCGCAGGAGAGCCGGGTATCGGTAAATCCACGCTTCTCATGCAACTTTGTGGGCAGATTGGCGATTCATGCAAGGTTCTCTATGTTTCGGGAGAAGAATCAAAAGGTCAGTTAAAAATGCGTGCCGACAGACTTGGCGTTAAGCCGGAATTTCTGTATGTCCTAACCGAAACGAATATTTCTGAAATTCTCGCAGAATATGATAAGCTGAAGCCCGATCTCGTGATAGTTGACTCAATACAGACGATGTATTCTGATGTTTCAAGCTCAACCAGCGGTAGTGTTACTCAGGTTCGTGAATGTTCACTACAGCTTATTGAACGTGCAAAAACTGACGGTGCATCTGTTATAATCGTTGGCCATGTCAACAAGGAAGGCGGAATCGCCGGCCCTAAAGTCCTTGAGCATATGGTTGATGCAGTTCTTTATTTTGAAGGTGATCGCAGACAACCTCACAGAATCGTGCGTGCCATAAAAAATCGCTTTGGCTCTACAAACGAAATAGCAGTTTTTGAAATGTGTGAGAACGGATTAAACGAAGTTTCAAATCCATCTGCAATGCTTCTCGAAGGCCGTCCGAGAGGAGTTAGTGGAAGCTGTGCAGTGTGCATAATGGAGGGTACACGTCCACTTATAGCAGAAATTCAGGCACTTGTCACACCAACAGTATTTCCCTCCCCTCGCCGTACAGCAAATGGTATAGATTATAACCGTATGTGTTTGCTCCTTGCTGTACTCGAAAAGCGCCTTGGACTTAAATTCTCGTCACAGGATGTCTATCTTAACGTCATCGGAGGTTTAAGACTTGATGAACCTGCAATAGACGCTGCTACTTGTCTTGCACTCATTTCATCTCTACGTGATATTCCCGTTCCGGACGACGTTATTGCATTCGGTGAGCTTGGATTGTCGGGTGAATTCAGAACAGTGGCATCTATCGAGCAGCGTGTCAATGAAGCTTTTCGACTTGGTTTTACCCGCATTGCACTTCCAAAAAAAGCTGTTCTGAAAAATGCGGAAATCCTCACCGAATCTGGAATTGAATTGATACCTCTTTCAGGAATCTATGACACACTTAAACTGCTTGCAACCTCAGATAAAAAAATTTCCACAGATATAGATAATTAAATTTTTAACATGAACAAAACACAACATCTACTTTATTCGATCAAAAATCTTTCAATTGTTGATATTCTTCGTCAACACGCTTCTATCTACAAAAATATGCAGCCTACTGACGCTGTTAAGCTGATCTATCAATCCACATTTGGCCCCGGTCACATGATTGCCGACGAAAAAACTGCTCTTGTTCGCACAATAGACGAAATCAGTACACTAAAAAACGAACAAAAATCATGTAATTGTGACTCAATCCTTTACGAAGAAATCGGTGGAGGTTACGCAAGGCTTTATTTAACACCAAACTCTGAGCATCATGCAGAGCTTATTACAAAGCTGTTCGTAGCTTCTGCAAATTTAGCTGAAAACAACGATAATAAGCGCAGGGTATTTTTAAGCTCTCTTGAATTACTGCGTAATTTAACGAACGAAGGAATTTTTTCGTTTACAACAGCTGAGCTTGATACATACCTGACTGAATATGCTTCAAAAAATTATCCTGCTGTCAGTCATAGCGAAGAATATCGTGCCATCTATCACCCTGCATATCGTGTTGTGAAACGTGAATTTGCAATATTTTTTGAAATACTCGCAGAACTTTCTAAAATTTCGCAAAATAAAAATCACGCTGTACTCGCAATTGACGGATACTGTGCATCAGGAAAATCTACTCTTGCAGATATTTTCTCAAATGCACTCAATGCACGCCTTATACACATGGACGATTTTTTCCTGCCCCCTGAAAAACGTACTCAGCAAAGACTTAATGAAGCAGGCGGAAATGTTGATTATGAAAGGTTTAAATCAGAGGTTATCGATCATCTGTCAGATGAATCTCTGACATACGGTATTTTTGATTGTAGTCAGCTATCTATAACCTCAAAACAAACTCATGCTAAAACCCCCATCACAATAATTGAAGGCTCATATTCGCATCATCCTTATTTTGGTAATTACGCTGATATGTCACTATTCCTTGAAGTTACGTCTGACGAGCAATTAGAGCGTATAAAATTGCGTGATGGCGAAGAAATGCTTGAAAATTTCAAAAATCGCTGGATACCTATGGAGAAAAAGTATGCACAGACATACAAAATCGCAGAATCAAGCGACTACCTGATAACTGTAACCGCAAAGTAACTATCGTTTTATTAAAAGAGGTGATTTCACGACATGATTGAGCTTTCACATATTTCAAAAACCTTCAAAGTTGCACGACGTAATTCGGGATTCACTGAAACCGTAAAAGCTTTTTTTAAGAGAGAATACGAAACTGTCAATGCACTTTCAGACGTTTCATTCAAAATTTGCGATGGCGAAATGGTCGGTTATATAGGCCCAAACGGTGCGGGAAAAAGCAGTACAATTAAAGTAATGAGCGGTATCCTAACACCTGACAGCGGAAATTGCGTCATAAATGGGCTTGTGCCGTGGAAAAATCGTGCTGAACACGTTTCACACATTGGTGTTGTATTCGGACAGCGTTCTCAACTTTGGTGGGATGTTCCCGTCATTGATTCTTTTGAATTGCTGCGTGATATTTATAAGGTTGACGAAAAAACATACAAATCATCACTCGACGAGCTTGTAACTTTGCTTGATCTTGATGATATAGTTCGCACTCCTGCACGACAACTCTCACTTGGACAGCGTATGAGGTGTGAAATTGCCGCATCATTGATTCATCGACCATCGATATTGTTTCTTGATGAGCCGACAATTGGACTTGATGCTGTATCAAAAATTGCTGTACGAGAATTCATCAAAAAAATCAACAGAGAACGAGGAACAACCGTAATTCTTACAACCCATGATATGCAGGATATTGAAGCTTTGACCGAACGAATTCTTCTTATAGGTGGTGGAAAAATCCTTCTTGACGGTTCTTTATCACAGCTTAAATCTGCAAGATCAGCAAACAGAACATTGCAAATTGAATATTCGTCAGGAATAATTCCTCAAATAAACGGAATCAGCGAAGTCAGCAGAAGCTCGGGACACGCAGTTTTCAGTATTGATACAAGCAAAATCAGTGTTTCACAGGCTATTGAGAAGCTGTCACAGAGTGTAGAGCTGACCGACCTTTCTGTAGAAGGCACGACGGCCGAGGAGCTTGTAGTTTCGCTTTATCAGGAGTTTGACATATGACGATATTAAATTCCTCAAAAAAATACATAACTCTGTTTCGTATGCGTTTCATTAGCGGTCTGCAATATCGTGCTGCTGCCTTAGCGGGAATATCAACCCAATTTGCTTGGGGATTTTTGAATATTCTGCTTTATCGTGCATTTTACGAGAGCAACCCAAATGCATTTCCGATGGAATTCAACCAGCTATCTGCTTATATTTGGCTGGGACAGGCTTTTTTGGCACTTTTCAATATGTGGTACTATGATCGTGATATTCTTGACATGATAACAGACGGAAATATAGCGTATGAGCTTGTGCGACCCGTAGATTTGTATACTTTTTGGTTTACCCGTGTAGTATCAGTCAGAATTTCACGAGCAGTTCTTCGCTGTTTGCCGATTCTTATTATAGCCTCACTCCTTCCCACACCATATGGAATTACTCTGCCGTCAAATCCTGCTAATGCAGTATTTTTCATTTTTTCAATGTTCTTTGCTATGATCTGTGTAACATCATTCTCTATGCTTATCTATATTGCTTGTTTTCACACAGTTAATTCGTTGGGCGTAAGACTTGTTGCTCAAACAACTGCTGATTTTTTAAGCGGTGGAATTATCCCTCTGCCGTTTATGCCTGCAAAAATGGCCCGTTTTCTTGAGCTTACACCATTTGGAGCTATGGAAAATTTACCTTTCAGAATTTACAGTGGAAATATATCAGGTATCGACATGATAAAATTTTTTGTATTGCAAATTTTTTGGTGCATTATTCTGATAATTATAGGAAAGCTTTGGATGAAGTCATCACTCAAAAAAGTAGTGGTACAAGGAGGATGACATGAAACTATATTTCAAATATCTCACGATACAACTGCGAAGTCAAATGCAGTACAAGGTTTCCTTCATCCTCACGACGCTTGGACAGCTGATAACATCATTTTCAATGTTTCTTGGCGTGTATTTTCTCCTAAACAGATTCAATTCAGTTGTAGGATTCACATTTGAGGAAGTTCTGTTATGCTTTTCTACTGTACTTATGGCATTTTCTCTTTCAGAATGTTTCTTTCGTGGCTTCGATCAATTCGCTTCCCTCTTGGGAAATGGGCAGTTCGACAGAATGATGGTTCGCCCACGTTCGCTTGTATTTCAAGTAGTCGCAACAAAAATTGAATTCACACGTCTTGGAAGATTTGTACAAGCAATCGTCATGTTCGCCTATGCTATTCCACGATGCGGTGTACAATGGTCATGGGACAAAATATGCACACTTTTGCTCATGCTTATCGGTGGTATTCTTGAATTTTCAGGACTTTTTGTGATTTACGCTTCAATATGCTTTTTTTCAACAGAAGGACTTGAATTTATGAATATCTTCACCGATGGCGGACGTGAATTCGGTTCATATCCGCTTGCAATTTATGGTGATGGTGTACTAAAATTTTTCACATACGTTATTCCAATGGCACTTTGGCAATATTATCCGCTGACATATTTAATTGGCAGATCAGATGATATGCGACTGATTCTTGCTCCTCTTGCATCGTTTTTATTCCTTATTCCCTGCTATATTTTGTGGAGAATCGGCGTTCGCCACTACAGGTCAACCGGTTCATAATTAAATCGTACTACTGTATTTTTGAAATCGCAAATTTTATTTGTAATTTTCTATATACAAATCTGTCAATTTATGCTATAATAACTACAGATTTTTTGAATATTCCACCAAAACGAAGGAGGTTTCTCTTATGGCTTTTATGGAAGTCAACTTTTTCTCTGATGTTATAGGTGTTCAGACTTGGATGCACGTTATAATCCCACAGAGAACACGCGGAAACATTGGCATCTCTCAAGGTGAGTTTGGCGAAAAAATTCCTACTCTTTATCTTCTTCACGGAATGAGTGATGACCACACTATTTGGACAAGACGCACTTCTATCGAACGCTATGCTGAAGAACATGGTATAGCTGTAATCATGCCGACAACTTTCCTTGGCTGGTATACTGATATGCACCTCGGAGCACGTTTCCGTGAATATATTGGTGATGAACTGCCTCAGATTTGCCGTAAATTCTTCCCTGCTCTTTCAGATAAGCGTGAAGACACATATGTTTCGGGTAATTCTATGGGCGGTTATGGTTCTCTTGCACTTGCACTGACTTATCCGGAAACTTTCTCAATAGCGGCTCCTTTGTCAGCCTGCTTCAATCCAAAGCATCTGTATCATCCTGATGACCCCACAAATACTTATTTCTACGATATTTTTGGTGACTTCGATAAATATGACGGATCTAAAAACGATCTATTCTATCTTGCAGAAAAAGTAAAGAATGAAGGCAAGCCTATGCCATCAGTATACATGAACTGCGGTACTGAGGATGGTCTTATTCATCAGAATCGTCAGATGCGTGATCATCTCAACTCTCTTGGATATGACCTCACATATTCTGAAGGCCCCGGAAATCACAACTGGGCTTATTGGGATGCTGAAATTCAAAATGTACTGAAATACATCAGTGCAAAGCGTGCTGAAAATGCAGGAAAGGAGAACTGATATGGCTCTTGTTCACACTTACTTTTTCTCGAATACCCTTGGAATGAATGTTTCCTGTGAAGTTATTCTTCCTCAAACCTCATATCGCAAAGAGGAATTCAAGAAGGATACAAAGATTCCCGTACTTTGGCTTCTCCATGGTGGCTCCGACGACCAGACTATGTGGCAAAGACGCACATCAATCGAACGCTATGCTTCAAATTACGGTCTTGCAGTTGTTATGCCGTTTGCAGAATTTTCAGGTTACAGAAACCAAGTCCACGGAAGCGGAAATTATTACGACTATATGACCAAGGAATTGCCAATGATCATGCATAATTTCTTTGGATTCTCTCTTGATCGTGAAGACAATTACGTTGCCGGTATGTCTATGGGTGGCAATGGTGCATTAAAATTTGGTATGGCTAATCCTGAAAAGTATTCGGTAATTGGCTGTCTGTCCGCAGGCTTTTTCGATCACGATGTTCCAAAGGACGGAAAGAACATCGACAAAGAGAAAGACTTCAATATGTGGGTACGCTATGATGGTCGTGAGATTGCCGGTTCAGAAGAAGATATGCTTGAAAATGCTCGCAAGATCGTCAGCGAAGGAAAACCGGTTCCGCAGGTATTCCACTCAACAGGCGACAATGACCACATTCTTTGGATAGCTAAAAAAACTCGTGAATTCTTTGAAAGCTTTGAAGGCAATCCATTTGGCTATGTTTATGAACAGCACCCCGGCAAGCACAACTGGGAATACTGGGATCTTCATATCCAGAGATTCCTCGAATATGTTCAGGAATACAGAAATAAAAACATATAATCAAAAGCATAAATAATAAAGAGGCTGGCGACAATGACCACATTCTTTGGATAGCTAAAAAAACTCGTGAATTCTTTGAAAGCTTTGAAGGCAATCCATTTGGCTATGTTTATGAACAGCACCCCGGCAAGCACAACTGGGAATACTGGGATCTTCATATCCAGAGATTCCTCGAATATGTTCAGGAATACAGAAATAAAAACATATAATCAAAAGCATAAATAATAAAGAGGCTGCTCGCAGTAAGGAATTAATTTCCATAATGCGGACAGCCTCTTGATTTTTTTGTTAATATAGCTCTATTTTTTCTTTTTGTGCTTTTTGCGACGATTTTTAATTTTCTGAACACGCTGATTTTTTATCTGTTCATCAAGCTCTTTTGTTCGTGCAATTTCCTCTTCTGTTTTCAGCTGAGGTATGAATTTCTTAGCAATGTTACTTTTATTTCTTCCGACTATGTAGAAATATCCGATGATCGAGAAAACAACTGCACCGATACAGTTGACGATAAGGTCTTTCATAGTATCGAAAATACCGATATCAAGATATCCACCTTGAATCAGGTATTCAAGCTGTTCTCCGTTTTTTGTGTAGTGTATAACAGTGTCGGTAATGCCTGAAATTCGAATTTCACTATTTAAGCCCGATGGATTCAGCATAACCGATGAAATTGAATTTACTATCGTATCCTTCTGCATATCCATACTGCAGACTGTATCCATGAAAAACTCAAAAAATTCCCAAATAACGCCAACTGTCATTGAAAAACAGAATGCGACGAATGCTACAAACAACGGTGACAGATTAAAGTGGAATTTCGGAGAGTTATTAAGCAAGTCGATAAGTGCGAAACCCAATGCCGCCATAATAAATCCGTTTACAGTATGGAGCATCGTATCCCACCATGAGATATAAGTATAAAAACTGCCTATCTCACCAAGTATTTCAGCACAAAACGCGAACAACAAAACTATAATTTCAAGAAGATCCGGAAGTTTTAGATTGAATGTTCTGTCAACAATTAGCGGAATATTGAAAAGTGCAAGTGTTAAAGCTCCAAGAAACACGGAATAATAATCGCCATCGAGTCCTCGCATGACCATCATCAACACAACTGCTGCTATAAGTATCGAACGCAGTATCGCTACTTTTCCACCTGTTCGCTTAGTCAGTTTTTGTGGTTTTTCCGATGGATTCTTCGTTTTCTTCATGAATTTAGGTCCTCCGAAAGTGTTTTTGAACCTTCTTGCGTTTCTTGTACATCAGGAAGGTCATCTTTTTTCTTATTTCTCTGAATATCCTCACGAATGATACGGTAAATCGCCGCAACAAAAGGTACACCAATAAGCATACCTGTCACGCCAAGGATACCTCCGCCAACTGTAATTGCTGCGAGTACCCAAATTCCCGGCAGACCAATAGATGAGCCTACCACACGAGGATATATAATATTACCTTCAAGCTGCTGAAGAACGACGATGAAGATCAAAAACATAACTGCTTTGAAAGGCGATACGGTTAGTATCATAAATGCACCAACTCCGGCTCCGATATATGCACCGGCGACCGGAATAAGCGCAGTAAACGCAACCAGCGCACCTATCATTGTTGCGTATGGCATACGGAATATCAGCATACCAATCGTACAAAGAACGCCAAGTATAACTGCTTCAAGGCACTGTCCGACGACAAATCTATGGAAGCAATCGTCTACAATGCTGATGAAATACATAAATTTATCATACCAGCTTGACTTCATGTAATGCTTGAGAACACGTTTACACTGATAACCGAGTTTATCTTTGCCAATCAGTATATAAAGTGCAAAAATTATTGCAAGCAAGGCTGTAACAACACTTGAAAATACAGTTGAAACAGTCTTGAACGCCACGTTAACAACTCCGCCAACGCCTGTTGTAAGCGCACTTACGATATTGCTGATCTGCGACTTCCAGTCGATGGCTTCAAGCATTGCAAAAATATCTTCCGGAAGGATATTAAGCTGTTCTACAAACTCGAGCGTTTCTTTCATGAAATCCGGTATTTCACTCAACAACAGCATAACTGCATCCCACAACTGCGGCAACACCAACCAAACAGTAAGTGCAATTATCGCAAGCATAGAAAGAACCGCCATAATCAAGCACACAATTCGCCTTGATTTCATGACAGAGCTTTTTTTAGACTTTGGAAAATAATGTCGCTCAAAAAAGGCCATCAAAATGTTAATCAAATATGCAAGCACACCACCAATTATGAGCGGAAACGCAGCACCGATAACAGACATCAAAAAGGCTGAAAGTGCGCCCCAATATTGTATACACAAATAGAGCAAAAAGACACTAACACCAATTTTCAGACAAGACTTCCATTCTACTTTCATCTTATGTCTCCCTAAAATATGCCTTAACTCAATATTATAATTTGATTTCATTATAGCATAATTTTTTTCCATTGTCTATAGTTTCGAGCTTGTTTGAAAATAGTTAACATCCACAGAGGGCGTTTTTTTCGTTATATCATACAGTATTTTTGTTAATATATCGCAAACATCTTACATTTCTGTGCAAATTCACTATTGTTCAAATTCTCAGCAAACACTATATGAAACAAAAAAGCTGCTACTCAAAATCGAGCAACAGCTTTTTGTCTATGCATAGTTTTAAAATAGGAATGTACAAATCAGTGCGAAAATTTTATGTCAAATACTTAAAGAGAGAGGCAACTCATTGACATTAGCTATTTTCCAACATACACAAGAAAATTACTCTGCAATGTTCTTCATAAGGTTATCAATAAGCTTTGATGTAACCTTTTCATTACGTCTGTGGTAGGACGCAACGTCGGTATCATTGTTAGCACCCATTGTGCAGAAGGAACCGTTAATAGCACCAACGTCAAATACGATACTTACGTCATAAACACGGTTAGCAAAGATGAGGTCGAGCATTCTGCCGGATTCTTCATCACGAGAGTTTCTGCCCTTAAGGGAGATATCATAATAAGCATCAAGTACGCCGGAGGACTGAGAGTTGAGTGCTTCTGTGATGATAGTTGTACGGTTAAGATCATCACCTGTAAGGGTTACAGGGATACATTCACCGAAGAAGTTACCGTTACAGAAGTTGTAATACTGACCCTGATCTTCAGTGTACATAGGAGCGGTAATAATACCGAAATCTGCTTCCATTTCACGAAGAGCTCTAGCCCAGCTTACACATTCAACCCAGAACAAAGCCTGGTTGTTCGGGAACATAACTTCCTGAATACGGTGGCCAAGACCCTTTGTATCAGTGATTACGTTAGCGTCATATGTGAATGTGTCGCCTTCGGAGTGAAGAACTCTGAGGATGTTTTCAAATGCGCCGATAAAGCGTTCATTGAAGTAAGATGTGTAGGGGATATCATTTTCGTCCTTATCTACATATGTTTCACCGGAACCGTAGATAAAGTACGGATACAGAACGCCACTCCAAGAAATAACAGCGAACTGGTCAAGGTCATTACGAACACCGTCACCGTTGGAATCTTCAAGAACCTTTACACCAAGTTCATGCATCTTGTCATATGTCCACTTGTAGTCATCAACAAGTGAATAAGGATCTTCGAGGTGATAATCTTCAACGAGCTTCTTGTTGAAGTACATACAAACTGTTTCGTCGATGTGGGTAGTCATAAAGTCACCGACACCTTCAAAATACTTACCTGCGAGGCTGAGGTACTTCTGAGCATTCTGATCCCAATAGGGCTTTGTAAGATCGATATTGTCGAGTTCGTTAAGGTTGTAGAGCAAGCCACGGTTCATGAAGGAAACTACATCAGAACCATCAAGAAGTGTCAGGTCAATACCGTCACCACCGGCTGTAAGCATAGTATTGATGTCAGTAGCAGAAGAATATGTTTCGCTGATAGTTACATCAAATCTTTCTTCAACCTGTGCATTACGGTTATAGATAGCTGAAGGAATTACTTCTGCACTGTCTTCATCAAAGTCAACATAAACAGTGGTATTCCAAGTATTAGTTTCGGGACAGCTGTTATAGATCATGAACTCGGCGCCGCCAAACTTGATTTCAGGCAGGTCATCGGTGATTTCTATACCATTTTCTTCCGCAGTTGCAGAATCATCTGCAACAGGATTCTTGGATTCTGAATTACCGGCATTAGATGTATCATCAGCATTATTATTTGAGCAAGCAATAACAGAAGATGAAATCATAAGCAATGCCAAAATGAGGGAAAGTTTCTTTTTCATTACTGTATTCCTTTCTGAATCAAACAGTTTAACTATTTAACTATTAAATAGTTATAATAATAGCTCCTTGATATATTTCTCGAAATAACCAGGAGCTATCATTACAGATTGAGGTATAATTTAATTAAAATTACATACGGCTTAGGCTCAAGAAATCAAGCTTCGCCTCAAACCGAACGTAATGTAAAACTTTTCCGTCAATCAAATAGGCTTCGAGATATTCACTTAACTTCGAAACTGACGGCAAAATATCGGAAAACCCAAATTTCGTCTACTATTCAGTGACAAACTTATCTGTTTGCGAGAATAGCATCGATCTCAGCGAGTTCTTCAGCGGAAAGTTCCATATTCTGGAGTGCCTTTACGTTTTCTTCGATCTGAGAAGCTCTGGATGCACCGATAAGAGCAGTGGTAACAACAGGGTTACGAAGTGCCCAAACGAGAGCAAGCTGTGCAAGAGTCTGACCGCGCTTTTCAGCAACAGCATTAAGTGCACGAGTGGTCTTGAGGAGGTTTTCGTTAATATCGGATGCACGGAGGAATCTCGGGTCATGAACTGCACGAGAGTCTTCCGGAATACCGTTGAGGTAACGACCTGTAAGACGACCACCTGCAAGAGGACCGAATGCAATGCATCCTACGCCTTCAGCAGCGAGAACGTCAGTAAGACCATGTTCAATGCTACGGTTGAACATATTGTAGTTAGGCTGATGGATAAGCATATGCATACCCATATCCTTGAGGCACTTGATAGCACGTTCTGCCTGTTCAGGATTGTAGTTGGAAATACCAACATAGAGAGCCTTACCGCTCTTTACGATATCATAGAGAGCGCCCATTGTTTCTTCGATAGGAGTGCCATCGTCAGGTCTGTGATGATAGAAGATATCAACATAGTCAACGTGCATTCTCTTAAGAGACTGGTCAAGGCTGGCCATAAGGTACTTTCTGGAACCGTCGTTGCCATACGGGCCGGGCCACATATCATAACCTGCTTTTGTGGAAATGATAAGTTCGTCACGGTGAGTATGCCAGTCACGATCCATGTGAATACCGAAGTTGCGTTCAGCTTCACCGTACGGCGGGCCATAGTTGTTTGCGAGGTCAAAGTGTGTAATACCGTTATCAAAAGCGGTACGGAGGATTTCCTGCTGAGTCTTGAATGGTGTGATGTCACCAAAGTTGTGCCAAAGGCCAAGAGAGATTGCGGGAAGCTTAATGCCGCTCTTACCACAACGTCTGTAAGGGATCTTGCTGTAACGATCGGGATTAGCGATGTAAGGCATGATTTTTCTCCTTTTCATGGATTATTTGTTTTAACATGACCATTTTAACACAGCAACAACAAATTGTCAAGTATAACCACAACGAAAAATAAATATTTTTTTAATTTCAAAATTATTTTTTAGAAATATATTGAAATACCGAACAATTTGTGATATACTGCGGGTAGACTTATATACATTGACGTAATGTATATAGCAAATCGAATTATTATACGGAGGATGAAATCATGAAACACATCATGGACGATGCTATCAATATGTTCCTTGACCCCACTATTCCCGAATGGGGCGAGGACGAAGAGGAGGTAGATCTTTGGCGAATTGCACCCGAAGGAAATGACCCGTCACTTCCCGGTGGAGGTCTTGCACGACATGATATGCTCTACATCGGTGAAGGTTGCAACAAAATGTTCCTTATTGTTGGCGGTAAGATCGTTTGGACATACTGCACAGGTAAGGGCTGGGAATACGACGACGTATGGATGCTGACAAACGGTAATATTCTTTTCTCTCGTATGTACTGGGCCGCTGAAGTTACTCCTCACAAGAAGGTCGTATGGCGTATGGAAGCTCCTAAGGGTACTGAAATTCATACAGTACAGCCTCTCGGACTTGATCATGTACTTCTTGTTGTAAACGAACTTCCCTGCCCCCGTATGCTTATTATAAATAAGAAGACAGGTGAAACCGAAGTTAACCGCATCATCCCCTACGAAGGTCCTAACGGTACACATATTCAGAACCGTCGTTTCCGTATGACTGCTCAGGGAACCTATCTTATGCCTTATCTTGCTCCCGGTAAAGTAGTTGAATTTGACAAGGATTTCTATCCTCTTTGGTCTTACGATATCGGTAAGCCGTGGGCAGCTATTCGTCTTAAGAACGGCAACACCCTTATTTCCGATGAATCTAAGGAACTTGTACGTGAAGTTCGTCCCGACAAGAGCACCGCTTGGGAATTCTCCGTATCCGAGCTTCCCGAAAATATCCGTCTTGCAGGTACTCAAAGCTGTGTTCGTCTTGACAACGGCAACACTATTCTTTGTGCACGCGGTGAAAACGGTCGCACACCTCAGCTCGTTGAAGTTACACCTAACAAGGAAGTTGTATGGGTACTCAAGGACTGGAAAAACCTTGGTCCCGCTACAGCAGTACAGATTCTTCGTGATGGTGGCGTTCCCGAAAATCCGGGCGAATGCCAGAGATAATTCAATAATACTGCAAATCATAGTTTGTGCATATTTTTGTGCCGACAATTTCTAAATATTATTCCATAATTTATTCCTATATATAAAAGGAGAAAACTTATGAGCCACGTATTGGATAATGCTATTAAAATGTTTCTTGATCCCTCCATTCCGAAGTTTGCAGAATCTGAAATTCCGGTTGATCCTATAAGATGGAACCGTGATCTCGAACCCACATACATCGGAGGTGGTCTTGAACGTCACGATATGCTCTACATCGGTGAAGGTCACAACACTATTTACCTCGTTGTTGACGGTAAGATAGTTTGGACATATGAAACAGGTACAGGTAATGAGCTTGATGACATTTGGCTCATGACAAACGGTAATATCGTGTTCTCTCGTATGTACTGGGCGGCAGAAGTTACTCCTCAGAAGGAAGTTGTTTGGCGCATGGAAGCTCCCGAAGGCACTGAAATCCATACACTTCAGCCAATCGGTCTTGACAAGGTGCTCGTTATCGTAAATGCTCTTCCAAAGCCGAAGCTCCTTATCATCAACAAAAAGACCGGTGAAACCGAAGTTGAAAAGGAAATTCCCTACGAAAATCCGAATGGTACTCATGGCCAGGGACGTCGTTTCCGTCTGACAGCTCAGAATACCTACCTCATGCCTTATCTCATGGAAAATAAGGTTGTAGAATATGACCTCGATTTCAACGAACTTTGGAGCTATGATGTTCCTCAGCCTTGGGCAGCTATCCGCCTTAAGAACGGTAACACCCTTATCTCTGACGAAAGAAACGAAAGAGTTATTGAAGTTACTCCCGAAAAGGAAATAGTTTGGGAATTCTCCGTATCTGAGCTTCCCGAAGATATCCGTCTTGCAGGAACTCAGAGCTGTGTTCGTCTTGACAATGGTAACACAATTCTTTGTGCACGTGGTCAGGGTGGCAGAACTCCTCAGCTCGTAGAAATCACACCTGAAAAGGAAGTAGTATGGGTAGTTAAGGACTGGAAGAACCTCGGTCCCGGCACTGCTGTACAGATACTCCATGACGGTGGTATTCCCGAAAATCCGGGTGAATGCCAGAGATAACGCTTCACTGTGCAAGTATTTGAAGATACAACCGCACAATTTTGAATATAGTTTTGGAGCAAATTATGAAACATATACTTGATGATGCAATAAACAAATACCTTGATCCTAACATTCCCGAATGGGGCGAAGACGAGGAAGAAGCTGATCTTTGGGCTATAACTCCCGAAGGTCAGGATCCGTCTCTCCCCGGTGAAGGTCTTGCACGCCATGATATGCTCTATATCGGTGAGGGTTGCAATAAAATGTTTCTCATTGTCGGTGGCAAGATCGTTTGGACTTTCAGCACAGGCAAAGGCTGGGAATACGACGATGTATGGATGACACCTGATGGCAATATACTGTTCACAAGAATGCCATGGGCAGGTGAAGTTACACCTCAGAAAAAACTCGTTTGGAGATATGACTGTGGCGAGAACAGAGAGGTTCACGCTATTCAGCCTATCGGTGATGACAAAGCTCTCATGGTAGTAAATGGTCATCCGCCAAAGCTTGTTATGATAGACCGCAAAACAGGTAATGTGCTGTGGGAAAAAGTAGTTCCTTATAACTCAGATCTTAGCGTACATGGTCAGTTCAGAAGAATGCGCTACACACCTGACGGAACATATCTTATGTCCTATTTGCAGGAAGAAAAGGTCGTAGAGTATGACGAGGATATGAATGTCGTATGGCAGTATAATATCCATATGCCATGGGCTGCAATACGTCTTAAAAACGGCAATACTCTGATTACCGCAGAAAGTCAAAACCGTGTCATCGAAGTAAATAAGGCAGGCGAAATCGTTTGGGAATTCCATCTCAGCGAAATTCCTGAGGAATATCGTCTGAACGGAAGCCAAAGCTGTGTTCGTCTTGATAACGGAAATACTATACTCTGTTCACGCGGTGATGTCGGAAAAACTCCACAGTTGGTAGAAGTTACTCCTGACAAAAAGGTAGTTTGGGTTCTCAAAGACTGGAAAAATCTCGGCCCTGCTACAACTGTACACATTCTTCATGACGGTGTAGACCCGAGAATCCCCTCCTCCGTTCAAAGATAACATTTCAAGTATAAGCAAGTTTAATTAGGAGAAAAAAGCATGAAAACATATATGTTCTGTAATGCTCACCTCGATCCGGTTTGGCTGTGGCAATGGGAATCGGGCATGAGTGAAGGCATTTCAACTTTCCGTGCCGCATCTAATTTTATCGATGAATACCCCGATTTCATCTTCAACCATAACGAATCTCTTTTGTATGAATGGATCGAAGAACATGAACCGGAGCTGTTCGCAAAAATTCAGAAGCAGGTAAAAGAAGGTCGTTGGGAAATCGTTGGCGGTTGGTTCCTCCAGCCTGACTGTAATATCCCCTCCGGCGAATCGATTTATCGTCAGGTTCTTCGCGGACGTATCTATTTCTATGATAAGTTCGAAAAAGTTCCTGTTACTGCTGTAAACGTTGACTCTTTCGGTCATGCGCAGGGTCTTGTTCAGATGTTTGAAAAATGCGGATACAAGCATTATGTAAATATCAGACCCGGACGTGGCAATTATCCTTTCCCGAACGAAGACTTCCTTTGGCACGGCTACGATGGAGAGTCCGAAATTCTCGTTCATCGTTCAGACAAGGGTTATAACTCCGTTCTCGGTAAGGTAAACGAAGAACTTCCTAATTGGATCGAACGTCATAAAGATGAAGACACTGCACTTTACCTTTGGGGCGTCGGAAACCATGGCGGTGGTCCTTCCAGAATTGACCTTGACAATATCGCTGAGATGAAGAAGAATGGTGCAGATATCATTCACTCTACTCCTGACGAATATTTCAAGACTGTTGACAGATCTAAGCTTCCTGTAGTTGAACGTGGCTTGAATCCCCTTATGGAAGGTTGCTACACCTCTATAATTCGTATCAAGCAGATGCATCGTAAGCTTGAAAATGACCTCGTTATGGTTGAAAAAATGGCTTCTCACTGTGAGCTTGCAGGTCTTTCAACTTACGAAAAAGAAAAAATCGACGACGCATGGCGTGATCTTCTGTTCTCTGAATTCCATGATGCTCTTCCCGGCTCATGTATCCAGCCCGTTGAGGATGATACACTCCGTATGCTCGATCACGGTCTTGAAATCACCAACAAGCTGAAATCAAAGTATTTCCTTGCACTTTGCGCAGGTCAGGAAAAGATCAAGGACGGCAACACTGTTCCGCTTCTTGTTTACAACCCACATCCATTTACATATAATCAGCCTATCGATGTTGAATTCCTCCTTCCCAGACAGATGTGGCACAAGGAATTCTCCAATCCTATAGTATATCAGGATGGTAAGCCACTTCGTTCTCAGCAGGCTAAGGAATCCGGTAACTTCTACATGGACTGGTGTAAGAGAGTTATCTTCCAGGCTGAGCTTCCTCCGTGTTCAATGAGTCGCTTCGATATTCATTTTGAAATTATTCCAAAGCGTCCCGAACCGCAGATCAAGCCCGAAAGAACACGCATTGTTGTAGAAACAGCACATGGTAAGGTAGTAGTCAACACTCGTACAGGTCTTGTTGACAGCTATGAATTCGATGGCAAGGAATACCTCAAGCCCGGTGCATTCGCTGTAGAAATTTTCCAGGATGCTCTCAGCTGTTGGGACGGAAATGCCGCTCTCGACCTTCGTTACCCGCTTGGCAGATTTAATCTCATGACTCCCGGTCAGGCTACAGATTTCTCCGGTGTTAAGGGTGGAATCGTTCAGCCTGTTCGTGTAACTGACGAAGGTGATATGAATGTAGTTGTTGAAGCTGATTTCAGCTACAATAATTCACTTCTCCTTATGAGATATATCATTGATAAGGTAACCGGTATTCTCGAAGTTGAGGTTCGTGTATTCAATCATGAGCTTGAAAAGCGTCTGAAGCTTTGCGTTCCCACAACTATCGAAAGCGGTAAGTACATCGGTCAGACAATTTTCGGTCGTGAAGAACTTCATATGTCGTTCGGCGATGTAGTTTCTCAGTATTGGCAGACAATCGCTGATGATGAATCCGCAATGACTATTATCGATGACGGTGTTTATGGCTCCGATTATCAGGATGGCACTGCAAGAATGACACTCCTTCGTTCCGCAGGCTTCGGTTCCGGTCACTCCACATGGGGCGAACCTTTCCATGAACCGATGTATCAGCAGAGAATGGATCAGGGCGAACGTAGATATCGTTTCCGCTTTATGGTTGGTGGCAAGGACGAAATGCTTCTTAATGCAGACCGTGAAGCTGCTATGTTCAACCAAAAGGCATATGCGCTTGCATTCTGCCCGTCAGGAAATGGCGTTAAACCCAAAGCACTTATCTCTATTGATAAAGAAAATGTTTCTCTCAGCTGCTTCAAGCAGAGTGAACGTGATGCAAAGGTTTATATCCTTCGTATTTTCGAATGTCAGGGTACAGCTACCACAACTCATATTGATATTCCCGTATGCGGAATTGCAACTGATGTATCCTTGAAGCCGTTTGAAATCAAGACATTCAAGATTGCAGATGGTAAGATTGAAGAAACCGATATGCTCGAAGGCGCAGTTCCGATCGAAGTAAAGTAAAAATCAAATAACATAAACAGGCGGTAAGCGTGAAATTTGCGTTTACTGCCTGTTTTTGTTTGGTAATATACACCAACAATCATAGTCTATTTTGTTTTTTTATGAGTGTATTTTTATAAATTTTCACCAATATTATTTTCGCAATACGTTTATTATTAGTAATAACTATTATTGAAATATAATTTTTTTTGTGATAGAATTACATTGAAAAAGGTGTATTTATTAAATATGCACTATACTTTCCAAATTTACAAGGAGCTGATTTAATATGTTTAAGAGAATTCTTTGCGCTCTCCTTGCAGGAATGATGCTTATCCCGCTCACATCCTGCTCTAACAACAGCGCAAACTCTGGCAAGGAAACCGAAACTTCCTCCGGCAATACACCCAGTGTAGATGCTTCCGGTGAAGGCACAGCAGAGACCGAGAAATATCTTGATGATCTGCCCGATACTATGGATTTCGGTGGCATTGATATTCGTTTCAATGTAGAAGAAGGTTCTAACGGTAACCTCAGCGAACAGTCTATTTTCGTTGAAGAAGATACCGGCGATATCGTTGATTCCGCTGTATATCAGAGAAATGGTATCGTAAATGATCGTCTTGGCATCAACATCGTTCTTCAGGAAGTTCACAGCAAGAACACACTTCCTGCCCTTCTCCGTACTGCTGTCAGCGCTGGTACTACCGATTATGACATCGTTGGTGTTTATCAGTACTATGGTATAGGTGCAGCAACAGAAGGTCTTATTTACAACCTCAACAACCTTCAGTACAACGACTTCGACCGTGAATATTGGGCTACCGGTTATATTAACGATATGTCCTATAAGAACGCAACCTACTGGGCAACAGGTGACCTTTCTCTCCGTTACACAGGTGGTATGTACGTTACTTATGTAAACGACCGTCTTATGAAAGACTACTACAGCGATACTGATATCTACAGTGTTGTTGATGAAGGAAAATGGACTCTCGACAAGATGTATGAGCTTTCCTCCGGTGTATATCAGGACACTAATGCTGATGCTACAGTTGACGCAAACGACATCGTTGGTCTTTCTCTCATCTGCATTGACCCCATCGATGGTATGGCTGCCGGTGCTATGGTTGAATTCGGTAGTGTTGATGAAGAAGGTAATCCTTACGTTACCCTTAACAATGAACGTACTTACACCTTCTACGATAAGATGTACAATTTGATCTACAAGAACCCCGGTTATTACGAATCTGTCGATGATGACTCTGCAACTCTTATGACAAAGTTCGCAGAAGGCAGATATATGCTCACTGTCAATAAGCTTTATCAGTCCGCTATCTACCTCCGCGATATGGAAGATGACTTCAAGATTATTCCTCTCCCGAAGCTTGACGAAACTCAGCCTCATTACAACACTCGTGTACATGACTCTGTAACTCTCTTTGGTGTGCCGATCACTGCTACAGAAAAGTTCGATGCTATCAGTGCAACTCTCGAAGCTCTTGCATCTGAAAGCTATCGTCTTGTAGCACCTGCTTACTACGAAGTTGCTCTTAAAACAAAGTTCACTCGTGACTCTGACTCCGGCCGTATGATCGACCTCATCGCTCAGAACGTATCCTGTGACTTTGTTACACTCTACTCCGTTGAGCTTGGTGATATCAACCACTTCTTCCGTAACCAGCTCTCTGCTCAGAAGGAAAGCATCGCCTCCTCCTTCAAGACTAACGACAAGGTTTGGAAGAAATCTATCCAGATGCTTCTCGAAGAACTCGAAAGTGTTGCTATTTCTCAGGAACAGTAAGATATAATTACATTAACGGTATGGCTGAAATACGTCATGCCGTTATTTTTTATTTGTTTATATCTATTTTTACGTTATTTTGTAAACTTTACAATATTTTATCCAAAAAATATTGTAATTTGAGGTAGTTTTGTGGTAAAATATCTAATGTAACGTAGAGACTTAAGTCTGCATATTGATTTGACTTTTTTTACTCTATTATAATTAAATTTTAGGAGTCTATTATGTTTAAGAGAATTCTTTGTGCGCTTCTCTCAGGATTGATGCTTATCCCACTTGCATCTTGCTCTAATAGCGACGTAAACAGTGATAACAAAACTACACCTGTGTCCACAGATGCACCTAACGCTGATGCTACAGTTGACGCAGAAGAAACAAAGAAATACCTTGACGATATGCCTGAAAAATTGGATTTCGGCGGTATTGAAATGCGTTTCACTATTGAAGAAGGTAGTAACGGTAACCTTACAGAGAAATCAGTCTATGTTGAAGAGGACACCGGTGACATTATCGATTCTGCTGTATATCAGAGAAACGGCATAATTCAGGATCGTCTTAATATAAACATTGTGCTCCAGAATGTATACACAATGAATAATATCACTCCTCTGCTCCGTACATCCGTAACAGCAGGTACACCGGACTATGATATAGTTGGTGTTTATCAGTACTATGGCATAGGTGCAGCTACAGAAGGTCTTGTATATAATCTGAATAATCTCAAGTACAACGATTTCTCACGAGAATATTGGGGTACTGACTATATCACTGCTATGTCATACGGTGATGCTTCATTCTGGGCAACCGGTCCTATCTCTCTCCGTTACACAGGTGGTATGTACGTTACTTTTGTAAACGACCGTCTTTGGAACGATTATTATCCTACTCTCAACGTATATGATCTTGTTGACGAAGGCACTTGGACTCTTGATAAGATGTATGAGCTTTCTTCAAATGTATATGTAGATGAAAACGGAAATGATACCGTTGATGCACTTGACACAGTTGGTCTTGCACTTATCCATACCAATGACATCATGGACGGTATGGCTGCCGGTGCTATGGTTGAATTCGGTAACTACGATACAAACGGCGAACCTATCGTAACTCTTAACAACGAACGTACATACACATTCTATGATAAGATTTACAGACTCGTTTTCAATAACCCCGGTTATATTACACCTTCCGAAGATGACTCTGTTACTACAATGACAAGATATAGCGAAGGCAGATATATGCTCACATGTAACAAGCTTTATCAGTCTGAAATTTATCTCCGTGATATGGAAGATGACTTCAAGATCATCCCTCTCCCGAAGCTCGACGAAACTCAGGAACACTATAACACAAGAGCGCATGACTCTGTAACACTCTTTGGTACTCCTATTACCGCTTATGACAAGTTCGACGCTATCAGCGCAACTCTCGAAGCTATGGCATCTGAAAGCTATCGTCTTGTTTCTCCTGCATATTATGAAGTTGCTCTCAAGACCAAGTTCACTCGTGACTCCGACTCCGGTCGTATGATCGAACTTATTGCTCAGAATGTATCCTGCGACTTTGTAACCCTTTATTCTGAAAAGCTCAATAATATCAACCACTTCTTCCGTACTCAGCTTAGTGGTCAGGTTCAGAATATCGCCTCCAAGTTCAAAGGTTCCGAAAAGGCATGGAACAAGACTGTACAGATCATTTGCCAACAACTCGCCGATGTAGCTGAATCTCAGCAGTAAAGCGTTTGCTTTACTACAAGTGGCGTAAACTGTTCTAAAAATTAGCAAAAACCGTTACAACTATCATCGCA
>CAYSEF010000015.1:0-40398 GCA_964430105.1 uncultured Ruminococcus sp. | reverse complement strand
CCCAGACTGTTTCGATATAGTCTACACCGCTGACATCCTGCAATTTTTTACGCAGGTTGCTGATGTGCTGTTTCAAGGAACGCTCGGTACAGTCGAGAGTATCCAAGCTGATTCTATCAAGCAGAACGCTCTTGGCAATAACCTGTTTTGGATTTTCCATCAGCAGTTTCAAAATGGCGTACTCTGTTCTGGTTAGCTTTACTGCCTGTCCTTGTACCGTTAGAGAAAGGGACACTATATCCAAAATCAAATCGCCAACAGAAAGGGATTTGATTTCCTCATGTTGTTCTGTCTTGCGAAGCTGAGCGGTGATACGGGCAAGCAGTTCCTTTGTATCAAAAGGCTTGGTCATGTAATCTGCCGCACCGCCCAGCAGAAGATTTACTTTATCCTGCACATCCACCTTTGCACTGAGAACGATAACCGGGATATTCTCAATGTGTGGCAGTACTTCTTCACCGCTAAGTCCCGGTAGCATCAGATCCAGCAGTACCAAATCGGGCTTATTTTGTGAAAGAAGATAAAGTGCTTCAGTTCCGGAATAAGCACGCATAACAGAATAACCTTCCCTTGTCAGCACTTCCGTCAGCATATCTCCAATATGAATATCATCATCTATAATTGCGATTGTTTTCATTTTATTCCTCTTAATTATTATTTTCTGTGAATAGATGAAGCTGAATTATTGAGTTCGGTTATATTATATCATATACTGAAAAATTCAACAACAAGTTATACTTAAATCAAAAATGTTCTTGCATATGAAATATAATTTCACAAAGCAAGAACATTTTTTTATTACATTAATGTTTCACATTATTTACTCATCAGACGAATATCTGAAAGTTGCATTATACCATCTTTATTCTTGAACACAATTTTATAGAATTTGTATTCCGCAGGATTTTCAATTTCAAATCCATACCACATAAAGTTATACTCGCCCATTTGATCTTTACCATCACTGATTTCAGATATTACAGTCCATTCTTTATTGTCATTGCTTCCATATATAGTCCAAGAATCAGGATTTCTTCCAGGGTTTTCTGCAGTATCATTAGCAGTGCGGAACAAATATGCATCTACAGTTTGCGCTTTCATAAGACGGAAAGTAACAGTAATATCTTTATTATCATTGTTAATACAATATTTAGTGTCTCTCTGATCATCAAACAGATTTTCTGCACCCTCATTACCAAATCCATCAGGTCCATTTATTGAGTCTTTATAGATAAAGTCATTGAGTGATTCATAATCATCATGTATTTCTTTAGTAGAATCATTTCCGTAACTGCTATTTGACATCTTGATCAACTGAGCCATATAAATACCACTGCCGTCTTTAACAAAACTATCAGATGTAAAGGCATCATTTAGCCATTCGATTCTATTAGTCATCCACTCTGCTAAATAAGTGTAATGTGCAGTGTATGTTCTGAGTCGTGTAATATTATCAGTTTCTCGGTTCTGTCTGGTTCCAAGTATTTTCCACTTATCGAAATTGCGTCTGTATGAATCTAGGCCTAGCTCAGCCTCATCAACTATAAACTTTGGCATAAGTGATATACTGTCATAAACTTCTAACCATTTTTCCTGAACCATCTCACGGAACCAGTCGTGCATTGTAGCTACAGCAAACCATGTATTAAATCCGCCGCCACTTCCCTGACCATTGCCTACATATATGTCAGTGTACTTTTCAGCACCCTCATCAGCATTTCCGAGAGAAAGGTCAAAATCCCATATAGGACCGAAAACAAGCTTTCCGCCTGCATCTTTATGGACGTTAAAACTATCCCACTGAGAGTCAAGGTTTTTAGTAATTTCCTCAACAAGATATGTAGCTACAAGCGAGTCGAGATCGATAAGCTCTTCACATTTTTTCTTATCACCTTTTTCAAGTGCTTTATAGCACTCGTTGATATAATTCTGTATGAAAGCTTTTTGTTCGCGCTTAATATCACGATCTGTTGAAAGGTCATTATGTATCATATACGAACGGTTTGCTGCATAAATTACTTCACCGCTTGCGTAATTTGACAATTCAAGAAGATATCCTGTATCTACCTCATTTCTGTGTTTGTCATCAACATCAACTCGATTTTTTAAGATTTGAATATCTTCAACAAGCAAATAAACACCGGCATATTCACCATTCATGTATACCTCAACAGAAGTTGACGCAGGCTCCCATGCAATTGCATTGAAATAACGTCCCAGTTCAAATGCTATGTGGTTTCTCTGCAATGACTGGTCACATTGATTAGCTAATAGGCACCAAACACGCTCTTTGCCATCTGCTATCCCCAGAAGATTATCTTTTTTTGTAAGTTTTAATTTATAGGATTTTTTGGGATACCCCCACGAATTGTTACCTCTGCCACGTATTTCAAGAGTTTCTGATGTAATTTCGTATTCCTCTGAACATCCAAGAATAGAATATGTAGCATCTGTATAATTTTCTTTCGATGTTATAGCTCTACCATTTTTAGTATTGATAGTGACGATTGGCATTCCAAGAATATCATAATCGAAAATAGCAGTGTACAAACCTTCTGCCGAATCTCCGGAACGCTTAGTTTTAGTATAACCGTCGCTCCATTTAACAAACTTGTATCCAAGCTTAGCTACAGCTCTGACTTCTGTTGTTGAACCACCAGCTTCCTGAACCGTATTTCCAACAATTTCGCCGGCATTTTCGTTATTAATACTGTATACGATCTTACCCTCAACAGTTTCGTCGACAGGAGCTTCATCAAGGTACTGCTTGCTGTCGCTCACAACTTCCGGGCGCTGACCGCCTGAAAAATAAGTGCCTGAGATAAACTCTATAGTCTTTTCTCCGGCAACTTCCTCTGTTACAACAGTTTCTGTCTGATTCTCCATCAGTGAAAGATCGCCGGGAATCTGAATACCGGTAGGAGAAGTTATGACAGTCGTATTTGACGTGCATGAAGACACCATACAGGTAGTGAAAACTGCACAAAGAATTTTTATAAAACGACTTGTGTTATTTTTCATTTTTACTCCGTTGATATGAAAGTATCTATATTCAAAAAGTAAGTATATTGTAACATAGTTTAGCAACGATTACAACAATTAATATGTAAATATTTCTTGATATTTAGCACATATAATAAAAAAGCTCTGCAAATTATTTCACAGAGCTTTTTTTATTATGGATTAATCTTCACAATTTTCCCAGTTGTGGTAAACCTGCTGTACATCATCATTATCTTCAAGATGTTCGAGCAGAAGATTCATATTCTTTATAGCATCCTCATCTTCGAGAGTTACATAAGTCTGAGGAATCTTATCTTCTTCTGCAGAGGCAATCTTATAGCCAAGTGCTACAAGTGCATCACGTACAGCATAAAGGTCAGAAGGTTCTGTAGTAATTTCAAATGATTCTTCATCTGAAGAGAAGTCCTCTGCACCTGCTTCAAGAGCTGCTTCCATCAGCGCATCCTCATCAGCGTTTTCATTATCTTCACGAAGGATAACAATTACACCCTTGTCATCGAACATATAGGATACACAGCCTGTAGCGCCAAGATTTCCGCCATACTTATCGAAATAATGACGCACATCAGATGCAGTACGGTTACGGCTATCTGTAGCTGTTTCAACAATAACAGCTACACCATTAGGTCCATAGCCTTCATAAACTATTTCTTCATACACAACGCTATCTGCACCCATGGCCTTCTTGATAGCACGTTCTATATTATCGTTTGGAACATTGTTATCTTTAGCCTTTTGAATAAGATCGCGAAGTTTACCGTTTACACTCGGGTCACCACCGCCTGCACGAACGCACATTTGTATTTCCTTACCGATTTTAGTAAAGATTTTACCCTTTTGTGCGTCAGTCTTGGCTTTTTTATTCTTTATATTATTCCATTTACTATGTCCGGACATATTTAACCTCTTTAACTATAGTGTATATATTAAATTTTCTCAGGAGTGCGGATGCAAATAAGATGCAATGCAGTTCCAAGCACGTTTTTAACTGATCGTGTCAAACGCACACGGAATTCACGCTGTTCTGCGAGCTCTGCTGTAACTATCGGGCAATCGCGATAGAATCTGTTGAATGCTGTACACAATTCAATAATATAACGAGTAATATTAGAAGGTTCATATTCTTCAAGTGCCGCATTAACTCTCTCAGGGAAGCGCGCAAGTGTTTTGAGAAGTGCTGATTCACTATCATGAGTGCATTCGCCGCCAACTCCATTTATGCTGTTATTAGCTGCTTTTTCAAGGATCGAACAAGTTCTTGCATAGGTGTACTGTGCATACGGGCCTGTACTTCCCTCGAAGCTCAGTGCCTGTTCAAGTGTAAAGTTTATATCCTTAATTCTGCTATTATACAGATAATGGAAAATAATTGCACCAACACCAACAGCCTCTGCAACTTCATCACGGTTTTCAAGATCAGGATTCTTTTCGTTCATGACCTCTTGAACCTTTTCAATTGATTGACGGAAGAGATCCTTGAGCAAAACTACATTACCAGTTCTTGTCGCCAGCTTTTCGCCACCGATTGAAACAGTACCATACGGAACATGTACAAGCTGATTATACCAGTCATATCCCATAAGTTCTACAACTTTGAACCACTGAGCAAAGTGCAGACTCTGAGCTGAAGATGTAACATAGATACACTTATCAAAATTATACTCTTGTTTACGATAAGCTGCAGCAGCGATATCTCTGGTTGGATAAAGCGTACTTCCATCCTTCTTAAGAATAAGGCACGGGGGCATTTTATATTCTTCAAGATCAACAATAGATGCACCATCATCTATTTTCAGAAGACCCATATCACGGAGTTTCTGAACCTGTGCAGGCATCTTGTCGGTATAGAAGGATTCACCCTTATATGAATCAAACTCGATAGCGAGTTGTTTATAGGTTTTCTTGTACTCTGCTAAGGAAACACTTACAAACCACTTCCAAAGAGCGAGATTTTCTTCGTCGCCTTCTTCCATTTTGCGGAATTCAGCTCTTGCTTCGTCATTAAGTGAAGGATCTTTTTCGGCTTCTTCATGGAAACGAACATACAGCTTGACAAGTTCATCGCATCCTCCGTTTTCCACAACAGAACGATCACCCCATTTACGGAACGCAACAATCTGCTTACCGAACTGAGTACCCCAGTCGCCAAGGTAATTTATACCTATGCAGTTATATCCAACAAACTGATGAATAAGCTTTAGTGAATGACCAATTACAGTTGTACCCAAATGACCTATGTGGAAAGGCTTACAAGTATTTGGAGATGAATAGTCGAGAACAACGGTCTTACCATTTCCAACGCCGGAAGAACCGTAATTTTCGCCCTTTTCTTCAAGCTCAGCCAACACATGATCAACAAGATAGTCGTTCGACACCTTGAAATTCAGATAGCCACCTACAGCAACAGATGTTCCATAAGCAAAATCAGATGTCTTTTCGGCAAGAGAAAGTGCAATTTTAGGTGGAGCTGAACGCAAAATTTTTGAAAGCCTGAAACACGGAAATGCAAGATCGCCCATGTTTTCATCCGGAGGATATTCGAGCATACCTACGATATCTTCTGTGGAAAATTCCGCTTCGGGCGCGAGAGTTTTAATAGCCTCAAGAATTTTTTCGGCTGTTAGTTTTTTAAAATACTGCATAATTTCTCCGGAGTAAAATATCTACTGATAGATAATAATTATTTCTGAATCTGATTCTGCTGATGTTCATCAAGAATCGCATGAATCTTCTGAACGGGGTTAAGAAGAGTGCTGATGGAACGGTCATGGTTAAGTGTATCGATCATAAGCGCAACATACTTGCACATATTTACCTCAGCATACCATTCCTTGTTAAGAAGTCCATCAGGATGGTATACAAGGTTTGTTGTGAAGCACTTATCGAAAAGACCCTGTGCATATGCTTCGTCAAATACCTCAAATCCGTTTGTGAAAAGACCAAATGTTACAAAGAAGAAAATTCTCTTAGCACCCTTATCTTTAAGCTGACGTGAAACATCGATGATTGATTCACCGGAGGAAATCATATCGTCAATAACGATAACATCCTTACCACGAACATCCTTACCAAGATATTCATGAGCCTCGATCGGATTCTTACCATCAATGATAACGGAATAATTACGTCTCTTATAGAACATACCAAGTTCAAGACCCATAACGGAGGCATAATACATTGTACGAGAAATTGCACCTTCATCAGGAGAGATAATCATTATATCATCATGAGAAAGTGAAACATCGGGAATGTTGCGTACAAGAGCCTTGAGCATCTGATAAGTAGGTCTTACGCTATCAAATCCTGTAAGAGGAATAGCGTTAGAAACACGGGGGTCGTGTGCATCAAATGTTACAATGTTGGAAACGCCCATATTAACGAGTTCCTGAAGTGCAATAGAACAGTCAAGTGATTCTCTTGCAGAACGCTTATGCTGTCTTCCTTCATAAAGCATAGGCATAATTACAGTGATTCTACGAGCCTTACCACCCATAGCTGCAATAGTTCTCTTAAGATCTGCAAAATGGTCATCCGGACTCATCGGAACTTCCTTACCATACATCTTGTATGTAACACCATGGTTGAAGCAATCTGAAATAATATAAATGTCGTGGCCGCGCATAGATGAATGGATGATACCCTTACCTTCACCTGAACCAAAGCGAGGGCAATCTGCCATTGTAACGAAAGAAGTGTTATCATCATGAGAACGCCACTCACGAAGATAATAGTCAACCTGGTCAACAAATTTCTCACATCCACGCATTCCTATGACGGAAAGATCACCATATAAGCTGTCAATCATTATGATACCCCTTTAAAATTTTATTATTGTTAGGCAGTAAATCTGCAATCATACAATACTATTATAACATATTTCATTCGTTTTTTGCATCCAAAGATGAAAAATTAAGTCGTTCCAACCTATAGAAAAATTTACACTAAAAATGATATTTTCTATGAATTTCGACGATTATTTACAAAATCGCTCAAATTCCAAGGATAATAGCAGCTACTCTAAAATACAGAAGCAAAGATAAAGCATCACATATAGTTGTAATAAACGGGCTAGCCATAACCGCCGGGTCAAGACCAATCTTCTTTGCACCAACAGGAAGAAGCGCGCCTATTATTTTTGCAATAATTACAATAGAACAAATGGACAGAGAGACTGTTACAGCTACTCCGGGTGTAACATTATCTATCAGCATCATCTTAAAATAATTCACGATAGCAAGTGAAATACCACAAAATACCGCTACACGCAATTCCTTCCAAATGATACGCAATACGTCAGAAAAACGCATTCTGATCTCATCCATGGAAAGAGCTCTGATAATTGTAGCTGAAGCCTGTCCGCCGGCATTACCTGCTGTACCCATAACAACAGGCATAAACGCTATAAGAGCCGCATTTGTTGTAAGTCTTGTTTCAAAATACTGCAATATTTTACTTGTGAAAACAGATGATATCATCAAGAACATAAGCCATGGAATTCGATTCAACCATGTTGAGAAAACCGAAGTTTTAAAATAAGTTTTCTCCGATGGAGTCATACCTGCCATAATCTCGATATCCTCGGTAGTCTCATCTTCTATGACAGTCATAGCATCGTCACCGGTTACGATACCTACAAGACGGTTTTCAGCATCTGTGACAGGAAGAGCGTAAAAACTATATTTTTTCATCACATCAACAGTATCTTCCTGGTCATCGAGCACATTTGCTGATATGACATCACTTTCCATGATTTCGCCAACTGTAGCATCATCATTTGGATTCATAATCAAGTCTTTTACCGAAAGTACACCTATAAGATGTCGTGCAGAATCTGTCACATAGCAATCGTACACAGTTTCTTTTGTAACTCCGGAATCACGTATGATTTTGAATACCTGATCACGAGTCATACCAACCTTCAATTCAACAAATTCTGTTGTCATGATAGTACCCGTGCTGTTTTTTGGGTATCGAAGGATCGTATTGACTTGTTCGCGCTTTTCATGCGGTGTATTCTGAATGATACGCTTTACAACATTTGCAGGCATATCTTCGATAATATCTACCATATCATCGACATAAAGACCTTGAATGATTGAATTAAGTTCACGGTCGCTGAATACATTGATAAGAAGCTCCTGTACTTCGCTATCCATAAATGCAAACGATTCTGCTGCCAATTCCTTTGGCAATAATCTGAATACAACCGGCAGTTCATCTTCCGGAAGCTCTGCAAATAGAGCAGCTATATCCGCAGGCATTTCTTCTATCAATCGACTTCGGAGCGAAATATAGTCCTTCTGTTCAAGCATTTGTTCAATTACATTAATCTCATCGCGTTCTTCCATTTTTCGCTCCTCCTTTGAGTATTGTTTACTTATTATTTTACAACACGTGCATTTTCAGCAATTAATTTTAATTCATTAAGTGCAACATTCATATCCGGTGCACCAAATGAAGCTGTGCCTATTACAAATATATTGGCCCCTGCACGTGATGCTTTCGCAATGGAATCATTTCCGATTCCGCCATCAACTTGAATCTCACAATCAGGTTTGTGCTCATCAAGATATGCGCGGATCTTCTCGATTTTAGGTAGCATATCTTCCATAAATTTTTGTCCGCCAAAACCGGGTTCCACAGTCATGACAAGCACCATATCGCAATATGGAATAAAATCATAGACATCTTCAGCGGGAAATTGAGGCTTTAACGATACAGCAGCACCCATTCCGAGAGATTTTATGTACTTCAACGTTTCTATCAGTTCATCATGCTCCATTACATCAGAGTGCAATGTAATGGAATCTGCACCTGATTTTTTAAGAACATCGATGTATTTTTGAGGTGCAGCTGTCATCATATGAACATCAAGTGGCAGATTGGTTATGCTACGTATCTGTGAAAGGATGCTGAAACCAAAGCTGATATTCGGAACATATATACCATCCATTATATCACAGTGAAGCATATCAGCACCGGAATTTTCAGCACGTTTAACTTCCTGCTCAAGATGCAGAAAATCAGCAGCTAACAGTGATGGTGAAGTTTTAAGTTTCATTATTGATCTCCATATATTTCAATTTATTTCAAAAAGTCGTTTTTATATTAATCTCAACTGAATTATTTAATAAATATTTCAGTTTACGCATGATTCAGTGCTCGCTTACACGACGACAGGTATATGTCAACATCGTCGCAGAAACATATACTAAAATCGACGGGGCATCCGTCCAAAAACAGTTTTAGGAAGTGGTGAGAAGCACAAGAATATAAATAACCAGGAAGTGTCCATAACAGCTTTCTCACCGCTGAGTGCAGAATCACACCGGGTTCCGTCGTAAGTCCCGGTGTGGTTGTATTTTTATGGTTCGTTCAGCAAGCAAACAGAATGTGCGGCAATTCCCTCACCCCTGCCTGTGAATCCCATACGCTCCTCTGTTGTGGCTTTGACATTCACCCGTGAACTATCTATTCCAAGAATATCAGCTATTCTTACTCGCATTTTTTCGATATAAGGTGACAGTTTGGGCTTCTGTGCAATTATAGTCATGTCGATATATTCGACCTCAAGTGATTTGTTTTTTATGATTTCGACTGTTTTTGCAAGAAGTAGCACACTGTCTGCGTTTTTGTAAGTATTATCATTGTCAGGAAACTGATATCCGATATCACGCTCACCTGCCGCTCCAAGCAAAGCATCGATCACAGCATGAAGAAGTACATCTCCATCAGAATGTGCAAGAAGTCCCAGATCTGAGTCAATGTCTACTCCACCTATGACAAGTTTCTTGTTTTCGCAAAATCTATGCGCATCGTATCCATGCCCTATTCTCATATCTGTACTTCCCTTTCATTGCATTTTCGAGCAGCCAAAATAGCTTCTGCAATAATTACATCTTCCGGATAGGTTATTTTAATATTGGTTTTTCCACATTCGACCAGCTGTACAGCAAAGCCAAGACGCTCTGCAAGTGCACAATCATCGGTTGCTTCCACATGATCTTTTTCAGCCATATATGCAGCTGCACGGTACATATCCGCCATAAATATCTGCGGAGTTTGCACCAGCCATGTATTTTCACGATCTATTGTTTCTGTTATTCTATCAGCGCCGTTTGTCTTCTTTATTGTATCTGATACCCGTGTTGCACAAGCAGCGGCACCTGTTACATAAGCTGTTTCCATTGCCATTTCTATCATCTCAGTCGTCACAAGACAACGTGCTGCATCATGTATGGCAACGAAATCGGTAGATGGATTTACAGCATCAAAACCAAGCTTTGCAGACTGTTGGCGTGTATCTCCTCCTGCAATCACTCTTGTAAGCTTAGTAATTCCGTTTTGTGTTAAAATGTTACGACATCCTTCTACATCGGATTGCCTTGTTACCAGGATTATCTCATCTATAAGTTCTGAATTCTGAAATGTTAAAGCACTTCTTACGAGTACAGACATTCCGTCAATTTCAATAAACTGCTTCGCTTTTTGATCATTGAAACGTCTTCCGCTTCCCGCAGCAAGAATTATCGCCGAATTAAATCGCTTCTTGCCACCTGCTGATCTTATGAGAGCAGAAAGTTTACCCATTTTCAACTCCGTGATTATTTCATAACTGTTTATCCTATATTATAGCACACTTATTGTTAATAATAAATAAATTTTGTGAAAATATTTTCCGTATTTCGAATATTGCTTTTGTCTTTTGCATGTGTTATAATTGTAACACAATCATGATTATTGAGGTGAATATGAAATACAGCGATCTTAAACCTGAAAAGGTTTTCTACTATTTTCAAAAGATTTCCGATATTCCGCGTGGTTCCGGAAACGAAAAGGCGGTAGCTGAATTTGTATGCAAAACAGCTCTTGAGCTTGGCTACAAAGCAGAAATAGATGCAGCTAACAATGTTTTTGTAAAAGCGAATGCGACTGTTGGTTATGAAAATCACGCACCTATAATGCTTCAGGGACATTTAGATATGGTGTGTGAAGCTAATCGCAATATAAATCACGACTTTCTCACAGATCCTATCGAACTTGTGTTGGATGGTGATCTTCTCAGAGCAAACGGAACAACATTAGGTGCCGACAATGGTGTAGCAGTCGCAACAATGCTTGCTATACTTGATTCCGACACTCCGCATCCGGCACTTGAATGCCTTTTTACAACCTGTGAAGAAACAGGACTTGACGGAATGCGTGCTTTCGATGCAACCAAAGCAAATGCAAGACGACTTATCAATCTGGATTCAGCTGGTGAAGGTGAGGCTACAGTTTCATGCGCCGGCGGTGTAAGATCACATATTCACTTTGATGCTGACTTAACTCCGATTAATGGTAAAGATGTTATATCAATTGAAATTGGTGGATTGTTTGGTGGACATTCCGGTGAAGACATAAACCTTGGAAGAATCGGCGCTGTCTCTACAATGGGACGTATACTGTACTCTATATCTAAGGATTCTCATTTGCGTATTGTTTCTATTGAAGGTGGCTCACGCGATAATGCTATTCCACGAGAGTGTGTAGCAACTCTTGCTGTTGATGACAAAAATGCATTAATTTCTGCTTTACGAGTAGAAGAAGCAAAAATCCGTTCTGAACTTGTAGCTGATGATGCTAGCTTCAAAGTGACAATTTCCGAATGCACTGCTGAAAACGCATTAACAGAAGAGCGCTCTAAGCAAATGATAGCACTTCTCCGCACTCTGCCAAATGGAGTTCATGGAATGAGCGCACAAGTTAACGGTCTTGTAGAAACATCATCAAATCTGGCTGTCATTCGTCAAAACGATAACAGTTGGGAGATTGTAGTATCATCTCGTTCTTCAGTGGAATCAAAGCTTGATGATATGGAAAACCGAGTTGAGTGTGCAGCTATTGCTGTAGGTGCAACATTTGAACACACAAGTCGTTATCCCGGTTGGGACTATCTTGAAGGTTCTCCAATGCAAAAGCTTTATCTTGACACATACAAAGATATGTTTGGAAAAGAAGCTCGTGTAATTGGGATTCATGCCGGACTCGAATGCGGACTTCTTAAAGGAAAACTTCCTGATATGGATATGATATCAATAGGTCCTGATATAAAAAATCTCCATTCACCCGATGAAGTTTTGTCAGTGTCATCCCTCACGCGCATGTGGGATCTCGTCTGTGCAATGCTAAAAAATGCATAAAAACCAAATATAACAAAAAAACGCCCAAAGCTTTTGGTTTAACCAATCACTTTAAGGCGTTTTATTGTTTATTATTCTATCGTAAGCAAATCATCTGCCGCTATAAATTTTTTCACTATTTCACCATAATTAAGCGTATATTGTTCACCGGCTTTCAGTAAATCGGATGCCAGGAATATAGATGGTGACGATGTTTTAGGTACAAATTCTATAACTGTATTTCCGAGAGAATCAACTATAGATAATTTTTCTAATGCATCTGCACCGTACGTATCCAAAAATATTGCCGGAACATTCATACATTCACTTGCAGTACCTACATTTCGTACAAGAGATATAAAAGTACCACCATTTACGCAAGCATCACCATTTACATCAATAACACAATCGGGTTGTCCGCATATCGCCATAGAGGGTGCAACAGTAATTATCGTACCTCCTACTTGCTCGAAGGTACCGTTAGAGTCAATAACATCCACTCCTGCGTGTACTCTTATCGTACCACCAAACACTTTGATATACACGCCATCTTCAGGAGCTTCGTTGAATCCTCTGCCCATATTGCCACCAAACATTTCACCGTTCTCTCGACCAAAGTTTTCGTTCTTGTTACCTAAATGGTCTGGCATATCATTTAAGTGTTCTTTATCATGATCATCTGGAGCAATAACACCATTATTCATTGAAGGTGGCTCTGCATCCTCAGGTTTCTCACCTGCAGGCATGAATTCGGAGGATGGTATTTTCGGTGGTTCACGATTTTCAAAATCGTTAAATATATTTTCGGAATTCAACTCTTTATCTTCATGCCCAAACTTTCTAAATGTGTCATTATCAGTTGAAACTCCACTGCTGGCTGCATTCAATCCATCGTCTGATGCTGTCAAATCTAAATTTCCACCATAAATCTCAATTTTCTTTCCTTCTATTGCTTCATAACTTTCATTTATAGTGATATCTCCATCGAAGATTTGTAACCAACTTTCGGCGTGAATACCATCGTCAGCTGCTGTAATATCAATTATTCCGTTTTCAATTACTACATATCCACAGTTTTCATCTTTGTCGTTGCTTGATTTCAGTCCATCCTTCTTTGATCTAACTGTAATATTACCATCACGAATAACAAGTGAATCTTTTCCCTTTATTGCATCTCCTTCAGAGAAAACAGTTATATTACCATTTACAATTTTGAGATCATCCTTGGAAAGTATGCCACAATTATACACACCATATACTGTCAGTTCACCTGTACCGTTTATCGTAAGGTCACATTTTGAATAAACAGCAGCATTTGGTTCGTTATCATCTTCAAAAGAATAATTCTCGCTGTCGGTAATACTATTGACTGTTCCGCTAACCAATGTAATAGACACATTTTTGGCACTGACAATATTCAATGGTGCCATATCTGCCGAAAGAGTTACACCGTTAAAAATTAAGTGAACATTGTCGTTTGTTTCTGCATTCACACATATTTGCTTATTAAAAACACCACTTAATTCGTAGTCACCGGCTTCAGATATAACAAGGATGCCATCTTTAATTTCCACATTTTCACTCTCAAATTCGGCTGATTCACCGTTCAACCTAATGTAAACAATATCTTGATCGGCTTCGGTGTTCAAATCAAATGTAGAATATTTAATTTTTGGTGCAAAATTATCTGTGGTTTGCAATTCATTTACAGATGAAGGTTCCACTCCATCAACACCATCACCAATGTTTTTTTCGCTCATTTTTTCGGATGTTGTGCAAGCCGAAAGAAGTATTGTACATATCAACAGTGACGTTATTGTTTTTACTATAACATTATTCTTCATATTTTCCCTCCAATTGTTGATAGTATACACCGTCCATGTCACGATTCAATCAAAAAGAGGTGGCAAGTATGTGAAAATTTAAGTAAAATTCAGTGATATTCCTTGAGCATACTACGTTTTTCAAGACGTTTGAAAACTGCAAGCTCAGCTTCATCGGTTATTTTTCTGCCTGAACGGACATACGTTACATTCCCGGTACTGCTACCGATTTTGTAGCCAAGCCCTCCGATAACAGCTATAAGTCGATTTACAGTTCCGGCAGTTCCGTCAATTAGATCAACACTGTGTCCGAAAAATTTACGGAAACTATCTCGAAAATAAGGGAAATGAGTACATCCTAAAACTACTGCGGAATATTCTTCCTTTCCATCAATATTTTCTTCGAGGTATTCACACACTATATCTATATCAAACATACCTTGTTCTGCAAATGTCACAAGTTTAGGAAGTGGCACCAAAGAAGGCTTAATGTCATCAGAAGAAAAATTGTGATCAATGAGTGTATGCAATTTTTCGCCTGCAATTGTTACCGGAGTAGCGCAAACAAGTATTTTTTCGCCATGGTGAAACCGAGCTGCAGGTTTAACAGCCGGTTCCATTCCAATTATCGGAATATCATATTTATTCCGCAGAAACTCGACAGCCATACTTGTAGCTGTATTGCAGGCTATGACAATAGCTGAAACACCTTGCTCTATTAGATATTTAACAGCTTCGTCACTGTATTGAATTATTTCTTCACGCGTTTTTAGACCATATGGAACGTGATCTGTATCCGCATAATATATGTAATCTGCTGACGGTATCTTCTCTCTCGCGTACGTCATGACGGATACTCCGCCAACGCCAGAGTCAAAGAAACCGATTGTTATTGAATCCATTTGTCACTCCTACAAAAAATTACTACCTCTATTATATATAAATTCGATTCTAAATTCAAGTAGATAACAAAAAAAGCGAATATGCAATCATATGATTTCATGTTCGCTTTTCTATTATAGTGTCAGCAATGGAATTTGTCGCTTTCCTTAGGCTTTCTTTTAGCAGCCATTGCTTCCTTCATTGCATTCTTTCTTGCATAAATTTCCTCTACCCGTGCCTCTATATCAACAGGTGGATAGTGTAAACCGCTTTTTAGCGCCTGAATCATTTGATCTGTACGGTTGCGGATTTTGTATTCCTTACCATCCTTGACAAAAATATTTCCCGTTTGGCCAAATATAAGCTGAACATTATGCTTTTCGCAAGCATCATGAACCTTCTTTACCCATTCATAATGCAATGGTCTGCTGCCAAGATAGTTTTCTCCACCTGCAAGTACAGTTTCAATCTTTCCGGTTGCAAGATAAGGTTCAATATCGACTTCGCCTATAAATGGCTTAAGACTTACCCAACGATGCTTTGCAGGAATCTCAAGAAGATACGGCATACGTTCTTCAAGTCGCTTTTGATTTTCGCATGATACTGAAAAAGAGACATTTTCCCAACCGTCACCCCAGTCATACGGAAGACATTCTTTAATTCGATTGGCACGCTTTGTCAGAAGTGAAAATGTAACGTCAGGTCTGCGACGAATAAGATCCCATGCTTCGATTCTCCATGCATCTGCTTCTTCTATGAAAAAGTCACTCGCCATACAAACTCTCACAAAAGATCCTGTTTCAAGCTTATAATTACCGTTTCTGTCTTTTTTTACAGGAAGATTGAAATCAGATTTATTTTTAACAACTTCGTTTGTATCTCTGCCATATCGCTTATCAAGAAAATATGCGTAACAATTCTGGCAACCTTCGCTATATTTATGACATCCATGCCATGGATTCCATATTTTATCGTTAATATCCATATCTCCCTCAATACTCTCCTTTTTGTAAATATACTATTGTTCTGATTAGAAATTTTGATAATGTCCGATATAATTTTATCACAAGTTGTTATATATTGTCAATTATTATATTCACATTAAAACAAAAAACGGCAGAGATTTCTCTTTGCCGCCATTTAGAGCTTTTGTATTTTCCTTTTTATGCACTGAATAAGGTGATAAGCCAGTATATAATTCCATATATCGTACCTGCTGACAGTCCATATAAAATAACCGGTCCGGCTATTGTGAATATCTTGCCACCAACACCAAGTATAAAACCTTCAGATTTATTATCTATCGCTGCAGATGCAACAGCATTGGCAAATCCTGTTATCGGGACTAATGTACCGCCTCCGGCGTATTTTGCAAGGTTATCAAATATTCCAAAGCCTGTGAACAGTGCTGTCAAAAAAATTATTGTTATCGAAGTTACTGTTCCTGCATTTTCATCTGAAAGCCCGAGTGAACTATAGAGATTAATAAGTCCCTCAGCTACCACACAGATGAATCCACCAACAAAAAATGCTATAATACAATCTTTTAGGAGTGGGGATTTTTTTGCTCTTCCCTGTGCATATCGTTTATATATCTCTCCGTTCATATTTTTCCTTCTCCCACATATACTAAAAACTTAATGCAAGATTAGTATTTCATTAAAAACATTAACTATACACGGAATTTTTTTATAATGAGTTGTGCAAATGTTTACATTTTAATTGTATTTTAATTTGACATTGAAAGAAAAAACGTGTATAATGTTATTGTCAGGAAAACAATATTACAAGAAAGGAATCAATACCTTATGAACAATTTTTTCGAGAATTTCAAGCGTAATGCAAGCGATGCAGCAGATAAAGCTGTAAAAAAGACAAACGAATTAACAACAATTGCTAAGCTCAATGTAAACGTAAAGACTGCTGAATCCAAGCTTAGTGCTGTATATGAGGAGATTGGTCGTATGTTCTATAACGCAGAACGCACCGGTCTTGATTGCACAGGTGATATAGCTGATCGCATCATGCAAGCAGATAAGCTCAAAGCAGATATCGCTTCCTACAAAAACGAAATCGCAAAACTCCGCAAGGTAGTTGTATGCGAAGGCTGTGGTGAAGAAATAGCTGATGAATATACTTTCTGCCCTAAGTGCGGTATGAAGCAGATCAAACCTGAACCTGAAATTGAAGTTGAATACGAATGCTGTTGTGATGAAGAACAGTGCGATTGTGACGGAGAATGTGATTGCGACGGAAATTGCCACTGTGGCGGAGAGTGCGATTGCGATGGAAATTGCGATTGTGATGAAGGCTCTTGCGAATGCGGTTGTTGCAAATGCGACGAAGATACTCAAAGCTGTGACTGCGAAACATCGGAAATTAACGACAGCACTGATGCTGAATAACACTCTGAATAGATAATAAGTTTTTACAAGCGATATGCGTAATTTACCGTATACCGCTTGTTTTTTGTTACAAATTAGACTTTTACACTTGACAGAAGCCTTTTTTTATAGTATAATCAAATGGCTGAATTATTCAGCAAAGTTAATAGAATTGCTAGTGTGGCTCAGGGGTAGAGCAGCTGATTCGTAATCAGCAGGTCATGGGTTCAAATCCCATCACTAGCTTTTTTGTTTTGCATATAAAAAGCTACATGAAATAGTAATGTGGATATTTATGTATAAGCAAATAACAGGTAGAAAGAGAAAATACAAAACACCCTCCATATGATTGAAGTCATACGGAGGGTTAACTGTTTTATTCGATTTATTTAATATCTTTCTAATTTTAGCCTTTTGCTGTAGGATTTGGTATAACCACAAAGCTATTATTTATCCATCTCTCGTGACCAAGACTGGGACGGTTGATATATTCACCATTAAATACCATAGCTGTGGAACTTCCTCCATCAAGCATGGCAGCGTTATACGCATCTTCTTCAAGCATGACTTCCTGTAAAACATCAAGATCACATCCAATGCTCCAATCAGGTTGGCGACCATCGATAACAAGAAGCAAAAATTCTCCTGTCTTTCGCTGTCCTATAGATGTTCGAGGTGCTATTCCCCATCCTCCGGTACCATTCTTGATCAACCCTTCACCATTCACAACAATAAATGGTGAGAAGGACACTGCGCTAACTATATTATTATCAAGTGCCCACTGTGCTGTACAGTGACGCAAAACAAGTGCTCCTTCATTGTTTATGCCAATCATATTGTATATGGAATCGTCTGGTTCAAGTGGCCATACAAGCTTGCTATCCTCTATAATAAGTCCTGCAGGAGTTCCTCCGTTTGAATCGTAATTGGGGCCATCTGTAAATCCGCCACCGTTAATTCCTGCTATGCCACCTGCATTTGTAGTCATTGTCATAACATTTTCGCCACACACATACTGCTGTGATGTATCGACAAGCTTTAATCTAAGAGGGTCTTCCACCAACATTACAAAGCCTCTCCATGTGAGTCCGGAAACTTCTTTAAGATATAACCCCTCCTCAAGCATTTCATAACCTTCAGATATGTAATCAGGTTCATCCGAATTTTCTTCGATATCAGATACAGGTGTGTTTTCTTCGCTGTAAGACAGTGGTTCTTTTATTTCAGTTTCAGATTCCTCAACAGTTTCATTTATTGATTCTTCTGTTGTTTCAAATTCAGATTCAACAGCAGGTTCGGTATCATCGGGTTCTTCATCTTTTGCTATTACCTCAAGCGTATCAGGTGACGGCAATTTTGTTTCAAATGACAGTATTTCAGAATCATAACCTCTGTCATCTACTTCATTTGCTTTCATAATAGAATCGATATATTCATCCGAGAAAAAAGCAGTAGCAAGATATTTATGAGACATTGTTCGCATTGCTGAACATATCCACATGGTTTGCAATTTAGGACTCGCACCTGCTACGATAAGTATATAAAACGCAAGTATTCCCGCTATAAGTAGAGTAAAACAGGACAAAAGAAACGCTGAAACTATTCGTGCAACTTTTTTCATTGAATCTCCTAATATCAAATCTGAGCTATTTCATTATTAGACGTGTAGCATCATCAAAAAGTTCCATTTATTTCATATTATCTCACATAATTTTCCGTTCTGTTTATTTATTAATAATCATAATTATTGGTAAATATAACACACAGAATAGTATGGAGATATTATGGGAATCTTTGAATCACTGTCTTCTGTTCTCGGCAGCGTTATTACACCTTTCACACTTTTTATAGCTGCATTTATTATGACTAAGACAGTTCGGCTCGACAAAATTATGTATCCTAAGAGATTTATAAAAACACTGACGGACACTCCCAAAAACTCAACCACAACACCTTTTCGTGCACTGACTGTTGCACTTGCAGGAACACTTGGAGTAGGAAATATTACAGGAGTTACAACAGCACTTATTTCAGGTGGGCCGGGCTCAATATTTTGGATGTGGATAGGTGCGTTAGCTGTCTTGTCAATCAAATACGCAGAAGTATATCTTGCTGTAAAGCATCGCAGACATGATGAAAACGGATGGTTCGGTGGTGCAATGTATTACATAGAAGATGGTCTTAACAATATAGTTTCAGAAAAATACAGTAAAGTTATCGCAGCAGGATTTGCGATTCTGTGTTGTACCAATTCACTTATAACCGGCAATCTTGTGCAGGCAAATGCAGCAATTTCAGTAATTCCGGGAAATAAAAGATTCTTATATGGTATACTTTTAGGATTTTTTGTACTTCTTGCAATAGTCTTTGGAGCACGAAAAATCGAACGTCTTACATCACTTCTTATTCCTCCACTCACCGCAATTTATATTTTTTTAACACTCGCAATAATATGGAATAACCGTGATATTCTCATCGACATTATATGGGATATCATAAAGTCAGCATTTAATTTTCGAGCAGCTGTCGGTGGAGCGTTTGGTTTTTCTATCCGTGAAGCTATGCGCTTTGGCATTATGCGTGGAATATTCTCAAATGAAGCAGGATGTGGTACATCTCCTACAGCACATGCTTCGGCTGACACAAAAAGTCCACATCATCAAGCTTGTCTTGGTATATTTGAGGTGATTTTTGACACAATAATTCTTTGTTCGCTGACTGCATTCGTTATTCTCATTGCCGACAGACGATTTTCTTGTATTCCCTGGCATAATAACACCGCTGATTCAGCTGATGTAACACTGGAATCGTTTAGGCTTCTCACCGGAGAGGGAGTTTATGTTATTCTAATAATATCGATCGTACTTTTCGCATATGCAACTATTTTGGCTCAATTATATTACGGAAACATAGCTATAGGATATTTGTCAAATAAAAAAAGAATACGGTTCATCTATTCCGTAGTATCCGTCGCCTGCACAGTGATAGGAGCGATGATTTCTGCCCCTGTTGTGTGGCTTTCTGCGGATATTATTATCGGAATGATGACCGTAGTTAACTGTATTGTAATTATTCTTCTTCGAGATTCTTGTCGTGATTCACTTCTGCGGTAATTGTGACATCTGCTTTACGTCCATTATTAATTTCCGTCAATTTTCTAAGCACATCTACAGCTTCATTAATATGGAATGCTCCACTGATGCCATATTCCACAAGAGTGATATAGATTTTGTTGTGTGCTGAAAAACGTGGGTCATAATGTTTGAGATAGTGATGAAAATACTGATCTATCGTTCTATTATAAGCTTCACTAGCATTTTTTAAGCGACTATATCTCACTGCACCATATAGATGTTTTGCTGTTTCGTATAGTTTTTGATTAATAAGATAACCTTTACCATACAGTTCATATGGTTTTCTGTCTCTAAGCTGCTCAAGAGCCTGTCCTATATTACCGATAGAAAGCAGGTATGTGTCGATATTATACATCATACAAGCGGTAAGTTCTCGCGCTGTATCTGCTTTGAGCGATGTCGATTGGTTCTTTGTGTACAAACCAATTATTTCTGCCAGTGCGGACATGAGGTCTGTTCTGATTCGATTCAGCTCGAAGTCGGAGATAATGCCAACACGATAAGCTTCCATTACCAATGAATTTGTTAAATCCGATTTGTCAATTCTTTCCGGATCAAGTCCATTATAGGAGATAATTTCATTATTGCTCATATTCATCATCCTCCTCATCATCCATATCTTCCTTAGCTATATCGCGTTTCTCATCATCGAGCATATCGTCAATTTTTTCATTATTGTGAAATTCATCATATGCATCGAGTGATACATCGAAATCATCGGCGTTGTAATCGAGATCTTCCTCATACATATCATGGTCTGCAAGTGTATCATCGGCAAAGAAATCTTCGTCATACGATGAGAATTTAAGTGAGCGCGCTGTGTGTGGTGTTGCTGAATCTTCATATACACCCTCAGCTTCTCTTGAACCAACCTCATTGTTATAATCAAGCTCGTCACGATCCTTAAACCATTCGTAATACTTATCGCCACTATTTACCTTACGAATAATGCGTTCGGCTTCCCTGCTTTCCAAAGTATCAATACTTCCACGACAGTATAGCTCGAAACGATTAAACAATTCTTCGATAAGATCATGATCGCTGATCTTATCATCTGTCTCAGTTTTGATGTAGTAGAACAGATATGTTACTTCATTAAGAACATAAGTATAGTTTTCATTTGTTATGTATCGTGATGTGCAAAAGCGTTTTATGATATCTGAAACTGCTCCAACGCCTATCTCAACTCTTTCATTTTCGACAATAGCTTTATTGCGCATTTCTGAAAGCTCTTTTGCATCCTCTTCTGTAAGAACAAGTCCATAGCTCTGTGATATTTCATTGAGCGCAAGAATCTCCTCAGAAACAGGACGAAGAGATAAATTTTCAAGTGATATCAATCCGTTCATTCATCATACCTCGTATCTCTGTTAAAATAATATTAAAAAAATTATTAAACCTCTTGACAACTGCACATCGCTGTGATACAATATAAATGTAGAGTTGTATCAAATCATATTGGTTTCTTTATGCTCAGTTAGTATAACACTTGCAGGCGTTTCTGTCAAGTGTTTTTTGTTATTTTAGATATATTTTTACTTTATTGGACAAGCCTCGAGCATTTTTATAAGAATTCCCTTCTCAGTGAAGTTACGTTCGTATTCAGTAACAATGTTGGTTTCAGCTCTTTCAGACTTATGCAGATCTCGTGTCATAAATTTTATCTCAAATCCGCATTCCGGCAACATTTCAAGCGTATAATCAAACAGAACATCATTATCTGTCTTGAAGGAAAAAGTTCCTCCAGCCTTAAGGACACGCTTATAGTTTGCAAGATACGCAGGATGTGTAAGTCTACGCTTTTCATAATTGCATTTTCTGGACCAAGGGTCACTGAAATTAGCAATGATACCTTCAAGTGTATTATCAGGCATAAGTGTGATTATATCATTGGCTTCCCCAACTATAAAACGTACATTTCCACGCATTGCTGCAGGAATATCCCATGATGCACCATCTTTATAAAGCTCACCATCAGGAGTTTGCCATCCACCATTAGCCCCAAGCTTTCCGAGTCCACGATGAGATGCGTATTTTTCAACGGCGCACACTGCAACATCAGCTACTCTCTCAAGCGCAATATAGTTGAATTCTGTATCTCTTTCTGAAAGTGCTGTCATAAAATCACCCTTACCACAGCCTACTTCGAGCTTCAAAGGAAGATCATTTCCAAACACTTCTGTTGATGGAATCCACTTTTCTTCTGTGTTAGGGTACAAAAGTGCGGAAAGTGCGATAAGTCTTTCACTTCCGTGACGTTTTTTTCTCATTCTCATATTGATTATTACTCCGTTTTTTGATAAAATATAGGTATGCAGATTATTTGCGATATATTTGATGTCATTATATCATATATTTCTAATTATATCATAATTAGCGCCAAAAATCTACACATAAAATTCCAAAAGAGAGGTGAGTTTGTAGGATGGAATTGAATATTTTCATGAGAGAACTCGAATCTGCTCTTGTTAAGCGAGGTATTCCTGACGAAACTGCTCTAAAGCATGTTTCAAATCTACGTCGTAGCTTTACAAGTGACGATCTTTCCGAGATAGAAGCCATAACATCCGGTGAAGAAGTTGAGCAACTTGCTGAAAGTATTGCAGTTATTCTAAACAAAAACAAAAAAAATGCTCCTCGTCCTCAAACTGAGGCCAGAGATGTACAGTTATCACCGCAGGTTTCTGTAAGTGTTCCACGGCAGGAGAGAATTTCTTCGACAACAAGTATGCCAAAGAAAAAGCCTGCGAAAAAAAATGTATCGCCATCTGTAAACTATGGTGACGACTATTACGACTATTCAGCACAGCCTGTTCCTTCGACAAAAGGTATGCTTGTATTTTGGATAGGTCTATTTGTAACATTACCAATTTCATTAGGTATTCTTGTTGCAATATTCGGAGCATTTGCAGCTGTATTCGTAGGATTAGCAGCTGTTATTGTAGCCGGTATAGCAGTGCTTATTGCGCTTGTAGCAGCCGGAGCAAGTGTTTCTTTAATAGGCATCATATTTGGTATAACACAGTTATTCTCATTTTTTGCAGCCGGAATATATGAGATAGGGCTTGGTGTTATGGTCGCCGGTGCTGTACTCTTTGTTGCTGTTCTTATCTATAATTTTTCAATACGTCTTATACCATGGCTTATTACGCAAGTTGGCAATTTGCTTGGCTTTGTTTGTCGCAAACTGAAATCATTATTCTTTATCATTAGAAGGGAGTGCTACAAGCTATGAAACCCACATCGATCATATCTCTTGTTATCGCAGTACTTCTCGTGATAGTCGGACTTGTAACCTGCTTCATCGCACAAAACATGGCACAAGCAAACGGTGAATTTCTCTTTTCAGAAGAACGTGACAATGCTCTTGTTCAAACTGTAGATCTTAGTGATTCTGAAATTTCTAAGATTGAGATAATAGTTAAAGATGCAGAGATCAACATAATCGGACGAGCTGAAAAATCATACATAGAATTTATCAATTTCAGAGAAAACTATTATGCTCTTTCGGCCTCTAATCGTGTGTTAAGCTTTGATGAAATTCCTGACATTATGTCTATGCTGAAGTTTTGGGAGAATGGATTTTCCTTCAAAGGCATGAGATATATTTTTAACTTCAACAATCAGCCTGAAAAGGATACTCAAAAAGTAATCAATATCTATCTCACTTCTGATCGTACAATGAAAATATTCGATATAAATGCAGAAAGATGCACACTGAATATCCACAATATTGCTTCACCAAGTGATTACAACATTGTTACTACAGAAGCAAATATCTTTGCAGACACTGTGCAGACAACTTCTTCATTCAATATCAATTCAGGCGAAAATGATTCTCCGGCACAGCGTATCACTTTGGATATGAATACCGCAATCATATCAAACCTGAACATAAACTCAAAGGAACTTCAGTTATCGGCAGATTATTTTCGCTGTAACGGAAATGCAAACATTATTTGCGAAACAGGTTCTATAGATATAGCAACTATACGCAGAGTTTCCGATATGTATCTTAATTTGTCAAGTGGCAGTGGTTCTATAACTATCGAAGGCGAGCAAATGCTTAGTCCTTACACAAATGTTGGCACAGAAAGCACAAGCAATCTCTTTAAGATTCAAACTGATAGTGCTAATATTAACATGGCTATGTCAACAACAACTCCGGGAAGTTCCGGAAATTAAAACTCAAACACATTTTTGAAAGGATGTAAAATCGTGAAATACACTTACAAAACAAAAGGAACTTGCTCATCAGTCATAACATTCGATATAACCGATGGCATCATCTCTGATTTAAAGTTTGCAGGTGGTTGCAATGGCAATCTTAAAGCTATATCAAAATTATGTGATGGCAAGAATGCAAAGGAAATTGCAGATACACTTCGTGGTAACACCTGCGGTCCTCGCTCCACTTCATGTGCCGATCAGCTTGCAAAAGCTATTGACGAAGCTCTTGCCGGTTAAGAAGATATAACAAAAAAACAGCGAATCAATGTACTTTGTTACAGATTCGCTGTTTTTTATTTGTGCCTAAAATAATTTATTCCGAATTTCAGTTGAAATTATCTGTATCGTTATAATCCATAATTCTAGTGTCAGTGAAATATGCGTCAAGTATGTCTTTGGCTTTATAGCCTTGATTTGCCATATCACGTGCACCATATTGGCTCATTCCGACACCATGTCCCCAACCTTTTCCGACGAAAATAAAATTATCTTCATTCTCAGCGTATGCGATTTTATATAGAACTTCTGATGTGGATTTATCCGTTATTACAGATGTGTTATGCTTTTCATCGGGTTCTTCATTCTCAACATATTTCAGATATTCATCTCCAAGATATGCTACAACATTTTGACGTGCCATTACAAAAATGTCTATTCGATCGTGTTCAACATCGCCTTCACCTGTCATTATTGACACAGAACCGTCTATTGAAGTCTTATCTAATGATTCTGAGGTCATAACATAATAATCATCAAGGTTTATATACCCGTAATCTTTATCGTAAGAAATGTCACTTCCGTTTATATCCTCAGATTCATCATCCTCAACGTAATTAACGATAACATCTTCTGTATATTCTACTTCACCTTTGCCCACAACAAAATTTGCACTTTTTACATATGGTGTCAATGACGTACGAACATTATCGGTATAATTTATCTCAATACTTGTACCATAGATATCAGTTACACGAAGAGTTTTTACATAAGAGGAATTTTTTGCTAGTTCAACAATTTCAACATCCTCAATTGCATCTTCAAGCTGTTCATAACCGGCAGAATGAAGACGATCAAGAAGTGCTACAGGACTGATCTCAGCTATCCAAAATGCGTTATTGTGCACCATATAGTTTTCCCACGGAGTCGCTACGGCTTGCAAATATGGAATATCATCCTTACCACCCCACGCATCCTGTGCACTTACTGTTACTCCACCCATGCTTGAAGAATAATATGCATTGACAATTTTATCGTCATATGTTAAAACCTGGCCGGCGGTATCAAGAACTGCTTCCATTACACGTTCGTTAATACGTCCTGCGCCCTTATAAACCTGACAATCTGTTGTATTACACAAATCAAAGCAATAATTTTTATGTTCGTTAATGTGAGTTAAGGTATACGAGCGGACTGTGATAGCAAAAGCCTTCAGTGTTTCAAGTGGCCATGAATTTGATGTCTCATATGGCAATACTCCTGCTATATAAGCTTCCAGCGGCAGAATATTTATTAGAGATACACCGTCAATTTCACCATTATCATATCTCTTAAAACAAAACACACCGTCATACACATTTGTTGCAGGAGTCATGATATATGTGTTGCCATTATCATCTTCATGTGCAACAAGTCCAAGCTCTGACTCGCCTCCACAATCATATTCAAACAGAATTACATCGTCATACGGATCGATAACTGATACCGCTGTGTCAGTTGGCTCTACAACGTACACATTTTCACCGCGAAAAATATCTTCTATTTCGTTAAGATAATCTTCCGCATCCCCCCATGATGAAAAAGCACCTATTCTAAGTGCATATCCTGTATAAACATATGCAGGAATTATGTAAAGTCCAAGATCTTCGACTTCACGTTCTGTTTCATAGATAAGATCTTCAACTTCTTCTCTATCAAGACGATCACAGTCAACTTGAATATGATATCCGCCTATAACGGTTTTACGCTTATTCTCGGCAACAAGAAAAGTCATTCCGCTCTTCGAAAGATTCGCATCAGCGGTACATGATATTACTGTATTGTCGATATCCCATATTTCATCGAATTCTTTATCACCATTAAGTTCTTGCATACCAATCGTATATCCATCGGTAGTCGTTGTTTGAAAGCCGGTAGTAAGATTTGTACCATACATCAATCCTACACTTATCAGAACATCCCCGCTGTCCTTAAGCGAGGATGTATCAATGCTCTCTGTTGTGTCTGTCGCTTCATTTTGAGGTTCAGCTGCACTAATTGTAGAAATAAGTACAAAAGCAGTGCTTATAACCATCAAAAAAGCCATTGCTCCCGCAAGAATTCTTACAAGCAACTTCTTCTTATCAATTTTACTGTTAGTTGTTTTTGAATTATTTGTAGACAATTGTGTAGTCACCCCTTACCATAATATAAACCTTCTCTGAAACCGCAAGAACTCCACGACCGTCACCTCTAGGGATAAGACACATATGATTCTTAGTCAGCTTCATTCCATTGTAAATTTCCTCACCGGAAGTATAGTCTGCTATTCCCTGCGAGGCGTCAGGTGCAATACAGTTCACTGTTCCGGAGCGAAGCATAATATCGCAAGCAGAAACAGCATAAACAGCATCGCCCTCCTGCAACTCTATGACTTCATATGATGCGGATACCGTTTGGGAAGTTTCATTATCTTGTTCTTCATTTATTGAGGGATCTTCATAATCTTTTCTTTCGTCGAGAATGACGTCATATTCCTCAAAGCGTTTATCGACAGTATCTTCAACTGCATTAAGAATCTCAGGTTTAAAAATGTCGCGAAGATAGCTCCAAGTTATAAGCGGGTCCTCCGAGCTGTCATATGCTGCCATTACTGTGATACCAAGCGTTGCTGTAACCGCACAAACAGACGCCAATATCTTAAAAAACTTACTTTTTTTCATGTAAAAGGATGCCTTTCGGTAAAATGTAACGAAGATATTATACACTTGCAAAGCTGTAAATGCAAGAGATTTCCCAATATCGGACAAAAATTTACATTTCATTCGATATATTGGGAAATCTCGGAATTTCTATTCTATTTTCAGCTGTTCTCCGGCTTTTTGTATTGCAATGCCTGTTGCAGGTATTTTATTTTTACGACAACGTGATACCTTATCGAGATCAAGTTTATCACCACTTCTCACATCAGTCACCACAAATTCACTCTTCATATTAAAAAGAATAACTCCGGATGACGAACGTGTAGTTTTTTGGGGAATCAGCGAAGAATTTATCAGTATTCCCTTTCCCGCGCTATTTTCGATAAATAGATCAAACGGTTCATGTTCATACAGTATTGCTACTATCGGAGATGCTCCGGAATATGCGCCCGTCAGCTTACGTCTGTTCGTTTTAGTTTCATAAGCTGTTGTGGGAATCTTCACGCCCTTACCATTCTCGAACAAGAAAATGAAATTGTCATTCGCATTGTAATCAGAAATCACTTTCATCATTACAGGCTTTTCATCATCGTCAAATCCAAGCTTTACAGCTATAAATTCACCGAGTGCTGAGGCTTTTACCGGTTCAAAATCGGATACTTTGCATTTATAAACCTGTGATTTATCTGTAAAGAACAGCAGTTCATCGCGATTTTCACATTCCTCTGCATTGGCAATTTCATCACCATCTTTGAGTTTCTGATCATCAGCGCGTATGAGTGACTGACGAGTGATTTTCTTAAAATATCCCTCTTTAGTCAATACGACATATGCAGCGTAATTCTCTACCTCATTCTCTTCAGGAACTTCGATATCGTCTTCGGCAGTAATAAGCTGAGTTTTACGCGGTTTACCATATTTCTTCTTGATAGCGGTTAACTGTTTAGCTATTAAATCCTTGAGCTTGATATCATCAGCAATAATTTCTTCAAGATCAGCTATTTCTTTTTGCAATTCCTCGATTTCTTTTATTCTTTCGAGGATATATTCTCTGTTAAGGTGTCTTAGCTTTATTTCAGCGATATAATCAGCCTGTATCTCATCTATCTGGAAGCCTTCCATAAGTCGTGGCACAACGTCAGATTCACGTTCAGTTTCACGAACTATTTGAATAGCTTTATCAATATCTATGAGAATTTTACCAAGACCACGCAAAAGATGGAGCTTTTCTTTCTTTTTTTCAAGATCATATGTTAGCTCACGTCGCACACATCCGACACGGAAGATTATCCATTCGTTAAGTATATCGCGAATACCGAGTTGTTTAGGCACACCATTTACAAGGACAGTAAAATTGCAAGCAAAACTATCCTCAAGCGTAGTCTGCTTAAATAGCTTAGCCATAAGTGCATCAGCATCTGTTCCACGCTTAACGTCAATAGTCAATTTGAATCCGGAAAGGTCGATTTCATCACGAACATCGGATATTTCTTTAAACTTTCCTTCTTTCAGAAGATCTGTAATACGCTTAATGATGATTTCAATTGAAGTTGAATACGGAATCTGCGTAACCTCGATCATTCCATTCGACTTGTCATAGTTATAGCGTGCACGCATTTTGAAACTACCGGTACCTGTTTCATATATTTGACGCATTTGCTCACGGTCATAGATCAAATTTGCGCCTCCCGCAAAATCAGGTGCCTTTATAAGATCAAGTAGCTTATCAGTCGAGGTTTTAGGATTCTTTAGAAGTGCAATGGTACCGTCGCAAATTTCTGCCAGGTTGAACGAGCATATCTGTGACGACAGACCTACAGCGATGCCCATATTGGGAGATACAAGAATATTTGGGAATGAAGTCGGCAGGAGTGTCGGCTCCATGTCAGTATTATCGTAATTAGGCACCATTTCTACTGCGTTTTTGTTTAAGCCACCAAAAACTTCATTGCAGAAAGGTTCAAGTTTGACTTCTGTATAACGTGGTGCTGAAAATGCCATGTCACGACTGTACTGCTTACCAAAACCACCTTTTGAGTCAATAAACGGATGCAACAAAGCCTCGTAATCACGCGTAAGTCGAACAAGAGTCTCATATATAGCCATATCGCCATGTGGGTTATAGTGCATTGTTGCACCAACGACATTAGCACTTTTCGTTCGAGGTCCACTCAAAAGTCCCATTTTATACATTGTAAAAAGGAGCTTTCGATGAGATGGCTTGAATCCATCTATCTCAGGAATTGCACGTGATACGATAACGCTCATCGCGTAAGGCATATAGTTTTTTTCGATAGTGTCAGTAATATGCTGATCTCTGATTTCGGCAACTGTTGTCAAATCCGTATTCTGATCTGCTTTTTTCTTTCTGGGCATTTTTTCCTCTGTTTTGTTTTGATTTTAGTCATTTGTAAAGATACTCATTTGAAACAGGTTTATAAAAACCCTATTTCAAATGAGCTCTCACAATATTAATTACTTGTTAGCTACAGCGTGGATTACAAATTCTGCAAAAATGGAGTTCGCCCATGCAAACCACGAACGTGTAAACTTATCGGGGTTATCAACATGGAAACCTTCATGCATAAGACCTGTACCTGCTGTTGTAGTTTCAAAGAGATCGAGAAGGTATTCGATTTCCTTATCATCCGTAGATGTCAGGCCCTGCATAGCAAGGGAAACGTGCCAGATATAATCCTTAGGAGTATGCGGGCTTCCAATACCCTTAGCTGCGCTTCCTTCAAAATAGTAGGGATTTCTCTTTGAAAGAATGAAGTCACGTGTGTTCTTGTAAAGCTCATCATTTGCTTCACAGTAGCCAAGATATGGAAGTGAAAGAAGGCTGGGCACATTTGCGTCATCCATAAGATTGTAGTTGCCGAGACCATCAGTTTCGTATGCATACATCTTGCCACCGTTTGGATGATCTACGATAGCGTACTTCTCAATACCGTTATCGATTTCAGACTTAAGCTTAGCTGCACGGGATGCAAGAGCTTCGTCAGCATAAACTTCCTTAGCCATTTCGATCATATAGCCAAGAATTACAGATGCAAACATTTCAGACGGAATCAGGTAATGATATGTACAGCAGTCATCACTCGGACGGAATCCGGACCATGTCATACCTGTATAACCAACAGGTGAACCCATACCATCATTGCAAAGAGTGTCGGTAGGCGGGCAATTTTCACGTACAAATCTGTATGCGGACTTTTCAGCATGATTCTGTTCTGTTTCAAATACATCAAGAACCTTTACGCAAGCAGATTTGAAGGTATCGTCAAGATGTGCAGAGGTTTCGGATGCCTTCCAGAAATGGTATGCAAGATTAACAGGATAGCAAAGTGAGTCAATTTCATACTTGCGTTCCCATGCCATGGGGTTATTGAATTCAGTCTTATCGGATTCACCCCACTGAGTCAGTTTTTCAGCAGTACGGTTAAATGCATTGGCATAAGGGTCATTAATGATGCAAAGAGCCTGTCTCTTAACAAGACTTGCTACAAGGTTGCGGATATCTTCATCATCCTTGGTAAGAGGGAGATAGTGTCTTACCTGTGCAGAAGAGTCACGAAGCCACATAGCAGGAATATCACCGGTGATAACAAAAGCACCGTTTTCATCGAGCTTAACTGTAGTTTCGATAGTATTAAGATATGTTGGAGCGAACATTTCAGCAATCTTTGGTCTACCCATATCTATGAGTTTTTTCTGAATATCCGCTACATAAGCATTCATTTTTTCAGTTACAAGATTCATTTTTTACCTCACAATGTTATTTTGTTAATTTGTTTATTTACCTGCAAGCTTAAGGATTTTACATCCGGCTGCACGTACAATTCTATTATAAAGTGCAAGATACTCACCGTCAGCAGGAGGACACTGTGCGAACACAGTAGCAAGTCCCATCTCATCTGCACTTCTCAGCGATGTGAACAAACGTCTTGAAGCTTCCTTCGCATCACCTTTTTCGCCAGTTGAAATAAAAACTCCACTTCCGATCTTATCCTTATCCTCATCTGATGCAAAAACACCATATTTACCGACTGCATTTTCACGAACATAGTCGAAGAAAACATCATCCGGTGCATCGATAAGAATAACCTCTGCTTTTGGGGCATAATGCTTGTACTTCATTCCAGGAGATTCCGGTTTTATGTTATTAGCAAGCGATGGTTCTACTACTGCCGGAGATATCGTAACTTTCCCGCAAATCGGAGCAAGCATATCTGCCGTTACAGCACCGGGTCTAAGGATAGTGCACCCGTCATCGTCGAGCCTTATAACTGTTGATTCAAGGCCTATCTCACAATCGCCACCATCGATTATCATATCGATCCTGCCATTCATGTCTACAAATACATGATGTGCATTTGTAGGTGATGGGATTCCGGAACGGTTTGCGCTTGGAGCCGCTATTGGATGACCTGAAACTTCAATAAGCTTATGCGCAATCTGATTTGATGGGCAGCGTATTGCTACACTATCAAGTCCAGCAGTTACTGTATCGGGAATGATATCCTTTTTCTTTAACGTTATCGTAAGAGGCCCTGGCATAAATTTTTCCGCAAGCTTATAGTAAACATCGTTAGTATAGGCTATATTCTCAGCATCTGACGGCTTTGCAATATGCACGATAAGCGGATTATCAGCCGGTCTTCCTTTTGCAGAGAATATTTTTTCTGCGGATTCTTCAAGCAATGCACTTCCTGCAAGACCATAAACAGTTTCTGTCGGAATTGCTACAAGACCACCACTTCGTATCACTTCTGCTGCTTTACATATGATCTCGTCATCATCGATCGCATTACCAGTGATTTTCAAAAATTCGGTTTTCATAATCTACTCCGATCTTTAAGCACCTGCAAAATCACCATTTTTCAGTTTTTCGGCTGTATCTGCGGTCGCCAAAGCATCAATCATACCTTCTATACCACCATTTAAGAAGTTTTCAAGCGAATATATCGTGAAGCCTATACGATGATCAGTAACTCTTCCTTGGGGATAGTTGTAGGTACGAATTCGCTCGCTTCTGTCACCGGTACCTACCTGTGAACGGCGTTCGCTAGCTATTTTTTCGTTTTGTTCTCGAGTTTTCATGTCATATAGCTTTGCTCGTAACAATTTCATTGCCTTATCACGGTTCTTAAATTGGCTACGCTCATCTTGACACTCGATAACAATTCCCGTAGGCTTATGCAGAAGTCTGATAGCCGATTCAGTCTTATTGACGTGCTGACCACCTGCACCGCTGGATTTGATCGTTTCTATTTCAAGATCACCTTGGTTTATCTCAACCTCAACGTCCTCCGCTTCAGGAAGAACTGCAACTGTTGCTGTAGATGTATGGATTCTACCGGAAGTTTCAGTCTCAGGTACTCGCTGTACTCTATGCACTCCGCTTTCATATTTAAAACGTGAATATGCACCCTCACCGGTTACCATGAAGGTTATTTCACGATATCCGCCAAGTCCGGTTTCATTAAAGCTGACAAGCTCTGTTTTGTAGCGTTTTGTATCTGCATACATTGTGTACATTCTATAGAGTACTCCGGCAAAGAGAGCTGCCTCTTCCCCACCTGTACCTGCACGAATCTCAATCATAACGTTCTTCTCGTCCATCGGGTCTTTGGGAAGGAGGAGAATTTTCAGTTCTTCTTCAAAGCGTGCAGTATCTGCTTTAGCCTGCTTGTATTCCTCATCAGCAAGTTCACGGAGTTCCGCATCACTTTCAGTTTCGAGTATTTCAAGTGAGCTTTCAGCATCAGCTATTGCTTTTTTATACTCACGATACTTTTCGATTATCGGAGCAAGATTTGCACGTTCTTTGAGGAGAGCTGTATATGTCTCCATATTTGTTAAAGTTTCAGGTTTTACAAGGTCTTCTTCGATTCTGTCAAACCGTAATTCGGCTTCTTTCAGTCTTTCAAGCATATTTCTATCCGTAAATTAATGAAGTTTTCTTAAATTATTTGCAGAATGCGGTAAATGCACGATGAGCTTCATAAAGGTCAGCCTTAGAAATAAGCTCAAACGGTGCGTGCATCGAAAGTACAGGTACACCAATATCTATAGTTTCAATATTGCGATTTGCAATATACATAGCAACTGTACCGCCGCCACCTTGATCTACTTTACCAAGCTCAGCAGTCTGCCAAATTACACCTGCATCATCAAACAGCTTGCGTACATACGCAACAAGTTCTGCGGAAGCATCGTTTGTACCGCCCTTACCGCCTGAACCTGTGTACTTTGAGAGACCAACACCGCAATGAATAAGTGCAGAATTGCGCTTTTCGGAAACCTCGGGGTAGTTAGGATCATAGCAAACTGTAACATCGGCAGAAAGACACTTTGAATTCATGCGAACTACGTTTGTGTTACCACCAAGATTCTTAGCAAGCTCATCGATAATATCAGCAAGAAGAATGCACTGCATACCGCTGATACCGTTTGAACCTGTTTCTTCTTTGTCGGCAAGAACTGCAACACAGGTGTGAACAGAGTCCTCTGCTTCAATAATTGATGTGAGTGCAGGATATGCGCAAACTCTGTCGTCATGACCGTAAGAACCAATGATCCATCTGTCAAGACCAACATCGACGCTATTCTGAGCAGGAACGATTGAAAGTTCCGCACTCATGAAATCAGATTCGGTGATACCATACTTTTCATTGAGCATGATCATAATGTTAAGCTTAACCTTTTCATCAGCAGGAGTCAGCTTGCCGTCTTCTTCAAAATAAGGAGAACTTCCAAGCATTACATTAAGTCCTTCACCGGAGAATGCTGAACCAAGAGGACGTGCATTCTGATCCTTTGCAAGGTGCGGGAGAAGGTCTGTGATACAGAATACGGGATCTCCTGCCTCATCACCTATGCGAACCTCAACTGTCTCGCCATTAGCTTTGGTTACTACACCGTGGATAGCAAGCGGAATGGTTGCCCACTGATACTTGCGAATACCACCATAATAATGTGTCTTAAAGTAAGCAACGCCGTCATTTTCGTAAAGTGGGTGCTGTTTCAAGTCAAGTCTGGGAGAATCGATATGAGCGGCACAAATTCTTACACCATTTTCGATGTCTTCTGTACCAACTTTTACAACAAACAAGCTCTTGGAACGGTTATTAAGATAAAGCTTATCACCTGCTTTAATTTTGTCGCCAATCTTATATGCTTTATAACCATGCTTTTCGAGAAGTTCGATAGATGCGATAACGCACTCTCTTTCGGTTTTTGATTTGTCAAGCCATGCTGCATATTCAGCCGCATATTCCTTAGCCTTTGCAAGCTCATCAGCTGATCTAAGCTCAAATGCATTCTTTTTCTTGTAGAAAAGTTCTTCTTTCAGGGTCTGACCCTTTGTCTTTTCGCTCATGATATTTTCCTTTCGTTATTTAATTATTATAATAAAGTTTTTGATACATTTCGATATTCCCAAGAATTTCTGCAGTCTTTGTTGCTATATCTTCACTGGGAATTGTTGTAAGATTACCGTTTGAATCGACATTTGCAGGATCGCTCATCCAGTCTTTGACAGTTATTTCGTCTGTCAAATATGTTGCTATAACTGTATTCCAACGATTATATTCTGTGAACAAATGAGATAAAAGATATACTCCATAGCGGATATTTGTTTCCGGATCGTATAGTATTCCCGATTCGAGATTTTCTTTAGTTATAGTTAACATTTGACGGAAAGTTTCGGGTGACAATTGCATAAGACCTATTCTTCCGTCTTCTGACACATGATTACTTTGAAAATCACTTTCATATAGGATAAGTCCATATATGATATACTCAGGCACTCCATATTCCATAGAGTACTTCTCAACGAATTCGGTATATTCACGCGGATGTTCTTTTAAGTCAAACTCATGACCGATATTATTATACACATATCCTATCAATATGGACAGGAGCAATATAAGTATTATTACGAAACTTCTTTGTGCCGCAGTTTTTAATTTCATACTATTTCCCGCTCAACTACATATATTATTTCACAAATTCCTCGTTATAAACAGCACGCAGTTCTTTTACACAGTCTGCAATTCTTTCTACGAGAATTTCCCTTACACAATCATTCACAATAGTAAAATCTGATTTTTCTGTAAGTTCATCTACAGATTTTTGCGTTGCAAGTCTGCGTCTGGCATCTTCCTCTGATATTCCATCACGACGCATGATCCTACGCAAAACTGTTGCTTCCGGTGCGACAACACAAACAGAGCGAGTACACATTCTGTCAAATCCGCTCTCGAACAACAACGGTGCATCGATAAGTATGATACTTGCGCCTTTACTTGCAAGATCATCAGCATATTCCATAGTTTTAGCGAGTATATGCTTATGTGTGATTTGATTAAGATCATCAAGTGCTTGCACATCACCACTGAAAACCAGCTCACGCATAACTTTACGATCAAGCGAATTGTCTTTAGAAACAATTTTATTACCAAATCGTACAACAAGCTCATTCATGCATGGAGACAATTTATCTGATGCACTTGTCATTTCGCGATAAACTGCATCAGTATCTATTGCAGGAATTCCTATCTCAGCGAAAAGTTCAGATACATATCCTTTACCTGAACCACTTCTTCCACACAAACCGACAAGCATTGCTTTGTTATTCATCGCATAAACTCCCAATTAAATCACATTCTATTATATTTTAGCATAAACAAAATCTTTTTTCAATATATTTTTGTTAATAAAACGAAAGTGATAATGATAGTCACAAAAAAATCGACCGTTACAGCAATACTTTACTGTTACAGTCGATTCTTTTGTCAAAACAACATGGAAAAAACGATATCTAATGAATACAAGTTTAGGTATCCTATATCATTTCTCGAATTTATTTTTGAATCCTGAAAAAAAGTTGTAGTAGACTTTCATGTTTTCCAGTTCCCACCATGGTTTTGTTGTAACGGGAATTGAATCAAGATCGTATATAAGTGCACCTTTTAGCGACATTACAAATGGAGAATGAGTAGATATTATAAACTGACATCCGAAGAAACGAGAATACTCCTGCAAAAGCGAAACAAGTTGCAACTGATATTTCGGTGATAAGCTGTTTTCAGGCTCATCCAAAAGATAAAGACAGTTATCGCAGAAGTGCGTTCTAAAGAAATTCATTGCATACTCGCCATTGGAATCAGGTGTTCGTGTTTCTCCTGCATATTTGTTTACAAACTGTGTCATAGTTTTGCGATGCTGATCCATTTGATATAGCAATCTATCATAATCGTCAAGTGATTCAAAGCGGTCATACTGTTTCTTGCCTTGACTGACTTCCCAATATTCATGCATTTTTTCATCACGGCGTATTTCAACCATCTCATTCTCTACCCTTCGGTCAATAAGTCCGTAAAATACATCGTCACTCGTAAATATTGCACTTCCGTTCGGAACAGTATTCTGTCTTGTACCACCGATTGCTTTGTGTGAGCACATAAGATCCACATACTCAACAAAGTATTTACTGCGATTATACGGAGTGATACGTGGAAGTTTCAAAGATTCAGCAATAAGATTCAACAGAGTAGATTTTCCGCTTCCATTTCCACCATAAAAAATGGTAATATCAGAAAGTTCTATCTTTGACAATCTTTTATATGGAAAAATACCATAAGGATATGCGTGAGGATGATCGTTTCCAAATTCAAAACCATAAACAGCACAATGCTTGTGAGCGTGATCTTCTTCCTGTTCCAATGTAGGAAGGAAAAATTTCTGAAGATAAATCATACAGTCTCTCCTTTAGCCGTCAGTAACCTCGCCACTGCCAACAAGCGGTATCTTATCACCTAAATATGTGGGTTCAGGTTTGAATATTGTATAAAAGAAATCCTTTACTCGTGCTGCTATTTCTCTTGTTTCACGCATACTTTGTCCCACATACGTTCTAAGATCAGCTGTTGCTCCAACTGCATTAAGTCCGAGATAGTCCGCTATATACAGTGCCCTGTACAGGTGATAGCTTTGAGTTACAATCACTATTTTCTGCGCTCCGAATATCTCTTTTGCACGATAAAGTGATTCATAAGTGGAAAATCCTGCATGATCTAAGAATATAGGTTCACGCGGAACACCTTTTTCAAGCAAATAATTCTTCATGCAGTTCACTTCATCGTAATCTTCTTTTCCGTGATCTCCACTCAGAAGAATAAATTCTGATACGCCGGCATCATACAGCTTTTTTCCAACTATAAGACGATCTTCCAGCATATGACTTGGAGTTCCATCGGCTCTCACTCCTGCACCGAGAACGAGAATGCAATCTGACTCGTTAAGTTTAAGTTCGTCTGCATGGTATATTCTGTTTTTTACAGTGCCGCAAAGATATATATTGATTCCGATAACAGAAATGACTGCTAAAAGGAATAATATTGCAAAGGTCTTAAGGATTCTTTTAATCGTTTTTTTGATTTTCATTTGTCTGCTTATAGTATTGTTCAATCAATTTTTGTTCATTTTTCTTCTTATGCTTTTCTTTTATCGATGCTGAAATGCGTCTAATTACAAAAATCATAACCAGAATCACAACGCACCATATAACAATGTATGGGAGCGACGTAATCAGCCATACAGAGAAATCAGTCAAATCTTCGCTTATATCATAGAATGTATCTTGCAGTCCGCTGACTATTCGTTCTCCGAATGACATTACCTCGACATTCTGTGTTTCACGCCATACTTCAGACACATCAATATTTACGGTACAGTAAGAAATTAAGTCATCATATTTGCGAATTTGTGATTTATATGATTCAAGCTGATATGTAACTTCACTTATTCTCGATTGAAGCATAATAACATCATCAAGCGAAGTTGCTTTGTCAAGTATTTCCAAAAGTGCATTATACTCAGTTTCAAGCGATTTTATGCGACTTTCAGTATCAACATAGTTCATTGTAACATCCGATGATGACTCAGAGCGGTATGTCACCGTGCCTATATTACAAACATCATTCATAAAACGATTGTAATTATCAGCCGGAATACGTGCAATTATGTTAGAATTTCTAATATTACGAGAGCTGTAGATTCCGCCACTGTATGCCTCCTGAGATTCAATGTATCCTCCAATGCCGGTGATACACTGTTCAAGCAAATTCATGAATTCGTCGTAAGTCTTAGTTTCAAAGCTCAGCGTGGCATTTTTAATGATTTTTCTCGAAGAAAGGTCGTTTTTTATACTGTCTGAAGCTGTTTCCGATACAATAGTGCTTTCATTGAAATCCCCCTTGTATGTCATTCCGGTAATTTCCATTGCCTCTGTCTGTTCAGAATAGTAAGTATCATACACCCTACTTGAATTAGTGCTGTCATACGAAGAAGCACATCCTGTCATTCCGGTAAGTACCAATAACGAGCAACATAACGACAACAATCTGTATTTTTTCATATCGATCCTCCAATGATTGAATCTTTATTATAAAAGACGTTCAAAGCGTATGATTTGTTCCCGATTTTCGTAAAAAAATTGATTTTAATGGATTTTATGTGTTACATACATATTTTTGATGACTAATTCTATCTATTTCGTATAATTTAACAACATTGCATTTTGTGTTATGTGATTGACAATTCCTTCTAATTGCGTTATAATAGATTATACCTATCATCGGCTATAATTTTTATTGATTTTTATTGATGTAATAATTATTCATAATGTCAGCCGCTGGAATATAATTCAACAGGAGATGTTTTATAATGAAAAGAGTATTCAATTTCTCAGCAGGTCCTTCCATGCTTCCTCTCCCAGTTCTGGAGAAAGCAGCTTCCGAGCTTATCTGTTATGGCGACAGCGGAATGTCAGTTATGGAAATGAGTCATCGTTCAGCAGACTATGAAGCAATAATTCAGAAAGCTGAAGCTGATCTGCGTAAGCTTATGAATATTCCCGATAACTATAAGGTTCTCTTTCTTCAGGGCGGTGCATCCACTCAGTTTGCAGCTGTTCCGTTGAATCTGATGAAAACAGGCAAGGCTGACTATATTCTCTCGGGTCAGTTCTCCACCAAAGCATACAAAGAAGCTCAGAAATATGGCGAAGCTAAGGTAGTTGCTTCATCAAAGGATTATAACTTCACTCGTATTCCGGAAACAACCCGTGAATCCTTCAGCGCTGATGCTGACTATGTTCACATCTGCTTCAATAACACAATTTATGGCACAAAATTCAATTATATACCGGATACAGGAGATATCCCGCTTGTTGCTGATATGTCTTCATGCATAATTTCCGAACCCGTTGATGTCTCTAAATTCGGCGTTATTTACGCAGGTGCACAAAAAAATATGGCCCCCGCCGGTCTTACAGTTGCCATAATTCGCGAAGATCTTCTTGGTTGGACAAATCCAGCAACTCCATCAATGCTCGACTGGAAACTTATGGCTGACAATGATTCTATGTACAACACACCTCCTTGCTACGCTATTTACATGGCAGGTCTTGTATATGAATGGATCCTCGAAATGGGTGGTCTTGAAGAAATGAAAAAGCGCAACGAAAAGAAAGCAGCACTTCTTTATGATTACCTGGATTCTCAGGATTATTACATAGCTCCCGTAGAAAAGGCAAGTCGTTCAATGATGAATGTTACTTTTGTTACAGGCAATGAAGAGCTCGACAAGAAATTCGCTAAGGAAGCCGCTGCGGCAGGTCTTAAGAATTTAAAAGGTCATCGTTCTGTTGGCGGTATGCGTGCTTCAATTTACAACGCTATGCCCTATGAAGGTGTCGAAGCACTTGTTGCATTCATGAAAGATTTTGCGGAAAAGAATCCCAAGTAAGTCGAGGTATATAAAAAAATGAAAACTATAAAATTATTAAATAAAAT
>CAYSEF010000014.1:20153-40546 GCA_964430105.1 uncultured Ruminococcus sp. | reverse complement strand
TCGCCGAATGAGAAGAATCTGTATTCCATCTCAACTGCTTTTTTGTATGCCTTCATGATTGTTTCCCTGTCAGACAACGCTGATACGAGCATCAACAGCGTACTTTCGGGAAGGTGGAAGTTTGTGATGAGAGCATCGACCATCTTGAATTTATATCCCGGGAAAATAAATATTCCTGTATCTGTATCAACCGGGTGCAAAATGCCATTTTCATCAGATGCAGATTCAAGCACACGACAAGATGTTGTTCCGACTGCTATGATTCTTCCTCCTGCCGCACGTCTTTCGTTGATTATTTTTGCTGATTCCTCAGTCACACGAATATATTCCGAATGCATTTCATGGTCAGCAATCTTATCTTCTTTGACAGGTCTGAATGTTCCAAGTCCCACATGAAGAAGCACAGGAACGATTTTACAGCCTTTTTCTTCTATCTTTTTGAGAAGCTCATTTGTAAAATGAAGACCTGCCGTTGGAGCTGCGGCTGAACCCAATGTACGAGAATATACAGTCTGATATCTCTCGGGATTTTCAAGCTTATGTGTTATATATGGCGGAAGTGGCATTGCACCGAGAAGATCAAGTGCCGCAAAAACATTGTCTGCGCCATGATTTACGACAAGTTTTACAACACGGCAACCACCTTCGATGACCTCCATGACGTGTGCTTCAAGTATTCCATCGCCAAATTCAATAACATCACCGGGTTTTGCACGCTTTCCGGGGCCTGCCAAAGTTTCCCAAACGTCATTTTCACGCTGTTTCAGAAGAAGCAGTTCAACAGGTGCAGTTGATTCTGTTTCTACTCGCTTACCAAGCTGTTCATCAAAGCGATATTTTCGGTGTCCGATAATTCTTGCAGGAATAACTCGTGTATCGTTTACAACCAAGGTATCCCCCGGCTGAATGTAATCGATAATATCACGGAATATTTTATGTTCGATTTCGCCCGTTTCACGATGAAGCACCATCAAGCGTGAAGAATCTCGCGGTTCAACAGGTGTTTGTGCGATTCTTTCTTCCGGCAGATCATAGTAAAAATCCGATAGACGAAGCTCAGTCTCAGGAAGGTTATTTTTTATCATGCTTTTCTCCGTTTTCGGGATGAAACAAATACAGCGTCCGGCATATATTGTTATTGAATCCCGATTGCTTATATCATTCTTTATTCTTTATTCTTTCAAAGTAACTCTATATATTATAATACATAAAGCGAAAGTTTTCAATCTTTTTTCATGGGATCATGCATTTATTTTCTTGAGGTTATTATCATGGGAGAGAAAATACTTCCTTTTGAAGGAGTCGCAACCGCACTTGTCACGCCTTTTACTGATGATGGTGCAATAGATTATACCGCATTATCAAAGCTTATCGAATTTCAAATATCCTCCGGTATCGATGCTATAGTTATTTCAGGAACAACCGGTGAATCGTCTACACTCACACATGAGGAGCGTATCTCATTTATCGAGTATTCCGTAAAGGCTATTCATGGACGTGTCCCGCTCATCACAGGAGTTGGCACAAATGACACAAAATATTCTGCAAAGCTCGCACATGATGCCTGTCAATGCGGGGCTGATGCACTTCTTGTCGTTACGCCGTACTACAACAAAACTTCAAACGAAGGACTTATCGCACATTTTTCAAAAATCGCAGAAGCTTCATCTGTACCGATAATACTTTACACTGTTCCAAGTCGCACAGGAATGTCTATTCCTTTGTCGGTTTATCGAAAGCTTGCAGAGCTTGACAACATTGTAGCAGTCAAAGAAGCCTCCGGAAATATTTCTGCTATCACTGATATCTGTGCGGAATTTGCCGATGAAGCATTTGCTGTATATAGCGGGAACGACGAAATGATAATACCAACACTCTCTGTTGGGGGTAGAGGTGTAATATCCGTACTCGCAAACATAATGCCACACGAAACCGCAGAGCTTTGCCGAAATTTTCTCGGTGGCAATATTCACCTTGCAAGGAAACAGCAGTTAAGGCTAAACACACTGATACACGCACTGTTTTCGGAGGTTAATCCTATTCCGGTGAAGTGTGCGTGTTCAATGATGGGACTATGCAATGACGCAATGAGACTTCCACTTACACAGCTTTGTGAAGAAAAACGAGCAAATTTAGCCAGAGAAATGGCAAAACTCGGACTTATATAGAAAAATGGCTGCTGCACCGGGGAAAATTCTCCGAAATGCAACAGCCATTCTCTGTTTATTATATTTTATGCGACTTCTTTGTATGCGATCTTTCCGTCTTCAAGAACCGCTTCAACACTGTCACCTGCTTTGATCTCACCTCTCAGCATTGCCTCTGAGAATGAATCCTCTACTCTACGCACTATTGCTCTTCTTAGAGGACGTGCACCGTAAACAGGATCGAAGCCTTCTTTTGCAAGAGAAGAAACGACCTCATCACTGAATTTTATATTTATATCAAGTGCGTTGATTCTGCTTTCAACCTCACGCAGCATGATAGTTGCAATTTTTTCTATATCTTCGTCGGTGAGCTTATTGAACATTATGATCTCATCAACTCTGTTGAGAAATTCAGGCTTGAAGGTATGCTTTAGTGCATCCATAACGTCGGACTTCATCTTATCCTGCTCGGCTTCACGAGAATTTACAGCATCAAGGAATCCCAGCTTTTTCGGCTCTGTGATACTGCCCGCACCTACATTCGATGTCATGATTATGATAGTATTCTTGAAGTCAACACGTCTTCCCTGTGCATCGGTGAGAATACCATCTTCAAGTATCTGTAGCAGAATATTGAATACATCGGGATGCGCTTTTTCGATTTCGTCAAACAAAACTACCGAGTATGGATGACGACGAATCTTTTCGGTAAGCTGACCGCCTTCATCATAGCCAACATATCCCGGAGGTGAGCCTATCATCTTAGATACACTGTGCTTTTCCATATATTCGGACATATCAACACGTATCATTGCATTTTCGTCGCCAAACATTACATCTGCAAGAACCTTGCAAAGCTCTGTTTTACCAACACCTGTCGGGCCAAGGAATATAAACGAACCTGTCGGACGTTTCGGATCTTTAAGTCCCATTCTACCACGTCTGATTGCTCTTGCGACGGCTTCAACAGCTTCATCCTGTCCTATAACACGAGATTTAAGGATATTTTCAAGATTGAGCAGTCGTTCGCCTTCTTCTTCAGCAAGCTTCTTTACCGGAATTCCTGTCCAACTTGTAACAATATCTGCAATATCGCTCTCATCGATCACAAGCTTATCAGGAACCATGCCTGCGTTACCCTTCTTCTGATTCAGCTCCTCTGTAAGACGTTTTTCTTCATCTCTGAGCTTTGCCGCTCCTTCATAATCTTCACCAAGTATCGCTTCTTCCTTTTCTGCTGTAATGGATTTCAGCTTTTCTTCGATCTCACGAACATCCGGCGGTGTTGTGAAGGAATCAATACGCTTCTTACTTGCAGCTTCATCAATAAGGTCTATAGCTTTATCGGGGAGATATCTGTCGCTTATATAACGAACTGACAGTTGTACAGCCGCTTTTATTGCATCATCGGATATCTTCAGCTTATGATGTGCTTCGTATTTATCACGAAGTCCGAACAATATCTGCTCTGCTTCTTCAGGTGTAGGTTCGCCTACCATCACAGACTGGAATCTTCTTTCGAGTGCGGCATCCTTTTCTATATGCTTACGATATTCATCTATAGTAGTTGCGCCTATGACCTGCATTTCACCTCTTGCCAATGCCGGCTTAAGTATGTTTGCCGCATCAACAGCACCTTCTGCTCCGCCTGCACCGATAATCGTGTGTATTTCATCGATAAAAAGCACAATCTGCGGATTTTTGCGTACCTCATCCATGACATTCTTCATTCTTTCCTCAAATTCGCCACGGTATTTTGCACCTGCTATCATTGAAGAAATATCAAGAGTTACTATTACTTTATCACGCAGAGTTTCAGGAACGCTTCCGTCTACAATTCGCTGTGCAAGACCTTCTACTACTGCTGTTTTACCAACACCGGGTTCGCCAATAAGGCATGGATTATTCTTTGTACGTCTGGAAAGTATTTGAATAACTCTTCCTGTTTCATTATCACGTCCGATAATCGGGTCAATCTTTCCTTCTTTTGCCATCTTGCAAAGATTTCTGCCATACTGACTCAGTGTCGGTGCATCTTTTAAGCCTTCATCCGACTTCTTCTGATTATTTGCAGCACTGCCGGCTTCCTTTGTATCGCCACCAAAATACGAGAGGACATCGCGCTTTACATCTGAAGTAGAAACACCTGATTCGGTGATAAGCTTTACAGCGAAGCATTCGCTTTCATCGCACATTGCAAGAAGGAGATGTTCCGTACCGATATATCCATTGCCCATTGAAACAGCGACACTCGCAGATAATTCAATGATCTTCTTTGTTCTTGGAGTGATATCAGCTGCCGACAGATTTGAGTATTGACCAACACCAACATTATCCTCTATCATCTGTCTGATTTTATCATATGTTACTCCTCTTTCCTCAAGAACCTTTGCTGCAATTCCGTCTTTTTCTGCCAAAAGTCCGAGTAATAGATGTTCACTTCCCACGCAGGTATGTCCCATTTCAGATGCAACATACAAAGCTCTGTTAAGTGCATTTTGTGCTTTCTTAGTAAATCCTATCTTCATTTGTGTAGTCCTCCTTATACGGTTCGTTTTCAGCGCATTATATCAATTTTATTCAATATTGTATTATTATATGCGTTCTGCGCTGTGTTTATTCGTATTGCTTCTATTATGCGTTTATCTCTATATCGCTGAGAATTTTTCTTATCTTCTCCGCTCTCATTTTATCTCTAACCTGTACCGCTCTTGCTTCTCCGTTTTCAGCTATCAAAGTATTTGGCATTGTTGTGAAAAACATTTCATCAAGCTTTTCTGTAGGAACATTTACAAGCTTCATGGAAGCGGCAAGACGAAGTTCGGAATACATTGCCACGATCTCTCCTGCATTAAGCTTTCTTGCGTAGCGAAGTATGCCATAATCTCTCATTGCACGGTCAGTAAGTTCTTCCCTTTGAGCTTCATCAAGCTTTTCACGCAGTTCCCATTCCTTTGCAGCGATCTTTCCAACTACCTCATTAAGCTTAGCTATCGTTTCATCCTCAGACGAACCGAGTGTCACTTCATTTGATATCTGGTATAGATGTGCTGACGGAGCAGAACCCTCACCATTCATTCCGCGGATAGTCATACCAAGCTTTGAAAGCTGCATTGAGAGCGCTCGAATTCCGCCATATTTTGTATATGCAGGGAGATGAAGCATAACCGATGCTCTCATACCGGTACCAAGATTTGTCGGACAATGTGTGATATATCCATACTGTTCGCTAAATGCCAGTTCAACTGCTTCGTCGATCATATCTTCAGCTTCAAACACAGCATCTGCCGCTGTCTTTACGTCCATTCCCGCTGTAATACACTGGAGTCTGAGGTGATCCTCCTCCATAAGCATAATATAAACGGATTTTTCTTCGTTCTTGATGAGTGCGGACGGTGCGTTCTTTTCAGCGAATTCACGACTTATGATATGCTTTTCAAGCATTGCCGCTTTGTCAACAGGCTTCAATGAAGTGAAATCAATGAATTCCCAACCATCTTTATCTTCAAATATCGACTTTATCTTTCCGATGATTTCATTTGCCTGTTCTGCATTCAGCTTATCGGGGAAAGGATATCCGGCGATATTTCTCGCAAGTCTTACACGAGAGCTGAGCACTACGTTATTATCTTTACCTTTATTGTTATACCACATAAAACTTTCTCCTTATCGTTAATAAAAACTCTACATTATTATATATCTTATTCGGCACTGTTTTCGGTATTCGTTTCACGAAGTTTTTTCAGCTCATCTCGAATTTCAGCAGCTCTTTCGTAATTCTCGTTTGCGATAGCTTCACGCTGTTCTGCTTCGAGTGATTCGATTTTCTTCTTCATAGAAGCCTTTTCTCTGAATTTAGCAGGCACACGTCCGTTATGTGCTGATCTGCCATGTATCTTGGTTATAGTAGGTTCAAGCTCCTTAGAGAAGGTTTCATAGCATTTCGGACAACCTGCCATACCGTTTGCGGCAAATTCTCTGATTGACATTCCACAATCGGGGCACTTCTTTTCGGCAGATGAAGTGATCTGCTTAGGTGTGCCTGTACCAAAGAATCCTGCAAGAAGATTGTTCATCGACTTGAACGGATCTCCGAAGAATGAATCGAGGTTTTCAAAATTCTTATCGAAATCGCTATAATCAAGCTCACCGCTCTTTTCCATTTCACCTGCACATTCTGAGCAAAGGTGATAGGTCTTTTCGTTACCGTTTACGTTTTCATGATAATAGAATGTAGCTTCATTTTTCTTACATCTTTCGCAAAGCATAATATATTCCTCCGTATGTTTACAAAATTTTATTCAAAATAATTTGGTTAGGTTTTTGTTTGATGCTTACCGATTTCGGTTTACATCATAAGCAGCATTATTATCTGCCTGAGCATATCTGCTCTTACTGCATCTCTTTTGTCGGTAGGACATTTTTCCAGTGAAGCCTGAGACATTGCCTGAGCAGATATTCTTGCTTCTCGTTCTGTCATCAATCCATGCTCCATTAGATTTTTCAGATACGCCTTAGCTTCATTCTCTCCGATAGAATCACCTATCGCATGGAAGAAGTGCATAAGGTATTGATTTTTTGTCATTTGCACTCGAACGATGCGTATATATCCGCCACCACCACGGCGACTTTCTGTAACATAACCACGTTCCGGTGTAAATCTTGATGTTATAACGTAGTTGATCTGACTCGGTACACACCCAAGCTTTGCGGCTAGATCGTTTCGCTTGACTTCTGCGCTTCCACCGCCCTGCTCAAGCATTTCCTCGATCAATCTCGCTATACTTTCTGATAATGTCACTTCATCATCTCCTTTTGTCTTTGACTATCTTTGACCTTCATTGTGCCTATATTATACAGCATAAGTCAGGAAAGGTCAAAGTCAAAGAAAGTCAAAATTTGACCTTGATAAAAAATTATTTCGATTTAGCTATATGTTTTCTCGTTTTTTCTCACTAAATTTCACTTTTTCACTTTTTTTTGATTTATTAAAGAATCTTTGACTTTCAACAAGAAAAAGGGCGTAATCTCCATAATATCGTGGAAAATACGCTCTTTTTATATTAAATCACTGCTCGACAAGCATATTATATTCCTCGCTCATACGCCTCCATGTTTCTACATCTGCTCTGCCTGTGATTTCAAGTCCGTTTATCTCTTGAAAATAACGAACTGCATCTGCTGTTTTTGAGCCATAAACTCCCGAAAGTGGCGGAAGGTCAAGATAATCGTATCTTAGAGCTAACGCACGGAGCATTATTTGTAGTATCAGCACTGTATCGCTCCGTTCAGCAAATTCTGTCACATAATCCGGTTCATTAGGGATTGGTCTAATCATAACCGGAACTCTCTTTTGATTTTCGATATTATATGCTTCAACCAGCTTCGTCCACGTTGCAGGATCAGTCACTCCTGTAAGCGGAAGTCCTGCAATACTTTGAAATTTTCGCACTGCATCCGCTGTAGCCTCATTATAATCTCCACTTACAGTTATTCGCAATGCACTTTCATCCCACACAAAGGAAAGATAGCGCAATAGCTTCTGCAATACTTCTATCCTATTACCTTCAACAGACAAATCTATAAACATATACACTCCTTAGCAATTCATGCTTCACAATTATTTCTCTCGCACTTCATTCAAGTGTTCCGCCATTTTGTGTTGGAGAACCAAAATCACCTTCGATCAATGTACGGTAAGTGTTTGCAATCGACTGCCATGTATATGATGCAGTTACGCCTGTCGGTTCAAGACCAAATATTTCCTGGTAAGCACGCACCGCATTTGCTGTAGCTGTTCCGTAAACTCCGTCAACCGTCACCTGTGGAATTGAAGTATAAACTTCGGAAATACGGTTAAGGTAGCCTTGCAGTGCTGTAACATACTCCCCTCTCGAGCCGATTCGCAACGGTGAGCCGGGATATGGCAAGGTAGATGCTATAAAATAATCCTCAGGCAATGATTCAAGAAAACTGCGATATGTGCTGTATATCTCATTCCATGTGTCTTCATCAACCACTCCTGTTACCGGAAGTCCTGCATCCGTTTGAAAATCCTCTACTGCTCCTCGAGTGGTGCTGCCGAAAATTCCATCTATCGTAACCGGTCGAACAAACGAAGTAAAAGCTGATATAAATGCAAGTAGATATTGCAATTCAGCTACAGCAAACCCACTATCCCCCTGTTCAAGAGCTCCATTGAATAAAAGCGTCAGATCTTCAGGCGGTATTCCTTCTGAATTTACATCAGTTAAACGCTTTACTGCACTGTATATTCGTGTTATTGCATACCAAGTCGCACGTCCTACAATACCATCCTGTGTGAGATCGAACTGCTCTTGAAAAGCTCGCACTGCCGCCTCGGTTTCATCTGAGAAAAAGCCTCTCGGATCGGTTATCTTAGGAATCAATGGAAAATTTTTGCTTATTCGATTCAATCTTGTCTGTATAAGCAAAACATCGTCCGATATCGTGCCAATTCTCAATGGAGCTCCGGGATATGATTCTTCAAGCCCTGCAATCGGTGCATTGCGAACGATATCTATATTGTCACCGTAATAATATTGCAAAATTTCATATGGCGTTCGACCTTCTTCAGCCAAGGAAACACTTCCCCATTGCGAAAGCCCGTTACACTGCACCTCAACTCCATCACAATACAATGCAAACAATGGTTCAATAGAGCCTTGACGACGTATATAATCATTAAAAATATCGTCAACTATTTGAGAAATATTCTCGAAAATGTCACGACCGTAAACAAATGACTGATCTATCGTTGTAGAATTTGTGATATCAAAATCATAACCTCGACTTCGATAATATTCAGTAAACACACGATTAAGTGCAAAGCTTATTTGTGCGTAAATATTAGCTCTCAGTGCATTTTCGGGCCATGTGGGATAGATTTCGCTCGATGCTACATTTTTTATGTAATCAACGAAATTTACGGTTACATTCTGTGCTTGATCGTCCGGTCTTCCAAGATGTACAGTGATATTTTCGGGAATTATCGGAAGAATTACACCGTTCATTCCGCACCTCCTTCACTGGTTTCACTTGAATCTGATAATAGATCGCCTCTCACATTTGTATTTCTATTCTCGATTATCGTCACTTTGCCATTCTGTACACCTGCTATTTCATCGTTTTCCGACAACGGCAACAGATTCACAGGTTGTATTGCTACCACTTCGTCAAAAACCATCACGCCGATATTCTCAACCGTGTAATAGCCCTCCTTCATTACCGTTACGTTATACAGCGAATATGGTTGACCGTTCCCGGGACTCTGACTCGCCAAGGATGGTGGTGCAGGTAATGATGCTGTTTGCGTAAGTCCGCCTTCATCAGTTCTCAGTGAATATAACAACGTTCCTTCGCTATCCTCACCATTGTAATCACTTATCAATACGACTGCACCTTCAACAGGAAGTGCTCCGCCTGCCGATAACACGCGTATACGCAAGAATCCTCTTCCTTCTTCGTTCATATTATATTCCTCCTTCGCTTTTCTCTATTTCATTCTATGCACAAAGATAATTTTTGTTCATTATATTCGCAGCATTGATTGCGTGAACTATTTCTTCTCGTCTTTTTATTGCTTTTTCTCCGATTATAGCATATAATATAGAAAAACATCGGAGGTACTCATGAAGACAATCGCCTTGACTTGCTCAACCGAAAAAGAGAAATATTTTCTTGCATCACGCTATGCAGAATACGTTCTTGATGCTGCGAAATATGCAAATATACCTGTTATGCCCGTAATACTGCCACTTACAAAAGACAAAAATGTAATAGACGAATATTCTCGTTCGTTTGACGGATATCTTTTTACAGGTGGTGACGATGTAGATCCTATTCACTATGGTGAAGAAAAGCACGAAAAATGCGGTGTCACAGAAGGTGAGCGTGATGTCTTTGAGCTTTCTCTGCTAAAGCATCTGATAGCACTCGACCGACCTGTTTTTGGTATATGTCGCGGAATACAGATAATGAATGTTGCTCTTGGTGGAAGCTTGTGGCAGGATCATTATTCACAGGTAGAGCGAGAAGGTGTTCATGTATTAAAAAATTCCGAAGGAAAACCACGTCATAAAGTGAAAATTTCAGGATATCTTCACGATATTATCGGCTCGGATGAAATAGTAACCAACAGCTATCACCATCAAGCTGTCAAAAAAGCCGGAAATGGTATTATTGTATGTGCAAGAAGTGAGGATGGCATAGTGGAAGGCATTTATCACGAAAAGCTGTCATATTACCGTGCTGTACAGTGGCATCCAGAAATTGACTCAGATGAAACTTCAATGAAAATTATCGCTGATTTTCTCCACGCTATTTAAAAGCTGTAATTTTTTATTGAAAATTGTTGAATTTGGTGAAATTCACTATTTTAACACGACAGAAATTATGATATACTACATTAGATATATTCTAAAATTTTAAGAACGGAAACGATCATGGAATACAAAATGCACGAGGTAATTCTCTGTAAATACGGAGAACTCATTTTAAAAGGAACAAATCGCTCAACGTTTGAATCTCAGCTTCTCAAAGAAGTCCGTCGCCGTGCGGCATTTTTTGGTAAATACACAGTTCGCTCACAGCAAAGCACAGTTTATATTGAACCACAAAACGAAGCTGCTGAGGACGAGCTTGATTCACTTTACATTCAGATAGGCAAGGTATTCGGATTTACAGGTATCTGCCGTGCCGCTGTATGCGAAAAAAATCTTGAATCGATTTTGTCCACCGCAAAGGAATATCTCCCCGAAAAGCTCGCAAATTACCACACATTCAAATGCGAAGCTAAACGCAGTGACAAAAAATTCCCCCTTTCTTCACCGGAGCTTTCAGGTGAAGTTGGTGCAGCCGTACTTGAAGCTGTTCCTCATATCACTGTAAATCTTAAAGAGCCTGATGTTGTTGTAAAAATAGAAGTTCGTGAGGAATACGCATACATCCACGCAGGACAGGACAAGGGTGCGGGTGGTATGCCTCTTGGTTCAGCCGGAAAAGGATTGCTTCTTCTCTCCGGAGGTATCGATTCACCGGTAGCAGGATACATGATGATGAAGCGTGGCATGACTGTCGATTGCGTTCATTTTGAGTCCTTCCCATACACAAGCGAAGCAGCGCACGACAAGGTTATGCAGCTCGCTTCTGAATTAACGGAATTCTGCGGACGCATTATTGTACACTGTATTTCACTTACTCATATTCAAGAGGAACTGCGTGATAATTGCGAAGAAGACTACTTCACTCTCCTTCTGCGTAGATTTATGATGAAGTTAGCTTCTATGTGCGCTGATGAACATGGCTGCGGTGTACTTGTAACCGGAGAATCACTTGGTCAGGTTGCATCACAAACTCTTAGAGCTATGTGTGTGACTGAAGATGCCGCTACTCTCCCCGTATTCCGTCCATGTATCGGAATGGACAAAGAGGAAATCATTCGTATCTCTCGAGCTATCGGCACATTCGATACATCTATACTCCCCTATGATGATTGCTGTACTGTGTTCACTCCAAAGCATCCGAGAACTCAACCTGAGCTTGAAAAAGTCCTGCGTGAAGAAGCAAAGGTTGATGTTGATGCACTTATTGCCGAAGCATGGTCAACACGTCACGCTGTAGTTCTCAAGCAGGAAATATAATCCTCCGGCTATTACCTATTCAATTTATATGAGGTACTCTTTATGAAAATCAACGAACATAGCCTCGCTTTACTGTGCGATTTCTATGAGCTCACTATGGGCGGAGGTTATTTTGAAACAGAAATGCGCAATAGAATTGCATATTTTGATGTATTTTATCGTCGTGTTCCGGATGGTGGCGGTTATGCCATTGCTGCCGGTCTTGAACAGATCATTCGCTACATTGAAGATTTACATTTCACTGAGGCTGACATCGATTATCTGCGTGGAAGAAATATATTCAGCGAAGAATTCCTTACTTTTCTCGCTGATTTCCGCTTCACAGGCGATATTTGGGCAGTTCCGGAAGGTACAGTTATTTTCCCCGGTGAACCGATATTGACAGTTCGTGCGCCTTCTATTGAAGCTCAGCTTATCGAAACATACGTCCTGCTTGCTCTGAACCACCAATCTCTTATCGCAACCAAAGCCTCTCGCATAGTTCGTGCTGCTAAGGGTCGCCCTGTTTCAGAATTTGGTTCACGTCGTGCTCACGGTGAAGATGCTGCAGTTTACGGTGCAAGAGCCGCTTATATCGGTGGCTGTGCTTCCACTGCCTGCACTCTTTCCGATAAGCTCTATGGAGTTCCCGCCGGTGGTACAATGGCTCATTCGTGGGTGCAAATGTTCGATTCAGAATATGAGGCATTTGCTACCTACTGCAAGCTCTATCCCAATAACCCCACACTTCTTATTGATACATACAGCGTTTTCGGTTCGGGTTTGAATAATGCCATTCGTGCATTCAAGGAAATACTCTGGCCTATGGGTCTGAAAAAATGTGCAGTACGAATCGACTCCGGTGACATTGCATATATTTCCAAGAAAGCACGTCAAATACTCGACAGCGAAGGCTTGACTGACTGCAAGATTATTGTTTCAAACTCACTTGACGAATATATAATCCAGGAGTTATTCTCTCAAGATGCTGCTATTGACGGCTTCGGAGTCGGTGAGCGTCTTATTACTGCAATGAGCGACGCTGTTTTCGGATGCGTTTATAAGCTTGCTGCTGTAGAAGATGAAAACGGCAATGTCACACCAAAAATCAAGGTCAGTGAAAATGCAGCAAAGATTACTAACCCCGGCTTCAAAAAGCTTTGGCGTATGTATTCAAACGAAACAGGTAAAGCGGAAGCAGACCTTATCACCATGAACTACGAAACTGTAGACGATTCCAAACCGCTTGAAATATTCGACCCTGAATATACCTGGAAACGTCGTGTATTGACTGATTTTACTGCCCGTGAAATGCTTGTTCCGATTTTTGAAAAAGGCAAGCTTGTTTACAATATGCCACCTCTCGATGAAATTCGCGACCACTGTGTTCGTGAAATAGCAACCATGTGGAAGGAAGTTCTCCGTTTCGAGAATCCGCACGAATATTATGTTGACCTTTCTCAGGATCTTTGGGATCTGAAAACAGGAATGATCTCGAAATTCATCAAGGGCAACCCAATCAGCGAATAAGCTATGCTCGACCTAACAAGCTGTAATATTTGTCCTCGTAATTGCAATGTTGACAGAACCAAGCAAGTCGGTTACTGTGCAGCAGGCGAAGAAATGTCAGTTTCAAAAATAATGCTGCATCACTGGGAAGAACCATGCATAAGCGGTGATTCAAGCAGTGTGCGTGGTTCCGGTACGATTTTTTTCACACACTGCTCTCTTGGATGTGTGTATTGTCAAAATTCAAAAATCAGCAGAAAAAATTCTGATGAAACAATATATACTCCGCTACAGCTGGCCAATGAAATGCTTAAGCTTGAAGCAGATGGTGCATACAATATCAATCTTGTTTCTCCCACGCATTACACACCACAAATCATAGAAAGTGTAAAGCTGGCACGAAATAAAGGGTTAAGCCTACCGATAGTTTGGAACACAGGTGGTTATGAAAAGCCCGAAACAATAGAAGCTCTAAGCGGAACGGTCGATATATTTCTGACAGATTTCAAATATTCTGATCCAAATTTAGCAAAGCTGTATTCTTCTGCCGAAAATTATCCTGAATTTGCAATAAGTTCGCTCCGAAAAATGCTCGAAATTATTGGCGAATGTACATTTGATGATGACGGAATGATGCAAAAGGGTGTCATAGTTCGACATCTTGTGCTTCCAAGTCACAGAGAAGATTCAATAAATGTACTTCGGATTATAGCGAAAGCTATTGATATTACAAAAATAAGGCTTTCTCTCATGGCGCAGTACACTCCTGAATTTCTGCCTATGACAAATTCTCACGATAATTTTGCAAAAATCCGCAGAAAAATTACTACTTTCGAGTATGAAAAAGTCGCAAACGAAGCACTTCGTCTTGGATTCGAAGGCTATATGCAGGAAAGATCATCTGCGACAAAACGCTTTACTCCCGATTTCTAAAAAAACAGAGCCAAATCCACGGATATTCCATGAGTTTGGCTCTGTTTTATTGCATTTTTTTGATTTTGGAAATTTTAATAATTTATATCTCACCACGAAGTCTGCGTATAACAAGCATCATCGCATGAGCTGTAGTAAGTCTGCGGATTTTTGCACGGTCATTCTTTCCGTTAAAGTGCTTTGTTTCAATATATGTACCGTCCGAATCAGCTATTCCAAAGCAAACTGTTCCAACAGGCTTTTCTTCACTTCCTCCTCCTGGACCTGCTATACCTGTAACCGACACAGCAATGTCAGCACCTGTTACTCTCCGTGCCCCCTCAGCCATATATCCTGCACATTCCTCTGATACAGCACCTACGGTCGTTATAGTACCCTCCGGCACTCCGAGAATGTTTATCTTTGCTTCATTTGAATATGACACAACTCCGCCAAGGAAAACATCGGATGCACCGGGAATATCTCCAATTCGAGATGAGATCATTCCACAGGTACAGCTTTCAGCTGTTGCGAGAGTTTTTCCGTGCTTTCTGAGTTCAGCCATAAGTGCCATTACAGTTGCGTTTTTTGCCTCAAAAGGATCGTTTGTTTCTGCATAAATATAATTTCCGACTTTGCTTTTGTATATTCGCTTTGCCATCTTCTTAGTGAGTGTTCTGGCTTCATCCTCGGATTCTGCCATTGCTGTAATTCGTATTCTCACCTCATGCTCAGCAGCATACGGAGCAACCGTAGGATTGGAAGATTCTTCCATTATAGGGCGAAGTACCTGCTCTGCGCCTGACTCACCTATTCCATAAAGATGAAGATTTCGACTATAGATTACCTTATTTGACAGCTTTGCGAGGTAAGGCTTGACACATTCCTGAAACATCGGTTCACATTCAGCGGGAGGACCGGGAAGGAGTATTGCAATCTTTCTTGAGCCGTTTAATTCACCGTCAAGTGCAATTCCGGGTGCTGTACCCCATTTATTGTAGAATACAGTTGCATTTTCGGGAATCATAGCCTGCGACAGATTATTTTCAGTCATCGGTCTGCCAACTTTTTCAAAAAATTTAACTAAATCACTGCGAACCGATTCGTCAAAGTACATTTTTCTGCCAAACGCTTCTGCCACTACAGTTTTTGTGATGTCGTCGCACGTCGGGCCAAGTCCACCTGTCATAATAACAATATCAGAACGTGAGAGCGCAGTATCTACAGCTTCACGAAGACGCTCGTGATTATCGCCGACAACTGTTTGATGATATGACGAAAAGCCCATCGCAGCGATTTCATGTGCTATAAATGCTGCATCGGTGTTGATTATATCGCCAAGAAGCAGTTCCGTTCCTATGCATAATATTTCACAAATCATAGCCACTCCTGTATAATTATAGTTCACACAATAAACTTAAAGAGCGGTAAATCCCCGCTCTTTTGAAATTACCAAATAATCTTTTTGCCGTCGTTTTCAACGGATTCAAATGCGCTCATAATAATCTTAAGCACACATCTCATCTGGTCATGTGTTACCATCTGTTCTTCAATACCATCGATAGCACGAACGAAATTACGATAGTAATCGTGAACGTCGGAGTGAGGCTTTTCAAGATCGTATTCGTCAACTGTAATGCTGTCTCTTGGAGCCATAGTCTTTGTAAGACCGCTTGCATTCACTACAGGAAGAACATCTGATTCATGCCATGCCTTGCACTTTACAACGTGTGCAGGAACAGACCAGTGATTGATCATAGCAGAACCATTTTTAGCGCGCATATAGAAGCGAGGCATTTCGATAAAGTTGTAAGTACCAACTTCGCAATAAGCCTTCTTTCCACTCTGATATTCGATCCAAAGCTGGAATCCGTCGTCAACTTCATCGTTTGTGATATGGTCAAATGTACAACGAACAGACTTTACGTCATATCCAAGTATCATGCAGGCCTGGTCAATGATATGAATACCCCAGTCATAGAGCATACCGCCACCGTACTGCTTAATACCTCTCCAGTCAGAGGGAATTCCGCGGCTACCATGGATTCTGGATTCGATATTGATAACTTCACCTATCTCACCGCTGTCTGCTATCTTCTTCATTGCAAGTGCATCAACGTCAAAGCGACGGTTCTGATGTACTGAGAAAATCTTTCCGGCTTTTTTGGAAGCTTCAATCATTCTTTCAAGGCTGTCCATCGAAAGAGTAACGGGCTTTTCCGAAATTACGTTTTTACCTGCTTCAAGTGCGGCAATAGCGATCTCCTCGTGAACATCATTCGGTGTTGCGATAGTTACCATATCAATAGTAGGGTCAGCAAGAAGCTCTTCACGAGTGTTATATACCTTTACACCACGAGATGCAGCAAGTTCACGCTTGGCAGGATCTATATCGTAAATTCCCGCAAGGTTGCAAACATCGCTTTCAGCAAGATGCTTACAGTGAAAGCCTGCTCCCATTCCGCCATAACCTATTACAGCAGCATTTTTCTTCATAATTTTCTCCATTTCTAGTCACCAACAGGTGGCAATACAATTGTTTTAAAATATATTTATAACTGACTTATTGTAAACTGTACTATCAAAACGAATAAGTCATTTAATTTCAAGGATGCATACCCATCCGTTTATAATTATATCGCAAACTCAAGATATGTCAAGAGGAATTAAGTGAATTTGTAATGAACACAGTACAGTTTTCAAAAAAATTGAACACAAATTTTACTTGACAATGTGAAAAAACTCTGCTATAATTTATTTATGGGATTAGTCCTTGCAGTGATTCCCGCACAGAGAGAAACGGTTGCTGAAAAGTTTCCTCGAACCTGCCTGCGATACCACCCTGCCGAATAAAACGGCTTAATAATACAATATCAATGAGTTAAAAGCTCGGGTGGAACCGTGTGGGTCTGCTGTATTTCAGCAAATCTGCACCCCGACAGAAATTTTTCTGTACCGCGGCTTTTTTTGTTTTTACCACAAAACCGTTGTACAAATACTCCGAACGGAGGGATTTCCTCATGTTTAACGTAAAATTTGGCGAAAAAGTAATGCAGTTCGATGCGCCAACCACAGCCTATGATGCTGCTCGTGCCGCTGAACTTACTTCTCGTGAAACTCTTGCCTGCAAAGTAAACGGCGTTGTATGCGACCTCACCACAACTATCGATGCTGATGCTGAAGTTGAGCTTCTCACCTTTGCTGACGAAGAAGGCGCAAATGTTTTCCGTCACACCGCATCTCATGTCCTCGCAGCCGCTGTTAAAAGACTCTATCCTGAAGCAAAGCTGACTATCGGTCCTGCAATCGAAAACGGCTTCTATTACGATTTTGATTCTGAAATCACCTTCACTCCCGAAATTCTCGAAAAAATCGAAGCTGAAATGAAGAAGGTAGTTAAGGAAAATGCTAAAATGGAACGCTTCACTCTTCCTCGCTCAGAAGCTCTTGAGCTGATGAAGGATGAGCCTTACAAGGTTGAGCTTATCAACGATCTCCCTGAAGATGCTGTCATTTCCTTCTACAAAATGAATGATTTCACTGATCTTTGTGCAGGTCCTCACCTCTTCTCCACCGGTGCTATAAAGGCCTTCAAGCTTACTCAGTGCACAGGTGCATACTGGAGAGGCGATTCCAACAAGAAGATGCTCCAGAGAATCTATGGTACTGCATTCCCGGCTAAGGATGCTCTCAAGGCATATCTCGAACAGGTTGAAGAAGCTCGTAAGCGCGACCACAACAAGCTCGGACGTGAACTCGAACTGTTCACCACAGTTGATGTTATCGGTCAGGGTCTGCCTATACTTCTGCCAAAAGGCACTGCTATCATCCAAAAACTCCAGAGATGGATTGAAGATGAAGAAGAAAAGCGCGGATATCTCCGTACAAAGACTCCTCTCATGGCTAAGCGTGATCTTTACAAAATTTCCGGTCACTGGGATCACTACCTCGATGGTATGTTCATTCTCGGCGATCCTCATGACGAAACAAAGGAATGCTTTGCACTTCGTCCAATGACCTGCCCGTTCCAGTATCAGGCATATCTGACTAAGAAGCGTTCTTATCGTGAGCTTCCTCTCCGTTATGGCGAAACATCTACCCTTTTCCGTAACGAAGATTCAGGTGAAATGCACGGTCTTATTCGTGTTCGTCAGTTCACCATTTCCGAAGGTCACCTCGTACTTCGTCCCGATCAGCTTGAAGAAGAATTCAAGGGTTGCTTCGAGCTTGCAAAATACTGTCTTGATACTCTCGGACTTCTCGAAGACTGCACATTCCGCTTCTCACAGTGGGATCCCAACAACACTGAAAAGTATGAAGGTACTCCCGAACAGTGGGAAGAAGCTCAGGGTGTCATGAAGAAAATCCTTGACAACCTCGGTATTGATTACAAGATCGGTATCGACGAAGCAGCTTTCTACGGTCCTAAGCTTGACATCCAGATCAAGAATGTATTCGGTAAGGAAGATACCCTTATCACCATTCAGATTGATATGCTTCTCGCTGAAAAGTTCGGTATGTATTACACAGACTCCGACAACTCTCAGAAGCTCCCCTACATCATCCACCGCACATCGATGGGTTGCTACGAACGTACTCTTGCACTCCTTATCGAAAAGTATGCAGGTGCGTTCCCGATGTGGCTTGCTCCGCTTCAGGTCGAAGTTATTCCGATCGGCAATGATTTCAACGAATACGCAGAAGAAGTTACCGCAAAGCTTTCTGATGCCGGAATTAAAGTTCACTGTGATACATCAAACGAAACTATGCGCTATAAGATCCGTCAGGCTCAGCTCGCAAAGACTCCTTATATGCTCGTAGTTGGCGAAAGAGACAGACAGAACGGTACAGTTTCAGTTCGTACTCGTGGTGGTGAAGACCAGGGTGCAATGCCTACCGATGAATTTATCGCAAAGGCACTTCTGGAAATTGCAACCAAAGCAAGATAACATTTTCAAATAAAAAAAAGCGTGTCGCATTTACATTTTCCATGTAATTTGCAACACGCTTTTTTGATTTACAAATAATTTATTTTGCTAATTATATTGTTGCTCTATTGCGTTACAAACAATTTAGTTTACTGTATAAATTGTTAATCTTGCGTACTTTTTATTTCACGAACAATCTATCCAATATGCCATATATTGGCAACGCACAAAAGCAAATGAAGCCGTGCATCCATAACCATCGGAATACACGGCTTCTTTTTTACGTAGGATAGACTGTGGAATTACAGCTCGGTCTTCTTCATTTCTTCAAGGCAGGACTTGCAAATTCTCTTGTCCTTATAGATTATAATATCGTCTGCATCTCCACAAAAGATACAAGCAGGCTCGTACTTTTTAAGCACAACTCTGTCCTTTTCAACGAAAATTTCAACCGGATCCTTAGCTCCGAGTCCAAGACGCTTTCTAGTTTCGATAGGAAGCACGATTCTTCCGAGTTCGTCAACCTTACGAACGATTCCAAGTGATTTCATAATGCAATCTCTCCTAATGATATTTTTAATTCAAGCTGATCTGAAAAAACTCTTCTCTTTTTTCTGACAGCGTTTACTGTGAATTTATTGTAACATACAATTTTCGGCTTGTCAATAGGTTAATTTACAAATTTTGTTAGTTTTTCATAAAATAAAATAAAGAATAACCAAAACCTGTATTTAGTTCAAAAAAGTGGCTTGAATAAAGTCTGAAAATGTCGATACAGTTTATAAAGCGACTAAATAATAATTCAGACAAGTGTATAACACAAGTATATTACGGCGATAATTCAATAAAATAACATTTGAACGGAGAAAAAAATGTTGCGAGGCTGTCAAAAAAGAATATATTATATGAAAAATCCCGGCGGAAAATATTTTGAGGAGGTATACCTGATTCTCCGCAAGGACATTCCCGAAAACGGACATAATACAGCACCTGACCTTGCCACTGAAGCTGACAGAATAGTTCGTGATGCCTGCGATTACTTTGCTCCACGAAAAAAGGAGCATTTGATAGGACGTGCGGCAGCATTTGCTTTAGGTGCAGCATCGTCATCAGCAATAATAGGCACTATCGCATTGATAATTGGTCTAAACTAAACAGTATAATAGGGAAATATGCCCATTGCGTCTGCTTCTGCTTCCAATTCAATTTTGTATCTCAACAATGCGGGTGCACTTGACTATTCTTTAATGTTGGTG
>CAYSEF010000014.1:17853-20053 GCA_964430105.1 uncultured Ruminococcus sp. | reverse complement strand
TTCAATTTTGTATCTCAACAATGCGGGTGCACTTGACTATTCTTTAATGTTGGTGTATAATATAGATAGCTTAATTTGTCGCCGATGACTGCAGTGTCTCGTATGTAACGCAGTCAGGTCGGTGGATTCGTTTTGTAAAATAAATACGCGATGTTTCCGCTGTACAGCCCGCCGCCTTCGGGAAATTACTGTGGATATTACTCATCACGTTGATATCCGACTGCGAACGTAGGCAATAGCAAACTGTTCTCGTGGTGGAGATGCTCGGTGTTGCTATAACTCGTTTCAGTGCGTTCACAGCGAGTTCTTTTCTCTGTTGCAAAAACCAAGGTACGGTCATGGCAGCAGAGAACCATCGGCTTAGGCTATTTATTTTTATACGCGGATACCGTTTTTTCTGCGTTTTATGATAAGTTACTGTACAAAATAGCTACATATCGTTTATTTGAATCAAAATTATTACAATCGAAACTACAATTCAGAAAGGAACTTATATGGCTAAAAAGCAACACAGCAAGGTTCGCGTAATGATGCTCGGCGGACTTAACGAAATCGGTAAGAATCTTGCTGTAATCGAATACGAAAATGACATGATCGTTATCGACTGCGGTCTTGCTTTTCCGGACGAAGATATGCTCGGCGTTGATCTCGTTATACCGGATTTCACTTACCTCGAAAAAAATGTAGACAAGATACGCGGTATCCTCATTACTCATGGCCACGAAGACCATATAGGCGCTCTGCCATACCTTCTTAAGCTTATCAATGTACCCGTTTATGGCACACGTCTTACACTCGGTATTCTCGAAAGCAAGCTCGCTGAACATAAGCTTCTCGGAGAACGTACTCTGGTCACTGTCGAAGCAGGCGCAATAATCAAGCTCGGTGTGTTCAAGTGCGAATTCATTCATGCAAATCACTCTATCGCAGACTCATGTATGATAGCTGTACGCACTCCTGAAGGCGTTATCCTCCATTCGGGTGACTTCAAACTTGACGTTTCTCCTGTAAGTGGCGAAATGATGGACCTCACACGCATTGGTGAATACGGAAAAGAAGGAATTCTTCTCCTGATGTGCGAAAGTACAAATGTAGATCACCCCGGCTTCACTCCGTCTGAACGCAAGGTCGGCGCATCACTTGATCATATTTTCATGACGAATCCTACACGACGTATCGTTATCGCAACATTCTCGTCAAATGTACACCGTGTACAGCAAATCATCAATTCCAGTGTAAAATTCGGTCGTAAAGTCGCTGTCACAGGTCGCAGCATGATCAATGTAATCAGTGCGGCAGTTCGCCTTGGCTATATGGAAGTTCCCGACGGTGCGCTTATCGATATTTCAGATATAAACCGCTATCCCAACGAACAGCTTACTATAATCACAACCGGTTCACAGGGTGAGCCTATGTCCGCTCTGTATCGTATGGCGTTTTCCGATCATTCGCAGGTTGAGCTTACACCGAACGATCTCGTAGTTCTTTCATCTCACGCTATCCCCGGCAACGAAAAGCTTGTTTCTCGTATCATTAACGAAATGTACAAAAAAGGTGTGCACGTATATCACGATGAAGCTGTTGTTCATGTATCCGGCCATGCTTGCCAGGAAGAACTGAAGCTTATTCATGCACTCACAAAGCCAAAATATTTTATGCCTATCCACGGTGAATATCATCACCTGATGCAGCACAAAGAGCTTGCAGAATATATGGGCATGGATGCGAAGAACATTTTTATCATGGATATCGGTCAGGTGCTTGAGCTGTCACGTGATTCTGCAAAGAAAAACGGCACTGTTCCGTCCGGCAGAATGCTTGTCGATGGTTATGGAGTTGGCGATGTAGGTAATATAGTTCTCCGTGACCGCAGACACCTCGCTCAGGATGGTCTTATCGTTGTTGTTGCAACAGTCGATATAGATGAACAGACCATTATTTCCGGTCCCGACCTCATTTCTCGTGGATTTGTATATGTGCGTGAAAGCGAAGAACTTATGGATAACGTCCGTGAACTCGTGCGCGGCGTATTGTGCGATACACTTGACTCAGGTGTAACTGAATGGACTCAGATGAAAACCAATGTCAAGGATGCACTCTCAAAGTATCTGTATTCCAAAACAAAGCGTAAACCTATGATTCTTCCTGTCATTATGAACGTATAAGCCTTGTGCTTTTAATGATAAATTCGATTTTATTA
>CAYSEF010000014.1:0-17753 GCA_964430105.1 uncultured Ruminococcus sp. | reverse complement strand
GATTTTATTAATTCTCAAACCTATGCTACCCGAAAGGACACTACACAATGGTAAAACATATAATCCTTTGGAAACTTAAAGAATCCTTCACAGAAGAAGAAAAATCTGTCGCTCGTGCTGAAGCAAAACGCAGACTTGAAGCACTCAACGGAAAAATCGACGGCTTGATTGACCTCAAAGTAATCACAGACCGTCTGCCTTCCTCAAATGCCGATATGATGCTTGATTCCACATTTGAAACCGAAGAAGCTCTTGCCGGCTATCAGACAAATCCTCTCCACGTTGAAGCTGCGACCTATGTAAGAAGCGTTGTTGAAGCGCGTCTGTGTTTGGATTACTGATATGAGCAGAAAAAAAGCTGAACTTCTCTCCCCCGCCGGAAATTTTGAAAAACTGACATCCGCTGTCCTCTACGGTGCTGATGCTGTCTATTTGGCGGGCAAAAATTTCGGTATGCGTGCCGCTTCAACCAATTTTGACCGTGATGAGCTTGTTAAAGCAGTTTGTTACTGTCACGAGCATAATGTTAAGCTTTATGTAACAGTTAACGTCATGCCACATACAAACGAATATTCCGAGCTTGCTGATTATCTGCGCTTTCTCGAATCCATCGGTGTAGATGCTGTTATCGTTTCAGATATCGGTGTTGTCATGCTGATTCGTGAGGTCGCACCTAAGCTCGAAATACATATCTCAACTCAGGCCAGCACTGTTTCCGCTCAAGCTTGCATAGCTTGGCATAAGCTTGGAGCCAGCCGAGTTGTACTTGCCAGAGAGCTTACACTGAACGATATCCGTGAAATTCGCAAAAATATTCCCGATTCACTTGAGCTTGAAGCGTTTGTACACGGTGCTATGTGCATTGCATACAGCGGAAGATGCCTTCTGTCGAACTATTTTACAGGACGTGACGCAAATCACGGTGCCTGCGCTCAGTCTTGCAGATGGAATTATTCCGAAGTTAAATTTGATGAACCTATGTCGATCGAACTCAGCGAAGCTAATCGCCCCGACATACCTTCCGTTGCAAGTGTAGAACAGCAGCCAAACGGTGAAACATTCTTCATGAGTTCAAAAGATATGTGCATGATCGAGCATATTCCCGAGCTTGAAGAATCCGGAATTTCCAGTTACAAAATCGAGGGTCGTGTCAAGAGTGCATACTACACTGCCGTCGTAACAAATACCTATCGTCTTGCGATAGATGAATATCGTCGTGACCCGGCTAATTACAAATTTGATCCTGCATGGGCTAATGAGCTTGGTGGAGTAAGTCATCGTGAATATGGCACAGGATTTTTCTTCACACCCCCTCACGAAAACGCAAATACCGTAACCTCGCTTGGATATATTCGTGAAAAAGCATATATAGGTACAGCAGTAAACGATTCTCTCACAGCAGATTCTGACGGCTTGTACGACACACTTTTCATTCAACGTAACAAGCTCAAGCGTGAGGATACCGTGGAGCTTATCTCCCCCGGAAAAATCGGTCGTGCATTCTCAGCAGAATCATTGAGTGATAGTGAAGGTAAATCTATTGAATCAGCACCACACCCTTCGATGTACTTCCGTCTAAAAGTACCGTTCCCTGTTAAAGCCGGTGATATTCTGCGCTTGGGTTGAGGTAGTATAATGATTTTCGATATTATAAAAGCAATATTTCTTGGCATAGTTCAGGGCATAACCGAATGGCTGCCTATATCCTCTACAGGGCATATAATTCTGTTCGACGAATTCACTAACATGAATGTGTCTGCCGAATTTATGGAAATGTTCCGTGTTGTCATCCAGTTTGGCTCGATTCTTGCAGTACTCATTCTGTATTGGAAGCGTTTATTTCCTTGGACAAAAGGAAATTCCCCTGCTGACACAAAGAAAACTTTGTCTTTTTGGGGCAGAATCATAATCGCAGTTATCCCTGCCGCTATTGTCGGAGTGCTTTTTGATGACATACTCGATCATTATCTCTATAATTACGTTGTAGTTGCGGCGGCACTGATTGTTTACGGTGTTGTATTCATATTTATCGAACGCAAACACGCCGGAAAGGATTATGCCATTAAGACTGCTGAGGACATAGACGCAAAAACTGCACTGAAAATCGGATGTTTCCAGATGCTTTCTCTGATACCCGGAACATCTCGTTCAGGTTCCACTATAATCGGTGCGATGTGCGTGAATGTTTCCAGAACCGCTGCGGCTGAATTCTCCTTCTTCCTTGCAATTCCCGTAATGCTCGGAGCGAGTGCTTTGAAAATACTGAAATATGTGCTTGAATTTGGGCTTGCATTTACTCAGGTCGAAATCATCACAATGATAATCGGTGTAATAACCGCATTTGCTGTATCTTTAATAGCAATAAAATTCCTTGTTGGATTTGTCAGACGACACAGCTTTGAAGTTTTCGGCTGGTACAGAATCGCTCTCGGCATTATTGTACTTGGATATTATTTCCTGACAAAATAAAAAAAGCATATAAAAATACCGACCTCTTGCTTCGGAAATTCCGGACAATAGGTCGGTATTTGATTTTATTACCAGCGAATGATACAACCACCGCTTGAAAGTCCTGCACCAAAGGCAGTCAGTATGAGAATATCGCCTCTCTTAAGCTTTCCTGTTCTGTTCAGTTCATCCAACGCTATCGGAACGCTTGCCGCAGCAGTATTACCGTACTTTTCTATATTAACAAAGAATTTCTCGTTTGGTATACCAAGCTTCTTCTCAGCAAATGCAATAATTCGCATATTTGCCTGGTGAGGAACGATATGATCTATCTCGTCAAGCGAAATACCGATTCTCTCAGCAAGTGTTCTGACATAATTTGTCATTTCATTTACCGCAAACTTAAAGGTTTCCTGACCCTGCATATGAATTATCGGTTCCTGAGCTTCAAGTTTACTGAATACAGATGTTCCGATATAAGCGGGAATTTCAAGCACTTCATCACCGCCATAAGTGTTTATCTCTGATGCAAGATAGCTGTCGCCTTCTTCAAGAACAGCTGCACCCGCACCGTCACCGAAAATAACACAGGTACTTCTGTCTGTCCAATCTGTTATCTTACTCAGACGTTCTGCGCCTACTACGAGAACCTTTTTATACTTTCCGGTCGCAAAATATCCTGAAGCTGTTTCAAGTGCAAAAACGAAACCGCTACACGCAGAATTTATATCAAATGCAGGACACTTAGCGCCTATACGTCTTTGCAAAGATCCTGCAACAGTTGGTGCAACCTCGTCCGGTGTGCAAGTAGCTACGATTATAAGATCAAGCTGTTCAGCCGAAACACCACTCATTTCAAGCGCTTTTATTGTTGCCTGATATGCAAGGTCTGTGGTAGTTTCAGTTGTTGCAACACGTCGCTCTGAAATTCCCACACGCGTCTTGATCCACTCATCGTTTGTATCAACCATAGTTGAAAGCTCATCGTTTGTCAATATCTTTTCAGGGACCGCACTTCCGGTTCCGATAATACGAAAACTCATATTGAACTCCTTTTCGGGGAAAAATTACAATATAATTACAGTAAACAATAGTTTACTATTTAATGCTGAAAACATAATAACATATTTACCGAATACAATCAATACACAAACATGACATGAATTGTTAACAAATCGTAACAATCACATATTTTCTTATTAATTGCTGATAATCACGCCATAGTTTTCAACATTTCGAGTGTAACGGAAAATCTGGTCGGCTCACCTTTATCAAACGCAAGGAATTCTTCAAACATATACTCTGCCATACGATGCACCTCGTTTCCCAAGGAGCCTGCAATATGTGGTGTGAGGAACACGTTATCCATTGTGTAAAGCGGGCTGTCTTGCTTAGGTGGTTCGGGATCAGTTACATCGAGTACTGCTACTCTGGTAGGCACTTCATTCAGTGCGGCTATCATATCACTCTCAACAACCTGAGCACCTCGGCCGGTATTGATAAAAACCGCCTGAGATTTCATTGCATTGAAATGACGTTTATTCAACATTCCGACGGTTTGAGGATTATTCGCAAGGTGATTTGAAATAACATCACAATTTGCAAAAATATCATCAAGATCAGTCTTACGCACTCCAAGTTCAGTTGCTTTTTCGTCAGATAAGAATGGGTCAAATACTAATATTTCGGTTTTATCAAGCGTTTTAAGGCGTTCTATAACCATTTTACCGATCATACCTGCGCCGATGATACCGACTTTCATTTCATAATTGCCGGTAAAATCAACTGCTTGAGCTTTATTATTCCACATCGAGCCATCCGACTGTCTATGAAGTCTTTGGAAAAATCCCTTTGACGCAAGAATTATCTGTGCAAAAGTGTATTCAGCTACAGGAACAGCATTTGCCGACCATGCACTGAACACTGCTCTGCCTTCTTCAAGAAATTCTCTTGCGAAATGCTGAACCGAGCCTGCAGCGTAAAATACTGCTTTGACGTTCGGAAGAAATTCGCGTATTTCATCTCTTGAAAAATGCGACATTCCCCATGTTGCGAAAATATACTCTACATCAGCAAAGGCTTCTTTGTTCTCGATTATTTCCTTTTTTGTACTTACACAATTTTCAGAAAAATCAAGCTTATCATGCAGTCTTGACAGCACATCAGCGGAATAAACCCTCGCTACGTCGTTGTTATAGCCGAGAAATATTGCTTTTTTCACAGGTCATCCTCCAAAATAATATTTACCAAAATCTTCAAATTCAAGAATTTCTGACAAAATATAATTAGAAATAAACATTCCCGCAGGAGTAAGTGCAAAAACGCCATTACGTCCTGTCATAAAGCCATTATTTATAAATTTTGCACACTTTTCGCCATACAGTGACTCAAAGGAATATCCGAATCTTCGTGTGAATTCTCTATCGTCGATACCGGCAGCAAGACGGAATCTGAGCATGATATATTCGCCCATTCTTTCACGTTCTTCAACGGTTTCACACTGCTCGGTTATGCGTATCTTTGATTCTTTTACGGTCACACCCTGAATATAACGATTTATATCGCCCGTAAAAGCAAAGCGTGAGCCATTGAAATACGAATGTGCTGACACGCCAAACCCAAGATATTCGTCACAATTCCAATATTTGAGATTATGAGCACACATATTTCCCGGTCTTGCAAAATTTGATATCTCATACTGCAAATAGCCGTTCTGTCTGAGCAAATCTATTGCACCGAGATACATATCAGCTTCCGTATCGTCATCGGGCAATGTAGGTGCGATCTCGTTATAGTGCTTATAAAACGCAGTACCCGGCTCTATCTTTAAGTCATACAGCGAAATATGATTCGGTGACATACCACACACATATCGAATAGTGTGCATAAGCGAGTCATATGTCTGATGCGGTATACCAAACATAAGGTCAACATTGATATTATCGAAACGTGCATCACGAGCCATACGGTATGATTTCACAAAATCCTTACGCGTATGACGACGTGAAAGTGCCTTTAATTCGTTTTCGTGTGCAGATTGAAGACCCATGCTCAGACGATTCACTCCAAGACGGTGTAATTTCAACAAAGTAGGATATGTAACCGTCGCAGGATTAGCTTCAATAGAAAATTCAACATTTCTTGTAAGTTTAAAATTTTTCTTTATAGCACGGATAAGACGTACAAGCTCCTCGGTAGGTATGCAGGTTGGAGTTCCTCCTCCAATGAATACTGTATCCGGTTCATAATTTGCCGCCGCCACCTTATAGCTTTCGATATGAGCGATCATTGCGCTGATATAAGATGAAACGATCTCCTCCGACTGTGCAGGTGCAGAATTAAAATCGCAATATGCACATTTTGACAGGCAGAACGGAATATGAAAATACAATCCGAGGCGCTTTCGTTCATTTGTGGAAAATTGCATGGAATTCATGCCTTTCATATAGGGTTAATAAGGGATATCAGTCATTATCATCCAGCTTCAATACAGCCATAAACGCTTCCGGCGATACCTGTACTGAACCGAGCTGGCGCATCTTCTTCTTGCCCTCTTTCTGCTTTTCGAGAAGCTTCTTCTTTCTGGTAATATCACCGCCATAGCACTTCGCAAGAACGTCTTTACGCAATGCTTTAACAGTTTCACGGGCAATTATCTTTGAGCCAATAGCAGCTTGAATCGGAACTTCAAAAAGCTGACGCGGAATGTTATCCTTGAGCTTTTCTGCTATTTTTCTGGCACGTCCGTACGCTTTTTCAGAATGCACGATAAATGTAAGAGCATCGACCATTTCACCATTCAACAGGAAATCAAGCTTCACAAGCTCTGACGGTTCGTAGCCCTCAAGCTCGTAGTCAAGCGATGCATAACCACGGCTTCTTGATTTCAGTGCATCAAAAAAGTCATAAATAATCTCATTAAGCGGCAATCTATAATGCAGTTCAACACGCTCTGTGTCGATATACTTCATATCAAGGAACACGCCTCGTCTATCCTGACAAAGATCCATAATACCGCCCACATAATCTGTAGGTGTAATGATGGAAGCAGACACGATAGGCTCAGCCGCAACCTCTATTTCATCCTGCGTTGGGTAATTTGTAGGATTATCGATTCTTATTACCTCACCGTTTTTCTTGGTGATCTCATAAATTACGCTTGGTGCCGTTGTAATAAGGTCAAGGTTAAATTCTCGTTCAAGTCGTTCTTCGATTATTTCCATATGAAGAAGTCCAAGAAATCCGCAACGGAAGCCAAAGCCAAGTGCAATAGATGTTTCCGGCTCAAATGTAAATGCCGCATCGTTGAGCTGGAGCTTTTCAAGAGCATCCTTTGTTTCGTTATATCTTGCACCATCTGCCGGATATATACCTGCATAAACCATTGACTGTACCTTTTTGAAGCCCGGAAGAGGCTCATCAGCAGGTCTTTCAACGTGAGTTACTGTATCACCAACTCTTGTATCAGCCACATTTTTGATAGAAGCTGTAAAATATCCTACCTCACCGGCTGAAAGCTCACCTGTTGGACGAAGCCCAAACGGATCCATAACGCCGACTTCAACAACATCAAATTCTGCACCGGTGTGCATCATTTTTATCTTTTCGCCAACCTTGAGAGTACCCTGCATAACACGGATATAAACAACAACACCAAGGTAACTGTTATAAACCGAGTCAAAAACAAGGCATTCCAGCGGAGCATCTGCATCGCCCTGTGGCGGTGGAACATCACGAATAATAGCTGCCATAACATCAGCTATATTAAGTCCGGTTTTAGCTGAAACTACAGGTGCATCCTCAGCGGGAATACCGATAACATCCTCAATTTCCTGCTTGCATTTATCTGGCATAGCAGATGGAAGGTCGATTTTATTTATTACAGGAACGATCTCGAGATTGGCATCAACAGCAAGATAAGCGTTAGCCAATGTCTGTGCTTCAATGCCCTGTGTTGCATCAACGATAAGAAGCGCACCTTCACACGCATTGAGCGAACGTGAAACCTCATAGTTAAAGTCAACATGACCGGGAGTATCGATCATATTCAGTGCATAAACTTCACCGTCCGGGGCAGTATAATCAATACGAACAGCTCGTGCCTTGATTGTAATACCGCGCTCACGTTCAAGCTCCATATCGTCAAGAAGCTGTGCCTCCATATCTCGAGTCGCAACGGTATTTGAGAACTCGAGAATTCTATCGGCAAGCGTAGATTTACCATGGTCGATATGTGCGATTATAGAGAAATTGCGTATATGCTTTTGTTTTTCTGTAAGAGCCATAATAACTCCTTTAATTTAGTCCCAATTTTTCATTATAGTATTATAGCAGATTTTCGCATAGAATTCAAGTATTCATTAAGAATTGTCACACTGTAGCTTCATTATTTGATTAGATACATCATTACCTATCACCTTTTGTTCCTTGACAATATCTATGAAATCGTGTATAATGTAAGCATAAAATCTCACGTGAAAGGGGCGCGGTCTTTGGCTCAGTTTAAGCACGGCAGAGTTTTGCCCACCACACCGTTTATTATAGCTCATCCGTCTTTAGCAGCACATTACCTTATCGAAGGACGCACGCTTGTATGCCTCGTTCGCCATGGTCAAACCGATTGGAACCTGATAAAGAGATTGCAAGGACAGGAAAATATTCCGCTGAATGAAGCAGGTCATGCTCAGGCAGCCGGTGTTTCGCGCCTTATTGAAAATATTCGCAAAAACGGAGTGTCTTTTTCAGCAGTTTGCACTTCCCCTCTTTCACGCGCCTCGGATACAGCCGATTATATCGCACATTCGCTCGGTCTTGGCAAGGCTGTCGTACTCGAAAGTCTTATCGAACGTGATTACGGAAGCTTATCGGGTCTTACACTTGATGAACGCAAGCGATTATTCCCTGGTGGAGAAAAGCAGGCGGGAAATGTTGAAAGTGTACCTGCGGCGGCTTCCAGAATGCTCACAGCTATTGACGATATGCTCGAAGTTTCAAATCGGAAAACCGTTATCGGTGTCACCCATGGTGGTCTGATAAATGCGGTTTTTTCACGCTTGACTTCCGGTGAAATGGGTACAGGCAAAACATTGACCGTAAATTGCAGTGTAAGCTGTATTGCGGCAGGTATCGGTGAACCTATCCCACTTGCGTATAATCTGCAAAATGAGAATGCTGCGCTATATATTACAAAGATTCTGCTTAGTGGTGCGGAAATATAGCCTTTTCCGTAACCCCATGAGTTAGTTTTAGCTAACTTAAAAACAAAAATTCAAAACAGGAGGTATATCACAGATGATAACAAAAAAATACGCTGTTGGTGGTATGTCTTGCGCTGCTTGTCAGGCGGCAGTAGAACGTGCTGTCAGCGGTCTTAACGGAATTTCTGCCGTTGCTGTCAGCCTTATGACAAATTCCATGACAGTAACCTTCGACGAAAACACAATTACAGATGAAAAAATCTTTGAAACTGTATCAAATGCAGGATATTCAGCATCGGTTTGGGTAAAAAGAGAAACCTCTGAAGCTGAAGAAGAAGCAAAATATCGCTCGATGATACGCAGACTTATAACTTCAGCATTTTTTGCGATTCTCATGATGATAGTAACAATGGGGCACATGGTCGGCATACCGTTACCTGATTTCATGTCTCCACATGGTCATGGAACTGCCCCAATCGTTTATGCAGTTGTGCAGGTCGTTCTCGCTGTACCGGTTATAATCATAAACCGTGCATATTTCATCGACGGCTTCAAAGCAGTACTGCACAAAAGTGCTAATATGAATACGCTTGTTGCAACAGGTGCGGCAGCTTCAATGATTTATGGATTGTATATACTATCCAGAATGATAATCGGATTTTCAGCAGGCGAAGAAATACATCACTACTCCGAAGACCTGTATTTTGAATCCGTAACCATGATACTGACGCTTATTACACTCGGACGTACTCTTGAATCTCGCGCCAGAAGGCACACCTCCGATGCTGTCCGCAAGCTCATGGCATTGACTCCGAAAACTGCTGAGGTTATAAGAGATGGTCAGATTATCACTATCCAATCAGACGAGCTTAAAGTCGGTGAACGTGTTATAGTTCGTGCAGGAGCATCCGTTCCGTGTGATGGTATAGTAGTGTCGGGTGGTGGCGCTGCTGACGAAAGCGTTATTACAGGTGAAAGCATACCGGTTCAAAAATCTGACGGAGATACTCTTATTTGCGGAACAATATTGACATCAGGTTATGCAGAGATTGAAGCAGTTCATGTGGGTGAGGATACTACCGTTGCAAAAATCACACAGCTCGTTGAGGATGCGGCAGGAAGTAAAGCACCTGTTCAAAAGTTAGCAGACAAAATAAGCGGTATTTTTGTGCCGGTAGTATGCTCCATTGCTCTTGTAACATTCGTGGTTTGGATGCTCATAAGCGGTTCGCTTCATTCAGCCATAGGCTACAGCATTTCCGTACTTGTGATAAGCTGTCCGTGTGCACTTGGATTAGCAACTCCTACAGCAGTAATGTGTGGTGTAGGCAGAGGAGCTTCGTTTGGTATTCTGATAAAATCAGCAGATGCAATCGATGTGCTTCATAAAGCTTCCGTTGTAATGCTTGACAAAACAGGAACTATAACCGAAGGCAAAATGCGTGTTTCGGATGTTTGTGCAATAAATTGCGATAATGACGAGCTTTTGACTTACGCTTCTTCTCTCGAAAAACTCAGTGAACACCCTATTGGCGTTGCAATAGTTGATCATGCTGTAGAAAACGGTATCACACCACTGCAAACAGAAGAATTCACTCAAACCTTTGGTGGAGGAGTTCGTGGCATGATAAACAAAAATGACTGCTGTGCTGGAAATGCTGAATTCATCAAAGCGTGTGGAATTTCGATAAGCGATGAAATACAAAAAATGCTGACGGAGCTTGCTTCTGCCGGAAAAACACCTATAATTTTCTCTAAAGACGGCAATATTTCAGGTGTCATAGCACTTGCCGATCAAATAAAACCATCAAGCAGAAACGCCATAGAAGCTTTCAAGGCACTTAACATCGAGCCAATAATGCTTACGGGCGACTGCGAAGTAACTGCTCATGCAATAGCGAAGGAAGCCGGAATAGAGCGTGTCATCTCCGGTGTAAAGCCTGACGAAAAAGCATCATATGTAGAAAGCGTAATGGCAGGAGATTATTTCGGTGACACGACACGAAGATACACCATAATGATCGGAGACGGTGTAAACGACGCTCCTGCACTCGCAATGGCTGACTGTGGAATGGCTGTTGCACACGGTACTGATATAGCCATCGAATCAGCCGGTGTAGTGCTTGTCAGAAGTGATCTTACCGATGCTTCACGATCAGTTGAGCTTAGTCATGCCGTAATGCGGAATATTGCACAAAATCTCGCATGGGCATTTGGATATAATCTACTGTGTATTCCTATAGCTGCAGGAGTTCTATCCCCTCTCGGAATAACTCTCACGCCTATGATAGCAAGTGCCGCAATGTCACTTTCAAGCGTCTGCGTTGTCGGAAATGCACTAAGACTGAGAAAATGGAAATAATCATAAACAAAAAAATAAAAGGAGACTTACTATGCTATTCTCAAAGAAAAAAACTCTCACACTCAAAATCGAAGGTATGCACTGCGAAAAATGCGTTGCCAAGGTTGAAGCTGCACTTAAATCTGCCGGTGCAAAAGCTGTCGTTGATCTCAAGCTCGGTCGTGCGAATGTCACCTGCCCTGAAAAGACTGATGAATCCGCTCTTGTTAAGGCTGTAGAAGCTCTCGGTTTCAGCTGCTCTGTAATGTAAAAAATTCTGACAGCATTTTCAAAAAGACATATCTAAACAACAAAAAAGCTGTTGCGTTAAGGAATTATTTTCCAAACACGCAGCAGCTTTTTTATTCTGTTATTCGTTTTTTTCGACAAAAGGCTCGCAGTTTACAGCTTATTTCGCTTCAAACCACGTTTTTCCCATGCCGCAGTCGGCAGTCAGTGGTACACATACATTTACAGCATTTTCCATTTCATCGACAAGTATCTCGGCAGCACGATCTGCACATTCTTCACTTGCCTCAACTATCAGCTCGTCATGTACCTGCATGATAAGTCGTGCATCTATACCTTCTTTTTTTAATGCTCTGCTTACGTTTATCATTGCTATTTTAATTACATCTGCTGCTGTTCCCTGTATCGGGCTGTTCATCGCGACTCTTTCGCCAAATGCACGCAGATTTCGGTTAGATGCTTTAAGCTCAGGAATATTTCTTCTTCTGCCAAACATTGTGGTTGTAAAGCCGTCTTCCTTTGCCCTCTCAACAGTTTCCTTAAGATATCGGTCAACGTCATGATATGTTGCAAGGTAGTTTTCTATATATTCCTTCGCCATTTTTCTGGTTATACCAAGATCCTTTGCAAGTGAAAACTCTCCAATTCCGTAAACTATACCGAAATTTACGGCTTTTGCACGGCGACGAAGCTCGGGTGTAACGTCATCTTCACTTACGCCAAACACCTGCGCCGCTACGGAAGTATGGATATCCTCACCGCTGATAAATGCGTTCTGCATTGTTTTATCCTCAGACAGAACAGACAAAATTCTCAGCTCGATCTGTGAATAGTCTGCATCGATCAGAATATGTCCTTCATCTGCGGTAAAATATTTACGCAGTTTTCGACCGTTTTCTACTCTTACCGGGATATTCTGTAAATTCGGGTCACTTGATGCAAGTCTTCCCGTTGCTGTGCCGGTCTGATTAAGCTTCGTATGGATACGTCCATTTTCATCAGCCTGTGCAGCAAGAGTTTCGCCATATGTTCCACGCAGCTTTGCTATTTGACGATACGAAAGTATATCAGCGATTATTGTGTGATATGGCAGAAGGGCTTCAAGTGTATCAGCATCGGTTGAGTAACCTGTCTTAGTTTTCTTTCCCGATGGAAGTCCTATTTCTTCAAACAAAACTTCGCCAAGCTGTTTTGGTGAATTTATATTAAAGTGGTGTCCTGCTTGAAGCCAAATCGCCTCAGCAAGTGCATTTTCTTCCCTTTGCAACTCATTTGCGTAATCTCTGATGCCATCCGGATCAATTTTAAAGCCTGTTTCTTCCATTTCAGCAAGAACAGTTGACAACGGTATTTCTATATCATGCATCAACGAAGTCATTCCATATTCTTCGAGTATTTTTGTAGTTTCTTCGTAGATCATATATACAGCGACAGCAGTTTCAGCACCTGTTGAGGGTGTAAAATGTGCGTATTCCTGTGCAGTATCAGCGAGAGTATATTTGCTTTTTCCCGGCGTAAGAAGATATGCGGCGAGCATTGTATCGTACACACAAGTCATTCCGTCACCGGATATATGCAAGGCTCTAAGGAGAGTTTTATAATCATGGCAGATGATCTCGTTATTTTTCATGAAAGAAATAATTTCAGAAGAATCTGCACTCATTTTTGCGAGAACATCACCATCGCCTGAATAAACAAAGGCTGATTCACCGTTAACAAACAGTACGGCAGGCTTGTCAAACTTTATATCCGCTATAGAATCTGTTTCACGAGAGGTTATGTCTATCTTTTGAATGACAGCTTCGTTTATATCTTCGTCTGTCACTCCAAATCTTGCAGCCATTCCGCTAAATTCAAGCTCATCGCAAAGTGCGAGAAATGCGGATTTATCTATCGCTCGTTCAACAAAAAGCTCATCCGCAGACAAAATAGGCGCATCACGACGAATTTCGGCAAGGTCGCGTGAAAGATAAGCTGATTCTCGTCCCGCTTCGACTTTTTTTACTGTTCCGGCAGTCTGACCGAATGAATCAGGTGCATTATACAGTGCGTCAAGTGAACCTGCTGCCTGAATAAGCTTCAGCGCAGTCTTTTCGCCAATTCCCGCAACTCCCGGAATATTGTCGGATGAATCTCCCATCAACGCCTTTACATCGACAAACTGTGCAGGAGTAATACCATAGGTTTCGATAAAGTGAGCTTCATCAAAAATAACATCTTCCTTTGTTTTTGCAAGTACAACAGTTGTGGTTTTATCAATAAGCTGTAGTGAATCTCGGTCGCCTGTGAGGATGTATGTTTGAATATCTCCACGCTTGCCACCCATTGCCGCAGATGTTCCGATAATGTCGTCAGCCTCAAATCCGGGGCATTCTATCACCTTAAATCCAAGTGCTGCGGCTGCTCGTTTAGCGTATGGCATCTGTGCTCTAAGTTCTTCAGGCATACCTTTGCGATTACCTTTATATCCATCATACGAAAGATGGCGGAAGGTTGGCTCATGCACATCAAATGCACAAGCAAGGTAATCAGGCTTCAGTGCATCAAGGTGCTTTTTTATTATCGTCAAAAAACCATAAACGGCATTTGTAGGTATTCCTTCTTTTGTCGATAACGGTCGTATTCCGAAAAATGCGCGGTTAATTATGCTGTTTCCGTCAAGAATAAGAAATTTCTTCATGTTTCTTCCTTTTTTTGATCGATATCTTACATTTATTACATAGTTATATTATACCACAATTTATCTGTAATTGAAAATATTTTTTGAAAAAAAGCAAATTCGACTTGAATTCCGCTATTCTGTAGTGTATAATGTTTGCAGAATATATGTAAATTAAAATTACGAGGTAGTTATGAAGAAGCTGATCCCTTTGATCGTACTGATTTTATCAGCTCTCCTGCTTGTGGGATGCGGTTCTTTGCAGACTTATGAAATCGGTGATCTTCTGCCTGATGTTTGGGATATCACAACACAATATCCTTACACACAACAGATTACTGTAACAAACTGTGTGACAGGTGACGCTGTTGAGTTTACAGATGCCTTAGACATGAACGTGGTTCGTATGCAGCTCGAAGGCATACAATGTATACGTGAAAAAGAAAGTGAGTCACCGATTTTTGAGATATCCTTCAAAACACCGGATGGTATCACAAAGCTTGGTATTATTTCAGAATATTACTATATGTTTGAAGGCTATCGTTACAATGCTATAGGCAACGGTGTTGATTTAGTGTTCTTCAACAATCTTTTTGAATAAAAAAATTCCGTCCTTCCGATCAATCTAAGCATCGGTTGGGCGGATTTTTTGTTTATGCGAGTGCACGTCTCAATTCCGTGAATATTTTCTTCTCCTCACGAGATATTTTTACTTGTGTGAGTCCCAGAGCTTCTGCGGTCTGCTGCTGCGAATAATCACGATAATATCGGAGAATAATAATTTTCCTCCACAAAGGCGGAAGCGTATTTATCGTTTCAGTTAACGCTATCTTCTCAAGCATTCTTCCAAGATTATCGTCAGTCGATGGTATCACATCCTCAAGTGAAAAATCATCATCTCCTATAATTTCCGAAAGCGATCTTACAGGTGAGGTCGAGTCAAGTGCTGCCGCCGCTTCTTCAGTCGTAATACCGACAGCTTTGGCAAGTTCTTCCAGCCTCGGTTCTTCTCCATGCTCGGAAATATACTTTTCCCTTTCATGCATGAGTACAGCACCTGTCCGTTTATGAATTCTGCTGACTTTGATAACACCATCATCACGAAGAAATCTTCTTATCTCACCGATTATCAAAGGCACTGCATATGTCGAAAACGCAAATCCTCTCGACAGATCAAAGCTGCGTATTGCTTTAAGCAGTCCTATAGAACCTATTTGAACAAGATCCTCAAAATCTGTTCCTCGTCCCTTAAAGCGATGTGCAATACCATTGACAAGTCCACTGTTTAATTCCATTATCCTTTCTTCTACGGATGTATCTCCCCTCGAATACTGTTCAAGATATTTCATGGTTTCTTCGTATGTGTTTTTATTTCTTGCTTCGCTTTTCGTCATAATTGTCTCCTGTTAAATCAGCAGTTTTTCTGCTTTCTATGTACTACTTTTTAACAGGAAGCTTTGACAGTTTCTTTTTCATGACAACCTTTGTTCCCTTTTCGGGTGTCGAGAGTACACGCAGAGAATCCATGAAATTCTCGATTATTGTAAATCCCATACCGCTTCGTTCGTTTTCGGGATCAGTCGTAAACAGCGGTTGCAGAGCTTCTTCAATATTGGGAATACCACACCCTTTATCACGCACCTCAGCATGAAATACCCTATCATCGGTTATTTTGAGTATCATTGTGACCTCGCCTATATGGTCTTTGTAGCCATGCACGATAGCATTTGTTACGGCCTCCGATACCGCACATTTTATATCTGCAAGCTCGTCATATGTCGGATCCATCTTTGCACAAAATGATGCCGCAACTGTTCTTGCAAATGCTTCGTTTTGCGAATACGACGGAAATATCAGCTTTGTTTCGTTTACAATTCCTGCCTTTGCCATTTTATCCTCCATCAATACATTGCTCGATTTGTCTGCTGAAGATTCTCGATTTTGATTAGACGCTCCGTACCGGCTAAATCAAGAATACGCTTGATTTGTGGCGTTGGATTCTGCACCTTGAAAACAATACCGAGTTCTACTGCTTTTGTGTATCGTCCGAGGATAAGTCCCAGTCCGGAGCTGTCCATAAAGCTAACTCTTGACAGATCAAGCACAAGCTCGTCCGGTCGTTGAATGTAGACTTTTGTATCTATACGACTTCTTATCATACGCGCGTTATGATGATCTATATCACCTTCGAGAAAAATTGTCAGACTTTTTCCGGCAGACAGACATTTCAGATTATTTTCGCTATCCATTCTTGTGTTCTCCGTTTATCTTTTTATCATGACAATATTATACGTCTGTCAACGCAAAAATCATGTCGCAATATAGTACGTTAAAAAATAAATCTAAATTCAATATTGTACATAATTCGTCACTTTGTTTTTTTATATTTTTAAACATCTTCGATGTTGACACTATCTGATATTTATGTTAAGATAGTGATGTATATACGCATATTGATAAAATAGGATGGTGCAATGATGAATTATCTTCTTCACGGTGCGGCGATAGTTGGACAGTCCGGAGGTCCTACTTCTGCCATAAACGCAACTCTAGCCGGCATAATCAAGGGATTTTTTACCGAAAATAGCGCAATAACCAAACTTTACGGTATGCAACACGGTGTTAAAGGCTTCCTTGAGGACAAGCTGTATGATCTTAGCGAGATTTTCGCAGATGAAAACGGAAATCTTGACAACGATAAATTGAATCTGCTCGTTACGACTCCATCAGCTGCCCTTGGCTCATGCAGATTCAAGCTCCCAAAGCCTGATGATTCACCTGTGTTCTACGAGGAAATTATAGAAAAATTCAAGAAATACGACATCCGTTATTTCTTCTACATTGGCGGCAACGATTCAATGGACACAGTTGCTAAGCTGACGGAATACCTGCGCAGATCGGATTATGAAATGCGTGTAATCGGAGTTCCAAAGACTATTGACAACGATCTTGCCTGCACTGCTCATACACCGGGCTATGGTTCCGCTGCAAAATTTATCGCAACAACAATGCAGGAAATCGTTCGTGACTGCTCGGCTTATGCAACCGATGCTGTAACTATAGTTGAAATCATGGGTCGTGATGCAGGATGGCTGACTGCCGCCGCTGCACTGCCGAATCTCATCAACGGACTCGGCCCGGACAATGTTTATCTGCCTGAAGTGACATTCTCGATAGATCGCTTTTTTGATGACGTAAAAATAGCTCTCGAAAAGCATCCGAACGTCGTTATGGCGGTTTCCGAAGGAATTCGTTTTTCTGACGGAAGCTATGTTGGCGAAGGTTCACAAAGCGGTGCTGTAGATGAATTTGGTCACAAATATCTAAGCGGTACTGCAAAAGAGCTTGAAATAGCAGTAAAGAAAAAATTTGGTTGCAAGGTACGCTCAATCGAGTTGAATCTTCCACAGCGATGTGCCGCACACCTTGCTTCAAAAACAGACCTTGACGAATCGCTTGAGGTAGGCTACAATGCTGTCAAGGCTGCAATAAACGGACAAACAGGCTGTATGATTTCAATAGTCCGTGCCCCCGGCGATTATGAAATAAAGTACGAACCGCAGGATATCTCAAAAATCGCAAACATTGTAAGAAGTGTTCCGCTTGAATTTATTGTGGAAGACGGAAACAATGTAACCGATGAATGTCTTGAATACATCAAGCCACTTATCGCAGGTGAAGTAGCTGTAACATACAAAGACGGACTTCCGGTACATTTTGTTTTTGAGTAAAGATATTATTAAAAAATAAAAAAAGACTGTCGCACAAAGGAAAAACTCCTAAGTGCAACAGTCTTTTTTATTTACTGGGGTAGCAGGATTCGGACCTGCGAATGCAGCAGTCAAAGTGCTGTGTCTTA
>CAYSEF010000013.1:0-41272 GCA_964430105.1 uncultured Ruminococcus sp. | reverse complement strand
AAAAAGTACCAAAAAGAGGAACTTTTTCGATGTCCTGAGTGTTTCGAACTCTGCGGAGTTCGATCAGGGACGCTGTCCCTGAACCCTGCCAACTTTTGCAAAAGTTGGATCAAAACTTTTATACTTGCGACCTCCACATTATTTATAAAAACGAAGTTGTGAATTGGACGTTAATCTTTGCGAAACAGAAAAACTAATGTCGAAATATAGTTTACATTCTGATTTAATTTTGGTATAATATATATCGTTGTGAGGTTCTGTAAAAGTCCTCGTGAACGTATAATTAAGCGAATTTTGAAAGGTATGGCTGATGGTATTCTCAAACCTTTTCTTCCTATATATATTTATGCCTGTACTTCTGTTGGCATATTTTAATGTAAAAAATGACACATACAGACGTGGTGTCCTGGTAGCGTTTTCCTTGTTTTTCTACGCATGGGGCGAGCCTGTTTATGTGTTTTTGATGATCGGTATGGTGCTGATGGACTATATTTTCGGCTTGCTGATTTATAGAACAAATACGATAGCTTTAAGGCGTTTTTTGCTTGTTTTAACGATAGCTGTGAACCTTGGCATACTGTGCCTGTACAAATATCTCGGCTTCTTTACGGAAACCATAAACTTCCTGTTTAATGTGCAAATTCCAATAGTAGAGCTTACCATGCCGATAGGTATTTCGTTCTTCACTTTTCAAACAATGTCTTATGTTATCGATGTTTATCGTGATGATACAGATGTGCAGAGATCGTTTTTTAAGCTTCTTCTGTATGTTTCGTTCTTCCCTCAGCTTATAGCAGGCCCGATAGTGCGATACAAGGACATAGAAGCACAGCTTGATAACAGACAAGTGACGGTTGAGGAGTTCAACGAGGGCTTGCTCAGACTTTCGATAGGTCTTGCAAAAAAGGTTCTTATCGCAGATTGCTGTGCAACAGTCATTGAGTCGCTGTACAGCTTGAATGACGTGACTCTACTCGGAAGATGGGCAGGGGCAGTGTTCTTTACGCTTCAGCTTTATTTCGATTTTTCAGGCTATTCTGATATGGCAATAGGTCTTGGCCGTATGTTCGGATTCAGCTTCATGGAGAACTTCACCTATCCGTTGATCTCACGCAGTGCGACTGAATTCTGGAGAAGATGGCATATTTCTCTCGGTACATTTTTCAGAGATTATGTATATATTCCGCTTGGAGGCAATCGTCACGATCAGCAGAGAAATATCCTTGTTGTATGGTTCCTTACCGGTATGTGGCATGGCGCATCGTGGAACTTCATTTTATGGGGACTTTACTATGCGTTCTTGCTGATGTGGGAAAAGAGATCATTGTTAAAAGCGTTCGATAAAATGCCGAAACCACTCTCTTTTGCAGTAACACACATTTATACTGTGTTTATAACGGTATTTGGATTCGCAATATTCTATTTTGATAAAAATTTGTTGCGTAATTTGGGATATCTGTTCGGTATAGGCTGTACATCGGTAACGGATATTTTCACAAATTCCATTATTATGCAGAATATAATTCTCCTTGGAGTCGCAGCTGTTCTCTCTACACCGATTCTGAAAACACTGTGGACATGGCTGAAATCAAAGGTTTATATACCATATACAGCGGAGCGTATCTTGAAAACAGTGGTAGTGCTTGTATTCTTGACAGCATCTACTATTCGACTTGTCGGAAACAGCTACTCCGCATTCCTATATTCAAGATTTTAAGAAAGCAATACAGTGAACAATAATGTTTAATGAAAGGATGGTTTTCCTTGAAAAATAAAGCAGTTGATATCGTCTGTTTGTGCATAGTCGGTGCGCTGTTCGGAACTGCTGTTATGTTGAATCTGATCCAGCCTAACAGACCGGTTGAATCCTTGACAGAACAGCGTAAGCTTGCAGAAATGCCGGAATTCACATGGGAATCACTCGCAGACGGCTCATTTTTTGCCGGTGTTTCTGAGTTTATTTCGGATACATTCATATATAGAGATCAAATTGTCGGCGTTTCCAAGAAAATGGATACACTTCGTGGGGTTGACTATCAAATAGCAGGAAATGACAGCTTTGTTCTCCTTGATGCTACATCATCTAAAGACAACAACAATGCCGAACATGATGAACTTTCCGATAAATTGGCACAAGCTTTGCAGGATTTGAATAATAACGGAAAATCAGACGATCAGAGCAGTGGAATAGACAACGATGATATTAAGCTTGAGGATACATCGACCGCTACGGATGATATGCTTGATTATGATGAACCCGGTATGATAATTCTTCCCGAAGATGAAATGCCGGACGATCCATGGAATGAATACCTGTCAACCGATGACCCGTCAAACAATGACTCGTCAACCGACGATAATTATGTTGAACCCGTGGGTGAAGAAACGTCTGATGATACCGAAGCTTCGGAAACGACTGCACCTGAGGTTACTGCAATACATCTTTCACGCGATTCATTGCGTTTGACCATTGGAAGTGGCGCAGTGGTATATGCGACGGTTGATACTGTGTCAGGCGAAGGCTCGGCGAATGTAAGCTGGTCTATATCAGATAAGAGCATCGCAAATATTTCTATAAATCCACAGGGTGGCATTGATGTAAAGGGAATTGCGAACGGTAAGTGTACTCTTACTTGTTCGTATAGCGATACGATCAAAGAAACCTGCGAAATTACAGTTTCTGAGATCATTACGACAGCTCCGACCGAAAATTTGGAAGCTGACTTCCTTACAGGAGGTATGTTCATCTACGGTGATGCTGTGTATGTACAGGGTGATTATATAGACAGTGCCGCACGAAATTATGCACAGACTGCACTTTATTACAAACAGCTCTTTGGTGAGGATGTGAACGTAAGTGTAGTAGTTGCTCCTGTTTCTGCAATGGTTATCGATAATGAAGAAATCAAATCAAAGATTGCCGATCAGGAAGCAGTGCTTGATAAAATGGGCGCGGTCATGGATTCGTCGATAAATTTTGTGGATACTTACGATGAAATGTATGAACATCGTGACGAGTATCTGTTCTTCAAGAGCGACCATCACTGGACACAGAGAGGCGCATATTATGCATACCGTGCATTTGCAAAATCACTCGGACTTGAGCCTACAGCACTTGATGATTTTGACTATGAAGTACGCAACGATGAATATCATGGCAGTCTTTACAATATGACACATGACGAAAGAGTTAAGAATTTTATTGATAAGGTTGAGGTCTTTAATTCTCGTAAACCACACACCATGACTATTACGACCTCTAACGGAACTACGATAAACACAAATAATTCTATCGTTGCTACGCATAAAACTTATCTCACATTCATTTCTGGAGATAATCCGTATACTGTAATCAATGTACCTGAAAATCCACAGGACAAAAATATTCTTGTGCTGAAGGATTCGTTTGGTAACGCATTTGTACCGTTCCTCTGTGAGCATTTCGGCAATATAATAGTTGTCGATGTGCGTTATACATCGATGAATGTTTACGATCAACTGAAGGATTACGGGCTTACGGATATAGTGTTTGTAAATAATATGCAGGCTGCAAACTCGTCAAGCTGGTCTAAAATGTACCTTACTGCCGTTGGTGTGAACTGATATATAAACAGAATAAAAAAGCTGTAAACTGCGTTTGTGATGTGGATTACAGCTTTTTCTATTGCAAGCATATTCACTATTTATTCATTATTTATCACTTTACTGTGTTGATGAACTTGCAGGAAAAAGGTATTTTTGAACCATAAATCATCGATGAAATTGAGAAAATAGACATAAAATCACAACAAAATGAATAGTTTTTTAAAAAATATTTATTTTTATTTGTAAAAGGTATTGCAAATTTTTATAAAATCATGTATACTTAAGCAGTAAGCATAAATAATTCCATTTTGGAGGGATATTATGAAGAAAAGATTTATAGCAGTCATTGCTCTTGCACTTGTTGCGGTTATGTGTCTTGCATCCTGTGGCGCAGCAGCTATGACAATGGGTACAGGTGGTACATCAGGTACATATTATGGCTACGGCGGAGTTCTTGGTCAGTATATTACCAATAATGCAGGTATTTCCGTCAACGTAGTTTCTACAGATGGCTCTAAGGCTAATATTCAGGGTATTGATGCCGGTGACTATCAGCTCGCTACAGTTCAGTCTGACGTAATGGCATATGCGTGGGCAGGTACTAATTCCTTCGCTGATGACGGCGCTGTTCAGACTTTCCGTGTTGTAGCCGGTCTTTATGCAGAAGCTGTTCAGCTCATTACTATGGATCCTTCTATTACAAGTGTTGCTGACCTTGCAGGTAAGAGCGTTTCTATCGGTGCTCCCGGTTCCGGTGTTTACTTCAATGCTATCGACGTTCTCACAGCAGCAGGTCTGACTGAAAATGATATTCAGGCTCAGTATCAGAGCTTTGCAGACAGTACTGAAGCTCTCAAGGATGGCAAGATCGATGCTGCGTTCATTGTTGCAGGTGCTCCTACTCCTGCTATCACTGAGCTTTGCGCTACATCTAATGCATATCTTGTTCCAATCGACGGCGATGTTGCTGAAAATGTTATGGCAAACTGCCCTTACTACACAACATATACAATTCCCGCTGGAACTTATAACGGACAGGCGAACGATGTTCAGACTATAACCGTTAAGGCTACTCTCATTGTCACTGCAGATGCATCAGATGAAGATGTATACAATCTTACCAAGGCTATTTTCGATAATATCGATGCTATATCTTCCGAAAATGCTAAAGGTAGAGAACTTAGTATTGAAAACGCTACTTCCGGTATGACTGCTCCTTTCCACAAGGGTGCTGCTAAGTACTTTGAAGAAAAAGGCGTTACGGTTGAAGCTCAGTAAGCTTTAAGAAAACATGAGGGCTGCTTGGTAAAACCGCAGTCCTCTTTTTTATTGAGTAAGCTCAAAATTCGATCTCAACAGGAGTTACTAATGGCATTCATGAAAAAGAAAGATAAAATCGTCGATGAAAAAATCGTGACTGTTGAAGCATCCGAAAGCACTATGGCTGAGGATATCGATGCAGTTATGAAAAAATATGACAGGGAATCGAATACACGTGTTTGGGAAGGTAAGCCTAAATTTGTTGTAAGCTGTATCCTTGCTGCGTTTTCCATATTTTGTATATGCGTAACGCTGTTTGCAGTATGGCTTGAAGAAATTCGACTCACATCATTCGTAGCTTTCATTATATTTATAGGATATATCGTTTTTCCGGCTCGCAAGGGTTTACAGCGTGTCAACTATATACCGTGGTATGATATAATACTTATGATCGTTGGACCGGCATCATTTTTGTACTTTACGTTCAATGCATACGATATCATTCAGCAGGGAAGTAAATTTGAAACATACCAGATAATCATCGGTATAGTAGGTATTATTGCACTTGCTGAGGTTTGCCGTCGAAGTGTTGGATTGCCGATTCTTATCGTTGCCGCTTGCTTTATTGTATATGCACTTACAATAGGTTTGGCAAATCCTTCATTCACCGGTCGTCTTAATTATCTGATTCGCTCATTGTTCTATTCCAAGGAAGGTATTCTTTCTACTCCTGTCAATGCGTGTTCTAAATTTATCGTAGTATTTATAATTTTCGGTGCATTCCTTGAAAAAACAGGCATTGCAGATTTCTTTATTCAGGCTGCAAATGCTGTTGTAGGTGGATTCTCCGGCGGTCCTGCAAAGGTTGCTGTAGTAGCAAGTGCACTTGAAGGTATGGTTTCCGGTTCATCAGTAGCTAATACTGTCGGAAGTGGTTCTGTAACCATCCCGCTTATGAAGCGTACAGGTTATAAGCCTGAATTTGCGGCAGCGGCAGAAGCAGCAGCATCGACCGGTGGTCAGATAATGCCTCCTATCATGGGTGCTGCGGCGTTCCTTATGATGGAATATGTTCAAGAACCGTATTCAAATATCATAATCCGTGCGATAATTCCGGCTGTTCTGTATTTTGTAGGTATTTTTATCACAGTTCATTTGGAAGCGAAAAAGCTCGGTTTGCGTGGAGTTCCGCGTGAAGAACTTCCAAAGTGGAGCGTTCTTGCGAAAAAGCTGTACCTCCTCATTCCTCTTGCAATGCTCATTTACCTCGTTTCTTCTAACACATTCACTATTCAGACATCAGCAGCTCTCTCTATCGTTGCTGCTATAATAGTAAGTATGTTCAATAAAGAAACTCGCCTTACTCCCCGTACACTCCTTGAAGCTTTTGCGTCAGGTGGTCAGGGTGCTATTTCAGTTGCGGCAGCTTGTGGTATTGCAGGTATCATCGGTGGTACTATCACAATGACAGGACTTGCAAACGTAATGATTAATACTATCACTACAGTTGCGGGTGATAAGGTTATCGTTGCACTCTTCCTGACTATGCTTTGCTGTATCGTTCTCGGTATGGGCGTTCCTACTACAGCTAACTATTGCATCATGGCAGCAACCTGCGCTCCTATTCTCATTCGTATGGGTGTTCCGAGCATTGCAGCTCACTTCTTCGTATTCTATTTCGGTATTGTAGCTGACCTTACACCTCCTGTAGCTCTTGCGGCATATGCAGGTGCGGCTATAGCTCAGTCAAACCCGATGAAAACTGCGTTTACTGCGACAAAGCTTGCAATCGGTGCATTTATCGTACCGTATGTATTTGCGCTCAACCCTGTTATGCTTCTCGTTGATGTAACAGGCCCGATACAGGTAGTTGTTATCGTAATTACATCGCTTATCGGTATTTTCGGTGTAGCAGCAGGTCTTGAAGGATACATAATAGCACATATGAACTGGATACAGCGTATTTTGGCGGCTGTGGCAGGTATTATGCTTATAGATCCAAGTCCGGTTACAGATGTTATCGGAATCGCTGTTATCGCTGCAATTATCGTATGGCAGGTTTTCCAGAAAAAGCAGAGTAAAATTAAAACTGCATAACAGATAAAGACGGTATAGCAATATGCCGTCTTTTTTACTTTGTAAATAGTTAAACCTTGGGTATATTGATAAGAGAAACAACAGGTCATTTTGACATTATACTATTGACAATTATTCAAAAATGCAGTATAATTTTTATATAATTATTATAAATTCAAACAATTTGGAATATTTTTCGAGAAAAAATTCATTTTGCTGTATAATGGAGGCAGAACATGGGACTTACGCTTGCCGAAAAGATTTTAAAAGCGCACGTTGTTGAAGGTAATTTTGTAAAGGGTGAAGAAATCGGATTGAGAATAGATCAGACTCTCACTCAGGATGCAACCGGAACAATGGCGTATATAGAATTTGAAGCTATGGGAATAGATCAGGTCAGAACAGAACGCAGTGTTGCATATATCGATCACAATACACTTCAATCTGGCTTTGAAAATGCAGACGACCATAGATTTATCGCATCAGTTGCTAAGAAGCATGGTATTTACTATTCCAGACCCGGTAACGGTATCTGTCATCAGGTACATCTCGAACGCTTCGGTGTTCCCGGAAAGACTCTCATAGGTTCTGACAGCCATACTCCTACCTGTGGCGGTATTGGTATGATTGCTATCGGAGCAGGCGGTCTTGATGTTGCTGTAGCTATGGGTGGCGGTGCTTACTATATCACATATCCTAAAATCGTAAATGTTGAGCTGAAGGGTAAGCTTTCACCGTGGGTCGCAGCTAAGGATGTTATCCTTGAGCTTTTGCGTAGAATTTCAGTAAAGGGTGGCGTTGGTAAGATCATCGAATATACAGGCGAAGGTGTTAAGACTCTCTCTGTTCCCGAACGTGCTACTATCACAAATATGGGTGCTGAGCTTGGTGCAACAACATCTATTTTCCCGTCTGACGAAAATACACTCGCTTTCCTTAAAGCACAGGATAGAGCCGATGTTTGGACTCCTCTTGCCGCAGACGAAGATGCTGTTTACGATGAGCATATCGTGATCGATCTTTCAACTCTTGAACCTATGGCAGCTTGCCCACATTCTCCCGATAATGTTAAGTCTATCAAGGAAATCGGCAAGATGAAGATAGATCAGGTATGTATCGGCTCTTGCACAAACTCCTCTCTTGTAGATATGCTTAAGGTTGCATATATTCTCGATGGAAAGACAATTCATCCCGATGTATCTCTCGCAGTTTCCCCCGGCTCAAAGCAGGTTCTCAGCATGATGGCAGAAAACGGTGCACTTGAAAAGATTATTTCAGCAGGTGCAAGAGTTCTTGAATCAGCTTGCGGTCCATGTATTGGTATGGGTCAGTCACCAAATTCAAAGGGTATTTCTCTCCGTACATTCAACAGAAATTTTGAAGGAAGAAGTGGCACTAAGGATGGACAGGTTTACCTTGTATCTCCTGAGGTTGCGGCAGCTTCTGCGATTGCAGGTTATCTCTGTGATCCGAGAGAGCTTGGAAATATGCCCGAATTTAAGCTTCCCGAAAAGTTTATGATCAATGACAATATGATAACACTTCCGGCTTCTCCCGAGGATGCTGAAAATGTTGAAATTCTCCGTGGCCCGAATATTAAGGAATATCCTAAGACAGAGCCTATGGCAGATTCTCTTAAAGCAGATTGTTCTCTCAAGGTTGGCGATAATATCACCACAGACCATATCATGCCTGCCGGTGCAAAGATCCTTCCGCTGAGATCTAATATTCCTGCTATTTCCAAGCATTGCTTTGCTGTATGCGATGAGGAATTCCACGACCGTGCACTTTCACTTGGAAAGAGCATTATTGTCGGTGGTTCAAACTACGGTCAGGGATCATCTCGTGAACACGCAGCCCTTGCACCACTTTATCTTGGTGTAAAAGCTGTTATCGTAAAATCCTTTGCAAGAATTCACCGTCAGAATCTGATCAATGCAGGTATTCTCCCGCTTGAATTTGTCAACGAAGCTGATTACGATATGATCGAACAGGGCGATACCCTCGTAATAGACGACCTTAAGTCTGTTCTCAAAGACGGAAAGGTTACTGTAAAGAACGAAACAAAGGGTACAATTATCGAAACAAAATGTGACCTCAGCGACCGCATGAAGGCAGTAATGGAATGTGGTGGCTTGCTCGATTATACAAAGGCAAATTTGAAGTAATTTACGTTAACACCGCATCTCCACACTAACAAAATCACAGGAGGTATTCCACCAATGGCTAAAATTAAAATGACTACTCCTCTCGTCGAAATGGACGGGGATGAAATGACCAGAGTTATCTGGAAATGGATAAAAGAAATTCTTATAGAGCCTTTTGTAGAGCTTAAAACAGAATATTACGACCTCGGACTTGAATATCGTAATGAAACAAACGATCAGGTAACTATTGACTCGGCAGAAGCTACTAAAAAATATGGCGTTGCTGTAAAATGTGCTACTATTACACCGAATGCAGCCCGTGTTAAAGAATATAACCTTAAAGAAATGTGGAAATCACCGAATGGCACTATCCGTGCTATCCTTGATGGTACAGTATTCCGTACACCTATTATAGTTAAGGGCGTTACTCCGTATATTCCTACATGGACAAAGCCGATCACTATTGCACGTCATGCTTATGGTGATATCTATAAGAATACTGAACTCAAAGCCCCTGCAAATTCTAAGGCTGAACTCGTTATCACCGACGAAAACGGTAATGAAACACGAGCAACCATCCATAATTTTGGCGAATCCGCAGGTATAGTACAGGGCGTTCATAACGTGGATTCATCTATCAAATCATTTGCACGTTCATCGTTCAATTTTGCACTCGATACAAAACAGGATCTTTGGTTTGCAGCTAAGGATACTATTTCCAAGACCTACGATCACCATTTCAAGGATATCTGGGCAGAAATCTACGAAAACGAATATAAAACCAAATTTGAAGAAGCCGGTATTGAATATTTCTACACTCTTATTGATGATGCTGTTGCACGTGTTATAAGAAGTGAAGGTGGCTATATTTGGGCTTGCAAGAACTATGACGGTGACGTAATGAGCGATATGGTTGCTACAGCGTATGGCTCACTTGCAATGATGACATCTGTACTCGTATCTCCTGAAGGAAATTACGAATACGAAGCAGCGCACGGTACAGTTCAGCGTCACTATTACAAGTATCTTGATGGTGGCGAAACTTCAACAAACAGCGTTGCGACTATCTTCGCATGGACAGGTGCACTTCGCAAACGTGGAGAACTTGATGGCTTAAATGATCTTGTTGATTTTGCAAACCATCTCGAAGAAACTACTATCAAGACTATCGAAGAAGGAATAATGACAGGAGACCTTTACCTTATTTCAAAGCTTGAAAACAAGAAGAAGGTCAACACTGAAGAATTCCTTCGTGAAGTAGCTGCAAGAATGTAATTTTGCTTTAACATAAAAAAGAGGCTATTCGCATTTTGGAACAATTTTCCTTAGTGCGAGTAGCCCCTTTTTGTTTTTGTGAAATATTACGCTCATGATTTGCATATATTTCAGTAGTTAGTCGAAATTTTCGGTGTCAAGAGCAGATTTTTTGTTATTCAAAATGCGAAAACCAGCACGATTTATCGGGTCATTGCGATTTGACGTAAGTTCATTTCCGAGAACATCTGTGAAAATTGCACCGCTTTCTTCGCATATCACTTGCATTGCCGACGTGTCCCATTCCTTGGTGAATTCGCCCCATCTGTAGTGTACGTCAGCCAGTCCTTCAGCAATATAGCACCCCTTTAGACAGCTTCCGACTGTAATAATTTGCAATATACGATCTTTGTTTCGTTCAATCAGCTTATGTGTTTCATCATCCATGTGAGAACGGCTTACTGTTAAAATGATTTTTTCGTGTCGCTCGGAAACATGAATTTTCGTGCCGATTCCTATATTGAAATTATCTGAAAAATCACAGAAATCTGCTTTGTATGCACCCATATTTTTATATGCGTAATATATCACACGCTTCTCAGGTACAGCAATCACACCGCAAACTATCCGATTATTGAGTGAATACGCAAGAGATACGCAAAATTCGCCGTTTCTGTTGAGAAATTCCTTGGTTCCGTCAAGTGGATCAAGAATGAATACACCGTTTTTGTTTGTGAGTCTATCGGAGGAATCACATTCTTCCTCGGATAGAATGGAAATTTGAGGAAATGCACTGCGAAGATGTTCGGTAATTAGCATATTTGATGCTATATCAGCAGTAGTTAGTGGCGACAAATCCTCTTTATATGATACTTCGAATGTATTATTGTAAATTTCCATAATCTTATCGGAAGCAAGCAGAACCGCACGAATCATTTCACGCATTAGAAAATTTTTATCTGACATATCAAGACCTCGCTTTTTTGATATTATATATTATTTACCTCAAATTGTCAATTTTCGGGAGGGAACAATGGGAAGAACAATAGAAAAAATGACGATAGGACGTGTAAATAAATCAGTAAAAATAACAGATAACAATAAAAAGCATTATGATGTACTGCCTGCGATAGGGTTGTGTACAATGTGCCTTATGCTTGCATTTGCGATGCTGCCACAGAAAAATACTGACATGGCAGAGCATAATTATTCGGAATCGGTGGCTGTTATGAGTACTTCTGTTGCTAATTCAAGTAATACTGAACGAGAGGAGCTTGTTTTACCGGATAGAAAGACTTCAACAGTTGAAGAAAACTCAGTGTTTGAAACTATCGGAGAATTTTTTGCATCTCTTATAAGCGGAGAGCAAAGTTGAACGAGCTTTTTGCGTTATTATTGGCGGTATTATTGCATGAATTTGGGCATTTGGCTTTTGCGAAGCTTTTTGGAATACCATGTCTATCGTTTGGCTTTCGCACAGGTGGAGCAGTATTGAAATTCGATTTTTCGCAAGTAGGATATTTCAGGGAAGGAATAGTTCACGCCGGAGGAGCATTATTTGGAATTATTTCGTCAGAGATAGCGTGGATTGTTTTTGGAGAGAGTGCGTATTATTTCATTGGAATATCATTTGCTTTGTCGATTGTAAATCTTTTGCCGATAATCGGTCTTGACGGTGGCGCATTGTTGTCGTGTGTGCTGGCTCAGTTTTTGCTTCCTGATACTGTGTGGAGAATACAGAAAATCGTTTCATTAATCTCAGTTGTGTTTTTATGGGGCGCAGTTTTGTGGATAGAGCTTCGTGTTTCGCCAAATTTTAGTCTTATTGCATTTGTGTTGTGTGTTATTTTTGGTTCACTGAAATAAAAAAGCCAAAGGATCGTTCGGCTTGAATAGATCCTCCGGCTTTTTTTATTTTTCAACGGATTTTATGCTTTCTTGTGAGGTCTCCTTCTTACGTTTTCGCACAGCTTCTGTAAGGAGAAATTCTATTTGCCCGTTTATCGAGCGAAAATCATCCTCTGCCCAGCGTGCCAGCTCATCGTATAGAGATTTTGATAAACGAAGTGGAATTTGCTTTTTATCTTTTTCGCCGGCCATATTAATAAAGTGTACCTGTATTTACAATGGGTTGAGCGTCGCGGTTTCCGCAGAGTACCACGAGAAGATTTGATACCATTTGAGCCTTGCGTTCATCATCGAGATCGCAAATTCCGTCGTTGTTGATTTTGTCGAGAGCCATTTCAACCATGCCAACAGCACCATCGACAATCATTTTGCGTGCATCAATGATTGCAGAAGCCTGCTGTCTTTGGAGCATTACTGCCGCTATTTCGGGTGCGTATGCAAGATAAGTTATGCGTGCATCGATAATTTCAAGTCCTGCGAATCCTACTTTGGATTGAATTTCATCTCTAATTCTTGAAGCAACAAGATCACTTGAACCACGCAAGCTTCCTTCATCTGCAATACCATCTCCGGTTGTGTCAACATTGGGTGCTACATCGTAAGGATAAATTCGTACAATCTCTCTCAGAGCACTGTCACACTGAAGAGAAAGGTATTCTTTGTAGTTGTCTACATTAAACACAGCCTTAGCAGTGTCAACTACACGCCACATAACAGCAATACCGATTTCAACAGGGTTGCCAAGACAATCGTTGATCTTCTGACGATTATTGTTTAGTGTCATGACCTTGAGAGAAATTTTGTTGGATGAAAAATCAGATGTGGTATTTAGTGTTAAACCGTTTCCGGAAATAGACAAAGGAGATGAACTGATATTCACATCACCGCTTTGATTGAGCTTTGTCTTTGCAGCAGGATTGATAGAAGTGCAGAAAGGATTAACGAAATAGAAGCCATCTGTTTTCAGTGTGCCGAGATATTTGCCGAATAATGTGAGGACAATAGCTTCGTTTGGGCGAATTACTTTAAGACCGAGCCACCAAAGCCATCCAAGACATGCATAGAGCATACTTACTACAAACAGTGGAATTCCTGCAGCATTATTGCCGCTATCCATCATAATTCCGCCAAATACAATGCCTGTAATAGCGATCATATAAGCGAGTACAGAGAGTATAAGCACTGTCCAGCCGTTTTTTGCGTGGTATTCTTTTTCTTCGATACTGTTCTGCTTGTTTAACATTTGAGTTCCTCCTATGATGTTTTGTAAAGTGATATCAAAATGATATTACAGTAATATTATGGCATCGAAATGAAACTGTGTCAATACTTAAAGTTGATTTATTCACAAAAGTAATTATTAAAAAAGTTAAAGAAAACGAAAAAATTAGGTACCTTATATATTGACAAGGTGGAGCTTTTGATGTATAATTACATTACAAAATAATATAAGGTACCTTACCTATTTGAAGGAGATGAAGAAATGACATTAGATGAAGACATTCTTCATGCACTTAGAAGACTTGAGGCAATGTCAAGACGTGGTGCCAAAGTACCGCATGAAATGAGGCCAAATGATGCTCCACCTCCGCCTGAACCACCAAGACATCATGGAAAGGGCAGAATGATGGCGGTTCTCAATGATAACGGTGCAATGAGCCAGACACAGCTCGCAGCACACCTGGAAATCCGTCCTCAATCGCTTTCAGAGCTTCTTACAAAAGCTGAGAGTGAAGGTCTTGTAATAAGAAAACAGTCTGAAGAGGATAAACGTCAAACCATAGTTTCACTCACAGATGAGGGCAGAGAAAAAGTAAATGGATTCCGAGAAGCACACAGAAAACGTGCCGAAGAATTTTTTGCACCGCTGACAGAAGAAGAAAAAATAACGCTGTCAAAAATATTGAATAAGCTTATAGAAGCTAAGGATGACTTGAAGTAAAATGCTATATTCATAAAGCGAATAACGCAAGCCTGATTAACGATTAAAAAATACTAATTTTGGAGGTATACAATGGGACCAGGACCAGGAGGACCGGGCGGTTTTATGAATCGTCGTGAAAAAATGATGGAGAAGCTGAAGGAACCAAAACCACAGAATATAAAAGAGGTTCCGGGCTATCTATATCGTGTGATATCAAAATTCCTGTACAGACTATTCTACATATTCCGTCTTGTATGGGAAACCAAGCCGTGGATACTGTTCTTTATGGTTTTTATGGCTATATGGAATGGTGCTACACCGGTTATAAGCGCATTTATCAGTGGTGAACTCCTTAATGGATTGGCACACGCTTATGTTTCGGCAACAACGGGTGGTGAGAATCTATTCAATAACGTAATAATACTGCTGATATTGCGATTTGCATTCAACTTTATAACAGGTCTTGTAAGCAGAGTAAGCAGTATTCTTAATAATATTGCAAGTGAGTTGGTAGTAAATCACGTCAACCTTAAAATTATGTATAAAGCACGTGAGGTTGACCTTGCAAGCTTCGACGATCCGGAATTTTATGAGCGATTTGAAAACGCTAAACGTGAAGCCGGAAATCGCCCGATAAATATACTCAATAATAACTTTACTATTATCAGTACACTTATCTCTATGGTTTCGTTTGTAGTTATTCTCGGTGCGATTATTCCGTGGGCACCTATCGTTATCATAATTACAAGCGTTCCTACTGCTATTATCAACTTCTCATATCGTAAAAAGAATTTCTGGTATGTCCGCAGACATTCAAAAGAGCGTCGTCAGATGAGCTATTATTCAGAGCTTATGACAAATAAGGACATGGTCAAGGAAATACGACTGTTCAATCTCTCCGACTTATTCATCGGACGTTACCAGGAAACATTCTTAAAGTATTTCAGTGGCTTGAAAAAGCTGTTTGTAGGTGAAGGATTGTGGAATATTCTCATGAATCTTGTCACAACTACAATCAACTGCATCATGTTCGTATTTATCGCAAAGGGTGTTGCTGATGGTTTATACGAAGTCGGTGATTATTCTATTTATACAGGTGCGCTCAGCTCTATTGCAGGTGGCATCAGTACTATCATAGGAACTACAGCATCGATTTATGAAGGTACGCTGTTTATTGATAATTTGATACTGTTTATGAATGAAAAACGTACCATTACACCCAGCTTGCCTGAGCCAAGACGTGTTCAGCATCACACAGGTCATACTATCGAGCTTAAAAACGTGTCGTTCGCATATCCCGGAACAGATCGTAAGGTTATCGATAATGTAAACCTCAAGCTTGAACCGGGAGATACCTGCGTTCTTGTTGGCTTGAACGGTGCCGGTAAAACAACACTTATCAAGCTCCTCACAAGACTTTATGACCCAACAGAAGGTGAAATATTGCTTGATGGTCATAATATCAAGGAATATGCAGTGGAAGATCTGTATTCTATGTTCGGCATTATTTTCCAGGACTTTGGAAAATACGCTGTAAATGTTCGAGAAAATATCAAATTTGGTTCTCTCGAAAGAGAGCTTGACGAAAATGATATAGTCACAGCTGCACACCAGTCGTCAGCAGATCAGTTCATCGAAAATTTGCCCGATAAATACGACACACCTCTCATGCGTTACTTTGAAGAGAACGGTATTGAGCTGTCTATCGGTCAGTGGCAGAAGCTGTCTATAGCACGTGCATTCTACTCGGATTCGGATATAGTAATTCTTGACGAGCCTACAGCAAGCCTTGACGCTATAGCTGAACAGGAAATCTACAATCAGTTCGACAACCTTAGAAAGGATAAGACAACGATATTCGTGTCACATAGACTTTCAAGTGCAACTGTTGCAAATAAGATAGTGGTTCTTGAATATGGTAAGGTCGTTGAGATAGGCAATCATTCAGAGCTTATGAAGCTGCGTGGAAAATATTATGAGCTGTTTACAACTCAGGCAAAGCGTTATATTACTCCTATTGACGGTATTTCCGCTGAAAAATTCATGAAAGCAGATGGTCTAATTACCGAAGATGAAATGAAGCAGGTAGAAGATGGCGCACATGAACAGCGAGATCCACACAGAAGACCTCCGCATGGTGGAAGACCTCCGTTTGACGGACAGGGCAGACCACCGATGCCACCGAGGGAAGCAATTAAAAACTAAATAAAGAGAAAACGGTTATTATGAGCCAACTCCAAAAGTTCAGACTAAGATCCGGCTTTTTGGAAATCGACTCATGACAACCGTTTTTTTATGTAATTGTGTTCATACAAACGAATTTGATAGATACATCACAGCTATATGCAACTGTGGCGGAATAATTTTGCGAAATTGAATGTGGTAGCTTGAAATCATATAATCCAAGTGTGATTCCGTTAAGCTCGGATACACCTGATGATGTATCGAATTTTTTGAATTTTTCATCAATTCCACAACCCAATGCTTTTACAAATGCTTCTTTACGCGCCCAAATGTCGTAAAAATCACTTTCGCACATTACTTTTGAGGCTTCGTTTGGATGAAACCAGCGTTCGCTGAGCTTTAAGAAACGTGAATTTTCACGGTGAAGCTGTATGTCGCAGCCAATTTCATTTTGAGCAAATACGCATATCCATATCTCACCGCTATGCGAAACAGAAAAATGAAGATTAGGATAATTCTCAAAATATGGCTTTTTTCCGGATTCACGATGTACTTTAATGTCTGATATTCCCGAAAAATGTTCAGAAGCTGTTTTGAGAAGCTCATTTGATGATGCAGAGCCAATAAAATAATATAAAGTAACAATTTCCATAGCTCACCTGCCAAGATGAAGTATGACAACCTCACATGGATCGAATAATCGCGGAACAGGTACTGTGTTTGTCATTCCTCGACTTACAGCGAGATATTCATTGTCGTGACGATGTACGCCTTTGACATATTTTGGGAATAAGCCTTGACCTGGTGCATAAACACCACGGGAGAAAAATCCCCATTGACCACCATGCGCATGACCTGATATTGTTAAATCAACGCCTGAATTTACGATATATTTTTTCCAATATTCCGGATGATGACACAAAAGTAGCTTGTATGACTGTTCCTTTGAAAAATCAGAAATGAAATTTAGATTTGGCACGGGCTGAGAGTTGTAATTGTTTTTGTCGAGAAGAAAACCTGTCGTAAAACCTCCGATGCATATATCATCGAGTTTTGCTATCTCGTTATCAAGCACAACAATACCGTTAGCTTCAAGCATACGACGATTTTCAATATTGATACCATGCTCGTGATTTCCTATCGAGTAGTATACAGGAGCAATTTTTCGTGCCTCTTTGAGAAGGCGATAACCGTTAGAGTTTGAATATTCATCTACGCTGAGCTCATCTGTGTGATTCAAAATATCACCCGGACAAACGATAAAGTTTGGAGAATTGCTTGCCAGCTTTTCTAATATCGAGTCAATATGCTTCGGGGAATTTTGTTTTTTGTCGTTTCGTGAATGAAAATCAGCCAAAACAGCGACAGTTGCAGAAACTTTTGCGGGAATATTGTAATGCGTCGTTTTCATTAAAACCTCACTAAACATTTTTCAGGTTTAATTATAGCATAAGTGAACGTAAAAGTAAAGGAGGTGAAAATCCAATGAAAAAATCAAAAATTTAACTATTTAACGCTTTACTTTGTTAAACCGATAGTGTATAATATAGTAGTATTTATGCTATAACTTGAGATTTGATAAACTGAAAGATTTATATAGAAAAAGTGGAGGAGGAAAGTAATGGCACAGCAGAAACATGATGAAATGAAGGATTACTTGTTTGAAGCGATACTTTCGCTTGAAACTTTGGAGGATTGCTATAGCTTTTTCGATGACCTTTGTACAATAAAGGAAGTAAACGAAATGGCAAAGAGAATGTGCGGTGCAAAAATGCTTGATGAAAACAAGGTTTATACAGATATAACTGAAAAAACCGGACTTAGCACTGCGACGATCAGTAGAATAAATCGTTGTCTTAAATACGGAAGTAATGGTTACAGCGATGTTTTGCGTAAGCTTAACGAACGTGGAGTTCAGCCACCTGAAATTATCTGCAATGATACTGAATAATGAAAGGATATAGTTGTAATGCTTGACGGATATAGTGTCCTTGCGCCTGTATATGATAAACTGAATGATACAGTCGATTATAATAAATGGGCAGATTTTATTGAAAAATGCTTTGAAAAATTTGCTGAAAATAAGCCAAAGTCTGTGTTGGAGCTTGGATGTGGTACCGGAAGCATGACACTTGAGCTTGCACGGCGAAAATATGACATGACTGCGCTTGATTTGTCAGAAGATATGCTGTCAGTTGCGGACGACAGAGCACGTGAAGAAGGCTTGAACAATATTCTGTTGCTATGTGAAAATATGTGTGCGTTTGAGCTTTATGGTACTGTAGATGCCGTAATATGCTGTTTGGATGGCATAAATCATCTTGATATCAAGGATGATCTGTATGCTTGCTTTGCGTTGGTAAATAATTATTTGAACCCGAACGGACTGTTTATTTTCGATGTAAATACGCCATATCGGTTCAAAACAACATATGCTGATCGTGATTATATACTTGAAGATGATGGCGTGATGTGTTGTTGGCGCAATAGGCTCAACAAAAAAGGCGATGTAGTTGATTTCTGCCTTACAGTGTTTGAAGAAAATGAAGACGGAACATGGTCAAGAACAGACGGTGTTGAGAGGGAAAGAGCATACGGACTTCGTTCATTGAAAAATGCTCTCGAAGCTAATGGTATGGAGCTGGTTGATGTGTCAGCGGATTATGATTTTGCAGAACCGACAGACCAAACAGAAAGATGGTATATTACCGCAAAGAAAAAAGTGTGAGAAATCATGCTTTTTTTGTTTTTTTGATTAGCTCTTGACACACACCACCTCGATAGGGTATAATTTTAGTATCAAAATAAATAATAGGAATAAAATCTTGGATAAATACGAAATTTTAAAGGAATACTTTGGTCACGACAGCTTTCGTCGGGGACAAGGTGAGATTATCGATTCGCTTACAAATGGCAGAGATGTGCTTGCAATAATGCCAACGGGTGGCGGAAAATCGATTTGTTATCAAATTCCTGCACTGATGAAGGATGGCATCACTCTTGTTATCTCTCCGCTAATATCGTTGATGAAAGACCAGGTCGCAGCCTTGATAAGCTCAGGAGTGCGTGCGGCTTATATTAACAGCTCACTTACGTGGAATCAATATCTAAAAGTCCTCGCCAATATGCGAAACGGTGTGTATAAAATAATATATATCGCACCTGAACGACTGGAATCCGAGGGCTTTCTTTCATGCTGTGCGGAGCTTAATATATCACTGATTGCTGTTGATGAAGCACATTGTGTGTCAGGCTGGGGACAGGATTTTCGCCCTGCATACTTGGGAATAGCCAGATTTGTCGATAACCTACCGTATCGTCCTGTTGTTGGAGCATTTACAGCTACAGCAACCGAACGAGTAAAGCAGGATATCGCAGAAATGCTGAAGCTTGAGGATCCATTTGAAGTTACAACCGGTTTTGATCGCCCTAACCTCAGCTTTGAAGTTATCCCGACAACAAAAAATTCAAAAAGTGGTGAGCTTTTAAGACTCATGCAGGAAAGATATTCTGAAAAATGCGGAATAGTTTACTGCGGTACTCGAAATTTGGTTGATGAGGTTTGCAGATTGCTTAGACAGAACGGCTATGCAGCTTCAGCATATCATGCAGGAATGTCAGATGAAGACAGACATACCGCACAGGATGATTTTATTTACGATAGATGTACTGTGATGGTTGCAACAAACGCATTTGGTATGGGAATCGATAAATCAAATGTATCCTTCGTCATACACTATAATATGCCAAAGGATATAGAAAGCTATTATCAGGAAGCAGGGAGAGCAGGACGTGACGGTGAACCTGCCGACTGCGTTCTTTTATCAAGTGAATCTGATATTGTTCTAAACCGTTTTCTAATTGAAAAATCCGAGTCTTTGCCGGGTGCACTTCCGGAAACCTTGGAATTTCTTAGAAGACAAGAGCTTTCACGGTTAGATAAAATGGTTGACTATTGCAGAACCTTTGGCTGTCTTAGAGCATATCTGCTGCGATATTTCGGTGAGGAAGTTCACGAGGATAATTGTGGTAATTGTTCAAACTGCAATGGCGAATTTGAAACAAAGGATATAACAACTGATGCTCAAAAAGTTCTATCCTGTATCGCCAGAACAGGTAATATATATGGTGCAACAACTATTTCTGCGATACTTCGTGCTTCAATGAACGAACAGATTGAAAAAAATAATTTGGATGCACTTTCTACCTATGGAATAATGAAAGGCAGAACTGACAAATATATAAGGCAGATAATATCGGAGCTTAGATTGCAGGGATATCTCGCCATCGACGAAAGCACAGTATACAGAGTTCCTGCGTTGACGACAAAAGCGCGTGATATTCTGTATGGTGGCGTACATATATTTATGAAGGAACAAGTAACTGCGGAAAAGGCTGCTAAAAAGAAAAAACACGTTTCTGAGGATGTTATCAGTGGTGGCGGGCTTCTCGAACAGCTTAAAGCTGAACGGATGAGAATTGCACGAGCATTGGCTGTTCCGGCGTATATCGTGTTTTCTGATGCAACCTTGTACGATATTTGTAGTGTTATGCCAAAAAATATGGATGAATTTTTGACAGTGTCAAGTGTCAGCAAGGTAAAAGCCGAAAAATACGGAGAAAATTTTCTTGAGATAGTAAGGAGTTTTAAGCTGAAATAAAATGTTGAATAAAATTATTAAGTTGATTTCAAAAATTACGCTAAAACGTACGGTTTTATCTGTGGTTGGTGCGGCTATTCTTGCGTTTGGTTTGTACAATGTACATTCGCTTTCGGGAGTATCTGAGGGTGGAGTTTTGGGACTGACTTTGCTGTTGCATCACCATTTTGGTATTTCGCCTGCTGTTACGGGATTCGTTTTGAATGCAGCGTGTTATTGCCTTGGAATGAAAATACTTGGAGGAGAATTTATTCTCTATTCAATCATATCGGGTGGCGGATTCTCGATTTTTTACGCAATTTTTGAGCAGTTTGAGCCTGTTTATCCTGAAATTGCAGAGAAACCTCTTGTTGCTGCGATAGTCGGAGCAATTTTTGTTGGTGTAGGCGTTGGTCTTGCTGTAAGATCCGGTGGAGCACCCGGAGGTGATGATGCACTGGCGATGAGCTTGTCGCACATAACAGGTAAGGACATTCGCGTGATGTATCTTTCAACTGATATTATAGTCCTTCTGCTATCGCTTACATATATTCCGCTCTCTCGCATAATGTACTCACTCTTAACTGTGCTTCTGTCAGGTCAGATAATAGGGTTCGTGCAAAATATTGGTGCAAAAAACGGTATAGCCTCAGATAAATGATGAGGTTATGCCGTTTTGGCTTTTTATGGATAAAAAATAACTCCCCGATTATCGAGGAGTTATAATTTTACTTTTTATTTGGCTTATTTGGCTGTTTCAAATCAAACGGTGACAGCAGTCTTTTATTGTGCAGACCAAGCAGATAACCGAAGGTTGTAACAGCAATCGCCGGGAAGATGTAGAGAAGATGGATTATAGGATTGTTTGGTGAGAAATACGAAACAAATCCCGCATACATACCTTCCCAAAGCAGACAAAGAATACGACATACAAAGTTGATGTTGCCTGCCCATTCCTGTGTAGCACTGAACGGCTGAGAAATGAGTATGAGGATCGCAAGAATAAAGTTCGGGATATTCGCTATAAGAGATATCCATAAACCGGTGAGAGGCTTGCAGTGAGCACGTCCACCGTCAATTCTAATGCGATCACGTCCACCACGTTCCCAAATTACGTTGTAAAGAAGGAAGAGATAGAATATCGAGGCGAAACAGCTTGCGAAAAGCATGAGCCATGCACGTTGTTCCTGTGCTGCAGATGATGCGGCAATTACAAGTATACCAAGAAAGGTCGAGCCAAACTGATTCAGCACAAGTTTCCAGACTATACTTTTGTTTTCATTCCAAAATTCTTTCATAAAAGCTCCATTAGTTTTTTGCGTAATACTTGCTTATGTTTTGATGATTATATTTTATTATTTTGAACCGATAAATACAAGTATATTGGGCGAAAGTTTACAAACTATCCATTAAAAGCTTAAAGTTTGTTGTATAATAGGAGGTGTTAGAATTATTTTATCGGGGTAAAAAATAATGCAAAGTAATTTCAGGGATGAATTTCCTCCGCTTATACAGCGGTTTGCCAATTATAAAGACGTTGTTCAGGGCTGTTCGCAAAAGACTGTCACTGAGTATTTGTTTGATCTTCGTACTTTTTGCCGATACCTTTTAGCTTCGAGAAACGGACTGCCCACATCAGGTGATGAATTTGAAGCGATAGATATAAGAGGACTTGATACACAGTTTTTTGAGGGCGTAACAACATCGGAAATATATGATTTTTTGTCATATATCAAAAATGATCGTGGAAATGACGATCGTGCAAGAGCAAGAAAGCTGTCTGCAATAAAACAGTTTTATAAGTACTGTACAGTTCGTCAGATGTTGTTTGAGAATAATCCTGCCGCAAATATAGAATCGCCTAAATTAAAAAAGAGTCTTCCGAAGCACCTATCGGTAGAGGAATGTGTTGATCTGCTTGAGGCTGTAACAAATGATCCTATGTCAAAAACAAAAGAGCGTGATTATGCGATATTGACGATTTTTTTGAATTGTGGAGTTCGTTTGTCCGAGCTTGCCGGAATCAGCCTTACAGACCTTGATAATGAACTGAGATCTATGAGAGTAATAGGAAAAGGCTCAAAAGAGCGTATTGTATATCTCAATGAAGCTTGTAGAAGTGCGATAAATGCTTACCTGCCGATAAGAATGCAAACTCCTGCAAAAGAAAAAGGGGAATCTGCGCTGTTTTTGTCGAGTCAGGGAAAAAGAATATCTGTAAAGACGGTACAGTGGATGGTTAAAAAATATCTGGGAGAGGCAGGACTTGAATACAAAAACTATTCCACACACAAGCTACGTCACACTGCCGCAACCTTGATGTATCAGTCAGGGGATGTTGATATTCGTGTGTTGAAAGACATTCTTGGACACGAACAGCTCAATACTACGCAAATATATACCCATGTGTCCAACGAGCATATGGAAGAAGCTATGACAAAGAATCCACTTGCGGGAATAAAAGCTGGAAAAGCAAAAAAATAATCAAAAAGCGAGGAATACTTTCGTGAAAAAGCATTTCCTCGCTTGTTTATATTTATTTTATCCGTGCTTAACTCTGTCATGCTCCTCTGCACGTTTAGCGTCGTTGAAGCTGTCGAGAGTGCCTACAAGATAGCCTGTGATTCTGCGTATGCGTTCAAACTTCACATCGCCTTCCTCACGTCCACAGCCGGGACAAGTGTTTCCGATTATGCCTGTATAACCGCAGATTGGGTCATGGTCAACAGGATGGTTGATAGCACCATATCCGATACCGTTGTCGTGCATCATGCGAACGATCTTCTCAAATGCATCAAGGTTTTCAGTGGGGTCGCCATCGACTTCAACATATGTAATATGTCCACCGTTTGTTAAGTTGTGATACGGTCCTTCGAGCTTGATCTTGTCAGCTGCCGAAATATCGTAATATACCGGAATATGGAAGGAATTGGTGTAGTATTCACGGTCGGTCACGCCCTTGATCTCACCGAATTTCTTTTTATCGATACGAACGAATCTTCCGGACAGACCCTCAGCAGGCGTTGCAATAAGCGAGAAGTTCAGACCGTACTTTACCATAGCCGCATCAGTCAGCTTTCTCATGAATCCAACGATTTCAAGGCCAAGCTTCTGTGACGCTTCTGATTCACCGTGGTGCTTTCCTGTGAGTGCCACAAGCGCCTCAGCAAGTCCGATAAATCCGACAGTCAATGTTCCGTGCTTGAGGACTTCGCCAACTGTATCATCAACAGAGAGCTTTTCTGAATCCATCCAAATACCCTCGCCCATGAGGAAAGGATAGTTGCGCACTTTTTTCTGTGACTGAATACGGAATCTTTCAAGGAGCTGATCTATAACAAGCTGAACCTGTCTTTCGAGTTCCTCGAAGAACCAGTCAATATTTCCGCGAGCATTAATGGCAATTCTCGGAAGATTTACGGAAGTGAAGCTCAAATTGCCTCTGCCTGATACAATTTCACGAGATTTGTCGTAGTAATTAGCCATAACACGAGTACGACAACCCATGTAAGCGATTTCAGTTTCAGGATGACCTTCCTTATAGAACATTGCGTTATAAGGCGCATCGAGGAAAGAGAAGTTGGGGAACAGTCTTTTTGCAGAAACCTCGCAAGCTTTTTTGAAAAGGTCATAGTTTGGATCGCCGGGATTGTAGTTTACGCCCTCTTTGACCTTGAATATCTGAATTGGGAATATAGGAGTTTCGCCATTTCCGAGACCTGCTTCTGTGGCTTCAAGAATGGATTTCATTACAAGTCTGCCTTCGGGAGAGGTGTCTGTTCCGTAATTGAGAGAGGAGAACGGGATCTGCGCACCTGCTCTTGAATGCATGGTGTTGAGATTGTGGATAAGTGCTTCCATCGCCTGATATGTACTGCGTTCGATTTCACGCTGAGTATGCTTCATAACGTTGGCAGCAATTTTTGAAGCTGAAACGCCAAATTCTTCAGTGAAGATATCGGTGAGCGAAGCTTCAAGAGCATCCGCATTTCCAAGGCAGATATCTATATTTTTTTCACTTTCGATCTTGTTAACAATAATTTCGGCTTTATCTTCGGAATTTTCGCCAGAGCAAAGAGCGAAATCAAGAGCCTTAATTACATTACGCTTGAAATGTCTTTTGTAAGTCTTACGAACGCCGGGAGCCATGCCATAGTCAAACATTGGTATTGATTGTCCACCATGCTGATCGTTTTGATTTGACTGGATAGCAATACAGCAAAGCGCAGCGTAAGTCATGATATCATTTGGTTCGCGAACGTGACCGTGACCTGTGGCAAAACCACCTTCAAACAGCTTTGCAATATCTATCTGTGTGCAAGTGGTTGTAAGAGTGAGAAAGTCAAGGTCGTGGATGTGGATGTCGCCTTCCTTATGTGCTTTAGAAAATCTCGGATCGAGAACATAAAGCTCATAAAACTTCTTCGCACCTTCAGAGCCATATTTCAGCATAGTGCCCATTGCACTGTCGCCGTCAATATTTGCATTTTCACGCTTTATATCATTGTCTATCGCACTCTGGAATGTCAGATCTTCGTATGTTTTCATAAGACTTGTGTTCATCTCACGAATTTTAGTTCTTTCCGAGCGATAGATTATATATTCCTTTGCAGTTCGTGCATGACCATGAGTGATCAGCACCTTTTCAACCATATCTTGAATTTGCTCTACTGTAGGAAGTTCACCGGATTCTTTTGAGCCGATTTCGATTTTTTCCGATACTTCACAAGCAAGAGCAACAGCTTCATCATAATCACTGCCACCGACTGCTTGAGCCGCACGGAAGATCGCACGGGCTATTTTTTCCAAATTGAACGGTACTTCACGTCCGTCTCGCTTTATTATCTTGGTTATCATAATTTCACCCCTATTACAATATATAGCTGCTCATAAAAATAGGGTACACCATATATTGTATACCCAGGAATGAACTCCGAGGTATATTATAAACTATAGTCCTAAAAAAGTCAAGGCAGAATATCGACTAAAAAAAATTGAAAAATTTATATATATTGACAGAGGTAGAAAATTAAGCTGAAATCATCTTAAATTTTGTCATAATTTTCACAAAAGTTTTCAAATTTCGCTATATTTTAAAAAGGGTTATGATTATAATAAATCCGTGACGTTATATTGATTGTCGAAAAAAGGAAAAAATATGAAATTATATAAAAAAGAATTGCGTTTTGGAGATATCTGTTACGCACTTTTTCTGGGTTTGCTTTTGGGTCTGAAAGCCGAACTGTTTTATTCGGGACTCAGACTTGGTGGATTTGAACTGCCACTTGCATTTGCAACTATCGGAATTTTTTTGTTAATATACATTGGCGTACAGCTGGTAAGTCCTAAAGCAGCGCGACTTGTGCTGAACGTAATCTATACGATTGCTTCTGTTTTCATGGCTGTAGATGCAGTGTATTACGCTTATCACTCGAAAATGCCGACTATTGCGTTGCTTGAGATGGTTTGGATGATCGACGGTGTATCAGATACAATATCGAATCTGATAACTATGAAGCATATTGCTTTGATATTTGATCTCCCGTTTTTGCTTTTGTATAGAATTAACTGCGATTTAATTAAAGCTAAGCTTGAACGCTCAAGATTTGCAGATATTTATAATAAATATCGCAATTTCAGCATAAAGCGAATCAGAGTAGTGGCTGTCGGAATTCCTCTTTGCTTGCTTTTGTCGTTTTTCGTGATATTCTTTCCGGAATTTGAACCGGAGTACATGATAAATGAGCTGTTTTGTTATCATGTCACTGATATTGTTAATACATTAAGCACTCATGGTGATGAACGTGAGGTTGATAAGTCCGCATACAGATCGCCTGATTGGTCTGACAGTGAATTTTACGGTATTGCTGAAGGACGAAATGTAATAGTTATTCAGGTCGAAGCTATGCAGGATTTTGTTATAGGAGAGTTTTACGAAGGTCAGGAAATCATGCCTAATCTTAATGCTATGATAGCGAAGGACTCCTTCTATTTTGATAACTATTACTACCAAATCGGTGGTGGCAACACTTCTGATGCTGAATTTACTGTGAATAATTCTCTTTTTGCACCCTCAGACGATGCTGGCTACGTTAAATATACTAATAACAGCTACTACGGATTGCCGTATTTGCTGAAGGATAAAGGATACAGCGGAGCACACGTTTTTCACGGATATATCGGAGAATATTGGAATCGAGAAAACGCATATCCCGCACAGGGCTTTGATAGCTTTACTTCTCTTGAGGATCTTGAGCAGACAGATATGTTTCCAATGGGATTGTCTGACATGGAATTGTTCCGTCAGTCAATGGATGAGATAAAGACTTACGAAGAACCGTTTTACGCATTTTACATAACTGTATCATCGCACCATCCATACGGAATCCCGCTGAAGGACAGGGATATACAGCTTCTGCCGGAGGATGAGCAAACCTTGTACGGATTATATTTGCAAGCTATAAATTATAGTGACCGTGCAATAGGAGAGTTTATGGAAATGCTTAAAGAAGCAGGACTGTACGAAAATTCGATAATAGTTATCTATGGCGACCATTATGCTCTTGCGAACACAGATAGAAATAATATGACACAGGTTTCTGAGTTGCTTGGAAGGCAGTATACAGTATATGATGTATTCAGTGTACCGCTGATAATTCACATTCCCGGTATGAATATGGAAAAAACTGTTTCAACAGCCGGAGGACATATAGATGTGTTGCCGACAATACTTCCGTTGCTTGGCATAAATAACGATAAATCTGTAATGTTCGGGCATAATCTGCTTGAGGTTGAAGAAAATATCGTGTGTGAACAAACTCACCTTGGTATAGGCTCGTTTATATCGAATGAAGTTTATTTCAAAAAGCCATATAATAATATAAAGTCTAATTACGATGCATACGAATACGGAACAATGAAGCGTCTTGATCCCGATTTGTTTAAGGAAATATCGGATTGGTGCAAGGATAGGATTGCTGACTGTTCTGCGCTTCTCGAAAGGAACGATATATTGCTTGATTAGACTGAAATAATGAAAAAGCTGTTATACTATGGAAATTTCCATAATACAACAGCTTTTTTGTTTCATAAAACAGAGATTACTATGAGATATGTTTAACGGAAAGATGCGAACAGTGCTTCTGTGCGTCTGCCATACTCTACATAGCCATCATAACCGTTTCTCAGATGAGGTTCGATTGCAACATATCCGTCGTATCCGGTGTCAATTAGATCCTTCACGACCTTTTTGACATCGCCGTCACCATCGCCCGGGTAAGTGCGGACAATTTTTCCATCTGCATCAATGATTTGGTCTTTTATGTGTATATATGCGATATGCTTGCGAACAGTTTTATAAAAATCCCATGTTTTCATCATATCATATGGAGGAGTTCCTGTCATATTTCTTTTGCCAACCGGATTTCCTGTATCGAAAGCGATCTTGAAATACGGTGAATTAAAATGTTCGGCAAGCTTTAGCAGATTCTTTGGCGAGCTTCCTGCGTAACCACCGCAATTTTCACATACGAAAGTAACATCCCATTCACGGCACATAGAAACTATTCGTTCCATAAGAGGATAAATTATTTCTTCGTTTTCTTCGATTGAAAGCTTGCTTTGAAGTCCAAACGACATACCACGAATCATGCGAGTGCCAAGTTTTTTCATGCGTGGCAATGCACGTTCAAGGGCGGAAAAACAATATGCAACGTCTTCCGGCTTGTCGGTGCTTTTGTTTGAATTTCCGACAGCACTTCCAAAGCAGGGAACACATATGTTGTTCGTCTGTAGAGCATTGCATACGACTTCAAACTGCTCATCGTCGATGTCTGTTAAATTTACACCGTTGATGAATCGCACATCTATGTTATTCCAACCAAGCTCCTTTGTCGCTTTGATTTGTTCTTCTATTGTTGAACCGGCTTCATCTGCGAATCCTGAAAATTTTATCATAAGTAACTCCTGTTCGGATTGTCTGTATGCAAAAATGACGATATCTTGAGAGAAACACCCGCAGATATCGTCATTTTTCAAACTATATCGAAATTATTCCTTAATTTTCCATTCTTTTGCGATAGCGGGAATCTTTACAAGCTCCTTGCCGGGGCAGAGAGGGTACAAGCCGAGGCAGGCAAAAACATACCATGCAGCAGTTGTGCCATTGTCTTCGTCACCCGGGAATCCGTCATCTTCATAGGAGAAGGATTCGAGAGCCATTTTGTGAACCCAATAACGAGCCTTTTCAACTTCACCGAAGTGTGCATAAATATAAGGCAGATGGAAGGAAGGCTGATTGTTGATAGAACACTGACCAAAATCAAGTGCAGCCATTTCAGTCATTTCGTGAATTTCTCCACCGTAACCCTGTACACGATATGTCGGAGGAGTTGCGAACAGCTCATCCAGCTTTGCAAGAAGTGCATCACGTCCGCCCATAAGCTCAGCAAGACCATCAAGATCGTGCGGTACAGCAAATGTTGTCTGCCATGCAGCAGCTTCAGTGTAGTCACGACCCCACTTTGTAGGATCGAAATCAGGTGTCATTACGCCATTCGTGTCCTTAGCACGCATAAAGCCTGTTTCCGGATCGTAGAGATTTGCGTAATTCTTTGCACGACGTTCGTATTCGGGAACGATATCGTCACGTCCGAGAATTTTTGCAATAGTTGCAATACACCAGTCACCATATGCTGCATCGAGTGTAAGGTTGACAGATTCACCATGCTCATCACGCGGAACATAGCCGTATTTTACATAGGATTCAGCACCGTTTCTACCGAATCTGGGCTGAGGGCCATCGTGATTTGCGTGCTTGATCATACCATCAAGACCATCTTCCCAAGTCTTGCGGTCACCAATACCGTTTACAACAGCGTGTGCAATTACACAGTCGATAAATGTAGAGGGCATACAGCCAACTTCACCGATAGAAAGCCATCTCGGGAGCCAGCCACCTTCACGATAGTCGTTGACAAATCCATCGAGCATTTCAGCGAACTCATCACGCGCGATAAGAGTAAACAGCGGATAAACAGTACGTGCAGTATCCCAGAAGCCATTGTCGGTATAACGAGGACCGGGATTGATCTCACCGTTGATAGGAGTGTAGTGGATCATCTTGCCGTCAAGGTCATATTCATAACACTTGTGCGGGAAGAGGAAGGTTCTCCAAAGACAGGTGTAGAAGGTCTTTTCTACCTTTTCGTCGTCGAATTTTGCATCAATGCGAGAAAGTCTTTCTTCCCAAATGATGTCGTTTTCAATGCGTACAGCATCGAAGGAACGACCGTTGATTTCTCTGTCGATAACTGCTTCAGCAAGCTCTGCAGAAATGTAGGAAGTACCGATAGTGTATTCTACATTTTTGGAATTGAGGAAGATGTGGCAAGCGGTAAATTCCTGAGCTCTTTCAGCGAGTTCGGGTCTTGTCGGAACTGCAACCTTAGTATCTTCCCAGTTTACGTCGCCATCCTTGAACTTGAGTACAAAGTACATCTTGAAGTTTACAGCAATATCACCGGAGTGACCTGTAGTTGTACCAATAATCATGTTCTTTTCGGGGAGAACTTCGTAGGTGTAATTGCCCATAACAGGGAGAAGTGAAAGACAGGATTTTCTGTCATCAAGGAAGTTCAGACGGCAAACCGCACCACGTTCAGTGGGAGTTACTTCAAAATCACACTGTGAACGCAGGAAGCGAATCTTGAGATAAGATGGTGTCATTACATCATCCTGAGGACGGTGACCACCCCATGCACCTGCACCGCTGTTTGCAATAACATCGTTCTGAGGAGTCATAAGGAATGTACCGTAATCATTGATCCACGGACTGGGCTGGTGAGTAAGACGGATACCTTCTATAGAACGTGAATCCGGATGATAGTACCAGCTTCCGTTTCTTTCGGTCTGAGGAGCAAAAGCTGTCATACCAAACGGACGCTGTACAAGAGGGAGAGTATTTCCCTGAGAAAAGCGTGGTACTGATTTTGTACCCTGCTTAATATTTACAAGATTGATTCGATTCATGATATACCTCCGTATAAATCGTCAAATTCATTATACACGATTTTTTTTTGAAATACAAGAGAATATCGCAAATATTATAACATAAAAGCTTATATCGATGATAAATAATCGGCAGAAATTTGGTAATAATCACCTATAAAACAATCAAATTCCATATTTAATAAGTTGATTCCAAAATAAATAATACTTGTGTAAATCTTGACAAAGTCGTATGTTTTTACTACAATATAATATATGCTCATTTGTGTATGTTTCTTTGTAAAATTCCATCTTTCCATATGTGTTTGAGTTGCTTTCTCAGCGTCGGACAGCTGTTGTGATAATAAAATCGCCTAAGAGATAATTCAAGCGTTACTGTAATTATTTGATCTTCAGCATTGCTTGATTCACTTGATAATACGGAGTAGGTGCAATTAAATTGCATACGACGAATATTTTCATCCGAAAATGAAAGCGCGTATTCATACATTCTGTCACCTAAAGCGGAATAAAAACGATTCATGCGAATTGCATTATCAAATTCACGGTGCTTTTTGGAAATTTCACATGAAAAGCATGGCAGAATTATATGTATTTCTCGCTTGCCTTCGTGAATTATTTCATATTTTGTGTGTTCGAGCATATTACCTCACGAAAAAATCCTACATTAATATATATCAGAAAGGTGCTACTAATGTCTTCCTTAACACCTCTTGCAGATCGTGTAAGACCGACAACATTTGACGATATCGCAGGACAACAGCATTTGTTTGGCCCGAACGGAATACTCCGTAGAATGGTAAATCGCGGTGTTATTCCGTCAATGATATTTTTCGGCCCTCCCGGCTGTGGAAAAACAACTGCTGCTTCTATAATTGCGGGTCAGTGTGGCAAAACTTTACATAAATTAAATGCAACAACTGCAAGCTTGCAAGATATACGAGATGTTGCCAAGGATACAGAGGGTATCATGGGACAAAAGGGAGTGCTTTTATATCTTGATGAGATACAGTATTTTAATAAAAAACAACAGCAGTCACTTCTTGAATACCTTGAGGATGGCAGAATTACTTTAATAGCATCGACTACTGAAAATCCTTACTATTATATATATGATGCTCTTTTGTCAAGATGCTCGGTTTTTGAATTCAAGCACGTTGATGCTCAATCTATCGAGAATAGAATACGCACGGTTGCCACAAGGGAATATCCAGATACTATCGTAACGCCCGAAGCCTTTCGCAGACTTTCAGATGCGGCTGCAGGAGATGTTCGCAGAGGCTTAACAATGCTTGAGGTGGCAGTAAATTCCGCTGATACAAACGAAAACGGACAGCTTATCGTTGATGAAGAGCTTGTTTGTGCATTGACTTCGTCGGTTTCGCAGAGTAATTTCGACAGAGATGGCGATGTTCATTATGATCTTTTGTCATGCTTGCAAAAATCAATACGAGGCTCTGATCCCGATGCGGCAGTATTTTATCTTGCAAGACTTCTTGCGGGCGGTGATATCATTTCTCCTTGTCGCAGACTTATGGTTATTGCAAGCGAAGATATAGGGCCTGCTTATCCGTTGGCACCCGTAATTGTTCGTGCCTGTGTTGAGTCAGCGAAGGAGCTTGGACTTCCCGAAGCAAGGATTCCTTTGGCTAATGCGGCAGTTATGCTTGCTACTGCACCTAAATCTAACTCAGCATATTCTGCTATGGATTCAGCACTTGCAGATATCAATGCAGGAAAAGGTGCGGAAATACCACTACACCTACGCTCTCCGAAGTTCAAGGGCTATAAATACCCCCACGCTTACCCTAATCATTGGGTTGAACAGCAATATTTGCCCGATGAGCTGGTCGATCGTCATTATTACGAATATGGCGAAAATAAGACAGAGCAGGCTGCAAAAGCATACTGGGATAAAATCAAAGGAAATAAGTGAGAGGCGATATAATGAGGTGTAAACATGAGAAAACCTGATTCATCATTGAAGCTTCCGCAGAATTTTGTGTCGCAGTATAAGAAAAATATAGCATTTCGCACCATCGGAAGCTTGTTTTTACTTGCGATTAGCATTGTTTTGTGTCATTTTATAGATTTTTCAAATACAAGATACCCTGAAATGGGAATGTTTTTTATCATAGTCGTCGCATTTGCTTTGACTTGTCTGTTGTTTCGATTTGACCTTATATTATTCAAGCCGTCATGGGTCGGAATAATTCGTGATATAATTACGAAAAAAGAAAGACGAGTGAAGATTCAGGCATCAACAAATTTGCGTAACAGAATAATTGTGCATCTTTATGTGGATCGAGGCGAGGCGGAGATGTATGATTATGAACTGTGGGATGAAGGCATGGAGCACGCAGGTGAAAGAACTGAATACGGTTCGCAGGAAAGTTTGCCGGAGAATAAATTTCATACCGAAGCTCCGTACAAAATTGATGATACACTTGTATATCTGCGAGGCATGAAATATCCGTTTCGTTATGGTGTTGTGACGGATGGAATGTTTGATGTGCGCTTTGTATGTCCTTTTTGCGGTGAAATAAACAAAGCAGATCGAAATACTTGCTATAAATGTGATCGTGAGCTTGTAAAATAAAAAATATTTTTTTGAAAAACCTATTGACAAAAGAATTTGTTTGTGTTATAATACATAATGTTGTTGAACCAAAGACAGCAGGTTACAGTAAAAGCGTTCCGCTATCCTGCCGAGGAGAGACCTTATATATGATTATGTAAGTCTTTTTTCGCGCATATAGTGTGAAGAAAGACTTTTTTTGTACCGCTGAAACGCTTATAAGGAGGAAGAAAAATGCCCAGCGAGAAAATTTTAGAGCAGAAGAAAGCCGTTGTAGATACTCTTGCAGATAAGCTTGGTCGTGCAGCTTCCGGCGTACTCGTAAAGTATGAAGGTATCACTGTTGACGACGACACAAAGATGCGTAAGGCTCTTCGTGAAGCAGGCGTTGAATATACTGTTATTAAGAACACTCTGATCGGCAAGGCATGCGATAAGGTTGGTTTTGAAGGTCTCAAGACTCACCTCGAAGGCATGAACGCTCTTGCAATCAGCTTCGACGATCCGATCGCTCCCGCTAAGATCCTCAAGGAATACGCTGATAAGATCGAAACATTCGAAATTCGCGGTGGTATTCTTGAAGGTTCTGTTGTAGATGCAGCTACTGTAAACGAACTCGCAACTATTCCTAACAAGGAAACACTTATTGCTAAGTTCCTCGGCAGCATCCAGAGCCCGCTTTACAAGTTCGCTTATGCTCTTCAGGCTATCGTTGACAAGGACGGCGAAGGCGAAAGCGCAGAAGCTCCCGCAGCAGAAGAAACCCCTGCTGAATAATAGGGTTTTAATCTGTCCCACAGTATAACAGGGAAAAATAAATTTATAAAAAATATAACAAACATATACGGAGGAAAATAAAAATGGCAACTGAAAAGTCTCTCCAGATTCTTGAAACAATCAAGTCTCTTACTATTCTCGAACTTTCTGACCTCGTAAAGGCAGTTGAAGAAGAATTCGGCGTATCCGCAGCAGCTCCTGTAGCAGTAGCAGGTGCAGCAGGTGCAGCAGCTCCCGCAGCAGAAGAAAAGACTGAATTCGACGTAGTTCTTAAGTCCTTCGGCGCTAAGAAGCTCGACGTTATCAAGGTTATCCGCGAAATCACCGGTCTCGGCCTCAAGGAAGCTAAGGAACTCGTAGAAGGCGCTCCTAAGACCGTTAAGGAAGGTCTCTCCAAGGAAGACGCTGAAGCTATGAAGACCAAGCTCGCTGCTAGCGGTGCTGAAGTAGAAATCAAGTAATTTTTACTCAAGGAATTTATTGCTTCAAATTCATTTTGTTCAATAACCATAAACAGGCATCGGTTCATTCCGGTGTCTGTTTTTTGTTTTGCATATATTTTTTAAGCATGATTAAAAAAATGTGAATAATTGGCGAAAAGCTTGAATTTTGACAGAAAATGGACTATAATATTACCATCCTAAAATGATAACGGAGAAAAACAATGAAAAGAGCTGTAACTATTCAAGATATTTCATGCTTCGGAAAATGTTCGATAACCGTCGCACTTCCTATTATTTCTGCGATGGGAGTAGAGTGTGCTGTTATTCCTACCGCTGTGCTCTCAACCCATACAGGAGGATTCACAGGTTATACTTTCCGCAATCTTGATGAAGATATTCCAAAGATAGCAGATCACTGGAAGAAAGAAGGGATTGCTTTCGATGGCGTATATACAGGTTACCTTGGCTCACCGACACAGGCTGAAATGATTGAAAATTTTATTGATGAATTTAAGCCTGAGCTCGTTTTTGTTGACCCGGTCATGGGTGATAATGGCAAACTCTATCCCGGATTTGATAACACAATCGTAGATGCAATGAAAAAGCTTTGTTCAAAAGCTGACATTATTGTACCGAATATGACAGAAGCTACTTTAATGTTAGGTGAAGATTACGTTGAACGTGGCGATTACGATGTGGAGTATATACATTCAACGCTGAAAAAGCTTACAGGACTCGGAACTAAAATTGCTTGTATAACCGGTGTTGTGTATGATGGAAAAATGCAGGGAATAGTTGGCTATAACAGCGAAACCGACGAATTTACAGAGTATTTTTCTGAGAATTTACCGATGTCATGCCATGGAACAGGAGATGTCTTCTCATCAACAATGTTTGGCGCACTCATTCAAGGTAAGTCTTTGCACGAATCTATGAAGATTGCTGTTGAAAATACCTGCAACTGTATCAAGCACACTGTTGGTGATGATAAGCATTGGTATGGCGTGAAGTTTGAAGAGTGCATACCCGATCTTGTAAAAATGCTCTGATAAATCAGCTCTGATAAATCAGCAAATAATAAAACGTGTACCGTTTTTGAACTGTCCACAAAAGTTTAGATCTTTGGTCTGACTTTTGGATTTGGATAGCAGCTCAATTTCGATACACGTTTTTTTATATCAGCTTACTCTATATGTTTTTGCAAGTCCGCCTTCCGCAGTTTCACGGTAACGGAAATTAAGATCGCGTCCTGTTTCGTACATTGTTTGTACTACTACATCGAACGAAATTTTTCGTGTTTCCGAAAGGAAATTTGCAAGGGAAAGCGCATTTATAGCTCGCATTGCAGCAACAGCATTTCTTTCTATACACGGAATCTGAACAAGTCCGCAGATTGGGTCACAAGTTAAGCCAAGGTGATGCTCGAGAGCAACCTCAGCAGCATATTCTATCTGACCTATCGACATTTCATGCAGTTCACAGAGTGCTGCCGCTGCCATTGAACAAGCAGTACCTATTTCAGCCTGACAGCCACATTCTGCTCCCGATATTGAGGCGTTTTTCTTTATAATATTACCTATAAGACCTGCAACGGCAAGCGCACGGATGATAAGATCGTCAGAAAATCCCTTTTGTTCCTGCATATATTTGAGAACAGAAGGCAATACAGCACATGAACCACAGGTTGGAGCTGTAACAATTGTACCGCAGTCTGCATTTTGTTCGCTTACTGCAAAAGCATATGCACAAACGATTCGATTTTCTCTTGTGTTTGCAGATTCGTCAATGTGTCGCTGGTTATAGAGATACTGTGCCTTTTTCTCTACGTTCAATCCACCGGGGAGTGTGCCTCGTCCTTTTAAGCCGTCTGATATGGCATTGCACATTACATCCCATATATTTCTGAGAAAAAGCTTTATATCATCGCCTTCATGCTCAAAAACATAATCCGAGAGGCGTATGTTTCTGTCAAGGCATTTTTCGGCAATTTCAGTAAACGAGGATTCTTCATATATTTCCGGGGAATCATATTCGGAACGTCCTTCGATTACGATATCTCCGCCACCAACTGACATTACACGCATTTTTGCAATTTCACAGCCATTATCATCAAGTGCAATAAGATCCATTGTGTTATCATGTGGCAGTTCAATGGTGCGGTCAACGTGAAAGTCGATTTCGCAAGGCTTTGGAGAGAAGGTTTCGAGTATTGCAGTGTCGGTGCGATGTCCCTTTCCGGTTTCAGCAAGTGAACCGTAGAGAACAGCCTTATATCTTGACGCATTTGGGTTTTCGCTTTTGAATATAGAAGCGGCTTTTTGCGGTCCCATTGTATGAGAGCTTGAAGGACCGCGACCAACCTTATAAATTTCGCGGATAGATTTCATAAATTTACCTCAAATATATAAAATAGAGTAAAAACGGGGCAAACAAGAATCTGCCTGCCCCAAATATTTATTTAACTATGTCATATCCTTCTTTTTCAAGACGTTCGTACAATTCTTTTGCTTTTTTCTTGCGACGAAGTGCGGGAACGAAAATACATGACGCTACACCGAGTGCAAAAACAACGAGAATCAGGTAATCTACCCAACCCTGAACATTATCACCGAAGAAAATACTTGAACGACCTTTTTTTGCAGTGGATTTTGCAATTACGGATGCTTCACCGTTATACTCATCTATGTCAATATCCTTGATGTTCAAATTCTTTGACACAAAAGCAGAACGGTTAGCTTCAATATTTACATCAAGTCCACTTACGAGGAGCTGGTGTGTGGTTTCAACAGGTGCATTTGCCTTGAATTTACCACCGAGAAGATTTACATCACGACCCATTATAGCCCAGCCGTCAGGTGTACCAACATTGATATCCATAGAATTGCCAACGAATGAGAAGTCGCCTTTTTCGCTGTAGACACCGTATGTTCCTGCTGTTATAGTGTACTTACCTTCAATAAGACGCACCTTCTGAGTGTTGTCCTGTGCAATAAGGTAGATACCTATGTCACCGGCTTCGATGGTAAGTGATCCTGAACCCTTAAAAACAACAGTACCTGAGCAGGATATACCGTATTTTGAAGCTTTGATGTAGTTATTACCTTCAAGCTCTACTGTACAATCCTTGGGAAGACGAAGACCGTAGGCATCCTCTGTGTCAATATTGATTCCTGAGAGAGTAAGAATGTCATAGCGATTTGCCCAGTAGTATCCGTCGCCACGTTCGTTTTTGTTAGCGAGAGCAATATTTACTGTAGATGTGATGACGTCGCCTGCCTTTGCAGTAGTTGGTAACGCAATTACGCAAAGCGAAAATACAGTCATCAGCGAGAGAATTATTGAAATGATTTTGCGCCGATTCATATTATCAAAATGCCTTTCTTGTAGCAGTGTTCTATAAAAAATGTTCACTGATTTTCATCTAATATTTTATCATAAAGTGAAAAAATTTGCAAGAGAAATGCAACATTTTAGGTGATTTTTCAGATGAACGAAAAGGAATTATCACAGTTTCTTCACATTGGCTGAAGAACGTGCAAAATATTCCACTATAAAAGATACTCTCATGATAAGAGCTTGTCCGAATCCGAGCCAGCATATACAGCTATATAGCGGGATGCTTGCGTTGTCCGTCATGAATCCATAGAATGGAGCAATGATGAGCAGTATAACGGAAGAAGCGCATGAAGCCATAATGCGAACTTTGGATGAAAAACCGCTCTGTTGTTTCTTGTCGAAAATAGAAATTATTGAGGCAAGCACCGTTATCCCCAGTAAAACAAAGAAAACAGGTAGGCTTATCTGATAATAGACATCAAGCATACCGCCTGCCCATTGTGCAAGATTTTCGTCATGTCCGCTGTGATAGATTAGTCTATGTGCAATAAAGCTTGTCGATAGAACAATTACAAGTCCGATGAGCGACAAGACCGTATTGATAACGGCAATTTTTTTCTTATGCACCGACTTTAATTCACCGAGAACAGTGATAAAAATTAGTCCGATAGACAGCAGTATAGCAAAAGGAACATATATCATTCGATAATAATATCCTCAAGTGAACGCTTTGGAACAAAATGAAGATCAGCCTTATCGCGGAAATACATAGTGCTACCGGATTCAGGAACATTGCATATAATAACAGTTTCGTCCGGTATTCCGAGAGCAATCGCAACGATGGGCTTGTATTTCTTTGCAATCAGCAGTTTCTGAGACATTATAGTAGGATCAAATGCACCGATAATGCATCCGCCCATTCCTGATTCGCAAGCTTGCAGTAAAATAGTCTGAGTGGCAATACCTGCATCAAAGCGAGCTGCATTAACATCTTCTACAATAGAAGTATCACAGCATACAACGATAAATGCAGCAGGATGATGACCGTCCGGCGGAAGCTTTTTGTCAGGAAGTGCGCCTGCCCATTTAGTAATTGCAAGAACCTCTTCAACTTCGTCCTTTTCGTAAACAAGACGGTATTTAAGTGGCTGACGATTGACTGCACTGGGGCAAAGACGTGCTGTATCGATAAGATCCATGAGATCCTGTTTGCCGATTTTTCCTGATTCATTAAAGCTACGGTAGCTTCTTGAATCAATAACGATATCTCTTATCATGGTAAATTCCTTTCAATTACATAGATATAGAGTATTATATACCATTCAACATTATTTTTCAACGGATATTTTTGAATATTTCGGTAAATAAAAAGCAGGGAACATCCGGTTTTGGAAAATTCCCTGCAAATTTAATAGATTAAGCTATAATAGCCTTGTAAAGACAGTCGATAAAAGAAATTAACCTTCTGCCTGAGTTGCTGCGGTTGATTCAAAGCCTGCAATAAGACTTTCGAGAGCCTTTGACCAAACCTTCTGATTACTCTTGAAGGAAGAAGCAATGCCATCTCTCTGAGCTGCGAGCTGATTCTTGAGGAACTGGTCAATAGCAGAGATTTCAACAGAGTAAAGAGTGATGAAGTCAGATGATACATTCTGAGAAATGAGGTCGATCATACGGCCGGAGTCAGAGTCACGAGTGAACTTTGTCTTGAGAGCAACTTCATAGTAAGCAGGTGTTACAAGACGATAGCTTTCAGATGCAAGAGCTTCGAGAGTTGCACTGATAGCGTCAAACTTTTCTGTAGCAGTAATCGGCACACCAAAGAGAGTTACAGAGTCATGTACACGAGTGTTGTAATGAGGCTGAGTTTCGTCAAGCTTCGGGAGAGGAATGATCTTGAAGTCATCTTCCATGTTGCGGAGGTAGATAGCGGACTGGAACAGCTTGTTACAGGTGAGCATATATCTGCCTTCGTTGAACTTGTTCATAAGAGTTTCTGAGTCATCGGATGCGGATTCAACATAACCGGGGTTGTTGTAGAGAAGATTGTACATCTTTTCATAGAACTGAACAGTGCGTTCGTTGTTGAGGGTAACATAAGGATTACCTTCGTCATCAACAGAGCCATGCTCGATCATAGCACCTGCACACATACCATTGATAAGGTCGTTGCAGATGAGAGAAAGACCAAATGTGTCTTCTGTTGCATCGGGAGTGTTGTTTGCATTTTCATCCTTGTATACGCCGGAGGAAAGCTCATACATCTTGTCGAGAGTCCATTTTCCTTCATCAACAAGTGTGTATGGATCGAGTCCGTTGTAGTACTGAGACCAAAGACGATCGTTTACAAAAGTAACATACATACCGCCTGTGTAACGGAGTGAAAGGTCACCTGTTGCCCAGTATGTAGCACCCTTGTAGGACATATTGTTGATGTAATCTGTAGCCCAGTATTCACGATCGAAGTCGTTGTACTGAAGGTTATTAAGATTATAAACAAGACCCTGAGCAGCAGCACCAATGTTATAGTACTGATAGAAGCCTACAATATCAAAATCGTTTGTACCTGCACCGACTGCGGTACGAAGAGCAGGGAGAAGTGCGAGATCACGTCTGTCATAAACTTCCTGAAGAACGATATTTATGCCAAGACGATCTTGAACGATACCGTTTCTCTGATATACAGCTGAGTCAACAACATCACCTGTGTCTTCTTCTACATAGATAGACTGTTCGGTAAGGTTGCCGTTAGAGCCTTCTTCAACTACAAAACGGATATCAGTGCCACCGAAGTTCATTGTTTCAGGCAGCGAATCAAGATATTTTGAGGATTCTTCTGAATTAGCAGTGGAATCAGAGTCCGCATTTGAGGGATTGCTTGTCTGAGATTTTGTTTCATCTCCGCTGTTTACGTTACTGTTTGAGCAGGATGCAAGGGGAAGGAGCATCATGCCGGCAAGAAGTGCGCAAAGGATTCTCTTAAACATAAGTATTTAACTCCTTTTGAAATATATGATTTTTGTGTAGTTCTAAACTGACAAATCATTATATCAATTTGTACACGATATTTCAATATGATTTTGTAAACAAATATAAATTTGTACAAAAAAGATACTGTTCACATTTAATAAAACTTAAACATTTCATAAAAA
>CAYSEF010000012.1:31378-46082 GCA_964430105.1 uncultured Ruminococcus sp. | reverse complement strand
GACATATCGCATTGTATAAACTATGTGATATGTCAGTTTTTTTATTCAAGTGATTGCAGGAATATGGATAAGAGAGCGAGTGCAGTTTCTTTATCTTTCGATGAGCAGGCGTTCAGACGTTCTAAAAGTAAATCCTGACTGAGCCTAAGTGATGGACTGTTTTCTGTTAGAATTTCATCTGGTGTGATATGCAGAACATTGCAAATGCGAAGCAAAGTTTCCAGACGCATATTAACACTTCCACGTTCAATGTCTGCATATGTGCGATCAGCCAGTCCAGCAGCTTCAGCTACTTCTGCTTGAGTTAATCCCATGCGTTTGCGGATATCATGAAGTTTGTTTCCGATTTGGATAAAATCAAATATAAGCATTATAGTTCCTCCAAAATTGCATATATAGGAATTATAGTTCATATTAGTATTGACAAACAGGAAGAAAAAGTGTATAATTACAGGCAGAGAAGTTCCTATTACGTTGCAATGCTATATTGTCAGGATAAATATGGGACTTATCGTTATATTAAAATATATTTTGGAGGAATCTTATGAAACATTTCATTAAGCTAACAGTTTTATTTATTATGATTACTGTTATGCTAACGATTACCGCTTATGCAGAAGAAGCGCCTGAATTTGATTTTTCAATTGAAGTATTTGACGGTGATGGAAATTCAATTGGAGAATTCACGCAAGAATATCCACATTTGATTTGGATGACCGTTTACGGAAACGATAACATCTATTTCGTCGCCAATATGGATGAAGGTGTTGAAATTGAAATAGACGGCGTAAAATTAGAAAACGGCATACCATCATCTACTGTAGAATTAGAAATTTGTGATGCAAATGAAGGATCAAGTAACTTTTTTCAGTGTAAAATTAAAAAAGGTGAAACAATAAAAAAATCTTATCTGTATGTCTATTGTTACCCGGAAGATTATGTTAACATACGTGTATTCGAACGTTCTGATGATAAGAATTATTACGGAACTCTGATCACTTATGAACAGTATAAGAGTTCGCAGGAGACCAATACTATAGTTTGCGATATAAAGTCGGGAAAACAATTATTTAACGGTGCTTTTGTAAGAAATGTTGAAACTGATATCAGAGAAGGATTCAAAGTAAACTTTGGTGTTACTTCTAATCCTGATTATACAGAAGTTTTGATTGATGACAAAAAAGTGGAGACAAACAATTTCTCTGATGATGTAGAATTAAAGGAAGGCATCAATAATTTCCATATTGAAGTGATTGCGAATGGCGTTAGTAAGGAATATGACTATCAAGTAATTGTTCCTGCTAATAAAGTTGTATCTGACGATGAAATAGCGGGCAATGGAAAATTCCTTAACGCTTTATATAATCCGTTGATGAATCATTCAAAATAATGTTATGCGGTATCAATTGAGTCGGATGAGGGTGTTGTAGTTACCGATAACACTAGCAAAAAATCGGTGCTTGCTTCATCGGAAGATGGTGCTACATATCGCTTCTTTGCTGATGTTAAGTATTCTATTAAAGCAGAGGATGGATACAAAATCAAGGCGGTTTATCTTGATGGTAAACAAGTATGTGCTGTCGGTGGTAAAGTTAGTATCAAGCAACTCAGAGGCAATCACACCTTAAAAATAGTAACTGAAAAATCCACAGTTTTAGCAGGTATCGCAGGTTAATAATAAATCAACTGCCAAACAAAAAAACCGAGGTCTTTCATATAGAGGACTTCGGTTTTTCCTGTTTATTCAAATATTTATAACATATTTTATCAAAAAAGCTGTATATTTTTTAATGTGAATATGGTTAAAAATTGATTATTCCACTCACGGATTGCTGTTAAATGCTACAAAAAACAGTCGTTGCGCTGTGATGATGGCTAAAATAATCTTGACATGGCGAGGATTATGTGGTATTATGTATATAGGGAAGATTTTTTTATAATAAAATTAACAATTTTCGAGAAATGAATAAATTTTCATTTTATCGTCATGTATAACGGAGATCACATCATGGATATGTTTGAATATTACGGTCTGTTCCGTGAGGAGCATACTACAGATAGGCTCACCTGTGCTGAAACACAGATTATCAATCATTTGTTTGATAAATACCTTCCTAAAGAGGGTAGAGTTCTCGATACAAGTGCGGGTCTCGGAACCTTCGCATTTTACCTTGCTGAACGCGGATATTCAGTGACAGCAGGCGACCTTATTCCCGAATATGTTGATGCTATTAACAAGGATCCCCGTGTTTCTATGCTCGATGGAACCTATTGTGCAAGTTCTCTTGACCTTTCCCGGTTCGCTGACGAAAGCTTTGATATAGTAATTTCTATGGGCTCTATTTATCATATGTCTACAAAAGCAGAACGTGAAAAAATGGTGCGTGAATCACTTCGTGTACTTGCGCCAAACGGTTATTTTGCGTTTACTTACATGACACCGATGGCTATGACTCTCGGTCAATACTTCAAGGCTATGCGTACCTACGATAAGGACGAGAAATTGAAGGCATACCGTAAGCTGGCGACAGTAGAGAAAAATCATACCTGTGATATGTTCTATGGCATGACACTTGAAGAAATGACTGATATTTCACGAGAATATGGCATGGATATCCTCACAGTTGCGTCAACATATGGTTTGCTGTACAATATGGTCGGTGAAGTTGATGCTATGAATGATGAGGAATACAATAAATTTATAGAAGGTCAGATAGCTACATGTGAGGATGCTTTTGTTGCACGTTACTGTATGCGTGGACTTTTTATCGGAAGAAAAAAACAAATAGACTTTTTCGATTGATTTTGCAAAATAAATTTAACAGCGGAGCAGGAATTGTTTCGCTGTTTTTTTGTTTTGACGGATTATTTCCATTTTTGCAGTGCTACTTGAACTTTTATCTTATATATGGTATAATTATGATAGAATGTTATGCCTATATCGTATGGCAAAGGCACGGTTATACAAATAAAACGAAAGGAATAACCATGTTAAATAATAACGAAAAAGAAAATGTTCCGATGAACGATGTTCCCGATAGTGTCGAGGCTTCTGAAACAATAGATAACAGCGAAGAAATCGAAGAAATTGCAGATGAGTCGCTTGCAGAGGAAGAAGTATCTGCTGAAACGTCTGAAAATGAGATTACTGGAGAAGTTCAGGAAAATACAGAGGAATCTGAAGAATCCGAAGGACCAGCAGAACAAGAAGAATCCGAAGAATCTGAAGAATACGACAACTACACAGTCGAAGATGATGACGAAAATTTTGCAGCAGTTGCAGAACGTATTACAGGAGCACGTCATACAATAGCGTCAACTGCTGCGCCAATAAGAATACGGGAAGAAACAGGGCGTTTGCAAACTGCTCCAAAGCCTACAGCAGGTATTCCTACAAGAGAAGCACCTGCGCAAAGTGCTGATATATCTGATGATGTTGCTAATTCTACAGTACAGACATCAGAAAATGCTAAGGCGTCACCAAAACACACATTTGTGGCTATTATTGCATCTGCTGTAGTGCTTATTGCATTATTATCTGCCGTTGTGGTTGCTGTGAACAGAACATCTGATGAAAACCGTCCGTCGGATATCAATGTTGGCGAGACTATAGACGGCGCACAGTTACTCACACCACCTGAAAATGAAGGCGAAAGTGATACTGCTGAACCTGATGTGATTTATGAAGTCGATGAAACTGATCCACAAGAATCGGATGCAGTTGAAACAGACGAAGAAACTGACGAGTCAGTAGCAGAATCGGAAATAGCAGAAACCGAGCCGATTGAAACCGAAACTGAAACTCAGCCTGAGCCTGAACCTGAACCTGAACCTGAACCTGAACCTGAACCTGTTCGATTTACAGTTACTCTCGATTTTTATGATAAAGAAGATATCACCGTAGCAACAGAAGCTATAACACTTGCTGATTTGCTGACTTCTGTTGAATGCACATTAACGGATGCTGATGTTCCCTCGATTGCACTTGATTCAATGATTGCCGCTGATATGACGATAACTATCGGTAAGCGTGAATACAGAACCGAAACCTTAACGGAAGCTGTTGCATATCAGACAGAGGTTATTGAGGTTGATACGATTCCGAGAGATACAACAAATTATATTCAGTATGGTGAAAATGGAGAAGTTACCAAGACATATACCGTAGAATATATCAATGGTGTAGAGCAGAATCGTACTTTGTCGGATGAGCAGACAACAAAATGGCCTGTAAACGAGAAGTATGAGCTTGGCGTTGGAGGATCTTTTGTTGGTGCAGATGGTGTGACATATACATATTCACATCGCAAGGTAGTTCCTGCTACATACTACAATATTGAAGGACTTACTTATCTTGGCACAATGGCAGATGAAACTGTTATAGCAGTCGATAGAAGCTACATTCCTCTTGGAACAAAGTTATACGTTAAAAATGATAATTACGATTTTGGTGTGAGAATAGCATCGGATGTTGGTTCGATGATAGATCAATGGGAAATCGATATTTGGATGGATGAAAGTAATCCGCAGTTTTCTTCGTTCGCACAGATCGGCTATCACTATGATATGGAAATTTACTATATTGACTAAAACAAATTGTATTGGAGGGTGAAATGGTGGAGCTGTGGGATGTGGTAGATGAGCATGGCAAACCAAAGGGGTATACTCATAACAGAGAATTACCTATGCGTGACGGTGACTACCATTTATCTGTGTCCATATGGATAGTAAATAAGCGTGGTGAATTTCTCATATCACGCAGAGCGACAGGAAAACGTGATGCTGGAATGTGGGAGACAACTACGGGCTGTACCTTGGCAGGAGAAGACCAGATAACTGCTGCGATTCGTGAAGTGAAGGAGGAGCTTGGACTTGAGCTTAACGCTGAGAATTGCGAGGAGTTCAAGGTGTATCCGTGTCCGCACTCCGATGGAAAGGGAATGGCGCTTATCACTGTATGGATAGTCAAACAAGATTTTGATATTGCCGATGTAAAGCTTCAACCGGAAGAAACTGATGATGCAAAATGGGCAACTGCTTGCGAGATTTGTTCGATGATGGAGCAAGGTAGCTTTGTCAAATACGATTATATCGGTGATCTGTTCGATTATTTGAAATGATTAAAAAAAGACTACCCGCATTTAGGAAATATTTTCCTTTGTGCGAGTAGCTTTTTTATTTGGTAATATTCAAATCAAATGTAATCAGTGATCAAGCGAAGCTATCTTATCGTTTGATTTTGCGATGAGCTTGTTTTGAACCTTAGCTGTTCTGTTGTAATAAGAAGAAACATCGGTTGAACCATTGGTGATGAGGTCGGATACTCCATCGTCGATAGTTGCGAAGTTGAAGATGATACTTGTATCGTAGAGAATGCTGTCGGTAATAATATCGAGCATAGCACCGGATTCTTCGTCACGGGATATCTTGGATTTAAGCATATTATCGTAATACGCAACGTCGATCAGACCTGATGACATAGAGTTGAGAGCTTCAAGAATGACACAGCTTCTGTCTACATCCTTAACAGTTGTCGGGATGCTGAATCCATAGAAACCACTTGTTACATGATAGTGACGTTCCTGAGTTTCATCAAATTTAGGTGCCGGAAGGATACCGAAGTCAAGTTCCATTTCACGCAGAGCCTTAGACCATGCAAGACATTCGATCCAGAACAGACCTTGGTTATTCGGGAACATAACTTCCTGCGAACGGTCGCCAAGTCCTGAGCCGTTTTCTGTACCACGAGCATCAAAGAAGTGGATTCCGCCATCAATATGAGCAAGATTGTATACCTTGTCGTATATTTGTAGGAATTTATCGTTGTAGAAAGATATGTACGGCAAATCGTTTTCATCTTTTGAAACAAATTTTTCACCACTTGCAAGGAGCAGGTAGGTGTTGAACATGGTGTTATAAGAAATTACGCCATAGAGGTCATTGTGGTCAAAGACACCGTTGCCGTCGAGGTCTTCGCTAACCTTGGTCATCATGTTTTGGAACGAGTCGTAAGTCCACTTGCCACTCTTAACGAGCTCATACGGATTATCGAGGCTGTAATTGTCAATGAGGCCTTTGTTGAAGTACAACGCTCTTGTAACGTCAAAGTGAGTTGTCATGAAGTCGCCTACGGTATGATAAAGCTTACCCGCAATAGTGAGTTCGGTTGTTGCGTTGTGATCCCAGTAAGGCTTATCGAAGTTGAGATAGTTGAGTCTAAGCTGGTCGAACAGATAACCATCCTGAGCGAGCGAGAACATCTGACCGCCTGTATGGAGATTCAAATCGCTTGTGGTATCGCCACCAACGAGAGCAGTCTTAATATCTGCAATAGCTGCATAAAATTCTGTGATTTTTATATTAAATCTGTCCTCCACAAGACGATTTCTGCGATATATGGCAGATTCGAGGACTTCGGCAGAATCTTCTTCGAAATCAACATAAGTTGTAACGAACCATGTGTTGCTTGATGAGTTAGAACTGTAAATCGTGTACTCATAGCCATCGTAAGTTAATTCGGGAAGGTCATCGAGATAGCCTGTGGATTCGAGTTCAGCTGATGATTCGACAGATTCACCGGTTCCGGATGTAGTAGAGGATTCCGTAGACTTATTTTCGGAGTTAGTGGTGTCCTCGGAACAAGCAACAAGTGACGGAGCTGTCATAAGTAGAGCGAGAATTAACGCCAATAATTTCTTTGCCATAATGTCCTCCATTTCTGCAATCAAGCAATAAAATAATTTAAGTATGAAACTATTTGATTTTTTTATAGTATAGCACAGCAACTTCGCTGATGTCAAGTCTTTTTGTAAAAATAAATGTCAAAAAACACATAAAAATTATTCAAAATCAACAATTAATAAATAGTTTGGTGTGTAATTTACATAATAAATTGGAATAAAAATGGCAAAACAAAAACCACGCAAGAGACCAAATAAGTCTGATGCGTGGTGTGTTTTCTCGAAACAACAAGCGTTGAGAGAAAATATTGTATAAAATTAACCGAGCTTTGCAGTGTTAACCTTGATACCAGGGCCCATAGTGGAAGCTACAACGCAGCTCTTAACGTACTGACCCTTAGCAGCTGCAGGACGAGCCTTGATAACAGCGCCAACGAGAGTATTGAAGTTTTCTGCGAGCTTTTCAGCACCAAAGGAAGCCTTACCGATGGGGCAGTGGATGATGTTAGTCTTATCAAGACGATATTCGATCTTACCAGCCTTGGATTCTTCTACAGCCTTAGCAACATCGTTGGTAACAGTACCAGCCTTCGGGCTAGGCATAAGACCCTTAGGACCGAGCACACGACCGAGACGACCGATAGTACCCATCATGTCGGGAGTAGCGATAACTACGTCGAAATCGAACCAGTTTTCCTTCTGGATCTTTTCAACGAGATCCATATCGCCAACGTATTCAGCGCCAGCAGCCTTTGCAGCTTCTGCACGGTCGCCCTTAGCGAATACGAGAACGCGAACCTTCTTACCGGTACCGTGGGGAAGAACTACAGCACCACGAACCTGCTGGTCAGCGTGACGGGAGTCAACACCGAGGCGAAGGTGAACTTCGATTGTTTCGTCGAACTTAGCCTTGGAAGTCTGGCAAACCAGATCCATAGCTTCGTTGGTATCGTAAAGCTTGGACTTTTCGATAAGCTTTACACTGTCAGTGTATTTCTTGCTCATAAACATTATTTCCGTCCTCCTCAGTCTACAACGGTAACGCCCATAGAACGTGCGGTACCTGCGATCATGCTCATTGCTGCTTCGATGGAGCCTGCGTTGAGGTCCTTCATCTTGGTTTCAGCGATCTGACGAACCTGATCCTTGGTGATGGAAGCAACCTTGGTCTTGTTGGGGGTAGCGGAAGCTGTTTCGATGCCGCACGCCTTCTTGATAAGAACAGGAGCCGGCGGAGTCTTAGTGATAAATGTGAAGGAACGGTCTGCATATACAGTGATAACTACAGGGATAATGAGACCGATATCGTTCTTAGTTCTTTCGTTGAATTCCTTAGTGAAGTTAGGAATAGCAACACCATAAGCACCAAGCGCAGGACCTACAGGCGGCTGAGGAGTAGCTTTACCTGCGGGGAGCTGAAGCTTGATATAGCCAATAATTTTCTTTGCCATAGCAAATACCCTCCATATGTGGTTTAGTAACGGGAGACACAGAAAAAATTTATCTCCCTCCCACTTTTTGACACTATTTTAGGCGGTGTCAAGCCTGAAGCGAGTGAAAATCGAATTCACTCGAATTAAGGATAACCGGGTGAGGCAATTCTCTCGATTAAATCGAAGAAAAAATTCAGCCCTGTTAATCCTTTATTTTCTCAACATATTTCTTGTCGAGATTTACCGGAATATCGCGTCCGACTGTGGAAACGATTACGGTAACTTCGCCGGTTTCTTCGTTGATAGCGGAAAGCTTACCGTTATAACCACGGAATACGCCGTCGATAATGCTTACGTTGTCGCCAACAGCAAATGAAAGGGAAGTGGTAACCTCCGGTTCTTCATTTATAATAGCGGCAGCTTCTTCTTCGGAAAGAGGAACGGGCTTAGATCCCGGACCAACAAAACCGGTTACGCCACGAATGTTGCGGACAACGTGCCATGTTGCGTCGGTCATGACCATTTTGATAAGTACATAGGAAGGGAAAACTTTAGATTCCACTTCGCGTTCCTTACCACCATCTGATTCTACGACGATTTCCGTCGGAATACGGATATCCGTGATAAGATGACCGAGACCTCTGTTCTCGATGATCTTTTCCAGATTACTCTTTACCTTGTTCTCGTAGCCGGAGTAAGTATGTGCAACATACCAACGCAGGCCCTCGTTCATTTCATTGATATCGCTCATGTACTATTCCTTTCAACTCAAACGTAGTCTGTCAGCCAAAATCAACCGTCTTGCGTTGGTTAGATAATACGGCTGAGACCAACGATTGCGCCGGAGAGACAGTAGTCAAGTATACCGACCACGATGCCGACGATAATAACAGATACGATAACGATAATGGTGTTGGACTGAACGGTTTTCCAACTTGCCCAGGAAACCTTCTTGGCTTCGGATTTGCACGATTTGAACCATGCGGAAATTCTTGACCAAACAGAAGGCTTGTCCGACTTAGCTTTAGCAGCCTTAGCGGGCTTTGTTTCCTTAGCGGTGTCGAGTCCGTTTTTCTTTTCGTTTTCAGCCATTCTCAAAAACTCCTTGTCCAATTATTTGGATTCTCTGTGCAGGGTGTGCTTGCGGCAGAAACGGCAGTATTTCTTGAGTTCAAGTCTGTCAGGGTCGTTTTTCTTGTTCTTCTTTGTGTCATAGTTGCGCTGCTTGCATTCGCTGCAGGCAAGAGTGATTTTAACTCTCATTTATCGGCACCTCCTATAGAATTTAGGTCTGATGAATAATTCTGACCTGATATTGTACCTCCCTCTGCCGAGGACAGTGCGCTACGACATGACCGAACCGTATGCGCACAAAAAAAGAACCCTCTGCGTGAGGTAAGAATATTATAGCATGCGGCAAAAGTTTTGTCAATACAAAATCACTTTTTTGGAAAGTAAAAAAAATCAAAGTATTTATAATAATGTATTGTATATCTTGCACTCAATCTTCGTCACTGTTTTATATTGAGGACTGCTTAAGAATTGCCGGTGAAAATATCGCACAGTTTATCTGCGTAAATTCGGCATAATTTTGGCATAAGTTTTTTCAAATCTTATTTACAAAAGCGAAAATATGTGCTATAATACCATGAGGATTGCCCGTTCCACGGTTTTCGGATAAAAGGTCATGCAAGCATTGCGACGACGTTTTCACCCACCGGATGCTGAGGCTCGGGAATGTCCGTAATATTTTATATAGGTGAAAGGAATAATAACCATGATCACAAAGGAAAAGAAGCAGGAACTCATCGAAAAGTACAGAGTACACGAAGGCGACACAGGTTCTCCCGAAGTTCAGATCGCTATTCTGACTTACAGAATCGAAACTCTTACTGAGCACCTCAAGGCTAACAAGAAGGACCACCACTCTCGCCGCGGTCTTAACAAGATGGTAGGTCACAGACGTAACCTTCTTGGCTACCTCAAGGATAACGATATCGAACGTTATCGTGCTATCGTTGAAAAACTCGGCCTCAGAAGATAAGTTTTTTCTGAGAAAGACTTTCGCGAATTTCTGATTTTTCAAAATTTGCATCGTATTGTGCTGCGGCGGTACTCGTACATTTTGTTCTGTCGCAGCATAATTTATGCAAATCCCCATTCGTTCCCGCACCGAACCGCTTAGATCAGCAGTTAAAAAATCATCGGACTGAGCAATATTTAGTATTATAAAATGTTATACTGTTGTTTCGATTTCCGATAGTTTTTTAAGTGCTGAGCTGAAGCGGTGCGGATATTATACAGAAAGGTAAAAATCGAAATGTTTGAAAACTATAAGACGTTTAATTATGAGTTCGCAGGCAGACCTCTCGTTATCGAATCCGGTAAGATGGCAGGTCTTGCTAACGGCTCTGTTCTCGTTCGTTATGGCGATACCTCCATCCTCGCCTGCGCTACAGCTTCCGAAAGACCTCGTGACGGTATAGATTTTCTTCCGCTTTCCATTGATTTCGAAGAAAGACTTTACGCAGTAGGTCGTATTCCCGGTTCGTATCTCAAGAGAGAAGGCAGACCGAGTGAAAAGGCTATCCTTACTTCAAGAGTTATCGATAGACCTATCCGTCCACTCTTCCCGAAGGATCTTCGTAACGATGTTGTAATTTCACTTCTCGTTCTTTCGGTAGATCATGATGCTTCTCCTGAAATCGCAGCAATGATCGGTGCTTCTATCGCTCTTTCCATTTCCGATATTCCGTGGAATGGTCCTATCGGCGGCGTTTTTGTAGGACTTACCGAAGAAGAAGGCCTTATCATTAACCCCACAGCCGAACAGCGCGATCGTTCTTCACTTGAACTTACAGTTGCAGGTACAAAGGAAAAGGTCGTTATGATCGAAGCAGGTGCTGCTGAAGTTCCGGATGATAAGATGTTCGAAGCTATCATGTTCGCACATGAAGAAATCAAAAAGCTTTGCGGATTTATCGATTCCATCGTAGCTGAAATCGGTAAGCCTAAGTTTGAATATCCTTCTGCTAAGCTCGACGAAAACCTCTTTAACGCTGTTTATGAATTCTGCGCTGAAGATGTTAAGGTTGCGCTTGATACAGATGATAAAAACATTCGTGATGCAAGAATGGCTCCTATCACAGAAGCTGTTTATAATAAATTCGATGAAGGCAATGAAGAAATGCACGTTGTCCTCAACGAAGTTCTCTATCAGATCCAGAAGAAGATAGTTCGTCGTTGGTTGCTTGATGAACAGAAGCGTGTAGACGGCAGAAGAATGGATCAGATCCGTCCTCTCGCTGCTGAAGTTCATCTGTTCAACAGAAACCACGGTTCCGGTATGTTCACCAGAGGTCAGACTCAGGTTCTTACTGTAGCTACACTCGGTGCTATTTCCGAAGTGCAGATGCTCGACGGTATTTCCGAAGACGAAACAAAGCGTTATATGCACCACTATAATATGCCCGGATATTCTACAGGTGAAGCGAAGGCATCTCGTACCCCCGGCCGTCGTGAAATCGGTCACGGTGCACTTGCTGAAAGATCTCTTGTTCCTGTTCTTCCTTCCGTTGAAGAATTCCCCTATGCTATCCGTTGCGTATCAGAAGTTATTTCCTCTAACGGTTCTACTTCTCAGGCTTCCGTATGCGGTTCTACTCTTGCACTTATGGATGCAGGTGTTCCGATTAAGGCTCCTGTTGCCGGTATTTCCTGCGGTCTTATCACCGAAGGCGACCGTTGGATGACCATGATCGATATTCAGGGTCTTGAAGACTTCTACGGCGATATGGACTTCAAGGTTGCAGGTACTCATAAGGGTATCACTTCCATTCAGATGGACCTCAAGATCGACGGTCTTACTCCCGAAATCATTAAGGAAGCTCTCGAAGTTACCCACAAGGGTCGTGATTACATCATTGACGAGGTAATCCTCAAGGCTATCGACGCTCCCAGACAGGAAGTTTCCGAGTATGCACCCAAGATGATCTCCATGAAGATTCCTGTAGAAAAGATTTCCGAAGTTATCGGTAAGCAGGGTAAGGTTATTCAGGGTATCGTAGCTGATACAGGCGCAAAGGTTGATATTGAAGATGACGGTTCCGTATTTATTTCCGGTATCGAAAAGGCAGGCGTTGAAGCTGCTAAGGCTATGATCGAAGCTATCATCTTTGAGCCGGAAGTTGGCACAATTTATGAAGGTACTGTTACAAGAATCATTCCTATCGGTGCATTCGTTGAATTCGCTCCTAAGAAGGAAGGTCTTGTTCATATTTCCAAGCTCGATAAGAAGCGTACTGAAAAGGTAGAAGATGTTTGCAACGTTGGTGACAAGATTAAGGTTAAGTTCCTCGGCGTTGACGAAAAGGGCAGATTCAACCTCTCCAGAAGAGATGCTTTGGATGACTAATATTTGGTAATGAAAAAAACTCCGATTCGTTTTGAGTCGGAGTTTTTCTATTTTCTATACTTTTTTGCTGAAAATCTTGATTTTATTGTTGCAATATTTTATAATATAAACTGGATATATATTATGGAAGAAAGAAGGGTGAAACATGAACGGCACGCCCGATAAAAATAATTACACAGACTATAACCTCGATGGTACACAGGTATCGCAGAATCGTTCATATAATGCTCAGCGACCGAAAAATGTTCAGCAGACACAATCTCGTCAGCAGACATCTGCTCATACACAGTCGAATCAGAATTATTCACAGGCTCAGCGCAGAACTGCAAGTAATGTGAATCAAATTCCGCAGACACAACGCAGACCTTTGAATGATGAAGATCGTCGTCGACTGGAAGCGGCGAGAATGGCTGCAATGCAAAACAGCGGAAGAGCAGGTGACGAAGAATTTCGCCGTCGTAGAATGGAACAGCAAAGATTAAATTCAGCACAGCCTCAATCTAATGTGCGTACTACACCTCGTCCACAAAATCCGGACAGCTATAATCGCCAGATGCCACCGCAACAAGCAAGACGTAAAAGAAAACGTGTCAAGCTGAATGCCGGTGCTATAATTTTTGTTCTGCTAATTGCGGGAGTGATAGGTGTATCGGTCAATCAGATTGGAAAAAACGAAGAAAATCCTCTGACTGACAGCAATATAACCGCACAGCTTCCAAAAGCGGATAAAGATGAAAGCTATGATTTCACTGCGCCTCCAGTCGGTGAAACAGATGATATTTCCGATGAAATAAGTGAATCTGACGTTGAATCTACGGAAACAAATGATGCTGCAATAAATCTCACGCTTTATGATAATAAAACTGTTTCCAATACTTCAGTTGATGAAGGCGATTTGATTTTAGTAAACTATCAGTATGCCTATGCAGATACCGACACTATTTCGCTTGCGAATGTTTATGATAATCGTACATCTCCCGTAAAGGTTTCAACTACTGCTATCAGCATGAAAAAGGATGCTCTTGAAGCACTTGATGCACTGCATAATGGACTTATCGCTGAAACAGGCTGTGATGATTTGCTGATTGTCAGCGGTCATAGAACAGTTGCAGAACAACAGTCTGTTTACGACGGTTATCTTGCTTCAAACGGTCAGGAATATGTCGATCAATATGTCGCTACTCCTACTTTCAGTGAACATCACACAGGTCTTGCGTGCGATCTTTCGTTCTTTACCGACGAGGGATATTCAGTGCCGATATCAGATCACGAATTTGGCTACTGGCTTGGTGAAAATTGTGCAAAATACGGCTATGTTCGCAGATATCCCGAAGATAAAGTGGATATAACAAAAATTTCCTATGAAGCATGGCATTTCCGTTATGTAGGTGTGCCTCATGCTTATGCAATGACAACGCTCGATTATTGCTTGGAAGAATATGTCGACTATATCAAGGGCTATACAGCCGATACTAAGCTGCTTCATATTTTATCTGACGGAACTGTTGCTGATGTTGATGTAACAGCTGATATTCCCATGTCTGACGGATGGCTGGTGTATTATGCTCCGATGACTGAGGGAGATACTACAGATATAAAGCTTCTTAGAGGAGATGCATATTTGAATTACGATATTTCCGGCAATAATGTAGATGGATATATCGTTACAGTCACTCTGCCTTGATTTTCGCTCTACGTTCATTTTTTGAAAAAATAATACTTTAATAATTCAATTAATCTTTCACGCATTGTCATATAACCGTCACATTAGAGAGATATAATATCAGCGTAAGGTAAAGAGACTATAGAACATAGTCGGAAAGGAAATATTATGAAAGACTTTGAACACGAAAACATGAATGCTGAGACGAATGACAATATGAGAGATGAAGTAAAGAACGACAGCATGGTTAATGACATTAAAGAAAACAATAATAACATTGAAGCACAGCCCGTTGATAATATACAACAGACAGCGCAGAATGAACAGAATACTGCTCAGACAGCTTCGCAGAACGATCCTATCAGAGAAAATCCGTATTTCCGCGGATATTCTGAGCCACAGAAACCAAATTACAATTACGGAAATCAGTATCAGAATTTCCAGTATGATCAGCAGAACCAGCAGAATCAGCAGAATCAGCAGAATCCATATTCTCAGCCGATGAATCGCAATC
>CAYSEF010000012.1:13585-31278 GCA_964430105.1 uncultured Ruminococcus sp. | reverse complement strand
CAGCAGAATCAGCAGAATCAGCAGAATCCATATTCTCAGCCGATGAATCGCAATCCATATTGGCGTGAGACTCCTTATAATAATCCGTATTCGCAGCAGAATAATCAGCCTCAGTATAACAGACCTGAACATTCAAGCGGACAGATATCTTACACTCCTTCGACAAAGAACAGCAAAAAGTCTAAGGATAAGAAATCCACTTCAAAAGCAGCTATTGCGGTAGCTTGTGCAGCAACGATCGTGCTTTCCGGATGCTTTGGCTTCGGCGGTGCTATGCTTGCGAACAGTATGAATTCGGAAAACGGTGCTCAGAACACTGTAAACGCTGTTAATACTTCCTCGAATGTACAGAATTCACCTGTTGTTATTTACAAAAACGTAGAGGATGTCGCAACATCTACAGGCAACGTGGGTGACAACCTCACATACAGTCAGGTTGCGGCAATGGTAAAGGATTCCGTTGTCGAAATCGTTACTGAATTCAATAATCAGAGCATTTGGTATCAGTATGTTACTCAGGGCGCAGGTTCCGGCGTTATTATTTCAACTGATGGCTATATAATTACAAATGCACACGTTATAACTGATGAAAGCAATTCGACTGTAGCAGACAACATTACAGTACGTCTGACAGATTCTACAGAACACAATGCAAGCGTTATTGCATATGACTCTGATGCAGATATTGCTATCATCAAGATCGAGGCAGAAGGACTTGTTCCGGCTCAGTGCGGTGACAGTGATAAGCTGACAGTAGGCGAAGAACTTGTTGTAGTCGGCAATCCTCTTGGTGAGCTTGGCGGTTCTGTGACTAACGGTATCGTAAGCGCAACCGAAAGAGAAATTCAGATGGGTGGCGTAACAATGCACCTTATCCAGACAAATGCTGCTGTAAACCCCGGTAACTCAGGTGGCGGTATGTTCAATATGAAGGGTCAGCTTGTTGGTATTATCAATGCTAAGTCAACAGGTACAGGTATTGAAGGTCTTGGATTTGCTATTCCGATCAATACTGCTCTTGAGGTTTCCGAACAGCTTCTCCAGTACGGCTATGTTCGTGGCAAGACTATGATAGGCGTATCGTTCCAGGATGTTTCAAGTAATAATTATTATTACTACTACAATATCAAAGCCGGTGTCTATGTTGCAGAGCTTACAGAAGGCTATAACGATGATGTTCTCAAGGTCGGTGACAGAGTTATTGCTGTAAACGGCGAAGAAGTTACTTCCTCTCAGGATATCAAAGCTGTCCTTACTTCAAGTTCCGTCGGTGATAAGATAAAGTTCCAGCTTTACAGAGATAATAAGCTGATGGAAGTCGAAGTTACCTGCTACGAAAAAGTTCCGGATTCTCAGGCTAACATTCAGTTTGAGCAGGAATCGAATTCAAAAAGAACAGGAAACTGAAGCGGAAGCATATTACAACCCGTTCTCAGGTGGACTTGAAGAATTCTTCTTTGGTGGAAATCATTAAGAAAAATAAAATAACAAAAGGGGATACGCTATTGTACCCCTTTTTGCGATTATGAAAGGGTACATTATGTATAAAATTTTAGTAGTAGACGATGAAGAAATGATACGCCGTCTTATTGCAAAATATGCAGTGTATGAAGGAAATACGGTTACGGAAGCCGGAGATGGCATGGAAGCGGTTAAGCTTTGCCGTGAACAGGAATTTGATATCATGATAATTGATATCATGATGCCTGAGCTTGACGGTTTTTCAGCCTGCCGAGAAATACGAAAATTCTCCGATATTCCGATAATTATGCTTTCTGCAAGAGGCGAGGAATACGATAAGATAAACGGTTTTGAGCTTGGTATCGACGACTATGTTGTAAAACCGTTCTCTCCAAAGGAGCTTATGCTTCGTATAAACGCTATTCTTAATCGCAGAACTACTCAAGCACCAAAAGCAATAACTGATAATACTCCTAAAAATGAGGTCATTGAGCTTGCGAACGGTGGTCTTAAAGCTGATATCACAGCAAGAATAGTTTATGTAGACGGAAAACGTGCTGATATGACACCTAAAGAATACGATCTGTTTTTCTATATGCTGAAAAATAAGAATATCGCACTTACTCGTGATCGACTTATCAGCGAGGTTTGGGGATACGATTATTTTGGCGATGACAGAACTTTGGATACACATATTAAGCTTCTGAGAAAAAGTCTTGGCAGATATTCCGACTATATTGTAACGCTGAGAGGAGTTGGCTACCGTTTTGATGCGGATAAATAATTCCAAAAAGAAAAACAGAAAACCACGCCAGGAGGGTTTAAGCCTCAGAGCACGGATGATAGGTGCGTTTGCATTGTTCAGCGTTATAGTTTTGGCGGTTTTGTGGCTTTTTCAAACAGTGTGGCTGGATGATATTTACAAATCACTGAAAATGCGTGATCTTCAAAAATGTGCCGATTCGGTTGTTGAAGCAGCAAAATCAGGAGATGACGAAGTTCTCGACCAAGTAGCCGGAGATATGGCTGTGAAATACGAAGTCTGCATATCGCTATATCGTATTGAGGATACTGTATACGGACGCATGGGAGTGAAGGAGTTTGATAGGCATATAAATGCGGTATGCTTCATCCATAACATACGTGCTGATGATATGTTCAACAGAATGTATGCCGGTGCTCTCGAAAATGGCGGTGAATGGACTGAGCCTTTTAAGCTGTCGAAATTGTTTGGCGGAGATGATGACTCGGGCGAGAACGTCATTCAAGTAAGACTTGTGAATAGCGATGGCGTTGAGCGTATTCTTCTTTTCAATACAGAGCTTATGCCACTTGAATCGACTGTAAAGACACTTCGCACACAGCTCATTTGGATAAGCGGTATATTGCTTGTGGTTGCGATATTGCTTGCATGGTTGCTTTCAGCGAAGATATCAGAACCGATACGTGAAATGAGTGCAGAAGCCTCTAAGCTGGCTTTGGGAGATTACAATGTCAATTTTGATGGCGGAAACTGTACTGAAACGATGAATCTTTCTGCTACCTTGAATCGTGCGGCATACGAGCTTTCAAAGCTTGATAAAATGCAGAAGGATCTTATTGCAAATGTATCACACGATCTGCGTACTCCACTTACGATGATCGAAGGGTACACTGAGGCAATGCGTGATTTGCCCGGAGAAGCAACTCCTGAGAATATGCAGATCGTTATAGACGAAACACATAGACTGAAATCGCTTGTTAACGATATGCTTGAGGTCAGCAGATACCAGGGTGGTACGCAAATGCTCAATTTGGCTCAATTTAATTTTACAGAAGTCGTTCGCACTACCTTGGAACGATACGCAAAGCTCAGAGAACATGACGGTTATATAATAAATTTTGAGGCAGACCGAGATGTACACGTTAATGCTGATGAAGGCAGAATTTTGCAGGTGATATATAATCTCATTAACAATGCTGTTAACTATACCGGTGAAAATAAAACCGTCGTTATAAGACAAACGGTTAATGAAGAAAAGAAAACGGTGCTTCTTGAAGTTATCGATACGGGTATTGGTATTCCCGAGGAAGAATTGCCTCTGGTTTGGGAGAGATATTACAAGGTGCATGATTTTCATAAGCGTGCCAATATGGGTACGGGACTTGGCTTATCAATCGTTAAAAATATCCTTCTTCTTCACGGTGCAAGCTTTGGTGTAAAGAGCAAGGTTGGTGAAGGCAGTGATTTTTGGTTTGAATTAAATATTGTCTGAATAAAAAATACGCTCTATGCAGTTTTTGAATCTGCACAGAGCGTTATTTTTTATGTAATTAAGTCAAATTTAAGAAATCAGTCTTCTTCGATCTTAGCTTCAGCGATGATCTTCTGAGCAACTGTTGTGGGAACTTCTTCGTAGCGGTCAACTACAAATTCAAAGCTACCACGTCCCTGAGACATAGCACGCAGAGCGATAACATAGTCCATCATTTCGCCCTTAGGAGCATCTGCTTCTACAACAGTGTAGCCGGGCTTTGCATCAGCGGGATTCATACCAAGTACACGACCGCGTCTCTTATTGAGGTCACCGATAACGTCACCAACAAGAGAATCCGGAACTGTTACCTTGAGAGATCCTACAGGTTCAAGAAGGATAGGCTTAGCTTTAGGCAGACCTTCCTTGTATGCAAGACGAGCTGCGAGCTTGAAGGAGATTTCGTTTGAGTCAACCGGGTGGTAAGAACCATCGTACAGGTCAGCAGCGAGGTTAACAACAGGATATCCTGCAAGAACGCCCTTGAGCATAGCTTCCTGGAGGCCCTTTTCTACAGCAGGGTAGAAGTTCTTCGGAACAGTACCACCGACAACAGATGATGTGAACGTAAGACCTTCATCTTCACCATGTGAGAAACGAATCTTAACATGACCATACTGACCGGAACCACCGGACTGCTTTTTGTGCTTACCTTCAACATCGGCAGTACCCTTGATAGTTTCACGATAAGCAAGCTTCGGTTTGTCGAGGATGACAGATGTAGCATAACGGCTCTTCATCTTTGCTACAACAACATCAAGCTGCATATCGCCAAGACCGGAGATAGTCATCTGCTTGGTTTCGGGATTGTTTTCGTAAACAAGTGTAGGATCTTCTTCGAGAAGCTTTGCAATACCTGTGGAGATCTTGTCTTCGTCGCCCTTTGCGGCAGGAGTAATCGCCATTGTCATGTAAGCCTTCGGGAAGGTAATCTTCTTGTATTCAAAATCTTCTCCGGAAACGAGAGTATCGTTGGTGTTGGTATTGATGAGCTTAGGAATCATACCGATATCGCCACAGCAGAGTGACTGAACCTCTGTCTGCTTCTTACCACGAACAGTGTAGATGTGAGCCATCTTTTCGTATGAACCGGAAGTTGCATTCTTCAGAACGAGATCGTTTGTGAGAGTACCACTCATAACCTTGAAGAATGTCTGCTTACCGAACTGATCTGCGATAGTCTTGAATACGAAAATAGAGCATTCGCCATCAACCTCGATGGGTTTATCCATAACACCACTTGCGCTGATGATCTTTTCAGCCTTACGAGCGGTCGGTCTTGGGAAGGAACGTGCAATAGTATCAAGAAGGAATGTGCAGCCCCAAAGGTGTGTAGCACTTCCGCAGAATACAGGAACAATAGTACCATCAATAATACCCTGGTGGAGAGCTTCAACAGCCTGCTCCTGGGTGATTATACCGTCTTCAAAATATTTTTCAAGCAGTTCTTCGCTTGTGGAAGCGAGAGATTCGTTAAGATGCTCCTTGTAAGAGTCAGCAATAGCTTCGATTTCACTGCCAATTTCACAATCGGTTTCAGTTCTCTTACCCTTTTCATCGAATGTGTATATCTTCATTTCGATAAGGTTGAGGAACTTAAGCTCGCCATTTTCGGTGATAGGAACGAGAACGGGACAAACCGCTGTACCGAACTGCTGGTGGAGCTGACGATATACTCTATCGAAATTAGCTTCGGGATCGTCGCACTTGTTTACAAAGAAAGCCTTTGGAATACCTGCTTCGGTTGCTCTGTCCCATGCGAGTTCTGTGCCAACTTCTACGCCTGCCTTGCCATCGAGAGTGATGATTGCAGCGTCAGCAACACGAACGCCTGCGTAAACATCGCCCTGGAAGTCGAGAAAACCGGGTGTGTCAATGAAGTTAATCTTGATGTCGTCCCAAATGATAGGAGCGATAGCAAGGTTCAGAGAAAATCCGCGCTTGATCTCTTCGGCGTCGTAGTCGCAGACAGTGTTGCCATCAGTGGTCTTTCCGAGTCTGTCGGTGCCTTTCCCTAAAAATAAAGCTGCTTCTGCGAGAGAGGTTTTACCGGATCCGCCGTGACCGAGAAGGGCAACGTTACGGAGGCTTTTGGTGGTGATGTCTGCCATAGTTGGAACTCCTTTGTATGTAATTATAACTGAATCAAAAATAACGAGCAAGTCTTTGTGCAAGTTGAACACAAAGCTTACTCGTTTATTATACACGATATTCTTGTGGATTGCAATAGAATTTCACAAATTTGAACTGATTTTTGTGACATTTTTTGGGGAAGATTTTTGTGCAAAATGTCAATTTCACTTAAAAATCAGCTAAAAACCAACAAAATCTGTTAGACATCAACATACATTCGGTGGAATTTAATTATTTGATAAGCACATCCTCAATCTCGCAGATGTACATTTTGTGAAAATCACCGGCTTTATAGTTTGAAAGACAGCTTTTGTCAATAAATGAAGCTTCACGAATGTCATCTTCATATAGCTTTTTGGTTTTCAGAACAAGTCTTGCTTCATCAAACCATACAGCAGAGCCGTCGGAATTTTCATCTGAAATCGGAGTTATACCGCATTTTTCGGCTTTGTCAACATCACGTCCGCTGAATGTACCGCAGTACGACAGAGCAGGATGATACGACTCATCGAAGAAAGAGAGTGTAAGGCGTGAATTGCGCTCGATAAACGGAAATGTATGTCTTTGAGGACGAATAAATACAAAAGCAACCGGTTTACCCCAAAGGAAGCCCAAGCCTCCCCAGCTGGCAGTCATAGTGTTGTAATTTTTGCCACCGACAAGTGCTTCCGAGCAATCGGATGATGTAACGAGCATCCAATCTTTGCTGATAAGTTTGAAGGTATTATCTGTAATATTTTCAGGTGAAATATGAGTAAAGTTTGACATGGATTTTCGGCCTTTCATAATCTTGAATAATTTGGAGTAGTGTTTTTAGCTGAGTTTAGAAGTTTGTGCAGTTCCAACCCCAGTGATCGTATTCGCTGTATTTAACATATATACGATCTGTCGGAATATCACATTCTGCTGTGATAAGTGAGCATACCGCCGAAGTCATTTTGTCATAGGAGCTGTCGGATTGCTTGCCGAAAATTGAGATATCGAGCATTATACAAGGCTTATCGCTTCCTCCAAAGTACATATTGCAGTCAGAGGTGAAGTTCAGCATGAGCCAATTTTCGGTTTTTCCGGGGAATGCATTTGCAAGGATATCTGCAAGCTTTGATTTGAGAATTTCGGTTTTTTCCTTTGAGAGTGAAATGTTGGTTTTGGCGTCAATGTAAGGCATGAGCGATTGAATCCTTTCATTTAAATATATGCTTAATTGTTGCTTTGTATGTATGATAGCATAGCGAAATTCGTTTGTCAAGACGGTGGGTTGACAAACAGAAGGCCACTGTGATATAATTTATCTTGGATTTATATAAGTTTGAGGTTTATTTTGGATGAAGATTAGTAAAATTTCATCGCTTTTGGTCGCTTTAACGATGCTTATGTCAGCTTGTGCTGTGCCTGCATCAGATGAAAATGATGATGACAGACTTGATATCGTTACAACAAATTTTGCAATGTACGATTTTGCACGCGCTGTTGCAGGTGATCTTTGTGATGTGAAAATGCTTATCCCGCCGGGAACAGAATCACACGATTTTGAAGCAACTCTTGCCGATATTGCAACAATCAGCAAAGCAGAAGTTTTTGTTCATATCGGTGACGAGGACTGGGTAGAGGATATTTTCACTTCCATGGGTAAAGAAGCTGACGGAATATTTGTTGTCAATGCACTTGAGATAGTGAAAGAAAAAGGTACAGAAGTAGTCTGCGATGATTCCGATGAACACGAACATGAGCATGAAGGTCACGAACATACGCTTGACGAGCATTGCTGGACTTCAATCGGTAATGCAGTGATTTTGATAGATGAAATAACAGAGGCGATAATTTCGGTGGATGAAGCTCTTGCAGGTCAGGTCAGCGAAAATAGAAACGCTTATGTTGAACAGCTCGAAAATATCGATTCTCAGTTCTATGAGCTTATGAATAACGCAGAGAGAACTAAAATTGTAGTTGCGGATAGATTTCCTTTTGCATATATGACTGCACGCTATGGTATAGATTATAAAGCTGCTTTTTCAGGCTGTACTTCCGATACAGAGCCTTCACTTACAGTAATAAATTCGCTGATTGAAACGGTAAATAACGAAAATATTCCAATAATTTTTGTAACCGAAGGGTCGGATAGAAAGACCGCTGATGCTGTAGCCGCTGAAACAGGTGCAGAGATAATGGAGCTGTATTCTGCTCAGAGTATTACAAAATCGGATTTTGAAAACGGTACGACTTATGCACAATTTATGGAAAAAAATCTCGTGGCGTTGAAAACTGCCTTGGGAGCGGAATGATGAAAAATACTGTTGCAAATCTTATAAAAGCCGAAGCATTGACATTGGCTTATGACGGTCATACTGCGGCAAAAAACGTAAACTTTACACTGAATAAAGGTGATTATCTTTGCGTAGTCGGTGAAAATGGCTCGGGAAAATCGACTCTTATGCGTGCCATAACAGGTGAAGTAAAGCCTGCCGGTGGGAAATTGCTCCTTGCAGACAGCTTGAGAGCAGGTGGAATAGGTTATCTTCCGCAGAAATCGAAGATACAACGTGATTTTCCCGCAACTGTTCGTGAAGTTGTGCTTTCGGGATGTGTAAGACGAGATCATATTGGTGTATTCTGGAAAAACGAATCAAGAAAAAAAGCGATGACAGCTATGGAACTGCTTGGCATATCCGATCTTTCCGGAAAATGCTATGGTGATCTTTCAGGCGGTCAACAGCAACGTGTACTTTTGGCACGAGCTATATGTGTTTCGGAAGAAATCCTTCTTCTTGATGAGCCTGTGACCGGACTTGACCCTGATGCGGCGCATGAGATGTATCACACGATCAGAACCTTGAACAGAGAAGTTGGCTGTGCTGTGATGATGGTAACACACGACGTAAGCTGTGCGCTCAGAGAAGCTACTACAGTTCTTTCTATGTGCAGAGGACACTCATTCTTCGGCTCTGTAGATGAATATCGTTCGCATGAAGAACGAGATGAAGCCGTTGATGAACAAATGCACCATCATACGATAGCAGATTAACTGATAAAAATATAACCGTGCATTGAAAGACGTGCGGTATTGTCTTAAAATTATACTCGGAGGCATCAATGCAATTAACCGAAATTTTTGCATCCCCATTTCTCACTCGTGTAGTGTTACGTGCGATGGTAGTGGGAGTGCTTGTGTCACTCTGCGCTTCAGTGCTCGGAGTCAGTCTTGTCTTAAAAAGATATTCCATGATCGGCGACGGACTTTCTCATGTTGGATTTTTTGCACTTGCCCTGTCAGCTGCTGCCGGTGTCAGTGCAGTCTATTCAATGGAAGTTGCAGTTCCTATCGTTATTCTTGCGGCTGTGCTAATTCTCAGATTATCAAAGCGTGATGGTCGTTTGAATGGTGATTCTGCCTGTGCGATAGTATCGACAGGAGCTGTTGCTGTTGGAACGCTGATATATAATTTTTCCGGCGGTAAGTCGGGCGATATATGCAATTCGCTGTTTGGCTCTGCTTCAGTTATTACTATTTCAGATAAGGACATGATACTGTCGATAGCTTTGTCGGCTGTTGTGCTTGTTTGGTTTGCTGTTTGTGCAAAAACGATTTTTTCTGTTACTTTTGATGAAACCTTTGCTCATGCTGCGGGAATTAAAACCGATCTTTTCAGTGTACTTCTCGCTGTGTTGACCGGAGTTACTATCGTTGTCGGAATGAAGATGATGGGCTCTATTATGATATCCGCCCTCATAATTTTCCCCGCACTTACAGCTATGCGTATGACAAAATCGTTCAGCCTGACTGTAATTTTGTCGGCTGTGATTTCAGTAGTATGCTTTATTGTAGGCTTTCTTACGGCTTGCGTTTATTCACTTCAAACAGGTGCTGCGGTTGTTGTTGCCGAGCTGGTTTGCTTTGTCATCGTACAAATCGTTTGCAGTGCTGTCAGTGCTGTCAGAAAGAAAAAACGTGGTAAAATCACCGAAAATGCGTGAAATTTGCTTTTTATTACAGATCAAAACATAATGCAACAGCGCACAATTCAAAGCTAACGCCTTGATGGTAAACTCGCTTGTGGCTTTTTTGCATGAATTGTACCATCGGAGCTGTGCGGTGTCGCCATAAATCCATAAGAAAGAGGTAAAACACAATGGCAAAAACTACAAGTATTCTTGAACTGCTTGATATCACTACCGGTGAAACTACAGAAATTGCACGGTTTGATTATCTCATTGAAGCACCGTTCTTCCGTGGCGAAAATGAGCTGTTTTACAACACATCGGGAAAAATCTACCGTATGTTCATGGATTCAAAGAAGGTGGAAATGATCGATACGGGTTATTGTACAAGATGTAATAACGACCACGTTCTTTCACCTGATGGTAAGCTGCTTGCAGTTTCACACGGCACACATGAGGATGGTCAGTCGAGAATTTATATCATCGATCTCGAAAATCCGGAAAATCCTCCCAGACTTGTAACCCCGCTTGCACCAAGCTTTCTTCACGGCTGGAGTGCTGACGGAACAACACTTGCTTACTGCGCTTCGAGAAAGGGCGAGTATGATATTTATACAGTTCCGGCAGTTGGCGGTATAGAAAAGCAGATTACATTTACAGAAGGACTCAATGATGGCCCTGAATACTCCTCAGATGGAAAGTACATATATTTCAACTCTGTTCGCAGTGGATTTATGGACTGCTACAGAATGGATTTGAATGGCGAAAATGTTGAGCGACTTACAAATAATGGAAAGAATAACTGGTTCCCACACATTTCTCCCGACTGTGAAAAGGTAGTATATATCGCATATAACGCAGATGAAGTTCCGGCAGGCTCACATCCCTCCAATAAAAATGTAGAGCTTCGCAAGATGAATCCTGACGGAAGCGGAGACGAGCTTGTGATAAAGCTGTTCGGTGGACAAGGTACGATAAATGTTAATTCATGGATGCCGGATAGCAAAAGACTTGCATTTGTAAGGTATGAAGTTGAATAAAGAATAAACTTAAAGGGACTGTAGCAAGTATAAAAGCTTTGATCCAGCTTTTTCAAAAGATGGCAGAGTTCGAAAAACTCAGGACATCGAAAAAGTACAGCTATACTCATGCTATATAAAAATGGGCGTGTTGCAAATTACATTCTTAAACGTAATGCAACGCGCCTTTTTGTTTGAAAGATAGTATTTACAAAGGTGGCACAGAAAAATATACTTTTCAAATCACGCAGACTTGAAAGTGATATTGTGGATTTCATATATTGTTACCTCATGTGAAACGAAAGAAATTTTCTTCGTGTTTAGCCCTTGTAATCTTACTTTGGATATGGTAAAATATATCTTGGCGTTATATGCGTTTGCGGGATATATAATGCTATTATTTCCGTAAATTCAAATTATACACGCTGTTAAATATAATTTTTAATATCATATCATATATAGAAATCAGAGAAGGGATAGAAATGCCGGATAATAAAAGATCTGCCAAAAATACCGGAAGATCATCAAACAAAAACAAAGCTTCAAAAAATACTCGAAACGGCAGTTCAAAATCTGCCCCAAAGAAATCAACCGTTAAAACCGAGCGTGATAATTCATTTATTTTGCAGGCAGCACCGTATATTATAGCAGTTATTGCAGTTCTTCTTGCAGTGTGCGTGATTATCGGAGAGGGTGCTATCGGTGGTGGTATTCGCAATATACTCACCGGTCTATTCTCGGGTGCAGCGTATATTTTGCCGATATTTATGCTTTTACGCACGTTTTTGTGGAATCGTGACGTTGAAGAATGTCAGCTTACCGGTCGCACGTCATGTATGGTGATAGTTTTTGTGCTTATTTCAATGTTTTTACACGTTGTAGGTGGCGGACAATCATCTTTGAATGCCAAAACGCATTACCTTGATGGTATTGAGCTTGTAGGTGGCGGTGTGTTTGGCGGTTTACTCGGTGAGCTTTTAATGAGAGGCTTTGGCAAGGTTTGTACGGTAATCGTTATTTTAGCTGCGATAGCCTTGCTTGGACTCTATATTGCAGGACTGACTCCACGAAGCATTTTGATTTATATTGCATATAAAATAAAATTTGCGGGAGAAAAACGTGCAGAAAAGCGTGAGTTGCGTCGTGAAACACTTGATGAAAAACGACGTAACGCAAAGCCTACAAAAAGTCGTATTAAGGAAGAAGAATATCTTGCTTATCTCAGAGAAAAGAAACAGCGTGAACGTGCCGCAAAGGAATCTCAGATGAAGCAAGCTGATATAAATCGTAAAAACTCAGGTACACAGATACCGCTTGCAAATCCTCAGGCGACTGTTTATAAAGTTAAGCGACACAAAATATCGGATTTTGACATCCCCGTTGACGATATCACAGCTCCTCAGAACGATGCTGACGATAGCTTTGTTGACGATATTGACACAAAGACTGCACTTGAGGATACGACAGTAGATCATGAGGCAGTGGATGAAAAGATATTCGATGAAGTTATGCGACGCACGCGTGAAAGAATAGAAAAATCACGCAAAGCAGATGGAATGAAGTCTGAACCTACGAAAATTCCCGAAGAAATTCAGTCTGCAAAGGAAGCTGTAGAAATAATTGATCCACAGGTTCTTGCGCAGATAACCGATACGGATAATGATTTCGACGATATGGCTAATGCAGAATCCGAAATAATAGCAGGCGATGTGCTTGATGCAGTCGAGGTTGCGGCTATGGAAATGCACGAGAAGTCGAAAAATAAGTCGGATAATCAAAGCCCTGTACATACCGTTGAAAAGGTGACGGAAAACGAAACAGATACAGTAAAGCTTGCAACAGCTACTAAAAATTCAGATGAATTCGATGTTACCGGAATTTTTGTTAATCCTGAGGATGCGGAGCTTCTCGATAAGCTTTCTGAACAGTATCGTCAGCCTCTCGATGTAAAAAGAACAACGGTTTCTGCACCGTCACAGCCTCCGGTAAAGCCTTTGGAACCATCTATACCGCCTTATCAATTCCCGCCGACAGATATTCTTGCAGAGGATAAAGGTACGGGAAACGAAAACATTAAAGAGGAGCTTCAGCAGAATGCAGTAAAGCTTGTCGATACATTGCGTAGCTTTAATGTAAAAACAAAAATCGAAAATATCTCTCGTGGCCCGACTATTACTCGATATGAGCTTCTTCCCGAGCCGGGTACTAAGGTTCGCTCAATCGTAAATCTTGTAGACGATATTTCACTGAATCTTGCTACAATGGGTGTGCGTATAGAAGCTCCGATTCCCGGAAAATCAGTAGTAGGTATCGAGGTTCCGAATAAAAAGCAATCAACTGTACATCTTCGTTCGCTTATAGAATCTAAGGAATTTCAGGAGGCTAAGAGTCCGCTTACTGTTTGCCTTGGCGAGGATGTTGCGGGTGAAGCTGTATTCTTTGATATCGGAAAAATGCCTCACTTGCTTATAGCAGGTGCAACAGGTGCGGGTAAATCAGTATGTATTAACTCGGTTATCACCAGCTTACTGTATAAAGCATCTCCCGATGATGTAAAGCTTATCCTTATCGACCCCAAAAAAGTCGAGCTTAGCATATATAACGGAATTCCGCATCTGCTTGTGCCGGTTGTCAGTGAACCTAAAAAAGCAGCAGGTTCGCTTTCGTGGGCTGTTGGCGAAATGGAACGTCGTTACGGCTTGCTTGAAGCGGTCGGTGTGCGTGATATTAAGGGATTTAATGAGGTTACAAAAAACGATCCCGATTACGAATATATGCCTCGTATAGTCATAGTTATCGACGAGCTTGCTGACCTTATGATGACTGCACCGGACGATGTTGAGGATTCAATTTGCCGAATTGCACAAAAAGCACGTGCGGCAGGTATGCACCTTATCATCGGTACTCAAAGACCTTCGGTTGACGTTATCACAGGTCTTATAAAGGCGAATGTTCCGTCGAGAATTGCATTCAGAACATCATCTCAGATCGACTCAAGAACGATCATAGATGTAGGCTCTGCCGCAAACCTTATCGGATCGGGTGATATGCTGTTTAATCCCGTCGGTGCTCTAAAGCCGAGACGAGTTCAGGGTGCATATGTGTCTGAATCTGACGTTGAAGAGGTAGTTGCATATATTAAAAATATGAATACTGCTTATTCGAGCTTTGATTCTGAAAAAATCGTCAACGAGATTGAAAGAGAAGCTCAAAAATGTGGTGCTGTCGGCGGTAAGAAGGGTCAGGCTGCATCAGATGACGATGACGGTGATGAAGATCCAATGCTTAAGTCTGCCATCGAGCTTGCTATCGACAGTGGAAAAATATCTACTTCGCTTATTCAGAGAAGACTTTCTCTCGGATATGGCAGAGCGGCAAAGCTTATTGACAGAATGGAACAGCTCGGTTATGTCTCAGCACCGGATGGTCAAAAGCCGCGTGAAGTGCTTATCACAAAGGCAGAATATATGGAAATGCGTCTTAAAGATGAAGCACCGTTTGATGTGTGATTAATGGTTCGTATTTGCTATATAGCCGTTTAACTATTTATTAAATATAACAGGTTGAAAAAATGTCAAAATTCATCGTACTTGAAGGACTTGACGGTTCAGGTAAAGGAACTCAGACCGCTATCCTTAAAGAATATTTCGAGAAGCTCGGAAAACGTACACGAGTGATCGATTTTCCCAATTATAATTCAGAAGGTTGTACGCTTGTAAAAATGTACCTCGACGGTAAGCTTGGTAGCGATCCAAACGATACGAATGCTTATGCGGCTTCAATGTTTTTTGCTGCTGACCGATATACCAGCTATGTTACATCATGGCGTGAGGACTATCTTGATGAGGATGCCGTTATTATCGCAAACAGATATACGACAGCAAATGCATATCATCAGCTTTCCAAAATGCCGGAGGAGGCTTGGGACGGCTTTCTTGAATGGCTGTGGGATTTTGAGTTTACAAAGCTTGGACTGCCATCCCCTGACCGTGTGATACTTCTCGATATGCCGGAAAGCGTTTCATCAGCTATGGTTTTGAAAAGAAGCGAATTGACAGGGCAAAAGCTGGATATCCATGAAAAAGATGCTGAATACCTGAAAAAATGCCGAAAAGCAGCTTCATATACAGCGAAAAAATGCGCATGGAGCGTTATACCTTGTGCTGAAGAAGGAGCATCCACGCCTGATTCAATAGAAACTATATCTAAACGTATAATAGAAGCAGTTGCAGATCTGATATAAAGTGTTGGTGATTCGGAAATTTTCCATAGTTATTTGAATGTTTTCGGATTGTTAACCGCTTTACTGCCTAATGATGGTATAATAAGTCTATCCTATGATTAATGGTAAAGGAGAATGGGACAGTCCTGTTCGCTGTCCTGTGTGAATATATGGTACTCGAATTTTTAGCGGATGGTTTTGAAGAAATAGAAGCTCTTACACCTGTTGATATTCTTAGACGTGCCGGTGTAGAGGTTATAACGGTTTCTCTTAGAAATGATAAGATGGCAGTCGGTGCACACGGAATAGCTGTGAATGCCGATATGACTATTTCTGAAGCGGCTGCAAGATTTTCAGGCTCCTCCGCAGATATGATAATCTTACCCGGTGGTATGCCGGGAGCAAAAAATCTCGACGAAAATAACCTTGTAGACAGATTTGTTAAGGCTTCTGCCGATGCAGGAAAATATGTTGCGGCTATTTGTGCAGCACCGATGATACTCGGAAAACGTGGTCTGTTAAATGGAAAACGTGCTACCTGTTACCCCGGCTTTGAAGAATATCTCGAAGGTGCTGTTGTTACCGGAGGTAGAGTAGAGGTTGATGGAAATATGATCACAGCTTGCGGTATGGGTGCGGCACTTGAATTCGCTATCGAACTGTGTAAGATTTTGAAAGGAGATACGGAGGCTGAAAAAATCGCTTCCTCAGTGCTTGTAAAATGATTAAGAAACAGAAAGACGATATCCGTGAAGAATATAAAGAAAAGCGGAGAAATATGCCTGCGGAAGAAAAATTCAAGCGAGATGCAGCGGTTTGTAATGCGGCTGTTGGACTTGTAAGCTTCCGATATGCTGAGTATGTTTTGCTCTACGCCGCTACTTCCGACGAGATCGATGTTTATGAAGTCGCAAAAGTGGCATTTGAAAAGGGTAAAAAGGTCTGCTTCCCGAGATGTGATAAGAAAAATCATACAATGAAATATCACATCGTAAATTCTCTCGATGAATTGAAGCCGGATGCTTATGACCTGCTTGAGCCTGCAGAAGATGCACCAATATATGATCCTGCCTCAACCGGTGGAGCTGTTTGCTTTGTTCCCGGTCTGGTTTATGATAGAGCAGGCTATCGTCTTGGCTATGGCAAGGGCTTCTACGACCGCTATCTTTCCGATTTTTCGGGCTGTACTATCGGTGTTGTATATTCAGACTATATCTTAAATGAAGTACCTCGTGGACGCTTTGATGTTTCGGTAGATATACTTCTGACCGAAAAGGGCGTAAAAGTTACAAAGGATCAGAAGAAGAAGTCTTAACGGACTCTTATTGTAACGTATGAAAAAAACAGAATTTAATGCGAGCCTTGTTACACCGATCTTGCTTATTGCGGTGTTCGGACTCATCCTGGCGGCAAATTTTCTGCCTGAAGATGTACTCGGAATGGAAGAAAATCCGTATCTTGCGGTCGTTGTGATAGAGCTTTTGACCTATGCATTGCCAACGATTTTCTATTGCCGTGTCAGAGGGCGTGAATTTACACCAAAATTGCGAATAAGAATGTTTGCACCATCGCAGTTTCTGTATCTTATATATGCGGCAGTATTTATGCTCAGTGCAGTCGTGCTTGTGAGTATGTTCATGTATAATACATTTCCTGATCAGTTTGAAGCATCGGCAGTGACTGAATATGCAGCTTTTGCGATGAATTCACGTTTTTTTGACGCTTTGTATTTAATAATCGTGTTCGCAGTGTTGCCTGCTGTGACTGAAGAATTTCTTTTCAGAGGCGTTATTGTCGGTGAATACGATAGATATGGTGCAGTAATTGCGTCAGTTATGAGTGCAGTTGTGTTTGCGATGTCTCATTTTTCACTGGCGAGATTTCCGGTATATTTTGTATCCGGATTGATATTGTCAAGCGTTCTGTTTGCGACACGTTCGATTTTCGCCACAACTTTGATACACATAGCTAATAATGTAGTAGTGTTGCTGTGTGAGAAGTATGTTCTGCATATTGTGGACAAGCAGAATATCAGTCTTGTGCTTCTTATAATAATTCTCGGTGCTGTAGCAATTCTTTCTGCAATGCTCATGTGCTATGAAGCGCAGAATATTTATCATGGATATGCTGAGAGTAACGTACCGTCTGAATATGCCGGTGTATATACAGGTTATAACAAAAAAAGTACGTTTACTCGTATAATTGAAGCGTTTTTTACTCCGACATTTTTGTTGCTGGTCATAATTTTTGTGGTGGCATCGATGACGGAGGTTTGATTTTTTGAAACTTTTTATGCGATATTTAATTTCCAAAATTCAGTTACGCAAGTGAGGTGATCCTTACGGAACAGAATAGAAATCCCGAAAGGCTCGGAGAAACTCGTGCTTTTTCGGTTCCGGAGAATCAGTCAGTCGGACATTCCGCTGATACTATGAAGAAAAGAATAAATGCATCAAATGAGCAGGCGCTGACGCAGAAAAACCAAGCAATGAGAAATGCTGTGGCAGGGAACAGAAATGCTCAACCATCGGTGCGTAATTTACAAAATACACAAAATCCTGCAAACAGAGCCTCGACAGTAAATAATACATCAGGTGTAAGAACCGTTCAGCCCAATGCAAGAGCAGT
>CAYSEF010000012.1:0-13485 GCA_964430105.1 uncultured Ruminococcus sp. | reverse complement strand
AACGCCAGAACCGTTCAGAATCGTTCAAATCAACAAAATAGAGCTGATGCACCACAGGTGAAAGCAAATAAACCGATTCAGAATACAGCGCAAAGTCGTGCTGTACAACGGGTTCAGGCTGATCGAAGTGCAGTAAAAGCAGAACGTCAGAAGTCCGCTGAAAAATCTGTATCAAAGCCTGTAAGTGCTGAAACTCACTCAAAAGCTCAGTTGATGAGAACAAAAGTGACTGATGTTACCTATATGCAGTCAGGTTCTGCTCAGTATGAAGCTAAAAATCAGAAAGCTGATAAGAATAATAAAAAAGAGCGCAGACAATCAAGCGGAGAAGGCGGAAATACAGTAGTCAGTGTTATCAAGGCTATTGTTTATATCATTTTCGTAATCGTTATCTCGATTTTCCTCGCATTGGTAGTAATAAATGTCGGAAACGATATGTTTTCATTCGTAAAATCCGATGAAATGGTTGAAGTCACTATCCCTGAATATGCAACCCTTGATGAAGTGACAGATATTTTGTATATGAACGATATTATAAAATATCCGACCATATTCAAGCTATATGCTGTTGCGGAAAAAGCAGATACTGATTTCCTTGCAGGAACTTATTCTGTCAATGGAATGATGAATTATGAAACACTTCTTGGCGAATTCAAGGAAAAGCCGGAAAGCGGAACGGTAGATATAACGATTCCCGAAGGATATACGATTGACGAAATTATTGATTTGTTTGTTGAAGGCTATCATATAGGTACTCGTGAAGGCTTTGTTGACGTGATACAAAATGGCGAATTCGACTATTGGTTCATCAAGGAGCTTGAGGAGAACGGTGTTGATGATGGCAGACTTTACAGACTTGAAGGATATCTTTTCCCGGATACCTACCAGTTCTATAAGTCAACAAGCGAATATACTGTAGTTAATAAATTGCTCAAGCGTTTCTCACAGATTTTCACAAAGGAATATCGTGCACAGTGTGAAACTCTCGGATATACAGTTGACGAAATGATCACTCTTGCTTCAATAATCGAAAAAGAAGCAGGCTCGCCATCGGATTTCTTTGTGGTATCTTCTGTATTCCATAACCGTCTTAAATCTCCATGGGAATTCCCAAGACTCGAGAGTGATGCGACAGTGGTATATATCCTATCGCATGAAAAAGGCGAAAGAGTTGGCGTTACTGCCGATGATTTGAAACTCAATACGCCATACAACACCTATCTCTACGAGGGATTCCCGCCCGGACCTATTGCAAACCCATCTGCCAGTGCGATGCTTGCGGCATTGTCACCTCAGAATACGAATTACTATTACTTCATTACGAACAAGGGTATTCTTTATCCTTCTGCTACTAAAGCTGAACACGATGCATATGTGGCACAGTTCAGAAATGAAACAGCTGCTCAACAAACAACAGGTGATATGCCTGAATGATCGTAAAAGCTTGGCTGTGAAGGCTTCTCACAAAAGCTTCATTGTCGGTTAAACAGAAATTTCAAACAACAGCGACGCTGGCTTTATCTCAGCGTCGTTTGTTTGTGTTTGGAAATTTGATTTGTGTCAGACCGCAGAACCATAATTTGTTTACCTCAGCTCCCAGCAGTAGGATTATCATGCAAAAATAAAGCCATAGCATGATAAGACAGATAGCAGCAAGACTTCCGTATATCGTTGTGGCATTAGGAAAGTGTGATATATAAAGTGAGTAAAAGAACGAAAATATTATCCAGCCAAACGACGAGAATAATGCACCGGGTACATGAAGTATAACAGAATGACGGACGTAGTTGCTTCGTTTTGCGATATGAGCGTAGAATGTTGTGAATATCACTGTCATGACAGAAATGAATATAGGTGTATGCATATTCAAAAACACATCTTCAAACCAACCACCGATGATCGACACTGCCAGAAAATCGCCAAATAATATAATTGCGACTACAGCGACGATCATTACGATAAAAACCAGCGTAGAGATGAGCGATCTTAAACGTAGCTTGACATAGCCCTGATTTTTTTCTGCACGATAAACAGTTTCTATTCCCGCACGAATAGCAGCGATACCACGTGATGCAGTCCATAAAGTGGTTACTGCTGACAGAGATAAAAGCGATACATTAGGTGCGCCACGAAGTTCATTTATAATAAATGATAATATCCGTTCGGATAACGGAAAACGCACTGCAAAATCAGATGGTATTTCGGGCAGAAGTATTCCGACTAAAGCTATTAGTATAGAAATAAACGGTACGGCAGATATTATAACAAAAAAAGAAGCTTGTGCTGCGTATACAGATAAGCGATCTTCGCGAATTGTGACAGCTATTTGCCGTATGAATGTTACAATTCGATTGAATATTATAACACGTGATTTCAAAGGTGTACTCCTTTGGAAAACTCAGTTACTACTGAGGATGTATGCTATTGTATGATTGTAGAGCAATTTTTAACAGTGCTTTGCATATCATGCTTACCACAGTATTATATGAAAATTACGAAAAATAATGCGAAAATGATAGATTGGAGAGCTTGTATGTTTAAAATTGGTTGCCATTTGTCCACAGAGGGCGGTTATCGTGCTATGGGAGAGCGTATTTTGTCCATCGGTGGTAAGACCTTTCAGTATTTCACTAAAAATCCGAAGGGCGGTAAGCAGAATAAGCCTGCTGATCCCACAGATGTAGCAGCATTGTATGAGCTTATCTGCGAAAACAATCTTACCATGCCACTTGCACACGCTCCTTATACATATAATCCGTGCTCAAAGGATGAGGGAGTTCGACAGTATTCGAGAGATTCTATGCGTGGTGAGCTTGAATTTCTTGAAGCTTTACCAGGGTCTATGTATAATTTTCATCCGGGATGTCATGTTGGTCAGGGAGTTGATGTTGGTGTGAATTATATCGCCGATATGCTCGATCATGTTCTTTGGAATGGTATGAAAACAACGGTTCTGCTTGAAACTATGGCAGGAAAAGGTACTGAAATAGGTCGTTCCTTTGAAGAACTGCGTATGATAATCGACAGAGTAGATCCTTCACTTTCCGATAATCTCGGTGTGTGCTTTGATACTTGTCATGTAAGTGACGCAGGATATAACATAATTGAAAACCTTGACGGTGTTTTGCGTGAGTTTGATAAAATTGTCGGAATCGACAGACTTCGTGCGGTGCACCTTAATGATTCAATGAATCCGCCGGCATCTCACAAGGATAGACACGCTAAAATCGGAGAGGGCACTATAGGATTACAGGCAATCACGAAAATCATAAATCATCCTATGCTGAAGGATCGTCCGTTTTATCTTGAAACACCTAATCAGCTTGATGGATATGCCTATGAGATATCTCTACTTAAGTCGAAACGAGAAGAACAATAATAAGGAGTCACAACATGAACGAAAAAGTCCTTGAAGCACTTACTGATGCTTCTATGGTGTCAAAAGATGACGGTGATAAGCTTGCTGTTGACCTTGTCAAAATTCGTATATTGCTTGATTCAACTGCAAAAAATAGTATTTCACAGCAAAAAAATTGCAAATGTGGTCAAATTAAGAGATTTGTTTATTCGGTCGGAGCGAATAGTAACGATGGTATTCAGCCACTGCGAGAAGATGAAGTTTGCGCAAAATCGGCAGATAATATTGCAGAGCAGTCTAAATATCATGAGAAACCATATAATGTTGTACCACGAGTTGTGTGAGGTCGAGTATGAATGATAAACAGATATTAGAATTAACTGTTGCTCAATTAAATGAAAAATTACACAATCGAGAATTATCATCTGCGGAGGTGACAGAGGCGTATATTGCTCGTATAGATGAAACTGATGGCGAAATCTGTGCGTACATTACAAAGACCTATGACCTTGCACGCGAAAATGCTCGCAAAGCTGATGAGAAGTTGAAGCAATCGCATGATGTTTCTGCACTTGTTGGCGTTCCTTTTGCCGTAAAGGATAACATTGCAGTTGAAAATTATCGTATGACCTGTGCTTCAAGAATGCTTGAAAATTTTGTACCACCATATACAGCGACTGTAGTTGAAAAAGCAGGCGGAATAGTGCTGGGAAAGACCAACCTTGATGAATTTGCAATGGGTTCAAGCGGGGAAAAATCAATTATCGGAGCATCTCACAATCCACTTGATAAAAGCAGATCGACCGGTGGTTCTTCGGGAGGTTCTGCGGCAGCTACTGCGGCGAAAATGGCTCCGTGGGCTATCGGAACAGATACCGGAGGAAGTGCAAGACAGCCTGCATCATTCTGCGGACTTGTATCAATGAAGCCAACATACGGCATAATTTCGAGATATGGCGTGACTGAGCTTGCTTCGTCAATGGATACAGTAAGTCCTATGACGAGGGATGTTTATGACAATGCGATGGTTCTTGAAGCTATATCAGGCAAGGACGAACGTGATATGACATCTCTTGATCCGACTGTGTCCTTTACCGCAAATATAGAGAACGGTGTTCAAGGAATGAAGATAGGACTCATGCGTGGAATAGAGAATTATTGCGGAGTAAGAATGACTTCTGCTATAGAGCGTTCCGCTAAGCTTTTAGAAAGGCTTGGAGCCACTGTGGAGCTTATTGATATACCGGAGCCTGAGCCTGTCATTAACACATATGTAATCACCACAGCAGCGGAGGCCTCATCAAATCTGGCACGTTATGACGGACTTAAATACGGTTATTCAGTAGATGCTGACTGCTATACCGATATTATGGAAAAATCACGCAGTGAAGGCTTTGGCGAGGAAGTTAAGCGTAGAATTATGGCAGGGGCTTATATTTTGTCGTCAACGATAAGCGGTGAACAGTATCGTCATATCATGGCATTAAGACAGAATTTGTGTGAGCAGATGGACGATATCCTTTCCAAATATGATGCACTCCTTATGCCAACAGCTTCGGGTAAAGCGTTCGGAAAAGGCGGATTTGAGGATGACCCGACAGCGATGTACAATAGCGATTCGTTTACTGCAATGGCTAATTTAACAGGCTGTCCTGCGATATCCTTGCCGTGTGGTGGCGATGGTATTTTGCCGTATGGTGCAATGTTTATGGGCGCAAAAATGACTGAAGATAAGCTCTATCGCATTGCATACGCTTTAGAGCAAGAGCTGAAAATATATATCGAGAAGGAGGTGAGCAGGGTTGTATTATAGTAATGAAGATAAATACGAGGCGATAATAGGTCTTGAGGTTCACGCAGAGCTAAAAACCGAAACTAAGATTTTTTGTTCCTGCTCAACTGAATTCGGAAGCGAACCTAATACGCATATTTGCCCTACTTGTTACGGAATGCCCGGTACGTTACCTGTTTTGAATAAAAAAGCAGTTGAACTGGCTGTTCGTGCCGGACTTGCACTGAATTGTGATATAAATCGTACATCCTGGTTTGACAGAAAGAATTATTTTTATCCTGATCTGCCAAAGGGATATCAAATAACACAGTATGAACGCCCGATATGTGAGCATGGTGCAGTTCCCATAAAAATTGGCGAAGCTCGCAGAGATATAAAACTGACACGAATCCATATTGAAGAAGATGCCGGCAAGCTGATTCACAGGGATGATAAAACACTGGTGGACTATAACCGCTGTGGAGTACCGCTTATTGAAATAGTAAGCGAACCTGATATGCGAACACCTGATGAAGCTAAAGCGTATCTGAATTCACTCAGACGCATACTTAGCTATATTGGCGTATCCGATTGCAAGATGAACGAAGGCTCTCTCAGATGCGATGTAAACGTGTCGGTAAGACTTCGTGGTGAAGAAAAGCTTGGCGTAAAGTGTGAAATAAAGAATATCAATTCAGTGAACTATGTCGGTCGTGCGCTTGAAGATGAAATTGCTCGACAAATTTCAATAATTGAGGCAGGCGGAACGATAGAGCCTGAAACACGTCGATATAATGAAGATACCGGCCATACTGAACATATGCGCAGAAAAGAAACTGTTGTTGACTACAGATATCTGGCAGAGCCGAATATTCCTGCTTTGGTTTTGACGGAAGACGATATCGATAGCATAAAAAGACTGATGCCTAAGATGCCGGATGAGGTTGCTGAAATTCTCGTGAAAGAATATAGTGTAAAAGAGGATGACGCGCAGCTGATAACCTCGTCACGAAAACAAGCCGAATACTTTATGCAATGTGCACAAATGACCAAGTATAAACAGCAGTGTGCGAACCTGTTTGTAGGCGAAATATTGCCGAAATTAAGCTCGAATAACGCTGATTTTGACGAAAAAACCGTCATTTTGCCGAAATATTTTGGGGAGATTTGTGACCTTTTCGGAGATGGAAAAATTGTCAGCGGAGTAGCAAAAAAACTGATAGAATTGTGCATTGAACGCAATGAATCACCTTTGACAATTGCAAAAAATGAGAATCTTCTCAAGATTACCGATGAAGAAATTTTGCTGCCGATGGTCAAGCGAGCTTTGGAAAACGATACCAAATCTGTTTCCGATTATCTTGCGGGAAAGAAAACAGCATTGTCCAGACTTTTGGGTGCTGTAATGCGTGAATCTGCCGGAGGAGCTGACCCTGTGGCGGTTCAGAAATTGCTCGAACGTGAGGTTAGTAAAAACTGAATCAACAAAGGACTGCTATGCCGAAAAATCTGCATGGCAGTCTTTTTGAATTGTAAAAATAAAGGTGCGAAAGTGTTAATAAAGTGTAAAAAACAATGAATTGTTTGATATTTGAAGTTTCTGCGAAAATGGGAAATTAGGGAAAATTACATTTGACGTTGAAAATGAATCAAAAATGGAAAACAAAGGAAAAATGAATTCTTTTGACGAAGAAGAAAGAGTACCGTCTGAGAATATGCTCGGAAAAGGTGGGAAATGGAAGAAAAACTGAATTTTTATTTTATTATAAGTAGTATTTTTTTGCGAAAACCTCTTGATTATTAAGTGCAGTTGGTATATAATTATAGCACGTGGTGGCTAATGTCACGAGAATGAGCGAAATGGAGGAAATTTGAGTTGCTGACAGGCAAATATAATCACTCGATAGACTCGAAAAACAGACTCATTATTCCTTCAAAGCTCAAGGATCAGCTTGGCGAAACGGTGACTATCCTGCGCGGAAGTGATCGCTGTTTGACAGTTTATTCCGCAGAGGAATGGGAAAATTATGCAAGAAAGATAAGCGAATTGCCTAAGACGCAGGTTCGAGATATCACCCGCTACCTCTACTCGAATTCTATCGAAGTTCAGCCTGATTCGCAGGGCAGAGTAATGTTGCCCGCTGAAATGCTGAAATATGCGGGAATAACCAAAAATGTGATAACCGTAGGTTGCGGAAAGTATGCGGAAATTTGGTCCGAAGAGGTTTGGAATGAACAGAATCTCGATGAAGAACCTGAGAATTTTACCGCAATGCTGCTTGAACTTGGATTGTAAGGAGTACACATGGAATTTTCTCACGTTTCGATAATGGTTCGCGAAGTAATTGAAGCTCTTGAGCCTTCGCGCGGTGGAGTTTTTGTCGATTGTACCGCAGGTGGCGGAGGTCATTCGCTGGAAATAGCAAAGCTTTTGCCGGAGGGTTCGAGAATAATCTGTCTTGACCGTGACGATGAAGCTATTGAGGCTTGCACAAAGCGTCTTGAACCGTGCAAGGACAAGTTTACTATCGTAAAATCAAATTTTTCCGGACTTGCAACTGCACTTGATATCGCAGGAGTTGATAAAATCGACGGTATCATGTGGGATCTTGGTGTATCTTCCCACCAGCTTGATGACGGTGATAGAGGTTTTTCTTACTCAAAAGAAGCCCCTCTCGATATGCGAATGGATCAGACTCAGACTACCAGTGCATGGGATGTTGTGAACACCTACTCGGAGGATGAGCTTAGACGCATTATTCGTGATTACGGCGAAGAAAGATTTGCATCAAGAATAGCGTCGTTTATTTGCAAAAGACGTGAAGAAAAAACTATAGAAACAACTACTGAATTGTCTGATATTGTATCATCGGCTATTCCGGCTGCGCAGAGAATGAAAGAAGCTCAAAATCCTGCCAGACGAACATTTCAGGCAATACGCATAGAAGTAAACGGTGAGCTTGACGCCATTGCCCCATCGATTGAGGCTGCTGTTGAAAGATTGAATCCCGGAGGACGTCTTGCTGTTATCACCTTCCATTCCCTTGAGGATAGAATCGTAAAAGAGACGTTCAAAAAGTTGTCAACGGGATGTACCTGCCCACCTGAATTTCCGGTTTGCGTTTGCGGTGGCAAGCCGAAAATAAAGCTTTTGTCCAGAAAACCGATAATACCGCAGGATGACGAACAGGAAGCAAATCCGAGATCAAGAAGTGCAAAATTGAGAACTGCCGAAAAGGTGTGACCGAGAATAACAACTACTGAGATAAAATTCAGTGTTTGAAATGCATTTCGTTGATTCGAATGATATACTAAAAATTCACGAAGGAGGAAGTCATGACTTACGAAAAAGATTACAGACTTGCAAATAAAATGCAAAAGCAGTTTCGTGGCCGCGGAGCAGAAGTAAGTGGTATGCAGGCTTCTTCCACATCCGAGCTTATGCGCAGAGCTGAAAAAGGCAGTGATCCACGTATCAACTGTGCAGAACAGGCATTTCGTGAAAATTACAGAAGCAAACAATCTCAAAATTCACGCATGAGCTATGGTGCAAATCAAAATGCTCAGAGCAGAAAACGTGCAGGTTCATATAACGCACAGTCTCGCACAAATTATTCGCATAACAGAAGCGAAAATAAAGCTGAGAAACGCAGAGAAAGACCGACTCGTGAAGATTATGGCATTAACGAACCTATCATGCCGGCTGTAGAAATCCAGGTCAAAAACAAAACAGTTTCACCGATGTTTATAGCAATACTCCTTCTGGGAACGGTAATGATAATGTGCTTGGTGCTGTCGATTTCGGAAATCTATCAAACAGCAAACGAAATCGCTCAGCTTGAAAACGAGCTTGAAGTGCTGAAAGGCGAGGCTGATGAGCTTAAACTCAAACTCGAAGAAAAAAATGATGTCCGAACTATTGAGGAGATCGCAACAAAAAAGCTTGGCATGGTCAAAGAGGATTCGTTGCAGAGAAGATATGTATCTCTTTCTGATGGCGAATATATCGAGCTTGTGGCTGACAGTAACGAAAACAGCGAATCTACCGGTGGTGTAATGTTGTCGTCAATATTCTCGTCGCTTGGCAGGTTTTTGGAAAGATTCAAATAGGACAGACTGATAAATAACTTCAACGGGCTGCACTTAAAGGTGAAACAGCCCGTTAGTTTTCAGAATATCACGACAGCGCAGGGAATATATATACAGTGTAAAGATATAGGGGACGATTTTTTTGGAAAATAATGCCCCACAAAAACACCCTTAAAGGATAGCTATGTATCGAGTTAGAAACAGAACAGATAAGAAAACCAGAAACAAAATGATCATAATGTTTGCGTTGTTTCTGGGAGCTGCTGCACTTGTTATAGGACGTCTTGCAGATTATCAGCTCAATATGAATGAGTATTATCAGTCTAAAGTGCTCAATCAGCTAACAATACAGCAGGAAGTTACACCTGAACGCGGTGACATCATCGACAGAAACGGGAATATTCTCGTAACCAATAAGACAGTGTATAATGTCATTCTTTCGCCGGTCGATATCATACACATGATGGACACCAATAAGAAGCTGAATGGCGATGACGATGATAAAAATGACGTGCATTATGAATACAGTGATGCAGATTATGGCATTTACTACGTCGGTGATGAGCTTGACAAAATGATTGCGGAGGTTCTTTCAAAATACTGTCAGATAGATAAATCAACGGTACTTGAAAAAGAAGCAAAGCAGAATCGAATGTATGAAGTCGTAAAAAAGAATGTTGAGGGTGACGTAGCTGAACGTATAAAAGCATTTATAGCACAATTCGGCTTGAAAAAGCAGATATACTTTGAAGCATCAGCAAAACGATATTACCCCAAAAGCGACCTTGCTGCCCATGTAATCGGTTTTACAAATTCCGAAGGTGTCGGCATATACGGCCTTGAAGCATACTACAACAATGTGCTTGAGGGTACATCCGGACGATATATTCTCGCTCAGGATGGTAAGTATAACGATATGCCGTTTGAATATGAGCGTCTGATTGAAGCTGAGAACGGCTACAATATCGTTACGACAATAGATATGTATATCCAGTATGAGCTTGAGAATCAGCTTGAAAAGACATACATAGAATCAGGCTGTGGTGACAGAGTTTGTGGTATTGTCATTGATGTTGATACGGGCGGAATACTTGCAATGGCGGTTTATCCGACTTTTGATCTCAACAGTCCGTATGATATCGACGAATATTCTCAGGCAGAGCTTGATGAAATGGGTTATTCCGAAGGCTCCGATGAATATCGTGAAGCATATAATACGCTGATGTACAGAATGTGGAATAATAAGTGCATCACCGAAACCTATGAACCCGGCTCGACATTTAAGATAGTCACTACTTCAATGGCATTTGATGAGAAGGTCATAACTGACACAGATCCGTTCTATTGCTCGGGTTCGCTTATGGTTGATGGTTGGTCAAAGCCTATCGCTTGCGCTGAACACAGTGGTCATGGCATGGTAACCTTCCGCAGAGGTCTGCAACAGTCGTGTAACCCAACTCTAATGCAGGTTGCGGCCAAAATCGGACGTGCGAAATTCTATGAATATTTTCTCGCATTCGGCTATGGCGGAAAAACAGGCATAGATCTTCCCGGTGAGGTTGGCTCTATTTATGCATCATACGCTAATTTCTCTAACGTATCGCTTGCAGTATATTCATTCGGTCAGACCTTCAAAACAACTCCGATACAGCAGATACGTGCTATATCAACTGTTGCTAATGGCGGAAATCTTGTGACTCCACATCTGCTTAAAGAAATCGTAGATGATGACGGAAATGTTATCCAGTCATTTGAAAACGAGATTGTACGCCAGGTGGTCAGCAAAGACTCCTGTGAACTTATCACAGATATCCTTGAAGAAGGTGTTGCTACCGACGGTGCAGCTGTAAATGCTTATGTAAAGGGCTACAGAGTTGCCGCAAAAACCGGTACATCTGAAAAAAGGGATGAATATGACGAATTCGGCAATACACCATACCGTGTAGGCTCAACAGTAGCTTATGCTCCGGCTGATGATCCACAGGTCGCAGCACTTATCATGGTAGATAAACCGCTTGGCGGAAGTCCTTATGGTGGTGTGGTCGCCGCTCCGTATATTTCTAATTTGATGTCTTATGTGTTACCATATATTGGTGTTGAACCTCAGTATACAACAGAGGAGCTTGCAGCACTTGACGTAACTTTATCAAATTATGTCGGTGCTACTGTTGAAAATTCCATAACTGACCTGTCGTGGCGTGGATTTAACTATGAAATAATCGGCGATGGCGATGTGGTAACTGCACAGATTCCGGAAGCAGGCTCAAGAATATCGTCCGATACAGGTCTTTTGATACTTTATACGGGTGAAGAAACACCGTCGGACAGCGTGGAAGTACCCGATCTTATGGGTATGAGCGCATATAATGCTAACAGTGTCGCAGTTTCCTCAGGACTTAATGTAATCTTCAAGGGTTATACCAACGGTACAGCGACAGTTATCGGACAAAGCTTGCCTGCGGGTTCGTGGGTACCGAGAGGTTCGATAATCGAAATTGAACTTAGATACCTCGATGGGGTAGACTGAGTTAAATCTGTAAATATCCACTTGTGTGGCTATATAAATTGACATTTTGATGATATCTCAATAAATTTACGGGATGCCGAAACAGGATGTTTAATAGGCTCTTGATTGAAAACAATTTACGGATATTTTCGTTTATTGTTTTCAATCAGCTCAAAAACTTGCTGTGGAGGTTATCCTATGATGCTTTCTCGAATTTTTGAAGGATGTGAGGTTTCTTCGTTTGAAGATATTGATGTAACATCCATTGCTTCTGATTCTCGTAAGGTCGCTTGTGGCGGGTTGTTTATATGCATTGTCGGAACTCGTCGCGATGGTCACGAATTTGCATCAGAGGCTATAAGAAACGGTGCACTTGCTGTACTGGCTGAACATTATGTGGATGGCGTTGATAAGAATAAAATAATTATTACGCCAAATACACGTATCGCAGAGTCAAGGATTTGGTATAACTTTACTGCTCGTCCAACTGATGCTATGATAAAAATTGCTGTCACAGGTACGACGGGCAAGACATCTGTTGCGTATATGATATCCCATATCATGAGAGCCGCAGGTTATCGAGTGGGCATGGTGAGTACAGTTCGATGTTTGTCGATGGATAGAGAATTATATCTTGGCGAACATGGTGGCTCGTCTGTTTCTGATATAGAAGGAGCTATGACAACGCCTGATCCTGAGTATTTTTTCTCGATGGCAAAGGAAATGAAGAATGACGGATGCGATTGTTTGATTTACGAAGCATCATCGCAGGCGTTGCTCTACCATAAGCTGGATCCGCTTGTGAATGATGTTGCTGTATTCACAAATCTCTCGCCTGAGCATCTTGATTGCCACGGAACTATGGAGAACTACTTCGCAGTAAAGGCGTCATTGATGACACGAACAAAAATCGCTGTAGTCAATATTGACGATGCTCGGATGGCAAAATTGCCTGTGATGTTTCCTGAGGTTAAGTGCATTCGTTGCTCTGCTGATCCGTCTTTGCTTTCAATCTCGGATGTGTGTGCTTTGAGATATATGACACATGGTTCAAACGGTATAGAGTATGTGTATTTTTCCGAGAAAGCTGTGTTTCGCATCATTACTCCGCTTGTAGGCCATTATTCGGTCAGTAATTCTCTTGAGGCTGCTGCCTGTGCTATGTCTGTCGGTGTAGATCCGATGATCGTAAAGGAAGCTTTGGAGGATTTTCAAGGCGTAGACGGAAGAATGTACCGTGTTGCTATGCCTGAGAATATGCCGGATGTTTTTATAGACTATGCCCATACCGCCGATGCTCTTGAATCTGTACTGCGTGCATTGCGTGAAATAGTTACAGGCAAGCTTGTTGTGCTTTTCGGGTGTGGAGGAGATAGGGACAAATCAAAACGTCCTGTTATGGCGAGAGTTGCACAAAAATACGCAGATATGACGATCATTACAAGCGATAATCCGAGAACGGAAGAACCCGCTGCGATAATCGCTGACATAATGGCAGGTGTAGACAGAACAAAGTCATATGCTGTTATCATAGATCGACGAGAAGCGATAAAATTTGCAGTGACTTCATCGGTCAAAGGCGATGCGATACTTCTTGCCGGAAAAGGGCATGAAAAATACGAGATCACAAAAGACGGAAAGAAACCGTTTGATGAAGAAGCTGTCGTTCGTGAGTCAATTAGTGCTGAACAATAGCTGAACTACCACGAACAGCCGAAAATTGTACTAAAGTAAAATATAATGAATTATAGAAATAATAGA
>CAYSEF010000011.1:0-47190 GCA_964430105.1 uncultured Ruminococcus sp. | reverse complement strand
GTTTCCTCTGTGTTGCTTATTGAGATTGTGTATCATTAACTGTGATTACATTATACCATAAATCTTAGTTTTGTCAAGAGGTTTTTCAAAAAAATATTATAATTTTTGCAGATCATTGCGAAATAAAAAATATAGTTATCGAAGAATAATTCGATTATGTGATATTGTTTATTCCTATATCACTATTCAAGTCTCATTCTATATCCGGTGATTTTGTTGAACACGCTGATTGACAAAAAACGCACACAATGATAGAATTGGTGTACAGTGAAAAAATGTTGGAATCAGTTATCTCCACAAATAAACACTGAAAAACATAAGAGGTTTTCGATGAACACTTTTGATACATTCGTTTTCATCATTGAAGTGATCAGTATTACATCCTTTGGGATATCAGGCGCAATGGCTGCCATAAGAAAAAAGCTTGATGTGTTCGGCGTAATTATGATCGGTGTTACGACCGCAATCGGTGGTGGTATAATCCGAGATTTATTTTTGGGAATACATCCGCCGAAAAGTTTTGAGCGACCGATATATGCGATAATTTCAGCAAGCTGTGCACTTCTGACCTTTATCATCGAATATCACAACGCAAAAAAACACACAACAGCTACACATATTAAATCCAAAATAGCTGATTCGATAATGTTTTGGCTTGACTCGATAGGTCTTGCGATATTCACTGTAGTCGGAGTTGCCACTGCATTTGAGTTATCCGATGATTATAATTATCTCCTGCTCTGCTTTGTTGGCACAATAACAGGCGTTGGAGGAGGAATTCTGCGTGATGTAATGCTACAAAAGTCGCCATACATATTCGTAAAGCATTTTTATGCCAGTGCGTGTATTTGCGGAAGCATGGTCTGCATACTAATGTGGCATCAAACAGGACGTATCATCGCAATGCTTGCCGGCACCTGCACTGTAATAATACTTCGTTTTCTCGCAGCAACCTTCAAATGGAATTTACCGCACGTTCCAATATCTGAAGATGAAGAAAACAAGAAATAAAAAAAATCCCGCCTCACTCCGAAGCGATCAATTAACCGAAAGATATTGATCTGCTCAAAGTGGGCGGGATTTTTTGATAAAACTGTACGAAATCGTATAGAAATGAAAATGGCACCTGCCGAAACAGATGCCGTCTTTTCAAGCTAATACCCGGATTCGAACCGGGGACCTCATCCTTACCAAGGATGTGCTCTACCAACTGAGCCATATTAGCATTTTGCAGGAGAATTTCAAGCGAAATTTCTCACCGATTGGGGTTTTGCCCTCAACGTGTTATATTATATCACTTCTCCTGCGATTTGTCAATAGCTTTTCAAAAGTTTTTTCAGGTTTTTTCGATTATTTTTGAAATTTCATCTCATGTACTTACATAACACAAGACAAATGCATTGGCAATGTGATTTTTTACCATTCAAATTCAAAATCGATCTTCTTTGCAACCGAATTATCGACAACACATATAAATGTCTTACCTGAATTCAGTATAAGCTCATCGCCGTTACGGTATTCTATGTGCATTGTCGAGGTCTGATCCTCTCTTGACCAGTTTACGACCTTACGCTTGCCATTAGTTATATAATATCCCTGTCCGCTTCCTACAGTACCAACTGCAAGTCTGCCTGCGGTATCTCCGGGAATGAGTGAGATATCCGTAAACAGTATCAGCACATTTTTAACAGAAAGCTGTTCGCCTGTTGTAGCATCGACGTGTGGCATTCCGTTATACTGGTAACGCAGATACTCACCGGTTTCCTCATTATACACAAAATCAACAGTCTGTATAGCAGTTGACTGCATATGAATGTGTGATGCAGGACTTCCAACAAGTTTATTATCAGTTTCTTCATCATAGAAATTGAACATCGGAACCTGATTTTCGTCAAGCTCTGTACGATATTTCTTGTATTCAATACCTTCCATTATCGCCTGACCACTTGTCATCAAGCTATGTTCATAGCCCATGTTGTACATTCTTGTCTGATCTCTCCAGAATGTCGTGGGAAGATACATATTTACTCCATCAAGGTTGTTTATTCCTCTGCCGAGTATCTTATCATACGCCTGATTACTTCCGCCTGCATGAACATATATAGCATCATGGCTTTCAATAAAGTCAACGAAGTAATCTCTTGAGGAGCGAATAGAGCCAACTGTACCAAGATTTTCATAATCAGACACAAGCATCATAATTCGTGTAATACCACCCTCAGCCGCACATTCATAATAAATATCGCCCTCAGTGATACCTGCCTGCGGAAGACTGTTCTTGATATTATTAACCATTATAGCAACAGGTCTTTTATCACGTTCTTCTTCGGTAGTAGTAGTTCCGTTGAGATAATTAAAAATACGCGAAGGCTCGGTTTCTTCCACTTCACTTTCGGCTGTTATCTCATTTTTCTTGCTATCATCATATGGGTCGCTTGAATAGCCTTTAATATCGGAGTCGGGATCCTCAACAAGCTCTGCTTCATTCGGCAAAGTTACTTCAGTTTCCTCCTCTGTTTCGACCTCTGTTTCCGTTTCGGTTTCTGTTTCAGGCTCTGTTTCGGTTTCTGTTTCTTTTGACTCTGAAATTAAAGTTTCGGTTTCCTTTGAAGATTCCGGTTCGCTTGTATTTTCGCCACATCCGACAGTTCCGCAAAGAAGGAGTGCAGAAAGCAGCAGCGAAAACATTCTTTTTGTTATGTTTTTCATAATGTCATCCGTTTTATGTAAATTTTTCCGCAAATGCGCACTAATACTATTTTACAAAATACCACAGCGATTGTCAAGGACATAGTGGAAATATTCCGTAATGCAGTCAAATATTCTCACTCACTGTCACCGAAAACATATCCGTCAGTGCGTTAATATTATCCTCCATAAAGACTATATCCTTTGAGGTATGTATTTTATCCATATAAAGTCCGACAAATTTTGCTTTATTAAGTGATGCTACTGCAACTGAATTCTTGAATGCCTGCTGATCCGAGGGATATATTGTAGTTGAAGCAGTAGTAACGACGGGATTTTTTCCGTACTGAAGCATAACACTGTCAGCTTTTTCTGAAACTCGCTTATACACATCGGTTTTCATTGCATTTTTCGAGAACGACATAAGAATATTATCGCCATCAGAAACGCAGTCGAAATTTACGACAAGCGTGTTATTTCTTATATCGGGATGAGCCTTTGCGTAAGAAGCCGAGCCGAGGAGACCTTTTTCTTCATTATCAAACAAAATATATGCATAATCGTCAAATCCGAGTCTATCGGCAAGAGTAAGCACAGCAACAACTCCGGAGGTGTTATCGTTAGCGGTATGCTTATTCTCAGGTCCTGCAAGCATCCACCACAGCTCAAATCCAATAACAGCAAACATTGTAAGCTCAGACAGAATAAGTCCGACTTCTTCATTTTGATTCAAATTTGAGATCAATGTAGCAACCAGTATAACTGCTATGAAGGCAGGCACAAGGAGAGCAACGGTTAGAAGAAGCTGATACAGAACAAATACCGGCAAATTTTTTGGAGTAATGAAATTGGGAAAAGGCAATACTGCACAGGTATCATAATGTGCTGTAAATATAACCTTTGCTTTATCAGCATTACCGAGAACTATATTCCGTGATTTTACAAAAGCTTTTGATTCTTCGATATGTAGCTGTTCTCCGTAGTTTTCTTTTAACATATCTATAAAATCAGATTTTTGCTTAGCTGATTTTCTTATTTCGTATGACGGTAGTATCTTGTCTTTCCATTTCATTATGGTATCTCCTATATCATATAAATATTTTTCTGCCACTAACAAAAAACCGCACGATTTCGCATCGCACGGTCTTTTATTCAGGCATCGGTTTATATAACAGCAATGCCATACGGCATGAAATAAGCTTTAATTTACGCCAAATGCGATAACGATAGTCAGCACCAAAAGAATCACACAAACAGCCGTAAAGATAACGCAAAAATTACGCTTTCGTGTATCGCCATTTTTATGACACTTTACTGCTTCGCCAACCGTCCACGGCACAAAAAACGCCGCAAGAAGTGCAAGATATTGCAATATTGTCAGCATTTGCAATTACAGCTCGCAGTTTCCGACTGTTCTCGGGAATGGGAGAACGTCACGGATGTTAGATACACCGGTGAGATACATTACACATCTTTCAAATCCAAGGCCAAAGCCGGCATGACGTGCAGAACCATACTTTCTCAGATCGAGATAGAACTGATAGGATTCTTTTTCAAGTCCAAGCTCATCCATACGAGCTTCGAGAAGTTCAAGCGAATCCTCTCTCTGAGAACCACCGATTATTTCGCCAATTCCGGGAACAAGGCAGTCCATTGCTGCAACTGTCTTTCCATCGGGATTCAGCTTCATATAGAATGCTTTGATTTCCTTCGGATAGTCTGTCACGAATACAGGACGCTTGAACACTTCTTCGGTGAGATAGCGTTCATGCTCAGTTTGGAGGTCACAGCCCCACGAAACCTTATAGTCAAATTTATCGTTATTCTTTTCGAGAATTTCGATAGCTTCTGTATAAGTAACATGGCCGAAATCGGAGGATACAACGTGATTAAGTCTTTCGATAAGTCCCTTATCAACGAACTGGTTAAAGAACGCCATTTCTTCCGGTGCATTTTCCATAACATATGTGATGATATACTTGAGCATATCCTCAGCAAGCTTCATATCATCGTTAAGGTCAGCAAATGCGATTTCCGGCTCGATCATCCAAAATTCCGCAGCATGGCGTGTTGTGTTGGAATTTTCAGCACGGAATGTAGGGCCAAAGGTATAGATATTCTTAAACGCCATAGCGAATGTTTCGCCATTGAGCTGACCGGATACAGTAAGGTTTGCGCTCTTTCCGAAGAAGTCCTTGCTGAAATCAACAGCACCATCTTCTGTTTTCGGAAGATTATCCATATCAAGTGTGGTTACACGGAACATTTCGCCCGCACCTTCGCAGTCAGAGCCTGTGATAAGCGGAGTATGAACGTAAACGAATGCTCTTTCCTGGAAGAATTTGTGAATAGCAAAAGCTGCCAGTGAACGAACACGGAATACTGCCTGGAACAGATTAGTTCTCGGACGAAGATGTGAGATAGTACGAAGATATTCGGTAGTATGACGCTTCTTCTGGAGAGGATAATCGGGAGTAGAAGCACCTTCAAGAGTTACATTATCTGCATGAATTTCGAAGGGCTGTTTTGCATCGGGAGTTTCGATAATTCTGCCCTCTACAACAAGAGCAGAGCCTACGTTATATTTGGAAATTTCTGCAAAATTAGCAAGTTTATCATCGTAAACTATCTGAATAGGTTCAAAGAAAGTACCATCGGACAGCATGATAAATCCGAAGGACTTTGAGGCGCGGATACTTCTGACCCAGCCACCGACAGTGACGTGCTCGTGGTCAACAGAATCACGCTCTCTGTAGAGCTGACGAATACTTGTAAGTTCCATGATTGGATCCCTCTGTTTGGTTAAATTTATTTTTATTATAATGTACTATTATAGCACAGATTCAGTAGTATTTGCAATGGGAAAGGGAAATTTTTTCACTTTTGATGTATTTTTTGGTATTACAATCCCCACATTTCTTCCTGAGAAAGCTGATATGCGCCTCTTGCCCAAAGAATCCACTTTGATCTGTCAAGGGGATTTACGCCTCGTCTTGGGTTAATATGCTCTTTTCCGTCTCTGCATTCTCTGTAGCCATAGAACGAAGAATTAAGTGCAGCTTTACCCGATGTCATTGAAGCAAGCTTCTGAGGAAAATCCATTGATGTGGCAACGGGAACTATAGCTTCAACAACGGAAGTCATACCAAGGAGTACAGGTGCGTCATATTCACCGCCCATTTTTGCAATTTCAGTGATTATCTTACCCGAAAGCTCCATTGGCACAGAAATACGCATTTTAAGCAGTGGTTCAAGTATAGTAACACCGATATCTTTAAGGCCGTTCATAAATGCCATTGGTGTACACACGAAGAAATCAAGCGGATGTGTATGGATAGTATGGTGCTGACCGCCGACAAGAGTACATTTGAAGTCAGTTACCTCCCAGCCATACAAGCCCTGTTCAAGGCATGAATAGAACGATGTTCTGATATGCGTCTGATAACGATAGAAGCACTGATTTGACGGAAGCTTGCCATGATAAGATACACCGTATCCTCTTGGCATAGGCTCAAACTTAAAGCGAACTGCTGCCCAACAAGGCTTTGGCATAGTATAATCAGCATACGCATAACCGACAGCAGCAGGAGTTTCCTTATAAATGACTGTAGGCGGTGAGAAGCTTGCGATGATGTTATATCTTTCTCTAAGGAGAGAATCAATAACCTCTGTCTGTATTGAGCCTGTCGTGGAAATAACGATCTCTTTCTGACCGTTTTCCCATTTTGCATCAATATACGGTTCCTCATCGGAAAGCTGTGACAAAGCCTCTGCAAGTGCAGGTATTTTATCATTGTCACCATCCGCAGGAGTCACCTTAACTCGAAGAAACGGTGTTGCAAGTCTATATGTATCACTCAATTCAAGTGAACCGACAAATTGACCCGTTTTTGCTGACGGAAGACCACATAATGCCGCAATATCCCCACCAACGACCTCACCGGCATCAGTATAACGACCACCTGTGAATTTGCGTATCTGTGAAACCTTTTCGGTAACAGGTGGCTTTTCGGCAAGCTCCACGGCATCGTTTTCTTCTCCGTCAGGGTTCACCTTGCGCTGATCTACAGGCTGAACAAGGCTGACCTCATCACGGTTTTTAATAGTTCCGCCAAACATTCTTATATGGGATATTTTTCCCATTGTTTTGTCATGCTCTATCTTAAAAATTATACCGCAAAGATCGTCTGTTGCTCGTCTCGCAGAGGATGGCATAAATTCTGTGATAAAATCTGCTATCTCACGCACTCCAACTGACAATTTCGCACTTCCGATAAGAACAGGTGTAAGTCTGCAAGAGGAAATTTCTTCCTTCACAAGCTCCTTTGCTCTATCAAGTGGCAATACCTCATCCGTAAGAAATGCTTCTTCCGCTTCAGGTGAAAGCTCACACAATGCCTCAGTTGCCGCCTTTGCGAAATCATTTCCCTCTCGATTTTTGCAAACGAAGTTATCAAGTCCCTCGTTTTCAGTATCTGTAAGAAGCATCCACGCAGATTTTGAAACATTTGCCAGCTCCTTCATTACAGCCGAGGAATCAGCTCCTGCACGGTCTATTTTATTAATGAAGACAAGTCTCGGAAGCTTTGCCTCATCAAGAGCCTTGAGAATGTTTTCTGTATGTGCACGAACGCCCTCAACAGCTGAAACCAACACGATAGCATAATCAAGCGCACAAAGTGAACGCTCAACCTCACCTGCAAAGTCAACGTGACCGGGGGTATCTATAATATTGATCGTAACACCATTCCATTCAGCAGTGGCAGTGGAGGTACGAACGGAAATACCGCGTTTTCTTTCTATAGATAAATTATCTGTAGCCGCTGTACCGGAGTCAACACTTCCCGCAGTCCGTACAACTCCGGTGAGATAAAGAAGCTGTTCCGTAAGCGTAGTTTTACCCGAGTCAACATGGGCAAGTACGCCGATATTATGGTATATTTTAGGCATAGACGCAATTCCTTAAAATAAAACTGATTATTGAATAAATTATACAATATCCCTCGCAGTATGTCAATAGCCATGCAAACGTCTTGTGTAGCTATTGTAATTTCATCGCACTTAGGCAGTATTTTTATATACATCGTCACACTTAATTCATCATACGGCACGAAAACAACAGTCAATTCATGTATTTTTGCATAATTATGGCAATTATTTTAATATTTTCACTCAAATCAAAAAGAATTTACGCAAAATATATTTACAATCGGACTAAAACATAGTATAATCATAGATGCACGATTTTTGCATCTGTGCTGACAAATTCGGACTGCGCAAAGGCTTCCGAATTACAAAAACATCAGATCGCGTAGTAAAGTATACCTATGTAGGCCAGTCAGTACCGGCATGAGTAAGGCATAAAGCGCGGTTCGTTCACAATGGAATATTTTGATGTTCACACCCGGCAGTTTTAACAGAACCGGGATAGGATTTTTATGCAATATCAGCAAAAAACCAATCTAAGAAATCGCAGCTGCAATCGGGCGGTCTTCCGTCTCTTTTGCAAGACACTCTTTGCGGGGGCTGTGATTAGCCGATGTGTGGGTCTCGCGCAGAGCTGTAATACGGCTTAACGTGGTACTTTTGCCGCAAAGGGGGATGCAAAAAATATGAATAAAAATAATAATATCATTGAATTAAAAAACATAACAGTAACATTCGACGGTGACAAGGTTCTCGACGATCTCAGCCTTTCTATCAAGGACGGTGAGTTCGTTACGCTTCTCGGTTCTTCGGGATGCGGTAAGACCACAACACTGCGTATTATTGCGGGATTTCTCGAACCTGATGCGGGAGAAGTGTTTTTTGATTCGAAAAACATGAATGGTGTTCCTGCGTACAAGCGTGAGGTAAACACCATTTTTCAGCGTTATGCGCTTTTCCCGAACTACAATGTTTTCGAGAACATCGCCTATGGTCTGAGAGTTCGTCATGTTCCGGAGGCTGAAATCAAACAGCGAGTTTCCGAAATGCTGACTCTTGTAAATCTTGAAGGCTTTGAAAAGCGAAATATCGCAAAGCTATCCGGCGGTCAGCAGCAACGTGTAGCTATTGCACGTGCTCTTGTGCTAAAGCCAAAGGTTCTTCTACTTGACGAACCTCTTGCGGCTCTCGACCTAAAGCTCCGCAAGGATATGCAGAATGAACTTAAAAACATTCAAAAAGCTCTCGGAATCACGTTTATATTCGTAACGCACGACCAGGAAGAAGCACTTTCTATGTCCGATACGGTTGTCGTTATGAATGAGGGCAAGATTCAGCAGATCGGTTCACCTATCGATATTTACAACGAGCCTCAAAACGCGTTTGTAGCTGACTTTATCGGTGAATCGAATATTCTTGACGGTGTAATGAAGGATGATTACCGCGTAACCTTCTCCGGCAAGGAATTCCGCTGTCTTGACACAGGATTTGCGAAAAATGAGCCTGTCGATGTTGTAGTACGTCCCGAAGACGTGGATATCGTCAAAAAAGAAGACGGTATGCTCAAGGGAATCGTCACCTCAGTCACATTCCTTGGTGTGCATTTTGAAATAATCGTCGATATAGGCGGTTTTAAGTGGATGATACAGACCACGGATGAAGCGCATGAAGGGCAGGAGGTCGGCTTATTCATTGAACCCGATGCTATTCATGTCATGAAAAAATCGAAATATTCCGGCAAGTTCGGCGATTACAGCAGTTATTCAGACGAGCTGGACGAGCTTAATCAGATACCGGACGATGAAGATGAGTGAGGGTCGTGAAAATGAAAAAACGCTCTCTTGCACAGCGCCTACTGGGTGCTCCTTACATACTTTGGGCCGCTATATTTATCATAGTGCCTCTCATTATTGTCGTTTACTACTCTTTTACAGATGCAAACGGTAATTTCACATTTGAAAATATTAAAGCCTTGGCCGGTTATAAGGAAGTCTTTTTGATATCCATCGAATACTCCCTTATAGCAACAATAATCACACTTCTTATTTCTTATCCCTTCGCCTATCTCATGAGCAGAAAGCGTGAAAGCACTCAACGTATTATGATGATGCTTGTCATGCTCCCTATGTGGATGAACCTGCTTATCCGTACATATTCTTGGATGAATATTCTCGAAAAAAACGGTATCATTAACAATCTTCTCGGAATGATCGGTATTGAACCGTTAAAAATGATAGGTACACCGGGAGCCGTAATTTTCGGTATGGTCTATAATTACATTCCGTACATGATCCTGCCGATATACTCCGTTATGTCAAAGATAGATCCAAGCATTCTCGAAGCGGCTGAAGACCTCGGTTCCAGCGGACCTTCAATAATGCGAAGAATAATCCTTCCAATGTCGCTTCCGGGCGTTGTTTCCGGAATCACAATGGTTTTTGTTCCGTCTATCAGCACATTCTATATCAGCCAGAAGCTCGGCGGTAAGATAATGCTCGTTGGTGACGCTATCGAAAAACAGATACAGTCTTTGTACAATTACAACCTCGGTGCGGCTTTATCGCTTGTTCTGATGGTGCTTATCCTTTTATCTATGGCACTGATGAAGAAATTTGCCGGTGATGATGGCGATAATTTACTCGTATAAGATGGAGGTATGACATGAAAAAATCAGTTGGTAATATTTTCATCGGTCTTATTTACGTCCTTCTCTATGCACCGCTTCTCGTAATGGTGTTCTTCTCATTTAACGAAGCAAAAAGTACGTCTGTGTTCACGGGCTTCTCTCTGAAATGGTATCGTGAGCTGTTTTCGTCCGGTCAGACTATGACTGCACTGAGAAACACACTTATTCTTGCTGTAACCTCCGCAGTTATCGCTACAATAATCGGTACGGCTGCCGCTGTTTACATTTATTATGTTCGCAATAAGGCATGGAAAGCGACTCTTGACCTTGTAACAAATATCCCGATGATGAATCCGGATATAGTAACAGGCGTATCTCTTATGCTTCTGTTCGTGTTTGTAGGTCGTGCTGTCGGTGCATCAAACTCCCTTAATTTTGTTACACTTCTTATAGCTCACGTCACTTTTAATTTACCTTACGTCATTCTGAATGTTCTGCCAAAGCTGAACCAGACCGACCCCTATCTTTTCCAGGCCGCACAGGATCTCGGAAGTACACCGATACAGGCATTCTTTAAGGTAGTAATTCCTGCAATAATGCCCGGTATCACTTCAGGTCTTTTGATGTCCTTCACTTTATCGCTCGACGATTTCGTAATTAGCTACTATACCACAGGCTCCAGCTTCCAGACACTTCCTTTGCTCATTTTCTCAATGACAAAGAAAACTGTTAAGCCTGATATGTACGCTCTTTCCTCTCTTATATTCATCACAGTTCTTGTACTGCTTCTTGTCGTCAACATCGGACAGATCAGAGCAGACAAAAAGGCTTCAAAATCCAAGTAATGATGACCTCAATTATCGGCAATGCGATGAATTTCATGCAGAATGTTTATAATCTGCTGTTCCCGTCGTGCTGTTTATATTGTGGTAATAAGGCGGAGGTAAGCCATGCACTATGTCGAAATTGCTATTCAGTTTACATTAAAGAATCGTTTGAACACTGCCCAAAATGCGGAAACACTGTAAAAAATTGCTCGTGTGGATGTGATTTTACTTCACTGACACGCACCTCCATAGGTGACAGGCAATTCATATCGCTTTGTTTCTATATAAGTCGCAGTAATTCTAACGAAGCTGAGCAGCGTCAGACAGAAAACATGATACTCCGATTCAAACAGCGTGGAGAATTCACAGATTTCTTTGCAAATGAGCTTGCTTCTGAGCTTCGTAAGCAGTTTTCTAAAGCCAAGCTTGAGCTTTCGGAATGGATACTGACATATCCTCCGAGAAACGCTGACAATCTCGAAAAATTCGGTTTTGATCAATGCGAGGAAATGGTAAAAAAGCTGTCCTCTATTCTTGATATTCCATACAGAAAAACTATTTATCGCATCTCAGGCGATGAACAGAAAAATCTGAATATGGCAGAAAGGCTCGAAAACGCCGAAAATTCTCTCGCAATTATTAAGGATTCGGTTCATGAGGGTGATAAATTCATCCTGTTCGACGATATAATAACAAGCGGAGCAACCATATCCACCTCGACACGGAATCTTTACTTCAACGGTGCTCGGGCGGTGTTTCCGATATCTATCGCACGAACTATGCATCCAAAATAATATCCGGCTATTGCTTTGACGGTTTTATCTTTTATCAAATCTTTTCCATAAGGAGAACACAAATGAAAAAATCTCTCTGCACTCTCTTTGCCGCACTTTTGACTGCATCTGTGGCTCTTACATCTTGCGGAGGTACAGCATCTACTCTCGAAGAACCACGTGCAACATATACTCGTGATTACGAAGGTACAACGCTCAACGTATTTAACTGGGGTGTTTACATCTCCGATGGAAGCGAAGGCTCTTTTGACGTAAATTCCGCTTTTGAAGCGCTGACCGGCATCAAAGTCAACTACATGAACTATGATTCAAACGAATCCATGTACGGCAAGCTCAAATCCGGTGCTGTTTCATATGATATCGTTATTCCCTCCGATTACATGATCGAAAGATTGATAAACGAAAATATGCTCCAAAAGCTCGATATGTCGAAGATAACAAACTATGACCTCATTGATGAGCAGTATAAACAGCTTTACTTTGACCCAAACAATGAATACAGCGTACCTTATTCCGTTGGTCTTGTAGGCATGATCTACAACACAACTATGGTTGAAGGTGAGCCTGATTCATGGGGACTTATGTGGGACGAGACTTATGATGACAATATTCTCACCTTCAATAATCCACGCGATGCATTTGCTATTGCACAGTTCTATCTCGGAAGTGACATAAACTCCACCGACAAGGCTGACTGGGATACTGCCGCTGCAAAGCTCAAGGAACAGAACGCCATACTTCAGGGACGTGTAATGGACGAAGTATTCAACAAGATGGAAGGCGGAAATGCTGCTATCGCTCCTTACTATGCAGGCGACTTTTTGACAATGCAGGAGAACAATCCCGATCTCGCATTTGTTTATCCCAAGGAAGGCACCAACATCTTCATCGACTCCATCTGCGTACCTGCCAATGCACAGAACTACGAAGCTGCTATGATGTACATCAACTTCATGCTTGAGCCGGAAGTAGCACTCGCAAATGCAGAATATATTTGCTACGCTTCTCCGAACACTGCTGTTGTAGAAAACCCTGAATACAGCTTCTATCAGGATGAAATCCTCTATCCCGACGCTGAATCTCTCCCAATGGTCGAATATTTCCACGACATCGATCAGGATATCCGTTCCTACTATGAAAAGCTGTGGGAAGAAATCCTTTTAGCTGACTAAAAATTTGAATAATAAAAAAGCTGCTCGCATCAAGGAATAAATTTCCAAAATGCGATCAGCTTTTTTTTATTTCTTATTCTCTACTATAGTATACTCAAGCATCTCATAGTGTAGCTTTACGCCCACATCGACTCCGGCAGGAAGAAGTGCCATTGCAATGAACAATTCCTCCTTTGTTTCATCATCTCGCAGGGTCGCATATTCACCCTCGATTTTTATTACGGTGTAATCCTTAGGCTCCACTTTGGTTCTCCTTTTGTCTTTCTAATATCTCAGAAACAAACGATAGTTATATGCTTCACTTCAGTTTAACATTTTTCTCATAAGCCTTCACGACAGCCTGCATAACTGCGTAACGGAATCCATGTTCTTCGAGTGCTTCAACTCCATCTATAGTCGAACCTGCCGGACTGGTGACTGCATCCTTGACAGCTGCCGGATGATTTCCGCTTTCTTCAAGGAGGACTGCTGTTCCCTTTAGTGTTTGAATTGCATATTCGTAAGCCTTCGCTCTCGGAATTCCGCATTTTACAGCACCGTCAGCCATTGCTTCAACAAACATACACACATATGCCGGACCACATCCCTGTACAGCTGTACCTGCATCGATAAGATGTTCAGATACAAAATCAAGCTTGCCGGACTTAGCCATGAAATCGGAAAATTCTGTTATCTGCTCCTCAGTAGCATCAAGTGACGAGCAAAGTATCATTGCCTCACCGACGGAAGCTGCGACATTCGGCATGATACGAATTACCGGACACGATATTCCAGCCATCTCACGAACACGAGACATAGTAACGCCTGCCATCATTGATATGACAACGGGATTAGCCTGACGTGACAGGAGAGCTTCATGTATTTGTGCAAAGGTATCTGTCGCAAACTGTGGCTTTACACCGATAAAAATATACTCCGCCTTAGCAGCAACCTCCTCCGAGGATGCCACTGAACAGCCATATTTTTCAGCGAATTTCGCAGTTTTAGTTTCGTCAAAATCGGAAATTATAATATCTCCGCCATCTATTCTCTTAGCACAGGCATCAAGAAGTGCTCCTCCCATATTGCCAACGCCGATAAAACCAAGCTTGTACATAATTACACCTAACCTTATTCTATTGAAGATTTGCGAAGTGAATTTGAGTCTGTTTATCTTACATTTCCGTTTCCACGGACAATATATTTATATGTACACAGCTCACCAAGTCCCATAGGACCTCTTGCGTGAAGCTTCTGTGTAGAAATACCCATTTCACAGCCAAGTCCGAATTCTCCGCCATCGGTGAAACGTGTACTTGCATTGTGATATACCGCCGCAGAGTCCACCTTACGCAGGAAGTTTTCAGCTACTGCGTTATTTTCGGTGATGATAGATTCGGAATGGTGAGTTGAGTGCTTCGCTATATGCTCGATAGCTTCATCAGCAGAGCTTACAGTCTTAACTGCTACTATATAGTCGAGGAATTCAGTGTCAAAATCCTTTTCTCCGGCTGTAACACCATCGATTATCTTTGAGGCATATTCGTCAAGTCGCATTTCGACAGGAATTTTTCCATCATTGATTCTTTTATCGACAAGAGTTTCTTTCAGCATAGGAAGGAATTTATCCGCTATTTTTTCATTTACAATGCACACTTCCATAGCGTTGCACACTGACGGGCGTGATGTTTTTGCATTTTCGATGATCTTAACTGCCATATCAAGATCAGCCATTTCGTCAACATAAATATGGCAGATACCGGTTCCTGTTTCAATACACGGTACCTTTGCTTCCTCAACGCAGGTTCTGATAAGTCCTGCACCGCCACGAGGAATGAGAAGATCGATATATCCAACACCATGCATGAGATCGACCGAGCTTTGACGTGTAGTATCTTCAACCTGCGAAACAAGCTCCTCAGGATATCCGGCATCAACACAGCCCTGTCTTAAAGCCTTAACTATCGCTACAGACGAACGGTAGGCATCTCTACCACCACGAAGTATTACAGCATTTCCGCTTTTTATGCACAAAGCCGCCGCATCAGATGTAACATTCGGTCTGCTTTCATAAATTATAGCGATAACTCCGAGCGGTACTGCTGTCTTTTCGATAGTCATACCTCTGCGTTCAACTGTTTCGATAACTCGCCATGCAGGATCGGGAAGCTTTATAACGTCACGAATACCATCAGCCATTGCATTGATTCGTGCTTCTGTCAAGCTAAGACGGTCGAGCATAACGTCGGATATTCTCCCGCGTGCAGCGTCAACGTCAGCTTTGTTTTCAGCAAGAATTTCAGGTATCGCCTCAACGAGCCTATCAGCCATTGCAGAAAGTATTTTGTTTTTATCATCTGACGAAGCGGACATAATCATTGGTGTAACAGCTTTTGCCTGCTTCATTATCTCAAGTGTTGTTTTCATATCGTGACTCCTTTCAGAGAGCGTGACTGTTATTCAGCTGATTCAGCCTCTGTCACAGCTTCATCTGCTGTCGGAACGTAATCTAAATATGCAAGAAGCTCAAGCACGGTCTTTTCATCAACCACATAAACGATATTTGAATTTGCAGGTGCGACATAATAACCATCGTTATGACCGACAGCCTCACCGATATTTATCGAATAATTTGTTTCAAGGTAGTTTGTGCTTGAATTGCCACTTTCATTTGTAGATGTGACAGCCTTCTTATATTTTACAGTAATTACCTTACTTCCGTCAAGACCATACTCGGCTTTTTCTTCATTTTCAGCGTAATAATCAGCACAATTTTTAAGAGAAATGCTTCCAAGCTTGTTTATAAAAGCGTTTTTACCATCTTCATCTGAAATTACATTAGTTCCGTCAGGAGTTGAAACTGTGATCTCCGTAACATAATTCATATCAGACCAATCCGTAGTCGGAAGCGTATCAAGCACCATAAGATCGGACAGTTCATAGCTGAAATACGGTATCAAGCCCGAGGAAATCATGTAAATATCGCTCTCAGCAGCGAAATAGTAGGATGAGTTAAACGAATTATAATCGCCGATTCTATAGCTTCGTGATGTATTATCGGAATATGTGACTGAAATCGTATATGCAGGGGTATCGAGTCCATAATCAGCTTCACTTCCCTCAGAAACCTCACACTCAACGCCAATCGAGGATATTGCAGATGCCATTGATGCTACAATAGTTTGATTAAGGGGGAACTTTGTATCATCAGCATAAGTCCACTGAGTTCCGTTAGAGCAAAGGAAAGTGAGTTTATCATGGCCGGCAACCTGATAAGACAGCTTTGTAACAGTAGAGGCATCATAATTCGCAATGATTATATCTGCATTTGCACGAGCCTCCTCGGCAGCAGAAATTGCTTCCTTTTTGTCATTTGCAGAGGAAAGAGCAGAATATGCTATCAGCATCACGACAAACACAACGAGAAGAATTACGAGCGGAAGATATTTATTTTTTCTTTTTGCAGTTTTTGTTGCCATAAATCCTCACCTTATCTCTTTCTTCTCTTGAACCATACAACAAATCCGTATACAAGGAACGCAAGCGGTATTACAAATACAACTGCAACAGACCATATTGTAGCATCAGCAGCTGTAACGGTAAGTGCTTCGATCTGCATTGACTTTGCAAGAATAGAAAGATTTGTCTTGTTTTCGCTCATCCAGTTAAGCGTTGCCATAAACACAGCCGAGTTACCGCCGGATACATACATATCAGCAGATTCATCCATAATAGCAGGGGATGAGAACCACACAAATTTTCCTGTATTGGAGCGTGTACCGTCAGCCTCTATCTCAACAGCCGCACCGACATATACCATGCCTTCTATATCGCCATCAGCTTTAGAAAGATCTTCAGCACTTAAATCCGACTTAACATAAGCACCGGATGTTGTTGCAAGAAGAGGAATAACATTAGATGTTCCGTCAGAAATAATACCGTGAGAGGCGTTTGCAAGAACATAAATCTGCTTATTTGAGAGAAGCGAAAGGGGGCCTGAGGACGTTGTTCCAATATTCGGCAGGAGATAGTGATTATTCATCATGTAGTTGTTTTGGTTGGTTTCGATAACGATACCGTCAACTGATTCAAGACCCATATACTTTGCAACAGACGAAAGATTAGGCATGAGCTTGGAATTATAGCTGAGCGCACCTGTTACAAGAATGATATTACCACCCTCATCAAGGTATGATTTCAGCTTTTCGGCTTCATCTGCGGAAATATCTGATGTAGGCTGATTGATAATTATCGATGAGCAATCCTCAGGGAGAGAATCAATCGTCAGAAGTGAAAAATCAGTAACACGGGCAATATTTTCAGCATCTATATAGGTTTCGTATGTTGAAGACACTGCTGTTTCTCCGTGACCTGTGAGTGAATAAGCAGTCGGAAGATCATCTCGTGTAACATAATCTACTGCGGTAGTAAACGCAAGCTCACCGGCAAAGGTAGTTACAGTCGGGAAGGTATAATAGGTGTAATAATAAGCGTACAGCTCTTCCTCAGTATACGACATATCGATCTGTCTTGCGTAGATATCGTAGTAATCAACAACATAAAATCTCTTTGAGCTTTCAGCGATAACCGAATTGGAATTAAGAGATTCGCTTGTATACTTCTCAATAAATGTAGGGTTTGTTACAGGGTCAACAGTCGTTACTTTAATATGACTGTTGAGTGCAGTATAGCGTTCGAGAAGCTCTTTTATCGCAGAATCCTCACTTCCGCGCTGTGCGAGAATATAGAAAGTAACGTCCTCATCTACTCCCGCAAGAACAGTTTCTGTTTCTTCACCGATTGAGTAAAGGTCTGTGGATGAAAGGTCAAACTTCGTATATGTCGAAGGGATTTCGGCGATAAACAGGTTCAAAACGATAACTACAGCTACAACAACAGCAGTCATAGTTATACTGAACGAGCCTATCTTCAAGTATTTTTTGTTCAGTCCTGCTTTATTTTTTACAGGAGTGATGTTTGTATTCTTTTCGTTATTCATTATTGCATCCTCCTGTTATCAGTTCCAGCGTTTCTTTTCCATTGACTGGACTGTAAGATAAACAAACATTGCAGAAATAGAAATATAGAATATCAGTGCGGTAATATCGAGCATACCGTTTTGGAAGGTTGTAAGTCTGTCAAAAAGCGCAAGAGCACTGAGAAGCTCCGGAATAGCGCCTTCAAAAATCGTCGGATTGACAAGATATACCAAAACGCAAACCACACAAAGAGAAACGGAGGCACAAACAGATACGGTAGTATTTTTTATCATAACATAGACGACAAAGCCTGCTACGATCGAAAGTGCTAAGAAGCCTGCAAAGGAAGCAGACGCACTTACAGATATCATATTAGCAATACCGGACATGAAATTTATAAGTACCATTACGCCAAGGCTGATAACCGCTGCTATAACCTGACTCTCGGTAAGTGAAGAAATAAACATTCCGACAGCGATAAGTGCGGCACCAAGCAGGAAAAACGCAAGAAGTGTAGCATAAGCAGAAGCAAGATTCACTGTACCAAACGAACAAAGAATAAGCGGATACAGTATCATCACTGCACAAGGAATAGCAAGTACAGTGAGCATTGCGAAATACTTAGCCATTACGATATCTGTAACGCTCATCGGAAGCGAATACAAAAGCTGGTCGGTTCTCGAATGCTTTTCTTCAGCGATAGAACGCATTGTAAGAACCGGAATAGCGAGCATATAGATAAATGATACGCCGACAAGCGCATATTCAAAATTAGGATACATTCCCTGGAGATTGTATACCGTCATAAAAATACCGGTCATCAGCAAAATAAATCCGATAAATATCGGTCCGGTCATACCGGTGAAATACGTTTTAAGTTCTTTTCTGTAAACAGCCGTCATAAGTTATTCTCCAATCAGTTTCCGCCGAATAACGGCTTGTAATCGTCATCATCTGAATTTTTATCGGATTTTTTAGCAGGCTTTGAGGCTTTCTCCGCCTCTGTCTGCTTTTCTTCAGTCGAAGGAACAGCTTCGGTATTTGCTGTATCTGCGTTTTCCTTGTTCTTCACATTCGCAATAGCTGCCGCAGCAAACACTTCTTCTGCGCTCATACGGGCTGATTCCTTATCCTCGACATTAAGCACATTTGCTTTTCCGTTATTATCGCCTGTAAGCTCAAGGAATACCTTTTCAAGTGTAACTTCCTCGTATTCCATAGAAAGAATAGGCATTTTAGCATCAGCAAAACGGAAGAACAGTGTTTCACGAATGTCAGTCTTTGAATCTGTGGCAATTCTGACGTGCATCTGTCCGAGTGCGCCCTGGTCTATCTCCGCTTCAATCACGCCCGGAATTGAGTCAACGATACGTCTGATTCGTGATTCATCTCCTCGTGCTGTGATATCAACATAGTTCTTGCCTTCGTATTTCTTTGTAAGGTTTTCAAGAGTATCTGACGCAACGACCTTACCATGTGCGATAATAAGAACATAATCGCAGACTGCGGATATCTCAGTCAAAATATGGCTTGACAAAATGACAGTGTGATCTCGACCAAGCTCCTTTATAAGCTCACGTATTTCAATGATCTGTCTGGGGTCAAGACCAACTGTAGGTTCATCGAGAATAATAATCTCAGGATCACCGAGAATAGCCTGAGCGATACCTACACGCTGCTTGTAGCCCTTTGAAAGGTTTTTGATAAGTCTGTCTGCATAAGCAGTAAGTCCCGTCTTTGCTATAACACGGTCGATGCTCTTATAAAGCTTTTCTCCGGAAAGACCCTTAGCACGTCCCACAAATTCGAGGTACTCGTTCGGTGTCATATCCATGTAAAGCGGTGGCTGTTCAGGCAGATAACCGATCATGGACTTCGCCGCAACAGGATCCTCATAAATATCGTTTCCGCCGATAGTTACTTCACCTTCAGTTGCTGCAAGACATCCTGTTATGATGTTCATTGTAGTAGATTTTCCTGCGCCATTCGGACCAAGGAAGCCGTATATCATGCCCCGCTCGATCTTGAAGCTGACACCGCGCACAGCCTCAAAATCACCGTAACGCTTGACTAAATTTTTAACTTCGATCAATGGTGTATCCTCCAATAATAAAGTTGCTTTTTTACAAGATATCATTATAGCACGTTACAGTGTCAATTTGGTGAAAATTTAATGAAATTTACTCAAGTTCCGCAATTTACTCCGTTTCCGTGTAATGCACGACTGACTTTTATTTCAAAAGCAAAGCAGATTACCGTAAAAAAATCCCACTCGGTCATTGCAAAATTATCTCTTATGTTGTATAATAGTACTTGATATGTCATTTTTCAATATAAAGGTTAGGAATATTACATGGGCAAAGACATCGGAATTGACCTTGGGACCGCAACGGTCCTTGTTTATGTTAAGGGCAAAGGCATTGTTATAAAAGAGCCTTCCGTTGTTGCTATAGATAAAAGCACTGATAAAATATTAAAATTCGGGCGTGAAGCTCAGCTTATGCTCGGACGTACTCCCGGTAACATAACCGCTATCAGACCTCTGCGTGACGGTGTTATCAGCCAGTACGAGGTAACTCTGCATATGCTCCAGCATTTCATAAAAAAAGCCTGTGGTACAACGATCTTTTTTAAGCCACGCGTCGTTATTTGTGTACCCTCCGGTATCACTGAAGTAGAGGAACGTGCTGTTGTTGATGCCGCTACTCAAGCAGGTGCTCGACGTACATACCTTATCGAGGAGCCTGTTGCCGCCGCTATAGGTGCAGGTATCGATATTTCAGCACCTGTCGGTCACATGGTCGTTGATATAGGTGGTGGTACTACCGATATAGCTGTTTTATCTCTTGGCGGAGTTGTCGTATCTGAATCAATCAAGGTAGCCGGCGACAAATTCGATGAAGCTATCATACGCTACTGCCGACGTAAGCACAATGTCCTCATAGGCGAAAGAACTGCTGAGGAAATAAAGATAAAGATCGGTTCAGCATGGCCACGCGAAGAACCACGAGCACTTGATGTAAAGGGACGTTGCCTTATCCAGGGACTTCCCCGTGCTATCCATATCACATCCACAGAAATACCGGATGCACTTGAGGAGCCTATAACAGCTGTAATCGAAGCGGTATGCTCCGTTATAGAACGCACACCTCCCGAGCTTATCGGTGATATCATATCAAACGGTATCGTTATGACAGGTGGTGGAAGCCTGCTGTACGGCCTTGACAGACTAATAGAATATGCAACGGGAATTAAGACAAGAGTTGCAAAAAAAGCCGTTTCATGCGTTGCAATCGGCACAGGAAAGGCTCTTGAAAATCTCAATTCCATTCCTGAAGGTTCGATAAATATATCCCGTCAAAGAGAGTTGCGTAAGTAAACACGCAATCCAGAGAATTTATTAAGAAGGCTTAATTATGACATCAACAATTTCTTCAAAAAAATCTCGTCGTGATTTCTGGCAACGGTGGTGTAAACTGATTTTGGTTCTTGCGGGTCAAAATATCATCGTATACGGCGTAAATCTTCTTGACAATATCATGATCGGTCGTATCGGTGACGCTGCTGAGCTTGCCATCTCAGGCGTTTTTATCGTAAATCAGATACAGTATCTCCTTCAAACAATAATGAACGCTGTCACAGACGGAACTGTCGTTGTGTGTTCACGTTTTTGGGGCGAGAGGAATATTGATAATATCAAAAAAGCCGCATCTACCGCAATGCGTGTCGGCTTACTTATTTCAGGACTTATGCTTGCGGCAGTTTTGATATTCCCTGATACAGTGCTTGGAATTTTCACTGATAAGCCATATGTCATTGAAGAAGCAAAGAAATATCTTGCTATCGTAGCGTTCACTTATATTTTCTTTGCGGCAACTCAGGTTCTTCTCGGAGTTTTGCGAAGTGTTGAATGTGCATTTATCGGTTTCATCAATTCCTGCGCCGCACTTGTCGTAAATTTCATACTCAACTATATTTTGATATTCGGTCATTTCGGTGCGCCTGCTCTCGGAATTCGTGGTGCCGCTATAGCAACTCTTATTTCACGCATTATCGAATTTCTCATCGTTATAGTATATCTTTGGTTCTTCGACGACAGACTTCACCTCAAATTGCGTGATTTTCTTACCACAAATCACGAGATTACCGTAAAATTCCTTAAAGTCAGTATGCCTGTTATATTGTCGGGTATGTCATGGGGCGTTGCAATGAACCTTCAGAGTGCTATACTCGGCCGTATGGATGACCCTGTTATCACTGCAAACAGCATTTCCTCTACAATATTTCAGATAGTTACGGTAGTTGTATACGCTTCTGCCTCTGCCGCATCAGTTATGATAAGCAAAACCATAGGCGAAGAATCGCTGGAATACGGTGGAAACACTGAGCTTCTCAAAAATGAGCTAAAGCACCGTACAAGATGTATGCAGCTTCTGTTTTTGGCTATCGGACTCGGAACCTCTGTAGTATTATTCCTGATGAAGGATTTTATCATCGGATGCTACAATATTTCCGCCGAAACAGCAGATCTTGCAAATCAGTTTATCTTGATTCTGTGCGTAACGGTAATAGGAACATCGTATCAAATGTCGTGTTTGACCGGTATCGTTCGTGGCGGTGGTGACACATCCTTCGTACTGTTTAACGACATCATATTCATGTGGGGAATAGTGCTTCCCTGCTCCTTTGCGGCTGTGTATGTATTTGATCTCTCGCCAGCAATGGTATTTATATGCCTTAAAGCCGACCAGATACTAAAATGCTTTGTAGCTTTGGTAAAGGTAAATCGCTTTAAGTGGATAAAGAAGATTTAATTTTTAGCGCAAATTTACACAACAAACAAAAATCCCCGTAGATCGGAGCTTTGATCTACGAGGATTTTTTTATTTCAGCTCATTTCCCCAGCCGCAGGGAAAAAGCTTATTCATTCGTATTCTGTTTGCTCAAAGAGACAGCTTACGCCATCTTGTTGAGAAGCTGTGTGAACTGGCTCTTCTTGTGAGCAGCGTTGTTCTTGTGAAGGATGTTCTTAGCTACAGCCTGGTCAACCTTCTTAACAGCAGCAACATATGCTACCTTAGCTTCTTCCTTGTTACCTGCTTCTACAGCAGAGTAGAACTTCTTAACAGCAGTCTTGAGCTGGCTCTTGAACATCTTGTTCTGAAGAGTCTTGGTGGAAATTACTTTAACGCGCTTTTTAGCGGATTTAATGTTAGGCATTGTTTTTTCTCCCTTATCAAAATTTATACGGTTTTGCAACCGAACAACGTCATCTCGCGCCTGAGAGGGTACGCTAAACGACAATATCATACAGTATTGTATTTTACCACGTTTTTCGTCTAATTGCAATACCTTTGCGAAAATAAAATTCAAAAAACATATCGAAATTTTCATCTGTCAACTCATGAATTTTATCTATTTTTTCATGTGCGTTTTTTCAGCCGTCGGTTGTATGTCCATTGATTTTGTGGTATAATAGGAGATGTATATAGTTTAACGCGTATAAAGCGTAACTATAGCTCCCTATCGCTTTATTTTATATCAAGCTCAAGATATAATCACGAAAGGTCGTATATACATGAAATATCTCGTTCTTATTCCGGATGGCATGGCTGACCGTCCTGTTCCGGCTCTCGGAAATCATACCCCAATGGAAGCTGCAAAAAAGCCCGCAATGGATAAGCTCGCTTCTCTTTCGCTATGTGGCACTGTTTCAAATGTTCCGCAGGGAATGGTTCCGGAAAGTGATACTGCAAATCTTGCTATCCTCTCATATGACCCAAAAATTTACTCAAAGGGACGTTCGCCTCTCGAAGCAATGAGTTTAGGACTTCACATGGATCCCGATGATACCGCTATACGTTGCAATGTCGTTACCCTCTCAGGCACAGCTGAAGATGATTACGCTTCACGCACTATCATCGATCACAGTGCAGGAGATATCTCAACCGAAGAAGCTGACGAGCTTGTACACGCACTAAATGAAGCTCTGCCGATGGAAGGAAGAGTACTTCACACAGGCGTAAGCTATCGTCACTGCCTTATTTGGAAGGGTGCGGCTGAAAAATATGATTTTGCACGTCCTCACGATCACCTCGGTCAAGTAATAGGTGAATTTCTTCCTAAAAAGGAAAACGGCGGTGAAGAATTTCTCCGTTACATGGAAGAAGGCGCAAAGGTTCTCGACAATCATCCGATAAACGTAAAGCGTCGTGCAGAGGGCAAAAATCCCGCAAACTCTCCATGGCTGTGGAGCCCGGGAAGAAAGCCTGCAATTCCTTCATTTGAAGAAAAATGGGGAGTCAAGGCTGCTGTTGTATGTGCAGTTGACTTGATCAAAGGCATTGGTGTATGTGCCGGCTGTGATGTTCTAAACGTTGAAGGTGCGACCGGAAATTTCAACACAAATTACAAAGGCAAGGCTGATGCAGCAATAAAAGCCTTCGCAGATCATGATTTTGTTTATGTTCATGTTGAAGCACCTGATGAATGTGGTCATCAAGGCAATCCCGATGAAAAAACACAGTCTATAGAAAAGATCGACGCAGAAATTCTTACTCCAATTTGGGAATATCTCGAAAATTCCGGTGAGGATTATAAAATACTCCTTCTCCCCGATCACCCCACTCCTATAGAAATACGCACACATTCTATCGAGCCTGTTCCCTTCCTCTTATATGACTCAAAGAACAAGGTAGACGGAGTAAAAAAATACACCGAAGAAGAATGTGCAAAAACAGGCAAATACATAGCAGACGGAAGCACACTGCTTTCAAATATGATCGTAAAATAAGGTGGCATAATGGCTGAATTTGAGCAAAACAATAACGAATTGGTAGATTCTGCCAAAACAGTTAAAAAAGAAAAAAAGCCCTTAGACCTCGTCGGAAATTTCTATGAGCTGGTCGAAATGCTGGCATTTGTAACGATACTCGTTCTTATGTGCTTTGCATTTGTAGTTCGACTTAACATAGTAGACGGTCAATCAATGGAGCAAACTCTGCATCATGGCGAATCACTTGCAGTTTCAAACCTTTTCTATGAGCCGAAAGCCGGAGATATTGTTATAATCCACGACATTTCTGCAGTTCCGTATAACGAACCGATTGTAAAACGTGTCGTAGCAGTCGGTGGTCAAACTGTAGATATCGATTTTGACACATGGACTCTCACAGTAGACGGCAAGGTCATCGAAGAAGATTATCGTTGGATCGATAATACCGAAACTCTCACTGCCGATTACGCCTTCCCTATCACTATCGGGGAAGATGAAGTGTTCGTACTCGGTGACAACCGAAATCACTCAGCAGACAGCAGACAGATCGAAATAGGCCCTGTCGATAAACGCTGTATCGTAGGTCGTGCTCTCGTAAGACTCGTACCGATCGATAAATTTACCATATTCAATTAAAACCAAAAATCACACAACTATTATTATAAATTACCAGAGGAGGCAAAACCATGCCGTCACAGACAATACAATGGTTCCCCGGACACATGGCGAAAACACGCCGCCTTATCACAGAGAACCTCTCTCAGGTGGATATCGTGATCGAGCTGCTTGATGCACGTATTCCAAAATCCTCTAAAAATCCAGAAATCGACAAGCTCACAGGCACAAAGCCACGCTTGACACTTCTTACCAAAGCCTCACTTGCAGATCCTGTCGCAACAAAGCAATGGATAGAAGAATATTCAAAAAAATCAGGCAGACGTGCTCTTGCCATTGACACAATAACAGGCGAAGGAGTTAAGGCTATCTCCCCCGCAATACGTGAGATTCTCGCTGAAAAATTGCAAAGATACGCCGACAAAGGCATGAGTGGCAGAAAAGTACGTGCCATGATCGTCGGTATTCCAAATGTAGGAAAATCCTCCCTCGTCAACAAGCTTGGCGGCGGAAAAAAGGCAAAAGTAGAGGACAGACCCGGCGTTACACTCACAAAGCAATGGGTAACCACAAATATCGGTATCGAGCTTCTCGATATGCCCGGTGTTCTTTGGCCTAAATTCGACGATAAGCTCACGGGAGAAAATCTCGCCTTCACCGGTGCTATCCGTGACGCAATACTTGACACCGAGGAGCTTGCCGCAAATCTCTGCGCACGACTTTACACTATCGCTCCTAATCAATTCTGCACACGCTACAAGCTTGACCAAGAGGCTCTTGTAGATGCAACACCTTACGATATGCTGTGTGCAGTTGCAAAAAAACGAGGATTCCTGCTTTCGGGTGGTGAACTCAACACAGAACGTGCGGCGGATATCATCCTCGACGAATTCCGTGAGGCTAAAATAGGCAGAATCACTCTTGAGCTTCCTGTTAAAAAAAGCAACGATAAACCAAATCCGACAACAGAAGATAGAACAAATGCTTGACTATAATTTTGACGCTGAATATACACGTTCATACGGAATTGTCTGCGGAACAGATGAAGCAGGAAGAGGACCTCTCTGCGGACCTGTGACTGCCGCCGCTGTTGTTCTTCCTGACGGTTTTGTTCTCGAAGGACTTGATGACTCAAAAAAGCTCACCGAAAAAAAGCGTGAAAAGCTGTATGACCAAATAATAGCTAACGCTATAGCATACGGTATCGCAGAATCAACGCCCGCTGAAATAGACGAGTACAACATCCTTGCCGCTTCACTTCTTGCTATGCGACGTGCTGTTGAGAAAACTCAGGCAATGCTCATCGAAAAAACAGGCGAAAAGCTCGGTGTGGTTCTTATCGACGGCAATCGCCAGACTGATTTCGGAATACCGTCAGTTACGGTAGTACACGGTGATGCAGTTTCACAATCTATTGCAGCCGCTTCTATTCTTGCAAAGGTCACTCGTGATCGTGAGATGATTGAGCTTGCAAAGCTATATCCGGGATACGGAATAGAAGTCCACAAAGGATACCCCACCCCCGCTCACAAGCTGATCGTATACGAAAAAGGTGCTACTGAAATATACCGAAAGTCTTTTCTGTCGTTCCTAACTCGTGATAAAGAAAAGTTAGAAGCACAGCTCCGAAAAAAGCACGAAAAAGAAAACGAAAATCATGGATAATCGTTCTTTTGGTCGTATCGGTGAAGGCTCTGCGGCACTGTATCTTGAAAGCAAAGGATATCATATAATCGGAAAGAATATCTACGTCGGACACGCTGAGATAGATATTATCGCCGAGGACAACGATTATCTCGTATTCGCTGAAGTCAAAACAAGACGTCAATACCCCGATGCACCGTCACCCTATGGAACTCCGGCTGAGGCTGTCGATTCGAGAAAGCAAAAGCTTCTCACCACTGCGGCAGAACAGTATTTCACTGAGCATCAGACCGACAAAATACCACGCATTGACGTTATCGAGGTATATGTTTCGCCAACCTCCGACGAATACAAAGTCCTTGAGATAAGACACTTTCAAAATGCTGTACGAAAAAAAGGAAAATTCTCACGATAAAGCGAGGTTTCAAGAGCACAATGAAGCTAATCGATCTACACTGCGATACTGCTCTTGCGTTATGGGAGCAGAAAGCATCACTTAAACATAACGATTTCAATACTTCACTCGAAAAATCTAATTTTCTTGACAAATATATCCAGCTTACAGCAATTTTTACACCACCAAATCTCACCGATAACGAAGGGTGGGAGCAATTTCTTCTCGTTCGTGAAAATTTGCTCCGTGAATGTCGTGAAAACGATATTGCCCTGATAAAAACAGCAGACGAACTTGTGGAATTTGAAAAATCAGCAAAAAAGACTGCTTTTATTTTAACCATCGAGGATGCTCGTATACTTGACGGAAAAATCGAAAGAGTACGCAAGCTGTTTGAGCTTGGTGTAAGAGTTGCAACTCCTCTTTGGGGCGGAAAAACCTCGATTGGCGGCTCGCATGATACCGATATGCGTCTTACTGATTTCGGAAAAGAAGCTGTTCGTGAAATGCTGAATGTCGGTATTATACCTGATATTTCACACGCCTCGTTCGGTTCTGCCCATGAAATTCTTGAGCTGTGCAGTGAGGCAAAAAAATCTCCTATAGCAACACACATGAACTCGTATCATATCTGTGCTCACAGTCGAAATATCCGTGACGATCAACTGGATACCCTTGTAAAGCTCGGCGGAATCATCGGAGTAAGCTTCTGTCCGGAGCATCTTACAAAAAATACACCCTGCACTTCAGATAATATCATTGAACATTTTCTGTATTACAGCAGATACGGTGCAAAGGCTTCGTTCGGCTCAGACTATGACGGAACTGACCTTCCCGATGATATGCACGATATAACCGATGTTCCGATGATTATGAATAAGCTTGCCGAAAACGGTGTTTCCGACAGTGAAATGGATAATATTTCATGGAACACGGCTTATGATTTTTTGAAAAACAATCTTCCGCAATAACCTTGAAAACAAATTAAATTTCTACATAAACAGAGGGCTACTACCATGCAGTACAAAAGCACACGTGAAATTCGCAAAAATCCACAAACAGTTTCATCAGCAGAAGCTATAAAAGAAGGTCTCGCACCGGATGGCGGTCTTTATATCCCCACATCTATTCCACAGCTTACAAATGACGATATCACCGCACTGCTCGGTATGAGCTATCCTGAAAGAGCCGCAAATGTACTCGGCAGATTTCTCGATGATTACGATCAAGAAGCTCTCCTTGCCGACTGCAAAGAAGCATATTCAGACTCACGTTTCCCCGGTGGTGCCGCTCCACTACATAAAATGAAGAACGATGTTCACTCTCTTGAGCTTTGGCACGGTCCGACTTCTGCATTCAAGGATATGGCACTTCAGATAATGCCAAGACTTCTCTCCCGTGCTCTCGAAATGACAGGCGAAAAAAGAATCGCTCACATTCTCGTTGCAACCTCAGGCGATACCGGTAAGGCTGCACTCGAAGGCTACAAGGATGTTCCCGGTGTAAAAATCACTGTATTCTATCCCGTTGACGGTGTTTCCGCAATGCAAAAAAGACAGATGCAGACAACATCAGGCTCGAATGTGTATGTCTGCGCTGTAACAGGCAATTTTGACGATGCTCAGAGTGGCGTTAAGGCTATTTTCTCTGATACAGAGCTGGCAAAAAAAGCTAACGAAAACGGATTTTTCTTCGGTTCTGCAAACTCTATCAACTGGGGTCGTCTTGCTCCGCAGATAGTTTACTATATCTCCGCTTACTGCGATCTTGTAAATTCCGGTGAGATCAAAATGGGTGACAAAATCAATGTCTGCGTTCCCACAGGTAATTTCGGAAATATTTTCGCAGCATATCTCGCAAAAATGATGGGTCTTCCTATCAAGCGATTCATCTGCGCTTCAAACAGCAACAATGTTCTTACAGATTTCTTCCTCACCGGCACCTACGATCGCACTCGTACATTCTATAAGACTATCAGCCCTTCAATGGATATCCTTATCTCATCAAACCTTGAACGTCTTCTCTCTGTACTTGGCGGTGCTGAGCTTTGCGCTGATCTTATGGCTAAGCTGAAAACAGACGGAAAATACACTGCTCCCGCTGAACTTATGTCTAAAATCCGCGAAAACTTCTCCGGCTACTACTGCTCCGAGGATGAAACATCAAATGTTATCAAGGCAACCTATGACGATGAACACTACCTCATTGACCCACACACTGCTGTAGGTCTTGGCTGTATCCAAAAGTATCGCAGCGAATCCGGTGACAATACCGTAACAGTTCTCGCTTCTACCGCAAGTCCTTATAAATTCGCTCCCGCTGTAGCTGATGCTATCAATGTTGAATACACTGACGATATTTTCGCACTTCTCGATAAGCTCGCAAAAACTACAGACACTACTGTTCCAACACCTCTCGCCGGCACAAAGGATCTGGAAGTTCGCTTCACCGAAACTGTCGATCCTTCTGAAATGCCTAATGTCGTATTCCGTGTGTAATGGCTCTTTTTACCATCGCTGATCTGCATCTCTCATGCAGTGCCAATAAACCGATGAGTAAATTCGGCAGTCGTTGGACAAATCATCCCGATAAAATAAAGCGACGCTGGACATCAATTATAAACGAAAACGATACTGTTATAGTTCCCGGTGATATTTCTTGGGGTATGACACTTGATGAGGCAACAGAAGACTTCCGTTTCATCGATTCTCTGCCGGGTAAAAAAATACTCGGCAAGGGAAATCATGACTACTGGTGGACTTCTGCTTCAAAAATGCGTGCTTACCTCATGAATATCGGCGTAAATTCAGTGGATTTTCTTCACAACAACGCATATGCAGCAGACGGATTTCTTATATGTGGCTCTCGTGGATGGTTCATTGAGGAAAAACAGCAGGCGGATATTTTCTCAGCCGATTACAACAAGCTGGTCAGTCGTGAAGCAATAAGGCTTGAGCTTTCTATAAAAGAGGCGGAGAAGCTTCGTTCAAATGACAGCGAGGAAATTATCGTTTTTCTGCATTTTCCACCGGTATTCGGCGATTTCGTTTGCCAGCCGATCATTGACATTTTGAAAAGCTTCGGTGTAAAACGCTGTTTCTTCGGCCATATCCACGGGAAATACAGTCTTCCGCCGAATATTGAGTATGATGGGATAAAACTGTCGTTGATTTCTGCAGATTACCTCGATTTTTACCCGCTACACATATTCAGTCGATGAATTTTTGTCGAAATAATTGTAAACTTTTATAAATTTCAGAAACACGCTTGACAATGCGGACGAATAATTGTACAATATATGGAGTGTGTGAATACGTAGGGGGAAGTGTGCCCATACGGTACCCAAATTGATTCTCTGACAGCTTTGAAACCCACAAATCGTCAGTGCATCATTTATTTACTTTTTCTTGTCGTTACACTGTTCAAATCGATTATGGCATGATTTTTCGCCAAGCTTTTTCGCAAAAAACGACTCGCATCTCACACTATACTTTCAGTTAATTTAATTGCTATATAAAATAGGAGAAAACAAAGATGAGCCTGAAATCACAGGAAACTGTTGCTGTAAATCAGCAGAAGATTACATTTGACGTTGATTCCGCTACTTTTGAAGCTGCTATCAACAAGGTATTCAAGAAATCCTCCAAGAACATCACTATTCCCGGCTTCCGTAAGGGTAAAGCTCCTCGTGCACTTGTTGAAAAGATGTACGGTAAGGAAGTATTCTACGAAGATGCTATCAACGAGATCATTCCCGATGCTTACACAGATGCTGTAAAGGATATCAAGGACATCGTTAGCCGTCCTGAATTCGATATCGTTTCCATCGATGAAAACGGTGTTGTTCTCAGCGCTACTTTCTTCACCAAGCCTGAAGTTGAAATCAACGACTACCTCGGAATCGCTGTAGAACGTCCTGTTTCTCATGCTACCGATGAAGAAGTTGAAGAAGAACTCAAGAGAGTTCAGAACCGTAACTCCCGTATGATCGAAATCACTGACCGTGCTGCTCAGAACGAAGATATCGTTACTATCGATTTCGAAGGCTTTGTTGACGGTGTAGCATTCGACGGCGGTAAGGCTGAAGGTCACCAGCTCAAGCTCGGCTCCGGTCAGTTCATCCCCGGCTTTGAAGATCAGGTAGTAGGCAAGAACATCGGTGAAGAATTCGATGTTGTTGTTACTTTCCCCGAAGATTATCACGCAGAAAACCTTGCCGGCAAGGAAGCTACTTTCAAGTGCAAGCTCCATGCTATCAAGTTCAATGAACTCCCTGTACTCGACGATGATTTCGCTAAGGATGTTTCCGAATTCGATACTCTCGATGAATACAAGGCTGATATCAAGACTAAGCTTGAAGAAAATCACCAGAAGCACGCTGACGGTCACGTTGATGACAACATCATGAAGGCTCTTATCGAAAAGCTCGAAGCTGAAATTCCTGAATGCATGTTTGAAAACGAAACCGAAAACTTCCTCCGTGACTATGACAATCGTCTCCGCATGAACGGTCTCGATCTCAAGACATACTTCCAGTACACCGGCATGACTCTCGATTCTCTCCGTGCTCAGATGAGACCCGACGCTGAAAAGCAGGTTAAGACTCGTCTTGCACTCGAAAAGATCGCTGTCAAGGAAGGCATCGTAGTTTCTGACGAAGAAACTGAAGAAGAATACAAGCGCCTCGCTGAAGCTTATGGCATGGAAGTTGACAAGATCAAGGAAGCTATTGCTGCTGACGCCATCGCTGAAGATCTCAAGGTTAAGAAGGCAGTTGAACTCGTTCGCGAAAAGGCTGTCATCACCGAAGTTGAACACACCGAAGCGCACGACGCGTAATTTAATCGACATTTGATATTGGATCTACCGCTGCCTGTGAACATTTCGGGTGGCGGTTTTCCGATTATTTACATATATTACCCGCATAAAGCTACATACGAACGGGTAAAATATGGTAATTACTCATCTAATATTTCGCACTACACAAACACCAAAGGAGGACTTAAAACTATGGCTCTCGTCCCTATGGTCGTACAGCAGACCAATCGTGGTGAACGCTCTTACGACATCTATTCTCGTCTTCTCAACGACAGAATCGTTTTTCTCGCAGATGAAGTAAATGATGCTACAGCTTCCCTCGTCGTTGCTCAGCTTCTTTATCTCGAAGCAGAAGATCCCGACAAGGATATTTCCCTTTACATCAACAGCCCCGGTGGTTCCGTTACTGCAGGTATGGCTATCTATGATACTATGAACTTCATCAAATGCGATGTTTCAACTATCTGCATCGGCATGGCTGCATCTATGGGTGCATTCCTTCTCTCGTCAGGCGCAAAGGGCAAGCGTCTTGCACTTCCCAACAGTGAAATCATGATCCATCAGCCTCTCGGTGGTGCACAGGGTCAGGCTACTGATATCAAGATTCACGCTGAACACATCCTCCGTACAAAGGATAAGCTCAATTCTATTCTCGCTCAGAATACAGGTAAGCCACTCGACGTTATTACAGCCGATACAGAACGTGACAACTTTATGTCCGCTGAACAGGCTTGTGCATACGGCCTTATCGATAAGGTTATTGCTCACCGTCCATAATTTTCCCACAATCGACCATAGAAAGGTTATCATCTAATGGCAAATAATACACGCAATTCCGGTCGCCTTCGCGTTGAACATTCCTGCTCATTCTGCGGACGAAACGAGACTCAGGTTCAATTTCTCATCCCGTCACCTACCGGATTATATATCTGCGACAAGTGTGTCGATGCGTGCAATGACATTATATTCGACCACTTAAACTCAACCTCTACTCCAGCTGAGCTTAGCAACGGTCAGCTTCCCACACCTGTTGAAATCAAGAAAACTCTTGATGAATATATTATCGGTCAGGACAAAGCTAAAGTCGCACTTTCCGTTGCTGTTTATAATCACTACAAGCGTCTTATCCATCGCGATCAGCTGAATAAGCTCAAGAATCACGCAGCATCCGGCGATGCCGCTGCAGATGAAGTTGAAATTCAAAAAAGTAATGTGCTTCTTATAGGCCCTACCGGTGTTGGTAAAACATTCCTGGCACAGACACTCGCAAAAACCTTAAAGGTTCCTTTCGCTATTGCCGATGCTACAACTCTTACTGAAGCAGGTTATGTAGGTGAAGACGTTGAGAACATTCTGCTCCGTCTTATACAGGCCGCTGACTATAACGTTGAGCTTGCAGAGCGTGGTATCATCTATATCGATGAAATCGACAAGATATCCCGCAGAAGCGAAAATCGCTCGATAACTCGTGATGTATCAGGCGAAGGCGTTCAGCAAGCACTTCTGAAAATTCTCGAAGGCACTGTTGCAAATGTTCCTCCGCAGGGTGGCAGAAAGCATCCGAATCAGGAATTTATCCAGATCAATACAGAAAATATCCTGTTTATCTGCGGTGGTGCGTTCGATACACTCGATCAGCTCATCGACCAGCGTAAGGGTCAGTCCTCAATCGGCTTTGGTGGCGACATCAAAAAGAAGGAAGAAAAGCTTCGTGACGGCGTATTCAAGGATGTAAGTGCTCACGACATCGTAAAATACGGCATAATTCCCGAGCTTGTAGGACGACTTCCCGTCATAGTAGGACTTGAAAACCTTGACGCAGATGCCCTTGTTCGTATCCTGTCCGAGCCTAAAAACTGTCTTGTAAAACAGTATACAAAGCTCTTTGAAATGGATGGTGTAGAGCTTGAATTTACACCGGAAGCACTCCATGTAGTGGCTGAAAAGGCTATAGAACGCAATACAGGCGCGCGTGGACTTCGTTCCATTATCGAAGAAACAATGACCGACATTATGTTTACACTCCCCTCTCGTTCTGATGTTGCTAAGGTAACTATCACCGAGGACTGCGTGAACAATCATGCCGAGCCTATCATTACTCTGAAGTAAATTTCTATAATGACTGCTATACCAAGGAAAAAGAGATTTCTCGCACCGGGAAAATTCCCCGAAATGCAAGAAACCTCATGTCCTTGTTGTGGCAGTCATTTTTCATTAAAATTTGATGTGAAATGATTAAAAAACGAAAAATCCCTTGATTATCGTCGCAATTTGCTGTATATTATTATCATAACATAAAGGAGTTAATATCATGAAAGAACTTATTAAGCAAATCGACAATCTCTCACTTCTTATTAAAGTTATTCTTGCCATCCCTGCTCTCGATATCGTTTGGGGAATCTATCGTATAATTCATGCAGTGGATGATAAAAATACCACAGGACTGGTTATTTCAATCCTACTTCTCTTTGTACCGTTCATGTGGCTGATCGATATCTTCTGCATCATTCTGAAGGGCAATGTTTGGTATTACTGAGGATAAAATTTAAATTATTTTCAAAAAACCTATTGACAAATCAAGTATTGCGTGGTATAATATCATCTGTTGACAGGAGTTAACTTCTTGTCACCGCCAATACCATGCGGAAGTGGCGGAACTGGCAGACGCGCACGTTTGAGGGGCGTGTGGTTTACACCGTACGGGTTCAAGTCCCGTTTTCCGCATGAAGCAGATTCGTAATAACGGGTCTGCTTTTTTATTTTTCCTCAACAATTATAGCTTCGATTTTATTTTGCAAATTTCTTGATTTTTTTCAAAAAAGCTATTGACAAATCAATGATAAAGTGATATAATATCATCCGTCGACAGGAGTTAAGCTCTTGTAGATACAACCACTTTGCGGAAGTGGCGGAACTGGCAGACGCGCACGTTTGAGGGGCGTGTGGTTTACACCGTACGGGTTCAAGTCCCGTTTTCCGCATGAAGCAGATTCGTAATAACGGGTCTGCTTTTTTATTTTATTTTTTCATTCTCCGGGCAGATTCGTATTTCACGAGTCTGCTTTTCGCTTATGCAAGTTTAGCAGCTATTTCCTTCGACTACGACAGCCTGATATGCCTTCCAACTAATTTAGCCTACCTTATAATCATATATTTATATTGACTTCTCGCGGTGAATCATGTATAATTATTACGTATTTTTGTGTTCATGCACGATGTAGGAGCGAAGAATTTATTCAACTCAATTTTTTTCAAATGATTACATCATGCAATGGAGGGTTCGTATGGAGCTACCGAAAAACAGGCTGACAAAATGCGATATTATTGTAATTCTAATGTTGCTTGCTGTCATTATCGGTTTCACGGTCAGCTCATTTGATTCTCGTACTGCCCAAAATTTTGTCATCCGAACAACCAACAAGAATGAATCCCACTCTCTCGGTGATGCAGGCATTTATTCTATCGTTTCAAACGGAATTTGTGTTGAAATTCAAGTCGAGGACAGGTCTGTGAGTGTGATAAGCTCAGATTGTCCCGATCAAATCTGCGTGAACAGTAAAATGATCTCTCGTGCGGGTGAATCTATCGTATGTGTACCGGCTAAGCTGGTAATACAAATTCCATCCGACAGCATTATCGAGGAAAATGAAGACTTTATCATCAGATAAGCGCATACGCAGGCTTGCTGAAGACAGTTCGCTCGTATGTGTCGCTCTGCTTTTATCGTTTGTAGAAGCTGTTATACCTATCGCAGCACTTCCCATCCCCGGATTTAAGCTGGGACTTGCAAATATTGCAATAATTCTTACAGCCTGTCGTTGCTCTGTTGCAGATGCAGCCGTTGTGTCCCTTGTTCGTACACTTTTGACATTTCTTCTTTTCGGAAGTCCGACATCGTTTATTTTTTCGATTTTTGGTGGCTTCATGGTCATAACAGTGCTGTTTCTACTGAAAATCACAAAGCTAACTTCAAAATTCAGCTTTATCGGAATATCCGTTATATCTGCGACGGTGCATAATATCGGTCAGCTTATTGCTGCTGTCATCCTCACCGGCTCTGCTGTTTTGAGCTATACCCCCGCATTGGCTGCCGCTTCTCTTATCTACGGAACGCTAACGGGTATTATCCTATGCGCTATGCCAAGCAGGTTATATAAAAAATAAAATCAACGAAGGTGCGTTATGAAAGTCATTCATAAACTGACTGCATTGTTTCTGCTGTTTTCAATTTGTTTCACTTGCCTTGTATCTTGTGGTGACAAATCAGAATATCGCGATTTCAACTACTTCGCAATGGACACCTACATCACTCTACGTCTTGCAAGAACCGACGACAATGGCAACGCTCTCTCTGACGATTACCTTGCCACTGTTGCTGATAATTGTGCCGACATTCTAAATGATGTTGAGCTGACTATCTCTGCTCACAACAGCTCCAGTGATGTGTATGCACTCAATTCAGACATAAATCGAATGTTATCTGCCGACGAAATGCTCGTATCACTGCTTGAAACTGCAAACAAGATACACGATCTCACAGGTGGTGCGTATGATTACACACTCGGTGCGCTGATCAATCTTTGGAACGTAACAGGCGGTGGCCCACGTCCATCAGATGATGCGATATACGAAGCCCTCTCACACTGTGGTACTGACAAATTCACGATAAACGGCTCCTCTATAACAAAGTCTGATACTGAAGCAAAGCTCGATTTCGGTGGTATCGGCAAGGGTGTTGCAACTCAGCTCATTCTCGAATACCTTGATACTACAGAAGTTTCTTATGGTCTTGTATCACTTGGCGGAAATATCGGAGTCTATGGCGAAAAACCTGAATATGGCAATTACAAAATCGGTATATGCGATCCGAACTCGACAGATTCATTGCTTGGATATCTTTATATAAATAACGGATTTGTTTCGGTGTCCGGCGATTATGAGCGTTATTTTGAAGAAAACGGCGTAAGATACCACCATATTCTCGATCCCGAAACCGGATATCCGGCTGTAAGCGGAATTCGCAGTGTTGCGGTACACACTCCCAACGGAGCTTCTGCCGATGCACTTTCCACTGCACTTTTTATCCTCGGTGTTGAAAAATCAATAGAGCTTTACAACGAAGGAACTCTCGATTTTGAAGCAATTTTTGTGACCGATACAAACGAAGTCATCACAACTCCGGGAATTGCCGATTCATTCGATCTCACATCAGACGATTATTTTATAAAGTAAAATAAATTACTAAGGATCCAAATAAATATATGAACAACAACCTAATTCATTCTCGCACTATCGATGCAGACGTAGCCGAACATCTTTCTGCCGCTGAAGCAGTCGCAAAAATCCACGAATCCGCAGGCAAAACAGGCGACAATGCACCAAAATATTTCATACAAACATTCGGTTGCCAGCAAAACGAGGCTGACAGCGAAAGATTATCCGGACTATGTCGTGTTATGGGTTATCAAAAAACCGATAATTCTGCCGATGCAGACCTTATCCTTGTAAATACCTGTGCTGTAAGAGAACACGCAGAAAAAAAAGCGTTTTCTATAATAGGTCAGTACAAGCATATCAAGGATGTAAATCCCAACCTCATAATCGGTGTTGGTGGCTGCATGGTAACTCAGGAATCCCGTGCAGAAAAATTCAAAAGAAGCTATCCTTATGTTTCGTTTACGTTTGATACCGGTGCTATACAGACAGTTCCGACACTTGTTATGAACGCACTGACAGGTGGTACACGAAAGTTCATTCACAGCGAAGCATGGAACATAAACGAAGGTCTGCCTATCGCACGAGAATCCTCTTATAAAGCTTGGCTTTCTATCATGTATGGCTGCAACAATTTCTGCTCATACTGTATCGTGCCTTATGTTCGCGGACGTGAAAGAAGCCGTAATGCCGATGATATCGTTGAAGAAGCAAAACAGCTCATTGCGGGCGGTGCAAAGGATATCACCTTGCTTGGACAAAATGTAAATTCCTACAAAGGTGGCGACGGTTGCGACATTGCAGAGCTGATGCACAGAATATGCGCCCTTGACGGAGATTTCAGACTCCGCTTTATGACAAGCCACCCGAAGGATGCCTCAGACAGACTTATAGAAGCAATGGCAACGGAAGAAAAAATTGTCAAGCATTTCCACCTTCCCGTACAGTCCGGTTCTGACCGCATACTTAAAATAATGAACCGTAAGTACACAGCCGAGGCTTATCTTGAAAAAATAGCAAAGCTGAAGGAAGCAGTTCCCGACGTTTCCATTACATCGGATATTATCGTAGGCTTCCCCGGTGAAACAGAAGAGGACTTTGAAGCAACACTTGACATGATGGCAAAGGTTCGCTATGACATGGTGTTCTCATTCATTTATTCTCCACGCACAGGAACTCCTGCTGCCACAATGGATAATCAGATACCGCACGAGGTTTCAACAGCACGAATGGAACGACTTCTCGCACTTGGTGACGGAATATCAAAGGAGCGTAATGAACGCTTTGTCGGTCGAACTGTAAAGGTACTTGTCGAAGGAACAAGCAAGAATTCGGATTCTATGCTAACAGGTCGTGGCGCACCTGTCAGACCTGTTCATTTCGCAGGCGACAAATCCCTTATCGGACAGCTTGTAGATGTAAAAATCACTGCAAACGAGACCTTCTGTCTTGAAGGCGAACTTCTGAAATAAGTTTATCAAAAAAAATTATAATATAACAAAAATCGAAAGGAAATTATAACCATGGAAGAAACACTCACCAAAGAAATGAAAGAAATTATCGCATCTCTCGGAGCACTTGTAAAGGCTGACCCCAGATGTGCCGCAATCGAAGCTTCCATCGAAGATTACGAACACTCCGAAGAATTAAACAGCCTTATTGCAGAATACAACACACAGCAGAACCTCCTCGCTGATGCATATTCTCGCGGTGAAGCTCTCGCTGACGACGTAAAGGAATCCATTCAGTCAAGAATCGACGCACTCTACGATCAGGTAACAGAGCATCCTGTTTATGTTGCATATCTCAATGCAAAGAATGCTTTCGATGAGCTTACCAACGAAATCTACGGCGAATTGCAGTTTGTTATCACCGGACAGCGTCCCTGCTCACATAATTGCAGCTCCTGCCACGCTGATTGCGGACACAATCACTAAATCGTCAAAAGCTTCTCAAAGGCTTTAGAACATTAAATTTTATCCTACAAAGTGAGGTCTGTATTTCATGACTCCGATGATGCAACAGTATTTTGAAATAAAAAATCAATATCAGGATTTTATTCTGTTTTACCGACTCGGGGATTTTTATGAGATGTTCTTTGAGGATGCACAGCTTGTGTCAGCAGAGCTTGATCTTACGCTAACCGGTCGTGACTGTGGCGAAGAACAACGTGCGCCTATGTGTGGTATTCCCTATCACTCTTGTGAGCCTTACATCGGCAAGCTGATTGAAAAAGGCTATAAGGTCGCTATCTGTGAACAGGTAGAAGATCCAAAAGAGGCAAAAAACCTCGTCAAGCGTGAGGTTATACGAATAATCACACCGGGAACTCTCATTGAAACAGACCTTCTAAACGACAAATCAAACAATTATCTTGCTACGCTCTATTACGATGGCGATTCGATAGGGATGTGCTTTGCGGATATCTCAACAGCGTTTATCACAGCGACAGCGTTCCGTGACAGATTATCAGAGGATGATATCATAAATGAGCTGTCAACCTATGAGCCACGAGAAATTCTCACAAACACACCTCTAAAAGCTTTGCCAAAGGTAGCAGAGCATATCAAAACCCGTCTTGAAGCAACTGTCAGTGAAGCTGCAACCGATTTTTTTGATGTAGATATGGCTCTCTCACGCACCGAAGAACAATTCGGTATGGACATGATTGCAGGAAAGCCACGTTCCGCACTTATCGCAGTTGGAGCAGCACTGAAATATATTCGTGACACCCAAATGACCGATATTTCGTATATAAAAACTCTTAATATATACGAATCGTCGGCTTATCTTGAAATGGATCTATCCACAAGGCGTAATCTCGAGCTTTGCGAAACGATGCTCACCAAAGAAAAGCGCGGTTCCCTTCTCTGGGTGCTTGACAAAACAAACACCTCGATGGGAGCACGACTTCTAAGACAATGGATCGAGCATCCACTCACCAATGCAGCACAAATATTGACAAGACAGGAAGCTGTTGCCGAACTGGTCGATAATTTCATGCTTCGTGAGGAGCTTCGTGAAAGGCTCTCACCGGTGCTTGATCTTGAAAGACTTATCACAAAGGTTTCCTACGGTACAGCAGGCGGTCGTGACCTCAGAGCTATTGCACAGACTATTGCGGTGATTCCCGGAATACGCACAATGCTCGCAGAGGTCGGTTCGGGTGCGCTTGCAAAAATTACCGCTGACCTTGATGAGCTTACCGATGTTTTTGAGCTGATTGAGCGTTCCATTGACGAAAATCCTCCGTTTACAATAAGAGATGGCGGAATTATTCGTGATGGCTACAACGAAGATGTCGATCAGCTGAGATACATAATGCACAACGGCAAGGAATGGATAAAAACTGCTGAAGCAAGCGAACGTGAGAAAACCGGCATATCAAAGCTGAAAATCGGCTACAACCGTGTGTTCGGTTATTATATCGAAACTCCACGCTCCGCAGCCGATCAAGTTCCCGAAAATTATGTCCGTAAGCAGACACTTTCCGACAAGGAACGATATATCACTGATGAGCTGAAGGATATGGAGGCAACCATCCTCGGTGCAGATGACAAGCTGAAAGCACTCGAATACGATCTTTTTGTAGAAATACGAAATGCTATTGATTCCGAATCAACACGCATACGCAAATCTGCTCAGGCACTTGCCCAGCTTGATGTTTTCCTCTCTTTGAGTGATACAGCAGCACAAAATTCCTATGTTTGCCCGACTGTTGATGCAAGCGATGTCGTTGATATCAAAAACGGTCGTCACCCTGTCGTAGAGAAATTTGTCGAGGATTCCTATTTTGTGCCGAACGACACTTATCTCAACACATCGGATAATTGTCTTATGCTCATTACAGGGCCAAATATGGCGGGTAAATCCACTTATATGAGACAGACAGCGCTGATAATCCTTATGGCGCAGATAGGCTCGTTCGTTCCTGCCTCCTCTGCACGAATTGGCATTGTAGACAAGCTGTTTACTCGTGTCGGTGCATCAGACGACCTCGCCTCAGGTCAATCTACATTCATGCTTGAAATGAAGGAAGTTGCGTACATTCTTAACAATGCTACATCGCACAGCTTTATTGTTTACGATGAAATAGGCCGTGGAACTTCAACCTATGACGGTATGAGCATAGCTCGTGCTGTCGCTGAATATACTGTCGGCAGAAAAATCGGTGCTAAGACCATGTTCGCAACTCACTATCATGAATTGACAGCACTTGAAGGAGAAATCCCCGGTGTCGTCAATTACAATATTGCCGCAAAAAAACGTGGCGATGATGTGACATTCCTGCGGAAGATAGTCCCCGGCCCGACAGATGACAGCTACGGTATCGAGGTTGCAAGACTTGCCGGTGTTCCCGGTGAAATCACACGCCGTGCAAAGGAAATTTTGGCTCAGCTCGAAGGTAAAAAAGAAGAAAAACCAAAAAGATCCTCAAAAAAATCCTCCGACGACGATATCATATCAATGAACATGAGCTTTATGGATATCGCAGCGGATGAAATCAAGGAAAAGCTTAGAAATACCGATATCAACACACTTACGCCAATAGAGGCTCTTAACCTGATCTATGAATGGAAAAAACTGCTATAATGCAGTAGACGATATATAATATGGGAAAAATTAACTTACTTAGCTTTGAGGTAGCGAACCTTATTGCCGCCGGTGAAGTCGTTGACCGCCCTGCTTCAGCTGTAAAGGAACTGCTCGAAAACGCAATAGATTCCGGTGCTTCTCAAATTACAGTTGAAATACAGCGTGGAGGTGTTACATTCATTCGAGTTGCAGACAATGGATGCGGTATCGACAAGGATGATCTCGCTCCTGCAATAACTCGCCACTCTACAAGTAAGATCAAAAGCGCTGAAGATCTCAATTCTATCGCTACACTCGGCTTCCGTGGTGAAGCTCTTGCCGCAATAGCCGCCGTGTCCAAGCTGAGAATCTTCTCTAAGACCGAAGATCAAGCTATGGGTGCACTCCTCGAAGCAGAAGGTGGAAGAATACGCTCTATCTCCGATACAGGTTGTCGTGATGGCACTACTGTTATTGTGGAGGAGCTGTTCTACAATGTCCCCGCAAGACGAAAATTCTTAAAAAAAGACTCTACAGAAGCTATTGCCATCGGTGCAGTAGTAGAAAAAATCGCACTGTCAATGCCTGAAATATCGTTCAAGTACATTTCCGATGGTGAAATTAAATTTATGACATCCGGAAAAGGCGATCTCAACGAAACTATCTGGGCATTATTCGGTCGTGATGTCGCAAAAAGATCACTGAAAACAGACCGTGAGGAGGGTGGAATTCGTGTTTCAGGCTATGTATCAGAGCCTGATTTGTTCCGCTCTAATCGCAACATGGAGAATTTCTTCATAAACGGACGCTACATAAAGTCAAAAACAGCGGCAGCCGCACTTGAACAGGCATATTCATCTAAAATCCCGCAGGACAAATTTCCGTTCTGCGTGTTGAATATTGAGCTTAACCCTGCCGCAGTGGACGTAAACGTACACCCTGCGAAGCTGGAAGTGAAGTTCGCTAACGAAAAACTGATTTTTGATGCGGTTTATTACGCTGTTTTGACTGCACTTGAAGCACAAGCAAAGCGTCCTGAGCTTGAGCTTGCGAAAAATCAAGCAAATAACAGCGTACCGCAAGCCACTGCAAATCCATTTGAGCAAAAATCTGCACAAGCTCCTGCTTCAATGCAGAAAAAATCAAATATCCCATCTTCAACTTACATGAGTGCATTCCTTCCGCAGGACAAGCGCCCAAAAAAAGCTGAACAGATACGACTGAACGATGCAGAAATAGCTCCTTCCCCATCAAAAAAATCAGCTCACCGCACATCTCAGGCTTTCGTCGAGGAAACTATGTCTCCCGCAGAAGCAGCACGAGCTAACCGTGAAGCCTATGAAAATATCAAAAAAGCTTCCGCATTTGTGCCTTCATATATTCCGCGTGAGGATGAGCTTCCGCCTCTTATTCAGGTTCAACAGGAAGTAAATCCGAAACCCGCAGATATCGCTGTATCACGACTAAAGCCGGCAGAAAAATCAAATGAAGCAGTAAAAGCGGAAATTCCCGTGACAACTGCATCTCATTTGCAATCGCCTTCGCAATCGAGCGATACTTCCGAAAATGATACTTCCGCTCTCAAAGACCTCGATTTGCCCGATTATATCGAAATACGAGCCGATGATGTACCGGAATACTTCATTCTCGGTGAGGCGTTCAACTGCTATGTAATCGTGCAGGTAGCTGACAGACTGCTGATGATCGACAAACACGCCGCTCACGAAAGAATATTGTTCGATGAGCTTTGTCGAAAAATGCACGCCGCACTTTTCTCAAACGACAGAGGTGGTCAGCTGTTGCTTGCTTCCTATGATATTGACTTATTATCAGCAGAGGTCGATGCGATAGGTGATTACGATTCTCAAATACACGCACTGGGATTTGACTACACCTTTGAAAAAATCGGTGTTTCTTCTTATAAGGCACACATAACGCAAATACCGGAAGACCTTGATGTAGCCGCTGCCGCTGAGCTTTTTACGACACTTGCATCAAACCTATCTGATATGACAGCAAGCGTGGAATCGGCGGCTGACAAATTCTTTGAAAATCGTCTTTGGCAAGCCTCGTGTAAAGCTGCAATAAAGGGTGGCCGTGTATACGATATCGGGCATATCAAATGGATATGTGACAGATTACTCAAAAAGCCCGGTGCCGATAATCAAGTCATTCGCACTTGTCCTCATGGCAGACCTGTGGCATTCGAGATAAAAAAATCTTCCATTGATCGACAATTTGCTCGATTGATGTGATATATTTATAAAATTATTTCACAAAAGCTTCTTACTTTTCAAAAGAAATTTCAAACTATCATAAACTTATATTTAATTGGAGAAAATCATGTTTATTCTTGATAAAACCGATCCCCATTCGAATGCTCGTCGAGGTCGGCTCGTCACTCCACATGGTGTGATCGAAACTCCGGTCTTTATGAACGTAGCTACCTGTGGTGCAATAAAGGGTGGCGTATCCGCTTTTGACCTCAAGGAAATCAACTGCCAGGTCATGCTTTCAAACACATATCACCTCCATCTCCGTCCGGGTGATCAGCTCATTTACGATCAGGGCGGTCTTCAGAAGTTCACCGGTTGGGACAAGCCTACACTCACTGACAGTGGTGGATTCCAGGTATTCTCTCTCGGTCCTCTGCGTAAGATTAAAGAGGAAGGTGTATATTTTGCCTCCCACATCGACGGCAGACGTATTTTCATGGGTCCTGAAGAAAGTATGCGTATTCAGTCACATCTCGGCTCTACCATTGCTATGGCTTTTGACGAGTGTATTGAAAACCCTGCCGAATACAATTATGTACGCAACTCCTGCGACAGAACCACACGTTGGCTCCGTAGATGCAAGGAAGAAATGTACCGTCTTTCTCAGCTTGAAACCACTATCAACCCCGGTCAGCTCCTGTTTGGTATAAACCAGGGAAGCACTTACGCCGACCTTCGTGTACGCCATATGCAGCAGATCAGTGAGCTTGATCTTCCCGGCTACGCTATCGGTGGTCTTGCTGTAGGTGAAGAAACAGAAGAAATGTACCGCATTATCGAAGCTGTTGAGCCGTATATGCCTAAGGACAAGCCACGTTACCTCATGGGCGTTGGTACTCCTTTGAATATAATCGAGGGTGTACATCGTGGAGTTGATTTCTTCGACTGCGTAATGCCTTCAAGAAATGCACGTCACGGTAATCTTTTCACTTGGCACGGCAAAATGAACCTCTTAAACGAAAAATATCGTGAAGACAGCCGTCCGATCGATGAAAATTGCGGTTGCCCTGCTTGCCGTAATCATTCTCGTGCGTATATCCGTCACCTCATCAAAGCAAAAGAGGCTCTCGGTATGCGTCTTGCTGTTCTGCACAATCTCTACTTCTACAACGACCTTACAAGACGTATCCGTGAGGAGCTTGACAACGGTACATACGAAAGCTTCTATCAGAAATATCGTAACATTTTGGGCGAAAGAAGTCAGGATTAACGAAAATTCCCCCAAAAATAACGCACTTTCTAAATCATAAGATTTTAAGGAAAGAGAAAAAACATGAGCAATATCGACAAATCAAAACTTCTTGAATACCGCAAAGACATCGACTCTATCGATTCACAGATAGTTGAGCTTGTCAGCAAAAGAATGCAGACTGCCGCTAAAATCGCAGATTACAAGCGTGAAGTGGGAATGCCTGTATTTGATTCCGCAAGAGAACGTGAAAAACTGACAACAGTTGATAATATGGCAGGAGAAGAATTCGGTTCATATATCCGCCAGCTGTATTCACTTATTTTCGAGCTTACACGCGATTACGAAAACAAGCTTATCGGACATTCCTCCGAGCTTTACGACAAGATCAACTCCGCTGTCACAACGACACCACAGCTTTTCCCTGAAACCGCCCGTGTTGCTTGTCAAGGCATTGAAGGAGCTAACTCAATGTCAGCAGCCGAAAAGCTTTTCAAGCACCCCGATATCCAGTACGTCAAGGAATTTGGCGATGTTATCCGTGCAGTCGAATCCGGCTATGTTCGCTATGGCGTTTTGCCTATAGAAAACAGCACTGCCGGCATTGTTGGTGCAACCTACAAGCTCCTTGAAGGTCACGATGTTTATGCAGTACGTTCTGTCCGTTGCAAGATCGAACATTCACTTCTGGCAAATCCGGGAGTAAAGCTATCCGACATAAAGGAAGTTATCTCCCATGAGCAGGCTGTTCACCAGTGCGAAAAGTTTATCGCTTCACTTGGTACACCTGAGCACCCCGTTAAGGTTACCTATGCCGCTAACACTGCTGTTGCCGCAAAGTACGTTCACGACAGCGGAAGAACTGATATCGCTGCGATTTCGTCATACTGCTGTGCAAATCTCTATTCCTTGAACACACTTGCTCGTGATATTCAGGATACTGATAACAACTACACACGCTTCCTCTGCATTTCAAAGGATCTCGAAATCTATCCGGGTGCTGACCGTACATCAATGATGCTTGTAACCAGCAATACTCCCGGTGCGCTTTATAAGGTTCTTTCTCGCTTCTATGCACTCGGTATCAATCTCTCCAACCTCATTGCACGTCCTATCGAGGGTCGTGATTTTGAATTCAGATTCTTCTGCGACTTTGATACCTCAATCTATTCCGAATCCTTCGCTTCTTTGATGCAAACCATTGCAGATACCTGTGATGAATTCCGCTATCTTGGCAGCTACAGAGAAATGGTATAAATAATTTTCCTAAAAAAATCCCTCACGGCTTTCAGTCACAACAGCAAAGCTTTGAGGGTATTTTTATTTTCTTAATTCAGCCGATTTATATCTTCGTTTTCATCCATTGACCATTCTTTTACTTCTCCATCGTGCAGTTCTCCGACCTTCACAGCCTTGATACGATGGTTTTTTGCAGAAGCTACATAGTATGTCCTGCTTTCAGCCGACATTACGGTGGTAAACATCGTGTGATATTCTCTGCGTTCGTCAAGGCCTTCGGGGACTGTTATCGGTGCAAGATTATCGAACATTTTTGAAACAGCTTCTGTCTCACAGCAGGCTTTAACAGCACGAGATTTGATCTGCATTAGTCGCAAAAATCTTGCAGTCGATGAAAAAGCAGCAGGAAGCATAGTTGGATTTTCGCAAAATTTTTGCCAGTTTTCCATGTGTTTAGGCA
>CAYSEF010000010.1:17391-51016 GCA_964430105.1 uncultured Ruminococcus sp. | reverse complement strand
ACTTGTCGGTTGACCTCGTCCTCGATCTCGTCCAACTCCGAGCGGGAGAGCACACACCCTTTATCAGGTCAGCTATTGTAACGCTGTCGAGATATTTGTCTATCATTTCCTGAAGATTTTTCCACATTGCGTGAGTACGGCATTTATCCGCCTGCATACACGGCTCGTCCGGATTTTCAAGGCATGAAACAGGAGCAAGGTCGCCCTCAACTAAGCGAAGTATCTCACCTACTGTATATTCCTCAGGCTTTCTTATAAGACGATATCCACCGCCTTTTCCATGAACTCCTTCGACAATCCTGTTCTGTGTCAATGTAGGCAGGATATGCTCGAGATATTTCAGCGGAAGTCCTTGGCGTTCTGCCACTGTTTTCATGGGAATATATGAGCCGGTGTCGTTTTCCGCAAGATCGATCATAACACACAATGCGTACTTTCCTTTTGTTGTTACTCTCATTTCGCTGCTCCTTTCTTCATTTCGGTGACGTTATAAACAAAAATCGGAAGACTCCGATAAAGTCTCCCGGGGTTAAAGCAATATATATTTTAATTTCACAAGAAAAGCACTGCATTATCAGTTACTTGTACCGTTCTTTGAATTGCCTACCATTCAGGTTGGTTGTATTATATCACAAAACGCACGATGTGTCAATAGGTGTTTTTAATTTTCTGACCGTCTCGCTATCTCAGCCATATTTCCACTGATTTACACAAAAAATCTGTCTATGAATAATATCAAAAAAATATACCGCTATCTATTGCCATTCTTGTCAATTTGTGATATTATTTATAGGAACGAAAAAACATTAAGGAGAAATGTAAATGGAACTTAAAAGTGCAGCTTGTTTAAACAAGCAACCATCTCCTGTCCTCACATGGAAGGATATTCCCTATAAAGCGGCTCTCATATTTAACGCAGGCGTATGCAAATACGAAGGCAAGTACGTTATGATGTTCCGCAATGACTATGGCGATTACGATGCTCATAAGCTTGAAGGCACAAATATCGGACTCGCTTATTCAGATGACGGTATTCACTGGACTCCTCAGTCAAAGCCATGTTTTGCATGGAAGGACGAAGAGGTTTACAGAGTATATGACCCTCGTTTGACAGTAATCGACGGAAAAGTACATCTCTGCTTCGCTACTGACACAAGACACGGTGTTCGTGGTGGTATTGCAGTAACAGATGATTTCGAAAATTTTGAAATTCTTTCCCTCTCTGTTCCCGACAACAGAAACATGGTACTCTTCCCGGAAAAAATCGGCGGAAAATACGCACGTCTTGAACGTCCTATGCCTGTATATTCACGCGGTAGAGATCGTTTTGATATGTGGTTCTCCGATTCTCCCGACCTTCGCTACTGGGGCAACAATCAGCTCGTTATGGGCGTTGAAGATGTTCCGTTCGCAAACGATAAGATTGGTCCCGGTGCTCCTCCGATCAAGACAAAATGGGGTTGGCTCACCACATTCCATAGCGTTCTGCGTGATGAAAGCCGTGGTAAGCATGGTTGGGAAGATAAGTGGACAAAGATGTATTATGCCGGCATAGCACTTCTCGACCTCAACGAACCGTGGAAGGTCATTGGTATGTCGAAAGAGCCTCTTATCGCACCTGAGCTTCCTTGGGAAACAGATGAAGGCTTCCGTACACACGTTATCTTCCCGGGCGGTATGCTTCTTGAAGATGACGGTGAAGTAAAGATCTACTACGGTGCAGCGGATACTGTAGAATGCCTTGCTACAGCAAATGTTGAAGACCTGGTTAAGCTTTGCCTCGAAAAATAATAAGCAAATAAAATAAAAAATGAGGTTGTTCGCACTTAGGAATTTTAATTTTCCCAAATGCGAGCAACCTTTTTTGTTTTGTCACAGCTTCGCCAGCTCTGCAAAATCTTCTTTCAAATGCGAATACAGCTTTCTGTATATTCCATAGAATTTAACGTATTCAGAAGTATTTGCCTTATCGCTATCGGTGACATCTTTAATTTTAACTATAGCTTCACACGCATCCTTAACAGACGGATACAAGCCTGCACCAACCATCGCAAGTATTGCAACACCAAGCGCAGGGCCTTCATCAGATTCTATTCTCATGACAGGTATACCATACACATCTGCAAGCATCTTACGCCAAAATGCGCTCTTTCCGCCACCACCGCAAACTCTCATATCATCGAGTGCTACGCCCATTTCATCAAGCACACCAAGACAATCCTTCAGTGAATAGCAAACACCTTCCAATACCGAACGGATCATATCGCCTCTGTCATGCATTGCTGAAAGTCCGACAAACGCTCCTCGACAGTTTGGATCAAGATGCGGAGTTCTCTCACCCATTAGATATGGCAAATAAATCAATCTGTTTGCACCTATCGGTGATGCATCAGCTTCTTTATCCATGATAATATATGGGTCAACACCATCATTTTCGCCTTGATTTATTTCCTCGGTACATATCGTATCTCTCAACCAGTGCAGCGAAAGACCTGCCGCCTGAGTTACACCCATTACATGCCATGCTCCCGGCACAGCACAACAAAACGTGTGGACTCTGCCCTTCGGATCTATCACTATATTATCAGTGTGAGCAAAGACAACGCCACTTGTTCCAATAGTAGTGAATGCTTTGCCATCCGTGACTACGCCTTCACCTACAGCCGCAGCAGCGTTATCACCGGCACCTCCAACAACAGGAGTTCCTACAGCCAAGCCAAGCTTATCTGCAACTGTTTCTGTAACATATCCGGTGATATCCGTGGATTCATACACTTTACCGAGCAGTTTTTTATCAATGCCAAGTTTTTCGAGAACCTCGTCAGACCACTGTCTTTTCGGAACATCGAGAAGCTGCATACCACTGGCATCCGAAACCTCTGTTGCGTACTCACCTGTCAGCATAAAACGGATATAATCCTTCGGAAGAAGAATATGTGCACATTTTTCATAAATTTCAGGCTCATTTTTCTTCACCCACATTATTTTTGATGCAGTAAAGCCTGTAAGTGCAGGATTTGCAGTAATCTCAATGAGCCTTTCACGCCCGATAACAGCTTCGATATCTTCACATTCCAAAGCTGTTCTCTGATCGCACCAAATTATAGATGGACGCAGGACTTCGTTGTTTTCATCGAGCATAACAAGTCCGTGCATTTGTCCGGAAAGACCGATTCCCACGATATCGTGCTTATCAACACCACTGTTTTCTACAACTGTAGCAACGGTATTTTCTACTGCGTGCCACCAATCTACAGGATCCTGCTCTGCCCAACCGTTTTTCGGCTGATACATAGGATATTCGACTGTCGATGAAGAAATTTTCTTTCCATACTGATCGAACAACACAGTTTTTGTACCGGATGTGCCTATATCAATTCCTAAACTGTACTTCATTTTATTAAACCCAAATTATCTGCCAAACAATATTCCGTTGAGAATGTTTTCGAGATATTCCTGTCTGCCTGAGGTATTTGTCTTTACATCGCCCATTTCAAGTGCATATGCTTCAAGCTCATCGATAGTAACAGCACGATCGGATATCTTCTTTCCGATACCTTCATCGTAGCTTGAATAACGAGATTTCACGAATGAATCAAGTCTGCCGTCCTCAATGATCTTTACTGCCATTCTGAGTCCAAGTGCAAATGAATCCATACCAGCTATATAAGCATACGCCATATCTTCGTAATTGTAAGAGCCACGGCGAGTTTTTGCGTCAAAATTCAAGCCACCGTTTGTAAATCCGCCTGCACGAAGAACCTCAAGCATACACAGCACAGTATCGTAAATATTTGTCGGGAATTGGTCTGTATCCCAGCCAAGAAGCATATCCCCCTGATTTGCATCAATAGAGCCAAACGCACCGTTGACACGAGCAACATTAAGCTCATGCTGGAATGTATGGCCTGCAAGAGTAGCATGGTTAGCTTCAATATTCAGCTTGAAATCCTTGTCAAGTCCGTACTTTGCAAGGAATCCGCAAACTGTTGCAGCATCAAAATCATACTGGTGCTTTGTAGGTTCCTTCGGCTTAGGTTCGATGTAATAGTCGCCGGTGAAGCCTATCTTGCGTCCGTATTCAGAGGTTAATTTCAGAAGGTAGCCCATATTGTCAAGCTCCTTACCCATGTCAGTGTTGAGCAAGGTTTCATAGCCTTCACGTCCACCCCAATAAACATAGCCTTTTCCGCCGAGCTTAACAGTGATCTCGATAGCTTTCTTTATCTGTGCAGCAGCAAATGCAAAAACATCGGCATTCGGTGATGTTCCTGCACCATGCATATATCGTGGATTATTGAAGCAGTTCGCAGTACCCCAGAGAAGCTTTTTGTTATTTTTTTCCATAAGCTCCTTGATAAGGTCGGTTATCTCGTCAAGGTTTGCATTTGATTCAGCAAGAGTTGCGCCTTCGGGAGCTATATCACGGTCATGGAAACAGAAATAATCGATGGACAGCTTATTCATAAATTCAAACGCAGCGTAAGCCTTGTTCTTAGCCTGCTCCATTGGATCTGATGTGCCATAGGACTTATCCACAGTGCCTACACCGAACATATCCGCACCCTCAGCACACATATTATGCCAATAAGCCATAGCAAATTTCAAATGTTCACGCATAGGCTTTCCTGCTATGATCTCGTCCGGATCATAATAATGGAACGCCATAGGATTCGGAGAGTCCTTGCCCTCGTATCTTACATAAGGTATTGATGGAAAGAATTCCTTCATTATTTTATCCTCCATTACCGACTGAATTTATATAATCCGCTGGTTTTTCAGCAATAACTATTGCAGTAATTATATCATCCTACCAATGAATTTGTCAACATAATTATTGAATCAATCGAACAAAATTTCAGAAATGTATTGACATTTGCCCACAGTCAATTTATACTGAATAAAATAGCTTCTCAGACGAGGTTTAAGTATGAACTATAATTATCCACACAATCCTATTCTCGCAAACGACATCTTTGTTCCCGACGCTGAAGCTCATGTTTGGGAGGATGGACGAATTTATCTTTACGGCTCATTCGATATTAAAGGGCGTATGTCCTATTGCAGTGACAGCTATCACGTTTTCTCATCTGATGATATGGTAAACTGGGTTGATCATGGTGAGGCATTTGCACTGTCTTATACCGACTGGGCAAAAGACTGCGGTGCACTTTATGCTCCCGACTGCGCCTACAGAAATGGCACATATTACCTATATTACTGTATCCCCGACGGAAGATGCGGTGTAGCAAAATCCACTGACCCAAAAGGCCCGTTCGTTGATGTCGGCCCCCTCGCCAATGTTCATGGAATCGACCCTGCCGTACTTATAGATGATGACGGGCAGGCATATTTATATTGGGGTCAGTTCGACAATGTTCGCGTTGCCAAGCTAAAGGAAAATATGGTAGAAATCGAACCCGACACCATTGTTCAACCACTTTCAGTAGCAGAGCATGAATTCCACGAAGGAAGCTCAGTAAAGAAAATCGGAAGCAAATACTACTATATGTACTGCGATACTCACCGTCACGGAAGAAAAGCCGTTTCTCTCGGATATTCAGTATCGGATAATCCAATGACAGGCTTCAAATACGGTGGCATTATTATCGATAATTTCGGCTGCGATCCTCGTTCGTGGAATAACCACGGTTCAATGCAGTGCTTTGACGGACAATGGTATATTTTCTATCACCGTTCAACTCATAACTGCGAATTTTCACGTCATGTATGTGTTGAACCCATCACTATCAACGAAGACGGCTCGATAGACGAAGTTAAAATGACTTCATCGGGAGTAGGAAGCAGTATCAAGGCAGATATTGTTATCCCCGCCTGCTTCGCCTGTGAGCTTAGCGGAAATGTGCGAATTGCAGGACACGATGCTTCAGCACACATTCTCGCTTTGACAAAAATCAATTCAGGCGACACTGCAAGCTGGAGATATTTGGAATTTAACGGAGAAAACGAATTCACTGCAAAGCTTCATTCCGACAAAAAAGGCAGACTTGAGGTATATATCGACGGAAGATACATCACATCGATGGATATACGTCCTACAGATGGCTTAAATGGCTTTGAAAATCTCAGCATAAAGCATCGTGAAATAGTAGGAAAGCACGAGCTGACGCTTAAATTCTATGGCGATATAAAAGAAATGACACTCGACGAGATTAAATTCAGCAAATAAAACACAAAACTAAAAAAACGCATTGACACCCGAAAATATTTCGGTTATAATAACAACAGCTAAACACACAGGAGGGTCGTTTTTGTATGAAAACACAAAATTACCACTATCTAAATCAAGGAATAGATGTATCCGAGCAATTCAATATGCTTGGCAATATACATTACAATGCACAGATAATCAAAGATTTTGATCCTGAAAAAGGTTGCGGTATGCTCAAATACAAGAGATTTGAACGCAAGAACCGTATTTCCTTTAATATGTACTCTGCACCGTTTGAAGCAACGCAATCCTGGGCATTTCCGCCTGCTTATCCGGAATCACCCGAATATCCGTTTTATGTTGAAATAATCGAGGACAACGTACTTCGCATACGCACTACCTGTCGAGAAAACGGTACCGGCACTGTTCCGTGCGATGAAGATTCACTGATGCTCCAAAAAAAGCCCGTTCCAAAGAAGCTTTCACCTATCGAGGCTGATGAAAAACACGCAATTTACAGCACGGGTAAAATGTCAGTTGAAATTCAGTATGACCCGTTCCATGTTATAATTCGTGACAAAAACGGCAAGGAAATAACAAAAACTCTCCATTCCTCCGACTCTCGTTGTCTGCAAAACTATAATCCACTTCCACTTTCGCACGTTCGTTCCTGCACTGACATGAGAAAATACTCCGCTATCACATTGCAGATACATAATAACGAACACTTCTACGGATGTGGTGAAAGCTTCACACAGCTTGACAAGCTTGGTCAAAAGATTGTTCTTTGGACAAAGGATGCAAACAGCTCAGAAGGTCGTGACCTGTACAAACCGATTCCGTTTTTTATCAGTAGCAGAGGCTATGGCGTTTTCTATCATACATCATGCCCGACTACACTCGATTTCGGTTGCGAATATGGCGAAGCACTTACAGCATTCCTTGGCGATGAAGTGATAGATATGTTCATATTCATAGGCGATCCCAAAACTGTGCTGGATTCATATACCGATCTTACCGGTAAGGCTCCTGTTCCTCCGCTGTGGAGCTTTGGTCTGTGGATGTCGAGAATAACATACCGCAGTGAAGCAGAAACTCGTGAGGTTGCCGCTAAATTAAAAGAAAATCGTGTTCCGTGTGACGTTATCCACCTTGACACAGGATGGTTTGAACACGATTGGCTGTGCGAATATAATTTCTCAGAAAGCCGTTTTGACGATGCTGAAAAAATGATAAGCGATCTTAAAGAAGATGGCTACAGAATCTGTCTGTGGCAACTTCCATATTTTACCCCGAAAAATCCGCTGTTCCATGAGCTGATAGACAAGGGATATGCAGTTAAGAACGCTGACGGTGCTATTCCAACGGACGACGCAGTGCTTGATTTGTCAAATCCCGATGCTGTAAAATGGTATCAGGAAAAGCTAAGCGGTCTGTTAAAGCAAGGTGTAGCAGCTATTAAGACAGACTTCGGTGAAGCAGCTCCGCTTACAGGTGCATATCATTCGGGAAAATCCGGCTTCTATGAACACAATCTCTATCCTCTCCGCTATAACAAGGCTGCTTATGATATTATTCAGCAAAATAATGGTGAAGGTGTTATTTGGGGACGTTCAGCGTGGGCAGGAAGCCAGAGATATCCTCTGCATTGGGGTGGCGACTGCGAAAACACCGATATAGGTATGCTTGGCTCACTTCGCGGTGGTCTTTCCTTCGGTGCAAGCGGTTTCAGCTACTGGAGCCATGATATCGGTGGATTTGTACATCGCAGTCCCGAAGCACTTTACGAGCGTTGGACATTCATGGGAATTTTCACATCACATATGCGTTGTCACGGACAGCCTCCAAAGGAACCGTGGGCATATTCCGAAAAATTCCTCTCAAGCTTCCGCCACATGATGGAGCTTCGTTACCGTCTTACACCGTATGTTCTGGCGCAGAGCATCAAGTGTTCCGCAAAGGGTTTGCCACTTGTTCGTGCAATGTTCATTGAATATCCGAACGATCTCACTGTACAAGGCATGGAGGACGAATACTTCTTCGGTGACGATATCCTCGTAGCACCGCTGTTTGAAGAAGATCGCACAAGAATGGTATATCTACCGGCAGGCAAGTGGGTTGAACTTGGTACAAACAAGGTATACGAAAGCGGTTGGCACGAAATTACAGCCACTGTTTATCCCGGACTTGCATTTATTCGTGCAGGTGCAAAGATACCTATGGTCGATGTTGCCCTCACAACAGATGCAATCGACTGGACAACAATGAAGTATGTCAAGTTCGGTGAAGGTTCAGCTTGCGGTTTGACTCTCGATTTTGACAAAAAGGAAATCGATGAAGTTACAGAAGATACACCGTATGTTGATTCTACGACGATTGAATTTTAATTAGAATATAAAAAAACGGTTGCTCGCATTTTGGAAATTTCTTCCTTAGTGCGAGCAACCTCATTTTTATTCAGTTAAATTAAAACTTACTTAGAAAGGGAAACTGCTGTGATGTGGGTGTTAACGCCTTCGTACCAGTAGAGGAAGCCTTCTACGTCAACAACATCGCCAACATTGAGAGTACCAACGGTCTGGTAAACTTCTGTATCTGTACCTGTGAGGTAAACTTCAACACAGAAAGAGTAGCTTGTGCCATTATAGCCAACAGTTACATAGATATCATCGCCGGGTTCGCCGTTCTTGTATTCAACAGCTTCAATGGTAACACCCTTGAAGGAAACGAACTGGTTCTGGTAGTTGATGAGATCGTCAGTGCCGAGCTTATCGGTTACATCAAGAGCAGATGCAACATAGTTGCCTTCGAGGATTTCAAACTTAGCATCGATGATTTCAACTTCGCCTGCCCATTCAGCCTTATAGCCTGTTACCTTGATCTTGGTACCGGGTGTGAGCTTGTTGTATTCTTCTTCGGTGCAAGCCATTTCATAAAGGAAGTAGCCGCCTTCTTTGTCCTGAGTATAGAAAGTACCCTTGTTGTCCCACCAGGACTGCTTACCCTGAACGTAGGTTTCAACAACAACTTCGGTGTCAAGGTCAGCTGCTGCGAATTCAGCGTAGGTCATAACGCCTTCGCCCTTAACATCAGCGGTAACTTCAACCTGATTTTCGGTTTCGTTGGTATTGTCTTCAGTTTCAGAGCAACCAACAGCAGCAAATGCCATCATAGTAGCTGCCATGAGAAGTGCAAGAATCTTTTTCATTTCTAATTCTCCTTAATAATTGTCACGTTTTTAAGCGTATACCATAATTATACTTAATTTTGCAGTAAAGTCAATGTAAATTTTACCTATTTTTTCACACTAATTTCGGTGTTTTTTCATCTTTCCGACTGCGAAATATATACAGATCAGCACCCATACACCTGCAAGAGATGAAATAAGCACAACAGCAGTCGTCGGAAGTGGGCCAAGATCACGCTTTCCGCCAACAGCTCCCGCACCCTGATCCAATCTGTACAGCGAATTCATATCTGCAAACAGCTCATCGAAATACTCATCGTTTATTTCTTCCTTGCGTCGTGTGGATTTTGTTGTATTTTCTATCATCATTCCGGCAGCATCACGGAGAGAAGCCGAGCCGTTGAAAACAGGTGTTACAAACGTATTATCAACATTGTCGAGAAGGAGCTTTGTCGCAGCAAGCTTAACATCATAGTAAAGCTGATTATCCTCACCTGCACGAGAAAGATAGTCGATATATTCTGCCGATTCCTGAGCCTTTAATGTTACGGGAGCATAGCCTTCGGTCTGTGAATACGCTATCTGCACGTCATTTGTTAGCAGATATTGTGTGAACAGCCACGACGCAAGAACCTCTTGCTCATCCTGCTTATTGAATATGCAAACCGAGGGGCCCTGAGAAATCATCAGCGGAGCATCGACATCCACCTGAGGTATAGTCATTACCGCAGTTTCAAAATCAACCAGAGCATCTTCTGCAATATCGACAAGAGGTGCGTCTGAACCCATCCAGGTTGCGCCTGCTGTTGAATCTATCGCAAAAATACACTGTCCCGCATTAAGGAAATTTGCCGGATAGCCGGATATCTTAAAGGTTGAAAATGCACCGGTCTTTGCATGAGAAGATATCTCACCGAGAAATTCTTCAGTTGTATCGTTGAATATCAGAATATCTCCTGAATCGGTTGAATATCCTGCTCCGCTTTGTTTGAGCATGGAAATCATCATATTATCAGTAGATTTATAGATAAACGGGATAAGCACACTCTGACCGTTTACTACATAAGTACCATCCTCGTTCTTTGCAGTGGCAGCTTCGGCAACCTCCCAAATAAAATCCCATGTCAAGGTTTCGGGCAGAGTATATCCGAGTGCTTCTACATAAGTTTTGTTGACGTAGCAGGCTTCTGTTGAGCGCATAAACGGAAGTGCGTAATATTCACCGTCTATCATACATTCACTGAGAAATTCAGGTACAATCTCGTCAGCCTTAGGTGCATCGAACTTCACTTCACTTCCGCCAAGCCCGTATTTTGTATCGTTCAGAAGCTCATCAAGTGCGACAACTGTGTTTACACCTGTTTTGTAGGTAGCGATATGATCGGGGTATGTGATACATACATTAGGTGTAGTTTGAGTTGAGATATTCGTGATAACATCGTTATAAATCTTACCGTAGTCTGTATAAAGGCGCAGATTTACTTTAATATTCGTATATATCGCTTCAAAATTCTCTATCGCCTGTTCATATATTGCGACCTGAGTAAGATTCGTGTCATTTTTTGCCCAAAATGTGATTTCATAATTCCGAGAGGTATCAAATTCATCGGGCAGAGTGAATTCTTCAAGCCCTCTCGAGCCGTGACACGCAACAAGAGCCGGCAAAACCAGACAAATTAACAAAAACAAAGAAAATATTCTTTTTATCATCCCTTAGTTCCCCCTCTCGCAACGCCTTCCATGATTTTTTTACGGAATATGAGGAAAAGCACTATAAGTGGGACTGAAATAACAACTACTGCCGCCATCATTGCAGGAATATTCTCACGTCCGAAGCCGTTTTCTCGTATTTCTTGAATACCGTTTGATACAAGAAAATATGCTTGATCATCGGTTATAAGTCTTGGCCAAACGTAGGAGTTCCAACATTCGATTACCTTAAGTATTGTGATAGTAATTATAGTCGGCTTGCAAATGGGTATCATTACACGCATGAGGTACTTGAAATCAGAGGTTCCGTCAACCTTTGCGGCATAATACAGCTCATCAGGTATCTGTGCAAAATTTTCTTTCAACAAATAGATATAGAAAACAGACGTAACTGACGGAAGTATGAGTCCAAGGAAGGTATTTCTCATATCCCAATTAGTGATAGTCGTAAAGTTTGTAATAATAACAAGCTCATTCGGTATCATCATCAGAGAAAGGAACAGTGTAAACAGAGCGTTTTTGCCTTTGAATTCCAGTCTTGAAAATGCAAATGCAGCAGGTATCGTAACAATAAGCATAAGCAGTGTAGTAGCCACTGTAAAAATTATGGTGTTTAGAAAATACTGTCCAAGCGGAACAGCCGTAAATGCATCGGAGTAATTTTCAAATGTAGGTGAAAGAGTGAAAAACTGCGGTATACGCTCCGAGTTATATGAAGAATAGCTTTTTACAGATGTAAGAACCATCCAATAGAACGGAAACAGCACCATCACTGCCCAAAGTCCAAGAAAAGCGTAAACAATTACATTCACTACCGTTTTTTTGGTCTTCGCGCGCTTTTCAATCTTAGCATAGTCAAGGTGTTTTTCATAATCGAGATTATTCACAGCGAAGTCCTCCTTAATAGTGAACGTTTTTCTTGGAAATCATCAGGTTTATGCAAGTGATAGTCAAAACTATAACAAACAGTATTATCGCAGCTGCAGAGGCATACGACGGATATCCGCCACTGTCACCGTATAACATATCGTAAACATATCCTACAATAGTATTCATTTCAGCGGCGTTAAGATCAGTTCCGAACAGCGCAACAGCATCGCTATACGCCTTGAATGCACCGATAAAGCCGGTTATCACAAGATAAAACAGCATCGGAGAAATCATTGGCATAGTTATCTTGCGGAATACTCTGAATTTCGGAGTAGCATCAATTTTTGCGGCATTATAAAGATTTTCGTCAACTGAAGCCAACGCACTGGTGAGAATAAGTATCTTAAACGGCATTACGACCCATATTGTATAGAAGCACAGCACAAACATCTTAGCCCAATACGGTCCGTCGATAAAATCCACAGGCCCCGCACCAAAGATACTCAACAGCAAATTTGCAAGTCCGTCTGTATACGCTGTCTTTTTGAAAAGTATCATAAAAACAAGACCTACTGCAAGAGTATTTGTAACATAGGGCAGAAAATAAACTGTCTGGAACAAATTACGCAGTTTTTTTATCGATGAAAGTCCGAGAGAGATGAGAAGTGCAATTCCTGTAGACAACGGAACTGTTATAATAACGAGAATGAAAGTATTTTTAACAGCTTGCAGGAAATAAGGATCGTGCAAAACGTATGAATAATTGTAAAGTCCTGTACCGAAAAATGTCTGCGAAGCGGAATTATATCCTTCTTCAATAGAATATATTAAAACATCGACGAGAGGATATACCATAAAAACGCCGAGAAATAGTATCGCAGGCAGGAGGTACAGCCACGCTTTTTTACTTCTGTTTTCCATTTTTTGCCTCCAAGCTCAATCGATATCGAAATATATTCTGTTTTCTGTTTTCTTATCGAAAATAAAGACCTTGTTCGGCTTGAGTGCAAAGCGTACTTTGGTCGAGGAAACTTCGACTTTGTTTTCGGACGTAATAATCGAGCGAATCGTGGGATTTTGCGAAGCAGGATGTGTTGAAACAATACTGATATCACGTCCCATAACTTCAACTCCGTTAAGCGCACACTCAAGAGGGCCGTCTTCCTTCAAAATATATCCCTCCGGACGCACACCTACGATCACTTCAGCATCCGACACGCCCTTCACGTCAAGCACAGCATTTTCTCCGATATACAGCTTTTCTCCCTTCACTGCACCCTCAAAAACGGATATCGGTGGAGTACCGAGGAATTTTGCAACAAACAGATTTGTCGGGTCATCGTAAACATCCTGTGGCTTTCCGATCTGCTGAACCACGCCTTCCTTCATAACGACAATCATATCGGAAATGCTCATAGCTTCGTCCTGGTCATGCGTTACAAAAACAGTCGTGATACCCGTTTCATTCTGTATACGCTTCAATTCCTCACGGGTTTGTAATCTGAGTCGTGCATCAAGATTAGACAAAGGCTCATCGAGAAGAAGAACGCGTGGCATTTTAACAAGAGCACGAGCAATCGCAACTCTCTGCTGCTGACCACCTGAAAGTTCATTTGGTTTTCTGTCCATGAGTCCATCTATCTGCACAAGCTTTGCGATTTCAAGAGCCTTTGCAGACATTTCATCCTTAGTCATTTTATCCTTACCACGCAGGTTTTCAAGTGGGAAAGTGATATTCTGCTTTACTGTGAGGTGAGGATACAGTGCATAATTCTGAAATACCAAGCCAACTCCACGATTTTCGGGTGGCAGGTCAGTTACATCATCATCACCGAAGAATATTTTACCCGAAGTTGGCTTCTGCAAACCGCAAATCAGGTTCAATGTGGTACTTTTTCCGCATCCTGATGGACCGAGAAGACCAATCAGCTTTCCGTCAGGTATTTCAAACGTAAAATCGTTGACAGCTACGACTTCACCGGGAGATTTTTTATTCCTGCTTGGGAATTTTTTTGTCAAATTCTGCAATACAACTTTCATTGTTTTTCTTTCCTTATTATAGGGTGTGATTTACGTAGATTATAGCATATTCATGCAGATTTATCAAGGAGGGAGTGTAATATTATATCTGATACAGTTTTTGCTTTGAATAAAAATAAAAAAGCATCCACTCACTTCAAGCGAAAGGATGCTTTCTCTTTGATATTACTTTGCAAAATCGGAATCTATACCGTTCTTTTCAAGCCAGTGCGGATTGTATACGAATTCACCCATGCTTGAGTGTGTTTCTTCTGCTTCATTTTCACCGCCTATTTGAGCTACGGTAACAGTTCCGGAAATTTCGTTCGCTACAAGCACCATTGCTTCACCTGTAGGGCTTATTTCTGCCGGAATAGTGCATATACCTTCTGCACCGAGATCGCCTGCTTTTGTCAGATCATCTTCACCGAAATCACGCACGTTAAGATAATCGGCATAAATCGCATTTTCGGGATCTGTGATATCATATACCATTATACCGCCGACACGTTCAAGTCCTATTACTGCGTATATCCTGTCATCAGCTTCGACTACTGCAACGGACTCCGGTTCAGGGCCTTTTTTATTGCTTCTCGCATCGACCTTACCTGCTTCATTGTGACCGGAGTTGAAGTATTCCGGGAACTTTTCAGCAGTTATCACTTCAAAATCGTCTCCACTCTCGAATACAAGTTCAAGCGTTTCCGCATCCCATATTGCGAATGAACGTGCGCCAAGGAGATATGTTTTATCCTCATCCAAACCATCTGTTTCAGATGAAATGAGGTATTCAACATCCTTCTTTGCACCGCCTATCGGAGCTTTATCTGTATTTTCATAATCGCCCCATTCTCGTGAATCGCCCTCATTTGCAGTAAGAAGGTATTCCTTTTCGTTTATTTCGACTATTGCGATACCGTCGGGCATATACACACCGTAAACATCTTCCGTCTGAATCGCTATTTCACCATTCTTGTTGAGGTCGAGGCCGTTTCCTTCGATGCTGTGATCCTTGAAGCCAAGACCCTTTACATATTTCCATTCCAATGTGTTAAGGTCAATAGCCGCAACCGAATTGTTTTCCTGAAGTGTAACATAAGCTGTACTGCTGTCAGCAGAAATCGCTATATATTCGGGTTCAAGATCAGTGCCGGGTGCGCTTCCTCTCTTAAGAAGTACTCCGTTTGCTACAAGCTCATCACGCTTCTCGTCAAATTCTTCAAAGGTTTTTGTATATGCTTCACCTGATTCAAGGTCAACTATCGTAACAGAGCCAAGCGGATCTACTGCATCAACATATCCGTTTCTGGGTTCACCCTCGTTTGCAGTAAGTATCTTCTTTCCGTCGTGAGTAAATACCACCATATCAGGCTGAACACCTGCTTCGTATTTCGCAACAAAATCTCCATCGTATGTCAAGGTTACTATCGTGCCGTTCTTGTCATATTCCGAGGACTGTACTGCTATCGCAACAATGTCTTTTTCTGTATCAACATCAACGCTTGTTATATCTCCTGCATCAAATCCGTTTTCTTCGCCAAGCTTTGCTATATCAATCTTCTTTACAAGAGCAGTCGAACCGTCGCTGTTTATCTTTACGATATCGAGAGTCTGTGTAAATCCGCTTACAAGATACATACAACTGTTGTCGGAGTTATATTTTACGATTTCTGCAACGCCACCGTCTTCACTTGTATAGCCTGTAGAATAGCTGTCGAGATGCTTTACAAATCCGTTGTCGCTTTCTGTATTGATTTTGCCTTCGACTACCTCAATTACATCTGTTGTGTCGATTTTCGCTGTTGTGTCGAGTGCATTGCTGATTTCTTCCGCAAACACTGTCGGAACCATGCCAAGAAGCATAATCAGTACCATTGTAAAACTTAATGCCTTGTTCATTTTCTTCTCCTTTTCACAAATGAATTTCATTCATGGATGAACTTTTTCTCTTTTTCATCATTTTTCCTTTACACAACCAAATTATACTTCATACGTTGTAAAGCGTGATATCTTTCGATTGTAAAATTCATGTATTTTTGTTATTCGTCAATTTACAATTCATTTATTATATTTTCCACCACACGCAAAAGTAATTGGTGCATAAAATATAATTTTTTCAAAAATCCACTTCTGCTTTTGTGCAAAAACACTTGATATTTATTTGCGTTTATGGTAAAATCCATATAGAAAAGCTGTATAAAAACTCACACTTATGTAATTGAGGAGAATATTATGGTACTACCCAAGCATTACGAATCATTCACTGTACTGCATGAAGGTACTATGCCGGATCGCTCTTACTATATTCCATTCGCCTGTGAATCCGACGCTGTAACAAAATTCCGTACCGCCTCGTCACGACTTCTCTCGCTGGATGGAGATTGGGCTTTCGGTTATTATAATGCCCCCGAAGCTGTTCCCGAAAATGTAGTTGAAGCGGATTTTGCTCCGACAAGTGAAAATTTTGCTACACTTCCCGTACCATCCAACTGGCAGATTCATGGCTATGGTCAGCTACAGTATGTAAACTCGAGTTATCCTATCCCATATGACCCGCCGTATGTTCCGTATGAGAATCCGACAGGCGTATATGTTCGTGATTTCGAGATTTCCGCTGAAAATGCCTCAATGAAAAACTACATCGTCTTTGAGGGCGTTGATTCATGCTATTTTTTGTATATCAATGGTAAGTACGTCGGCTACAGCCAGGTCAGCCATTCAACAAGCGAGTTTGATATCACCTCCTATGTAAAGGAAGGCTCAAACAGAATTTCTGTAATCGTTCTAAAATATTCCGACGGAACATATCTCGAAGACCAGGACAAGGAGCGTCTCAGCGGTATTTTCCGCAGTGTCTACATTATCTCACGTCCACAGGCACATCTCCGTGATTTCTTCGTGAAGCCATCGCTGTACAATGATTATAAAAGCGGTAAGCTGACTATTAATGCGAAGTTTGAGGGCGATACTGCTGTAGATGTAAAGCTTATCTCTCCCTGCGGTGATATCACAGCAGTTGGTAAGCTTTCAAATGAAAATCCCGAAGCAGTTCTCGATGTAACCGATGCAATTCTCTGGACTGCCGAAACACCAAATCTCTATACTCTCGTACTCTCAACAGCAGATGAAGTAATTGTCAAAAAAATCGGACTTCGTGAAATCTGCCGTAGAGGTGATGTTATCTACCTAAACGGCAAAAAGGTCAAGATGAAGGGCGTAAACAGACACGATACAGATCCATTCAAGGGATATGCTGTTTCTTATGAAGATATAGATCGTGACCTCAGAATGATGAAGGAGTACAATGTCAACGCACTCCGTACATCACATTATCCGAACTCCCCTCTCCTTGTAGAGCTTTGCGACGAATATGGTATCTATTTGTGTGCTGAAGCTGATATCGAAACTCACGGCTCGGGCGGTATCATAAATCCGTTCCGGGAAATTGCAGGTTATCAGCTCATCGCGCGTGACCCGAGATTCCAGGCTGCTATTATGGACAGAACCTACAAAAATGTAATCCGTGACCAAAACAGTCCTGCGGTTATCATATGGTCACTCGGCAACGAATCAGGCTACGGTCCAAACTTTGAGGATGCACAAAAATGGATAAAAGCCTACGACGAAACACGTTTGATACACTACACCGAGGCGACATATACCGATTCCTACGATCACCCCGAAATAACAAAGCCTGTTCTGAAAGAATACGCTGAGACAAGACAAGGTAAGTCCGATCGCTCTGAGCTTGATTTCTTCTCGACAATGTACGCAGATTACGATTTGATCGAGGATTATCTTACGGGCAATTACGAAAATATGTCACGCAAAGGAAGGCCCTGCCCTTGCCAGCCCGAAATGCAGCATATGCCGTTTGTACAAAGTGAAATGGCTCACGCAATGGGTAACAGCTGTGGTGACCTTGACGGATATTACGAATTGGTATACAAATACGACAACTATTTCGGAAACTTCGTTTGGGAATGGTGCGACCATTCTATCTATATGGGTAAAACTGCCAACGGACGCGACAAATACTTCTATGGTGGCGACTGGGGAGAATACCCACACAACGGAAACTTCTGTATGGATGGTCTGGTTTATCCCGACAGAACTCCACATACGAATCTTCTTGAGCTGAAGGCTGCCGCAAGACCTGTCAGACTGCGTGAATACGATATCGCTAAGGGCGAATTTACATTCGAAAATGTTCTTGACTTTACAAATCTTATCGACCTGTGTGATATCGCTTATGAAATCAAGCAGGATGGTGCAGTTATCGCATCCGGCGTTATTTCAGATATATGCTGTGCACCACACGAAAAGGTTAACGTAACAGTAGCCGATAAAATTCCACAAACAGAACGCACAAGCATTATCTTCCGCTATATTCAAAAGGTCGATATGGCTGTCACAAAGAAAGGTCATGTTCTCGGACACGATCAAGCTGTTGTTGAAGCTGTATCCGAAAAAGCTGACACAATCATAACTGACGATGCACCCACTATTTCCGAAGGTCTTGACGAATATGTTATCACCGGAAAGAATTTCCGCTATGTATTCCGCAAGCATCTCGGTACATTTGAGCAGATTGTTAAGGATAATGTATCATATATCACTGCTCCGATGAATTATAACATCTGGCGTGCTCCTATCGACAACGAAAGAGGCGTTCGTGGAGACTGGGAAAAAGCAAACTACAATCGTGCTGTAGCAAAAGTCTACTCCACCTCTGCTGAAATAAAGGACGGCATGGCTGTTATAAACACTTATCTCGCTCTCACAGGCCCTGTTTGCCAAAGAATGATAGATATCGATGCGACATATTCCATATCTCCAAGCGGAAAGCTCGCAGTAACGATAAATGCCGAAAGAAATCCTGCTATGCCATGGCTTCCGAGATTCGGTCTGCGAATGATGCTTCCGAAATCGTTTGAAAATGTTGAATACTATGGCTATGGCCCTACAGAATCCTACAACGACAAGCATACGGCAACATATATCGATAAATTCAATGCAAAAGTTGACGATATGCACGAGGATTATCTCAAACCTCAGGAAAACGGTAGCCATTACAACTGCGATTACGTCAAGATTTCTTCAAGTGACGGTTCATTGACAGCAAAGTGCGACGACAAGCTATGCTTCAATGCTTCTCCCTACACTCAGGAAGAGCTGACAACAAAGCCCCACAGCTTTGAAATAGAAAAATGCGGTCAGACAGTGCTTTGCATTGACTATAAGCAGAGTGGTATCGGCTCCAACAGCTGTGGTCCGAATCTCAGAGATGAATATCGTATTCTCGAAGAACAAATCAATTGGAATTTCACAATAGAACTTAATTAAATTACAGGAGGAACACACAATGCCAAAACGTATAGTATTTATTGGTGCGGGAAGCTATGTTTTCACAAGAAATCTTTGTAAGGACCTTCTTACCTTCCCGGCATTTCAGGATGCAGAGCTCGTACTCATGGATATTTCCGATTCACAGCTTGAGCTTGCACGCAGAATGGTCACACGCATAGTTGAAGCCGGCAATTATCCTGCAAAGGTAATCTGCACGAAAGACCGTGTTGAAGCACTCAAGGGTGCAGATGGCGTACTTTGCACGATTCTCGTAGGTGACAGAGAACTCCGTTGGGCAGATATCGATATTCCCGCAAAATACGGCGTTGACATCTGCATAGGTGATACAAGAGGTCCTGCCGGTGTGTTTGACTACCTGCGCTCAGTTGAAACTATGCTCGATATCTGCAAGGATATTGAAACATACTGTCCCGATGCAGTATTCCTGAATTACACAAACCCGATGGCAATGCTCTGCCGTACAATGCAGACAGTTTATCCTCACCTCAAGATTACAGGTCTTTGCCACAGTGTACAGGGCACATCATACAAAATCGCTCGTTGGCTTGGCGTTGAACATAAAGATCTTACTTACGTCTGTGCCGGCTTGAACCATCAGGCATTCTATGTTGATCTGAAATACAAGGGTAAGGATGCATATCCTATGCTTCGTGAAGCTGCAAAAAATCCCGATATCTATAACGAAGAACAGGTTCGCTTTGAAATGTTCAAGCATCTTGGCTATTTCTCCCCCGAAGGAAGCGGACATCACAGTGAATATGTATCCTGGTTCCGCAAACGTCCCGATCTTATCGACAAATACTGCGTTCACGGCACAGGTAAGGATACCGGTAAGCCTGTAGATCGCAGTCGTCGTGCAGGAGCGGCACAGCGCAAGGTAGATGCTATCGAAGAATGGATCAATTCTCCAATCGACCTTAAGCGTGGTGCAGAATACGCATCGTATATTTTCAATGCTATCTTTGGCGACTACACAATGTTTGAATTTAACGGAAATGTGCGTAACTTCGGTCTTATCGATAATCTTCCCGAAGGCTGCTGCGTAGAAGTTCCTGTACTCGCAAGCAAAAATAAGCTCCAGGCTATGCACGTCGGTGCTCTTCCGCCTCAGTGCGCTCTCCTTTGCGATATTTCCGCACGTTGTGAGGAGCTTGCTATTGAAGCAGTTCTCGAAAATGATCCCGATAAGATATTCTACTCCTGTCTCTACGACCCGCTTACCTCAGCAGTATGCAGTATGCAGGAAGTCCGTGACATGGTTGACGAAATGTTCAAAGCAAACGAAGGCTATCTGCCGTTCCACTGATTGTCAGAGGTCTAAAAATGATTTTATTCGATAAAGATTACGTCACACATATCTATTACGATGCCTCAGAACCGTTCTGTATCACAAATGCCGTTGTATCTATGCTGTCAAACGACTTTATGAAGGTTTGCGGTAAATGTGCACCGACATACAACGATATACTTTATCCGCATGAAAAAGGTATCATCATCGGAACTCTCGACAACAAAAAGATGCGTGATACCCTTTCGGAAAATGATATCGATACAAGCGATATTTGCGGTAAGTGGGAGGCTTTTAAGCTACTTATAAAGAACGACTGCCTTTTTATCATCGGAAGTGACTGTCGTGGCACAATGTGGGGAATTTTCGAGTTTTCCGAAAAATATCTCGGCATTGATCCGCTTTATCAGTGGACTGAAAATGAACCCGAACACATGGATTCTCTTGAGCTTACTCAGCTTGATATAACCGATTATCCGCACACATACAAATTCCGCGGATGGTTCATCAACGACGAGGATCTTCTGGAAGGCTTCTCAAAGCAGGAAATGCCCGAACGTGGTTACAGATTCCATGGCGATTATATGCCTGCACTTGCAATGATAGTTGAAACAGGGCTTCGTCTTAAACAGAATCTGCTTATACCATGCTCGCATCTCAACATTCTCGATCCGGCAGAAAAAGCTCTGGTTAAATACATCACCGAACGTGGTATGTTTATATCCATGCACCATCAGGAGCCCGTTGGTGTACATCAGTTCACAATGGACAGCTACTGGCGTGAGAAGGATCCTACAATAGAGAATATCAATTTCATCGATCATCCGGATAAATACCGTGAAGTATGGACTAAATATATCCATGAATGGGCGCAGTTTGACAATGTTATCTGGCAGCTCGGATTAAGAGGACGTGGCGACAGACCTGTTTGGTACAACAATCCACGCGCACCCGAAACTACTGAGGAACGTGGCAAGCTCATAGGCGACGCTATGCAAATGCAGCTTGACATTATCAGATCGGAGTGTCCGAACAAGGATATCATCTGCTCCGCAACTCTTTGGATGGAGGGTATGCCTCTTTACAAGGAACGTGCGCTGAAATTCCCGTCAGATACGATAATTGTCATGTCAGACTTCGGGCCGAATCAGATGTGGGGTGAGGGCTACTATACTACGCCTCGTTTCTCTGATTACAACTACGGCTTGTATTATCATCTCGCATTCTGGGGCTGTGGTCCGCATATTGTACAGGGAAATCGTCCCGAAAAAATCCTATTCAACTACAAGGGTGCAGTAGAAGCCGGTGATACTCACTACTCAATCATAAACGTATCTAATTTCCGTGAGCATCTCTATGGAATCGCATATTCTTCGCAGATAACATGGAATATTGAAAATTCCGATATCGAGGCTTTCCGTCGCAACTGGTGCAAAAAACAGTTCAAAGCAGATGACACGGCAAAGCTTGAAGAAGTTTACAGTGAGTATTTCGACTCGTTCTATAAAATGGACAACGAGCTTATTCCCGGTCAAATGCTTTTGATGGACGGAATGTGCAAGAGAGTTGCGTGGAAGCTGATGTCAATAATCGGTGGTTCAGAGCTTAAAAAGGACGATATTCAGAACACAAGACTGTATAATTTCGATACAACTGACGAATTCATCGAATATTACAAAAATGCGACGGAGGAATCTCTGCCAAAGTTTGAATCACTGATGGAAAAAGCAATCTCTGCAAAGGAAAATGTAACCGAGGACAGAAAAAGATTCTTTGACAGCAATATGATAGTGCATATTTCGATGATCACAGGTCTTTATCGTTGGGTAAATCATCTTGCAAAGGCTGCTGAAATTAAAAGATCAAACGGTTCAACGGTCATGTTTGATGAAAACATTCGTGAAGCCGTAAATTGGATGAACAAAGCTATCAAGACTCGTGAGCTGGCTCGTTTTGGCAAGTGGAAACACTGGTACACAGGGGATAGGCTTATGAATCTCGCAGGAGACAGCAAGGCTACAGAGGAACTTATAGAAAAGTAAAACAAAAAACTGCTCACATCATGGAATAAATTTCCTTAACGTGAGCAGTCTTTTTTATTTTAGCTTATTTAATCTTTTCAAGCTTCAGTGCGAATCCGCCATCAAGTACGCATGGGATATCAAGAACTGTATCCTTAGTAGCAGTAAATTCGGAAATATCGCAAAGGTGTGTATCATGGAAATAGCAGTTCGGTCTGCCGGTATCCTTTTCCCAAATTTCATACTGTTCCTTGGAAATGGGTTCTTTTGCACCTATCGGAACATCTACTGCTGTACAATCCTGCAAGCCATCCTGATAAAGTGTCGCCTTATATTCGCCATCACCAATGAATGACAGATCGACAGTAGCGGTTCTCGAACGAGTTGCACAGATACCGCCTATCCACCAGTTATCGCCCTTACGTCTTGCCATTGTTACATAGCTCTGAGGTTCTCCTTCAAGAAGCTTGGATTCATCCCACGCAGTCGGCAAGCCTTTAAGAAATGCTGAACAGGGAGTATCATAAATCGGTTCGGGAGATTCACCTATATGTGTAACATAGCTTGTGAAAACAACAGGCAATGCAGTCTGATGAGTATCAGTAGTACCGCTCTTGTAGCTTCTGTATGTTGTAGGAGTAAAGTCCATCGGGCCAACTGCATTTCTGGTAAACGGAAGCATACAATTATGACGTGCTGTAGGCTGAACGTAATAATGGCTTCTGAACTGATAGTTTTCTCCACCCATTACGCCCTCTCTTGTCATAACATGAGGCCAACGACGTATTTCACCTGCGGGCTTTGATGCACCATGGAAGTTCACCATAAGCTTATGCTTGGCACAAAGCTCTGCAAGAGTATCATACAGTGCTATTCTTTCCTTTGTATCTGATTCAAAGAAGTCTATCTTTACACCGACAACGCCCCATGATTTCCACAAAGCAAGAGTTTCGTCAGCAACCTTCTTGTCCATGAAAGCTCTGCGATGCTCCCATATCCAAATTCCAACGCCTTTTTCTTTACCATATTCAACCAGTGCAGGAATATCGACCTCGCCTCTCTTCCAACCACCATCGTCAAGAGAATAAGGCCAGCCCATATTAGCGGCAAGATCGACAAAATCCTTCTGACGTTCAAAATTGCCGGGGGAACTCGGCTCTGTCATCCAGCTCCATGCAACAATACCGGGCTTAACAAAAGATGTATCTTCAACTTCGCACGGCGGATTGAGATTTTCGATAGTATTTGAGTTGACGATATCATCAAGAGAACCTGCAAGAATTACACGCCACGGAGTAGCAACGGGAACCTTTGTCTTGACAAATTCATCGGGAGCGGCAGTTACATTCAAGCATCTTGGAGAATTTTTCTTTGACGAAAGAATCATTCCACCGTAATCTCCGAAAACAGCCGCTTCGGTGATAAGTCCCCATACACCCTTGCCACATTCGAGAAGAACCGGGAATATCCACAGATTCTGATAAAGATCGGACAAAGGAACACGATTGAATTCTTCTTCATAAGAGAAGCGGAACTTCATCGCATAAACACTGCGTGTATCCTCAGGAACTGTAAAGGAAGTCAATTCCTCCTCGAGAGTTTCTTCCTTACCGAATACCATTCTGAAAGCCGCACCGTCATCGTATGCTCTTGCTTCGAGAGTCATTGGATAACCATCCTTTTCAACTGCGATAGCAAGAGTGTTGCAGTGATCCTTACACAAGCTCTTCTTAAATGCGGGGATAGTGTATTCATCGTCGATCTCACCACGTTCTTCTGATACTACAGAAAGTCCGCAGGTCAGGTCAACATTCGACAGCACCGCACCTACAGGAGAGTCTTCGATTACTGTGATACCGTTTTTCGCAACAGAGTAGAAAAGCGCACCGTCAAGCATTGAAACGGTCATACAAAGCGATGCATCGGGGGAGTAAAGCGAATATTTAGGCATGAATTTTACCTCCGTAAACATATATTTTTGTTAATACTGTATCATAATTCGCCAAAAAAAGCAATAGTTTACGAATATTTTTACTATATTTTTTCTCACGCCAACTTTTTTATCCTGCGTATTGACTTCGACGCAAAAAAGTGTTATAATTTATCAGTAATAATAATCGGAGGTATTTTTCAATGAAGCACATCATTACCATCAAGACCCGTAATCTTTGCAAGAGCGCTAAGAAGGGCGGTTGCGGTGAATGCCAGACTTCCTGCCAGTCTGCTTGCAAGACTTCCTGCGGTATCGCTAACCAGAAGTGCGAAAACAAGAACAACAAGTAATTTTCGCGTAAATCAAGAGGCTGTCGCAAATCGGGAATCATTCCTAGCGCGACAGCCCTTTTTGCCTTTTATAAATTTCATCAGCTTTCGTATATCACCCATTGTGGTTTATTTCAATTAGTAAAAAAGGATAATTTTATGATACATCAATATAAGCTTGGTGGGTACAATATTGTGCTCGATGTTTGCTCCGGTGCTGTCCATGTAGTAGATGATGTGGCATACGATATCATTGCCATGTTTGAAGCGAACGATCGTGACACAATAATTTCCGCTATGCTCGAAAAATACGGCAATAATGAAGATATTACTGCCGATGATATTGCTGAATGTTACGATCAGGTCGTTGAGCTTCGTGACAGTGAACAGCTTTTTACTCCCGATACATTTGAAGAAGCTGCCGGTATGCTTAAAGAAAAAACTGCCGGTGTTGTAAAGGCTCTTTGCCTGCATATCGCTCATACCTGCAATCTTAACTGTTCCTACTGCTTTGCTTCTCAGGGCAAATATCATGGCGAACGTGCTGTAATGTCGTTTGAAGTTGGTAAGCGCGCCCTTGATTTCCTCATCGAAAACTCCGGCACACGTCACAATCTTGAGGTAGACTTCTTCGGCGGTGAACCTCTTATGAATTTCGATGTTGTAAAACAGCTCGTTGCTTATGCTCGTAGTATCGAAAAAGAAAAAGGTAAAAATTTCCGTTTCACCTTGACAACGAACGGTGTTCTTGTAGATGATGACGTTATCGAATTTGCAAATCGTGAATGCAGTAATGTCGTTCTCTCTCTCGACGGTCGTAAAGAAATTCATGACCGTTATCGTGTAGATTACGCCGGAAACGGAAGCTGGGACAAGATCGTACCGAAATTCCAGAAGTTTGTTGAAGCCCGTGGTGGTCAGAATTATTATATGCGTGGCACATTCACCCATGCAAACCCCGACTTCCTCAAGGATATTCAGGAAATGCTTGATCTCGGTTTCACTGAACTCAGCATGGAGCCTGTTGTTTGCGCCCCCGGTGATCCTTCCGAATTGACAGAAGAAGACAAGGCCATCGTTATGGAGCAGTACGAAAAGCTTGCAGAGCTTATGCTTGAACGTGACAAAGAAGGCAAGCCTTTCACTTTCTACCATTATATGATCGACCTGGCTGACGGTCCGTGTATCTATAAGAGAATTTCGGGCTGTGGTTCCGGTACCGAATATATGGCTGTAACTCCGTGGGGAGATCTTTACCCATGTCACCAGTTCGTAGGCGAAGAAAAATTCAAGCTCGGTGATATTTATAACGGCGTTAAGAATACAGAAATACAGAATGAATTCAAGTCCTGCAACGTATATGCACGTCCGGAATGTCGTGATTGTTGGGCAAGACTTTACTGCTCCGGTGGATGTGCCGCAAATGCTTTCCACGCAACAGGCTCAATAAAGGGCGTTTATAAGTATGGTTGCGACCTGTTCCGCAAGAGAATGGAATGTGCTATAGCAGTAGCTATTGCAAGAGAAGTAAGTGGCAACGGTATTAACGAAAGCTGTGACGGTGACTGCGACGGCTGTACCGGTTGTGACGAATGAATACACCTATAGTAGATTTTGTCCGTGAATATGTCAGCTCAGGCTCTGCACGACTCCATATGCCGGGTCACAAAGGTGCATCGCTGCTTGGCTGTGAAGCATACGATATCACTGAAATAGTCGGTGCTGACAGTCTTTATGAAGCTGACGGAATAATTCGTGAAAGCGAATCGAATGCAAGTGCGATTTTCTCATGCCCGACGTATTATTCAACCGAGGGTTCGTCGCTCTGCATCCGTGCAATGATGTATCTTTTGTGTCAATACGCAAGGTCTGTCGGTCAAAAACCTCTTATTTTTGCAGGCAGAAATGCACACAAAACGTTCATTTCCTCTGTCGCTCTGCTTGATTTTCAAGTAAAATGGCTGACTGTTGATGACGGTTCTTATTTATCATGCAATATTTCGTCGGAAGCACTCGACAAAATGCTGACAGAAGCCGACGACAAACCTACTGCTGTATATCTCACCTCACCGGATTATCTGGGAAATATGCCTGATATCGCAGGTATCGCCAAGGTTTGTCACAAGCACAATGTTCTTCTCGCAGTTGACAATGCCCATGGAGCGTACCTCAAATTTCTTGAAAGCTCACTTCACCCAATCGATAACGGTGCTGATATTTGCTGTGATTCCGCACACAAAACACTTCCGGCACTGACAGGTAGCGCATATCTTCACATATCACAGGCTTTAGCTGAAAAATCTCCCGAAATATTCTGCTCACAGGTCAAAAATTCGCTTGCTTTGTTCGGCTCTACAAGTCCGTCATATCTGATACTTCAATCTCTTGATTTGACAAACAAATATATCGCTGACGGATATCGTGAACGCTTGTGCGAATTTGTAAAGTCTATCGATAAATTAAAAAACACGCTCATCTCAAACGGCTTTACGCTTTGCGGAAACGAGCCGATGAAAATCACCATTGCTACAAAAAAATACGGCTACTATGGTCATGAGCTTGCAGAAATATTGCTCAAGAAAAATATCGTCTGCGAATTCTTCGATCCTGATTTTCTCACTGTTATGCTAACTCCGAGTAATTCTGCCGATGATATCGAAAAATTTGCGACAGCACTTCTGTCTATTGATAAAAAGCCGACAATAAATTTGCAGCCGCCACAGTTCACGCTTCCCGAGGCTGTGCTTACACCAAGAGAAGCTACTATGTCAGCAAGTGAAATAGTTCCCGTAACAGAAAGCATCGGAAGAATACTATCCTTTGCCACTGTCGGATGTCCGCCTGCTGTGCCGATAGTAGTCAGTGGAGAGCGAATAGACACTCATGCAGTGCGTGCTTTTGAGTATTACGGCATAAATAACTGCGTTGTTATAAAAAAATGAACACAAAAACGTCCGAATTTGTTACATTTCAAAAAATTATTAACGAAATGTATTGAAATTCGGACACTTTTTTTGTAAAATAAACTAAATTATATATACAACTGCATGGAGGAATACTCATGAAAAAAATCCCCGGAAGAATCAGAGAATTTGAAATATTCAAAAACGGTCAGGAGGCCGATGTTTCGGTAACCCCGCTTGAAATAGGCGATGAGCTTCAAACATATCGTATTTCCATCGACTTTCCGGAAAAAGTAGTTCCGGGTAAGATAAAGCTTCGCTGGGTAGAACCGTTTGTTGATATTCTTTCAACATGGACTCCAACCACCGGCTTCAATCGTGGCTTATACTCCGATTGGCGTCCGCTGTCTACAACTTCTCGTTCTGCAGCAGGTGCACCGATACTCTCACTCATTGGTGCAGGCGGAAATAACAGCTGTACATTTGCTCTTGCCGATGCCGCTACACCCGTTTATCTCAGCGCAGGTATAAGCGATCAGCTCAGAGATGTTATATGCGTTATAGAGCTTTTCATCAATCGTGTTGATCTTATGGATCACTACGAAACCATACTTCGCATAGATTCCCGTGAAATTCCATATTATGACAGCATTAAAGCTGTGCGTGATTGGTGGAGCAACGGTGCATATCCGCAGGCTCACGTTCCGGTCAGCGCAAAACGTGCAATGTTCTCGTCATGGTATAATTTCCAGAAGCGCATTACTACCGATACTGTTTTGGCTCAGTGCAAGCTCGCAAAGGAATACGGACTTGACACTATAATTCTCGATGACGGTTGGCAGACTGCTGAAAGTGCAAGTGGCTACAGCTACTGCGGTGACTGGGAATGTGTTGAATCTAAAATTCCCTCAATGAAAGAGCTTGTTGCTCAAGTACACGCCCTCGGAATGAAATTTATGCTGTGGTATTCTGTGCCGTTTGTAGGTGTTCACGCAAAATGCTTCAAACGCTTTGAAGGAATGTATCTCCGTTCGAGAAACAACGGTGATGTCGGAATTCTTGACCCTCGCTTCCCCGAAGTAAGAAAATACCTCGTTGAAACATACGAAACTGCTGTACGCGAATGGAAGCTCGACGGTCTTAAGCTTGATTTTATCGATTCATTTGGTCTGAGCGAAGAATCTCCGACAAATTACGAGGATATGGACTGCCCCTCTCTTGAAGCAGCTGTTGAAAAGCTTCTTAATGAAGTAACTACAGCTCTCCGTGCGATCGATCCTGAAATTCTTATCGAATTCCGTCAGTCCTATATCGGCCCTGTTATGCAGAAATACGGTAATATCCTTCGTGTAGGTGACTGTGGCGGTGGTGCAACTATCAATCGTGTACACGCAACTGACCTTAGACTTCTCACAAATAACGGTACAGCTGTCCATTCCGATATGCTCGTTTGGAATTACGAAGCTCCCGTTGAAACAGCTGCAGATCAGATGATAAACATCATGTACTGTGTACCGCAGATTTCTGTTTTCTTCGATCAGCTTCCCGAAGATCACCAAAAAATGCTCAAGTATTACCTCAAATTCATGGACGACAATCGCCACATTCTTATCGATGGTGAGCTTGTGCCTCTCGGTGTTGAAGCTTCGTACTCTCAGATCTACGCCCGCATTGAAGGCGAAATAATTGCTACAGTATACAGCAATCCCGTATTTGTAATGAAGGAAAAGCTGAACCGCCTTGTTATCGCAAACGGAACAGGTAATACCGATGTGTATATCGACAACAAGTGCAGTGATGCAAAATATTCTTTTGAAATCAGAAATTGCATGGGCGATATCGTAAGCTCCGGTGAAGCTACACTTGCAAACGGTATATCCAAATTCGATGTACCCGTAAATGGCTTCTTGTTTCTTAACACTGTAAAATAATATTAAATAAAAATCGGCTGCTGCACTTTGGAAAATATTTCTAAAATGCGTGCAGCCTTTTTTTACTGTTCAGGCAACTCAAATTTGCACATTTTTGCTGTGCTTTTTCTAATTTCTGCACGAAGCGGAAGAACATTCGGTGGGGATACGCTAAGTTCATCGATTCCAAGAGCCAAAAATGTCGGAAGCATTTCTATATCAGACGCAAGCTCACCGCATATTCCTATCCATATTCCATTGCGATGTGCCGCATCTGTCGCCATTTTTAAGGCTTTAAGCACTGCCGGATGGTGTGGGTCATAAAATTTCCCAAGATCACCCTCCTGTCTGTCACAAGCTAAAATATACTGCGTCAAATCATTAGTACCTACAGAGAAAAAATCAACAAGCCCAGCAAGCTCGTCAGCTATCAGCACTGAGGCAGGAGTTTCTATCATTATTCCTATCTCGGTTTCGGGTGCGTATGGTATTCCATCTTTTGTAAGCTCCTGCATTACTTCACGGCACGCACGACAACATTCCTTTACCTCCCAAACCGACGTTATCATCGGAAACATTATCGCCACCTTACCGTATGCAGAGGCTCTGTAAATTGCACGAAGCTGTTTTTTGAAAACCTCCGGTCTATTAAGGCATATACGCACAGCCCGAAGTCCCATAGCAGGATTATCCTCTTTTTTCAAATGAAAATACTCCACCTGCTTATCTGCACCAATATCAAGAGTCCTGATTATGACACGTTTTCCTTCCATTGCGACAGCAACACTTTTGTATGCTTCAAACTGCATATCCTCACTCGGATAATCATCTGACGCAAGATAGAGAAATTCGGAACGAAATAATCCGACTCCACGACCATCGTTGTCAATAACTGCTTTTGCATCCTCCGCAGAGCTTATGTTGCAGTACACATGAATATGCACACCATCGAGTGTCATGTCCTCTTTTCCACGCATTGTTTTCCAAAGAGCTTTTATTTCCTGCTGTTTTTCAATTTTTTTATTTAATTTTTCAAGCGTTATCTCGTCCGGTTCAAGTATTACCTGACCGGCTTCACCATCGATATATGCAATTCTTCCTTCGTATTCCGGCTTCAGTGCATCTCCAAGTCCGCATATCGCAGGAATTCCCATAGCCCGTGCCAATATTGATGTATGGCTGACAGCTGAACCGTTACGCATGACAAAGCCAAGTATTTTCGACTTATCAAGCTGTATCGTTTCCGATGGTGCAAGATCGTCTGACGCAATTATCACAGGTTCGTTCCAATCATTGCCAGTGTATTTCAAGCCAATGAGATTTTTGATTATACGTCTTGTCACATCGCGAATATCCGCAGAACGTGCATTGATATAAGCATCATCCATTGCCGAAAACATCGCTGAAAATTTCTCCCCTGCTTGACTCACCGCATACTCTGCACAGCAATTTTCGCTCTCCAAAATTTCATTGATACACTCGACATAATCCTCATCCTCGGCAAGCATTGCGTGTGTTTCAAAAAGAAGTGCCGATTCATCTCCCACATCACTGCGACATTTTTCAGCAAGTGAATTAAGCTGTTGTATCGAGCTTTTCTGAGCCTCTGCAAGACGTGACTTTTCGATCTCTATACCTGCACCGGCTTTTTTGGTTATTTCAGTATCTACACGGTGGTAGAATCTCAAGCATCCTCGCTCCACCCCCCCTGACACACCCTTGCCCTGCATCAGGATCATTCAAACACCTCCTGCCTTTCTAAAAAGCTCATTAAATTTCGCTTGACTTATAAATTCTTTTCAAAAAAATCTTTTACTTTATCAAAAACCTCATCCTCATGCTCACCTTCGACTGTCACCGTTACATCATCACCCTGCTTTATAGCAAGGCTCATCAGCTTCATTAGCCTGTTCGCTGTTATCGTGGTATCTCCTTTAGTCACAGAAAGTGTTGTATCATCGTATTCTTTTGCTATTTTAGCTATAAGTCCGGCGGGTCTGGCGTGAATTCCATGCGTGTCGGTTATTTTATATTTGAAGCTTTTCATTGTGTCACCTCGATAAGTGGCGAACCGACCTCTATCCTTCCCAGCGCAGTCAGCTTTACATTCTCATACTCCTCGAAATTTGTAACAACAGTCACAACAGTCGTCGGATGACCTGCTTCTCGTATCTTTTCAAGCTCCGCTGTAATAAGAAGCTGTCCTTTTTTTACTGCTTCACCCGATGTCACAGCTAACCGAAAGCCATTTCCATGCATATCAACAGTGTCTATTCCAACATGAATGAGAAGCTCCACACCGTTTTCAGCCTTAATTCCTATTGCATGAGAAGTATCGCTTGTTTGGATAATATTTCCATCGCAAGGTGCAAATATCCTTCCGTCAGACGGCTCGATACCACAGGCAAATCCCAAAATACCTTCGGAAAACGCAGTATCTGCTATATTCTTCATCTCAACGACTTCTCCGGCTACAGGAGCAAATATCTGCGTTATTTTATCTTTTTTCAGTCCGCTAAACAATCTCATATATCTAACATCCACCGTCATTTTAATTCCGGCCAGTAGCCTTTATTCGCTTCTATCATATCATCAAGTATAAGCTTTGCAATTCCCGCACTCGGCACTATTTTTGAAAGTGTCATCGCTTGCCACATTTTCTGATAGCTTCCGGTTATCCATGCCTCAACAGTCAGCTTTTCCACACACACCTGCTCCTCCATCATTCCACGCTGAAATAACGGTATCTCACCCTGAACTATGCGTTCGTAGCCATTTTTTCCGACTATACATGGAATTTCCACCATTGCAGTCCTGTCGAAGTTCTCTATCGCACCTTCATTCGGAACAATGAGCAAAAACCGTTCCATAGTATTCTGAGCAATCGCACAAGCAAGGTCTACGATATACGAAGCGTGAGCATCAGCTTCAAAAGCACATCCCTCACTGCTACCCTTTTCTATTATCTCACGACAGGCTGAAAATACCGTTTTCTCACGTCCTGCCATTACTTCGTTAGCTCGTGTGTAATTCGGATTTGAATGTTCAACCACATAATCAGGATATAGATAGTATTTAAGATAAGTGTTTGGGATAGTTTCGGGATCAAGCGCATATACATCCTTCGCTTTTGTAAAGGTTTCACGCCAGCTTTCATCAATGTGCTGATTTGTATCTGATATCGCATCCGCAAAGCCATTCACTGCAATATGCTCACGAATTTTCGGCAAAAGATCGTTTCCGTTTTTATCGTAAATTTTTCTCCACCAACCAAAGTGATTAAGTCCGTAATACGACACCGTCATTTCCTTGCGTGAAGAAAGTCCGCACATCGATGCCATTTTTTCCTCAAGATCAATAGGCATATCACAAATATTCAGTATTTTTGAATTCGGTCGTAATCTTCTTGTAGCCTCAGCGACTATTGCTGCCGGATTTGAGTAATTGAGCATCCATGCATCGGGAGAGTATTTTTCCATATAATCGAGAATTTCAAGAACACCACCAATAGAGCGCATACCGTAAGCAAGTCCGCCCGGCCCACAGGTTTCCTGACCGACAACACCGTATTTCAGTGGGATTTTCTCATCAAGCTCACGCATTGCGTATTTTCCAACACGAATATGAGCAAGAACAAAGTCAATATCAGTAAAGGCTGTCCGTGGATCTGTCGTGTAGGTAAAAGCAATATCGGGTGCGTGTTCATGCAGATATATCTCACACGCCTTTGCAACTATCTCCTGACGCTGTGCATCGTTGTCATAAAATTTCACCTGACGAATGGGAAAACGGTCGTTGTTTTCGAGTAGCATCAGAACGATTCCCGGAGTAAAAGTGCTTCCTCCACCTGCTATGGTGATAGAATATTTATTCATCGCAAATCTCCTTTGTATTGGCTTTATTTATTACAATA
>CAYSEF010000010.1:0-17291 GCA_964430105.1 uncultured Ruminococcus sp. | reverse complement strand
ATTACAATAATTTCTCTAACTCTTCGCGGATAGTAGGAACGCTCAGGCCTACGATTATCTGCAAGCTCTTTCCCTTCTGTACAATTCCGTGCGCTCCTGCGGTTTTGAATACAGAGGCATCTTGAACAAGCGATTCATCCTTTACGCTGACTCTCAGTCTTGTCGCACAGTTCGTCAGCTCTACAATATTCTCTCGTCCACCCATTGCATCAAGAAAATACTGCGCCATACGCACAAATTCACCCTCTCCAACCTTTCCTATAGACTGACGTTCCTTATATTCAGCCTTTGTATACAGCTTTGCATCCCCGTCATCCTCTCTGCCGGGAGTCTTGTAATTAAATTTTTTGATAAGCAATGTGAAAACGATAAAATATAGTACGGTAAATACAATACCTATGACAAACTGCGCTATATATGTCGTCGAATGATTTTTCCACAGCGGAATCCAGTTCATTGCGGCAAATTCTATCACACCACCGGTAAAATATCCCGTTACACCGAAAATATACAGCGTTACATCAAGCAAGGCTGAAAATATCGAATGGACAATGAATAACGGTGGTGCAACAAACAAAAACGTAAATTCAAGTGGCTCCGTAACACCTGCAATTATCGCAGTAAGAGTTGTCGGTATCATTAAGCCGGCTACAGTTTTTTTCTTTTCGGGCAGTGCTGTTTTATAAAATGCCAGTGCAATGCCTATCGAACCAAACAGCTTCGTCATACCGTACAGTGCAAATCCACCTTCCGGAAAAAGCTCGCTAAGCGGTGCAGTCGATGAAGCAAATTCGTTGAGATGGAGCATCCAGTACGAGGCAATACCACCGTTGACAACGATATTATCATATAAAAACGGCGTGTTTATAAAATGGTGCAAACCTGTCGGTATCAGTACACGGTTTAAGAACGAGTATATTCCAACACCGATAACCCCCGACGAAGCAAGATAGCTTTGCAATGATGCTATCGCAAGCTGAACCTTTGGCCAAATCAGCGCAGACAAAAATGCAGTTGGAAGCATTACGAAAAATCCAATAATATATACGAAAGTCGAGCCTTTGAAAATACCCAAAAATTCGGGAAGCTCGGTGTCAAAATAACGGTTGTGAAGCCAAACAACTATTGCAGAAATGAGTATCGCTCCTATCATACCCATATCAAGCGTTTTTATTCCCGCAATATACGTCAGACCCGTTCCTCCATCGGTCGGCAAAGTAAAATCTACCCCGAAAAAGCTACCCCAGTGTGTGAGAATAGAATTCAGAAAATAATTGAATGTCAAATAGATAACGACAGCTTCAAGACAAGCTCGTGCATTCTGCTTTTTCGCAAGACCTATAGGCAAGCCAACGACAAAAATAAGTGGCATATTGCGAAAAACAGTCCATCCGCCCTCCTGAATGACGTTCCAAGCCTGATACCATATTCCATCAGCCACAGCCAGCTTGCCGAAAATCTGCTCATTCATAAACAACGATGATAATCCGACAGCTATACCGGCAAAAGCGAACAGCAGAACAGGCGTAAACATTGCTCCGCCAAAGCGTTGTATTTTTTGCATCATAATTATTTTTCTCCAAAAGTGATCTTATTCGCTTTATAATGATTGCCTGTTTTTCGGAAATAATTCATCCGGGCGTTGTTTTTTTGCAAATGTGTATCGACAAAATATCCTCCCACGCTACTTATTGACTATTTTTAATTTTCCTAATACAATTATCTTTAAAACTCTTGACTTTTTTATGAACAGATTGTATAATAATAACACATAAAAGAATATAATTCACAAAAGCGTTTGAGCGGAAAGACGTCTTTTAATAAGCGTTACTTTACGGTTCCGTCGAGCTGAACGGACATGACCGTCACAACATGAAAGGCAGTTTTCCGTAAAGATACAGCATATAAAGCTGATATCACGATCACAGAAAAAATCGTCCGTGCAATCGTACTTCCAAGTATCGACAGTGCGGACTTTCTTTTTTATTTTTTATGTTCATATTCCGTCAGTGTGACGGTTATAATAATTCTATTAAAAAGGAGTTCTGTTATGAAACTCAAGAAAATCCTCACACTCGCACTTGCGACTACAACAGTCATAACAAGCGCATTTTCTCTCGCATCATGTGAAAAGAAAGCCTACACCGTTGGTATCAGCCAGCTTGTAACTCACCCTGCCCTTGACTCAGCTACCGAAGGCTTTAAGCAGGCTCTCATCGATGAGCTTGGCGAAGAAAATGTTACTTTCGATTATCAGAACGCCGCAAACGACACTGCTGCCTGCACAACCATCGCAAACAGCTTTGTTTCAAAGAATGTTGACCTCATTATGGCAAACGCAACACCCGCACTTCAGGCCGCTGCCGCTGCTACAACAACTATTCCGATACTCGGTACTTCCGTAACAGAATACGGCGTTGCTATGAACATTGAAAACTTTACCGGTACTGTTGGTGGAAATATTTCAGGCACCTCTGACCTTGCACCTCTCAGCGAACAGGCTCAGATGATCATGGACCTCTTCCCTGAAGCTACTACAATCGGTATGCTCTACTGCTCAGCAGAAGCTAATTCATCTTATCAGGTACAAACTGTTACCGAATACCTTACTGCTAAGGGACTTACAGTTTATGATTATGCATTCTCTGACTCAAATGACGTTTCCGTTGTAACCGAAAAGGCTGCCGCTGACTGTGACGTTATCTACGTTCCTACCGATAACACCGCCGCTTCATGCACCGAAACTATCAACAACATCTGCCAGCCCGCCGGTGTTCCGATAGTCGCAGGCGAAGAAGGTATTTGCAGTGGTTGCGGTACATTCACACTTTCCATCAGCTACTATGAAATCGGCTATACCACCGGTAAGATGGCTGCTCAGATCCTTACAGGTGAAGCTGACATAGCTACTATGCCTATCGCATACGACCCGAATCCTGTTAAGAAGTACAACGCAGAAATTTGCGAAGCTCTTAACATCACTGTTCCGGACGGATATACTGCTATCCAGTAAGTTCAGCGATCTCAATCACAAATTATAAACTGATTTTAACGTGGCTTGGGGGATGCTTTTCAGGAAGCGTCTCCCAATACTCACATTCCCTATATCAATAATTCGGAGTAAAAATTAACATGAGTTTTCTTAATGCTTTACCGGGAGCGGTTGCCCAGGGTATGATCTGGGGTATCATGGCTATCGGAGTTTATATTACATATAAGCTACTCGATATTGCCGATCTTACCGTTGACGGCTCTATCTGTACCGGCGCGTGCGTCTGTGCAATGCTTATTACAAACGGAGTCAACTTCTGGCTCGCCATGCTGTGTGCTATGCTTGCCGGAATGCTGACAGGCTTGCTTACAGGTGTATTCCACACATTTATGGGAATTCCGCCGATACTTGCAGGTATTCTTACTCAGCTCATACTTTGGTCTGTAAACTTGAAGATTCTCGGAAGCCGTGCTAATGTAGGTGTTTCCGCACGAACATTCGATGTTGTTGTAACTCAGCTTGAACGTGGCAAATCTATCGCACTTCTCACTATTATCATAGCTGTTATTATCGGAGCGCTTTACTGGTTCTTCGGAACTGAGCTTGGCTGTGCTATCCGTGCTACCGGCTGCAATATTCAGATGAGCCAGGCACAGGGTATCAACACAAACCGCAATAAGATTCTCGGTCTTGTTATTTCTAACGGTATCGTGGCTCTTTCCGGTGCGCTTCTCTGTCAATACCAAGGTTACGCTGATATTAACATGGGTCGTGGTGCTATCGTTATCGGTCTTGCAGCTGTAATCATCGGTGAAGCGATTTTCGGCAGAATCTCGTCTAACTTTGCATTCCGCCTTGCAGGAGTTATCGGTGGCGGTATCATTTACTATATCGTTTATCAGACTGTTGTTTTCGTCGGTCTTGACACTGACCTTCTCAAGATGCTCTCGGCTCTTGTCGTTGCAGTATTCCTTGCAGTTCCGTATTGGCGCACAAAATATTTCAATAAACCGGCTAAAAAAGGAGGGAAATAATCATGCTTGAGATCAATAATATTTCCAAGACCTTCAATCCCGGCACAGTAAACGCAAAGCTTGCGCTGAATGGACTGAATCTTACCTTAAACGATGGCGATTTTGTAACTGTTATCGGTGGTAACGGAGCCGGAAAAAGTACCATGCTCAATGCGATTGCAGGAGTATTCAAGCCTGACGAAGGAAGCATTGTTATCGACGGCACAAACGTCACCGATATGCCTGAATACCAACGTGCAAAATTCCTCGGTCGTGTATTCCAGGATCCTATGACAGGTACTGCTGCTAACATGATGCTTGAAGAAAACCTTGCACTTGCTCACAGAAGAGGCAAAAAACGCACTCTCCGTTGGGCTATTACAAAAAGCGAACGTGAAGAATACCGTACAATGCTTGAACAGCTTGATCTCGGACTCGAAACACGTCTTACAACCCGTGTTGGTCTTCTCTCAGGTGGACAAAGACAGGCTGTAACTCTACTTATGGCTTCAATGAATCGTCCTAAGCTCCTTCTTCTTGACGAACACACCGCAGCTCTTGACCCTAAGACTGCCGAAAAGGTTCTTAATCTCACCGACAAAATAATCAACGAAGAAAAGCTCACTGCACTGATGATAACGCATAACATGAAGGATGCTATCGCTCATGGAAATCGCCTTATCATGATGAACGCAGGAAAGATAATCTTTGACGTTTCCGGCGAAGAAAAGAAAAAGCTGACTGTAGAAATGCTTCTTGAGCAGTTCTCCAAAGCCAGCGGTACTGAATTTGCTAACGACCGTGCATTATTAAATTAAATAAAAAGAGCTGCTGCACCGGAAAAATTTCCGAAAGTGCGACAGCTCATTTTTTTATTCGCCTTCGTCAGGACAGGTCACTTCTACAAGTTGTTCGATCATTTTGTGAAGTGCAGCGGCGGCAGGTGTGTTAGAAGCACGATAGTACACCTCTTTGCCTTCACGTCTGCTTACAATAAGACCACTTGCACGAAGCAATTTCAAATGATGCGACACAGCAGGACTTGTCATATCCATCATCGCAGAAATATTTATAACGCACTCCTCGCAGTGGCAGAGTATCCAAAATATTCTAACACGGCTTGCATCTCCCAGTAGCTTAAACAGGTCAGCTACAGCTGTAAATTCCTCAGGCTTCGGGATACGCTCAGTGTTACCTTCCAAAAGCTGACCATGACTGTGCGGAAGATTGCAACTATGTTCTTTTTTGATCTCGTCCATTATATCATTCCCTTTTCGATAATCGTGTTTTCGTATATTATACCACAGATTTGTCGATTTGGGAATTATTTTTTTATTCTCAGAGCACGAATTGCATTGCAAACTGCTATAACCATCACGCCTACATCTGCAAAAATCGCAAGTCCCATGTTTGCATAACCTATCGCACCGAGTATAAGACAGATCATCTTAACTCCAAGCGCAAACACAATATTCTGATACACGATAGATAAGCATTTGCGTGATATAGCTATTGCTAATGCAATCTTGCGTGGGTCATCGTCCATCAATACAACATCCGCAGCTTCAATAGCAGCATCCGCTCCCATCGCACCCATAGCTATTCCTATATCGGCACGGGATAATACAGGCGCATCGTTGATACCATCGCCGACAAATGCAATCTTTTTATGTGACTGTATATCCTGCTTATTTATAATCAGATTTTCCACAAGCTCTACCTTATCAGCCGGCAGAAGCTCGCTGTGTATCTCATCTAAGCCAAGCTCACCGCCGATTTTCTCAGCAACAGAGTTTGTATCTCCGGTAAGCATAACGGTTTTCTTAATTCCGATTTTCTTCAGTTCCGCCATAGCCTCTGCCGATGTAGGCTTGAGCATATCTGAAATAACAAGCTTACCAAGATATTTTCCATCGACAGCAACATGGACTATCGTACCGACAGTGTCTGCCTCGTCAGCTGTTTCTATACCACAATCGCTCATAAGCTTATCGTTTCCTGCTACAACAACGCTTTGAACACCGTCTATCTTTACCACAGCCGTAACGCCACGTCCACCTATTTCTTTTATTTCGCTTATCTGATACGATTTTTTGCCATATCGCTCAAGCTCTTTGCAGATACTTCGTGCAATAGGGTGAGTAGATGCACTTTCAGCTATTGCAGCCATTTCAAGAAGATATTTTTCGGATATTTCATCAGATGACGGGCAAATATCAGTAACTGCAAATACGCCCTCTGTCAATGTGCCGGTTTTATCCATAACAACTGTATCAACCTGCGCCAATGTTTCAAGGTAGTTTGAGCCTTTTACCAACACACCTGCACGGCTTGCTCCGCCTATTCCGGCAAAAAACGTCAGCGGAATACTTATAACAAGCGCACACGGACAGCTTATTACAAGGAATGTCAAGGCTCTGTACATCCATTCACCAAAATCAGCAGTAAGTCCAAGGCAAAACATTCGTACAACAGGCGGTATGATTGCCAATACCAATGCGGCGATACATACAGCGGGAGTATATATTCGTGCGAACTTTGATATAAAATCCTCGGATTTTGATTTACGAGAGCTTGCATTTTCTACAAGGTCAAGTATTTTTGAAACCGTCGATTCACCAAATTCCTTCGTTGTACGCAATTTCAAAAGTCCCGTCATATTTATGCATCCGCTGATGATTTCGTCACCCACGCAAACCTCACGGGGCAAACTTTCACCCGTTAATGCAGCAGTATCGAGTGTTGAATTTCCATCGATTATAACACCGTCAAGCGGTACTTTTTCGCCCGGCTTTACAGTAACGATACTTCCGACAGCAACCTCAGATGGATCTTTTTCAAAAAGCTCACCATCTACTTCTATCCATGCATGATCGGGACGAATATCCATAAGCTCTCGAATGCTTCTTCTGCTTTTTCCGACAGCGTAGCTTTGGAACCACTCACCTATCTGATAAAACAGCATTACAGCGATTCCTTCGGTGTAATCTCCTCTGCCAAGCAAAGCCAACGCCATAGCACCTATAGTTGCAACAGCCATAAGAAAATTTTCATCCATAAGCTGACCATGCAAAATACCCCACAGTGCGTTCCACAATATATCGTAGCCAATGACAAAATACGGTATCAGATACATTCCGAACAGCAATATTCCATCAACTTGCACGAACGACAGCACTATAATAAGTACAGTCGCAATGATTATTCGCACGAGCATTTTCTTTTGTTTGCGAGTCATATTATACCTCAGAATTCGATTTCACAATCTCTTTCAACTTTACGGCAAGCCTTCAAAATTGATTTCATGACCGACTTTTCGTCAGCTTTTTCAGCGAATTCTATCGCCAGCTTCTGTGTCATAAAATTTATGTTAGCGCAAACAACGCCCTCGACCTTTGCAGCCGCATTCTCCATTTTCGCAGCACAAGCCGCACAGTCAACTTCGATATTATAGATTTTTTTCATGATGATAGCTCCTGTTGTTATAATTAAACGATTGTTTAATCGTTTATCTATATTATAGCACAAAAGTCTGATTTGTCAATAGTGCAAACAAAAAAAATTGAGGAGACACAAAAAAGCATCTCCCCTATATTATGATTACAAATTACAGCAAAATATTCTTATCGAAATCATTCTGTTATATTCACGTTTACTCCGTTTACTTCTACGCCCTCTCCTGCCGGAATGAGGATATATTTTTTTCCTTCGATAATGCGTGTTTCTATCATATAACTGCTTGCAGGATCGACAGAAATCTTCACCTGCGGAGTTTCAAGCTCAAATTTCTTTGCATCAATCAAATTTGCCGGATTCAGCGACACGCCTAAACCGAATTCATTACCGAATTTTTCTCCAAAGGCATCGATTTTCTCCTGTGGAACTCCGCTGTTATGCAGAATATTTCCGACCTCACGCGCGTTAAGCTCCAGTGGATCGGGGTCTTTTGTTTCCTTATGCTGTTCAATACGCTCTCTTATCTGCTCGTGTACCGACTGCATTACATCATAGCTGAAGGCATCTTCGAGGGATTCCACAAGAACGCTGTTAAACAAATCCTTCTGTGCAGGTGCTGTCATTGGAATATCTGTCTTAAACAAAGCATTGATAAATTCATCGTGAAGCTCTCCGGCATCCTTTGAGAAAAACAACGCATTATGAATATTCGCAACTCTATCCTCAAACGTGGGGAACATAAAACCGAGTATTGGCGAAGCAACTATCTGCTCACTCTCATAGCCATGGAATTCCTTTTGAGCAGAGTTATATCCAAGCTCCGGTTTTCCATCCTTTACAGGGCAAACAGAGCAGATAAAATAACGGAATATTGTATCAGAACCATCTTCATCTGCATCGTCACGGTGCTTTTTCGGAACATCGTAGGTATCGTACGCAAGCAGGATTATGTAATTTTCATGCTCCATATTAAGAGAATCTATTACCTTCTGATAAAATTTCTCTCTTGCTTCCTCATCTGTAAGTCCTGTGCTTCGCAAAGTGGAAAGCAGTTTATGTTCTTCACTGTCGATGACCTGCTGCATAGAAAATGTGAGATCGAGAAGATTTTTTCCAAGTGCACCGCCCAGTGTTTTACGCAAAATACCCATATACTTTTCAATTTCAAGCTCGGGCATAAGTGCAGTCGATTCATCAATTCTTGCTATGATCTGCTTTGTTGTATTCACATAACATCCGTATATCTTTCCAATGCTGTTTTTGTCCGGCGAAAGTCTACGGCGTATTTCATTCAGTTCCTTTTGATTCATTGGTTTATCTCCTTTTATTTAACGCAACATTCATACATTACTGCATCAGTATTATCCTCGGAATATTCAACCTCCGATGAATACATACGAGCAACCTCGACAATATCGCAAAAATCACTGTCAGCAGCTATAGTACAGATCACTGCACAGCTGAGAATTGCAAAAGACAAGCGTGACGAAAGGTCATATTCATCGATAGCATTCGTGACATGACGATTCACAAAATAAATGAGCAGATTCTCGCATAAAAGCTCACATGAAGCATATCTGACAGCGTTTTCATCAGTAAGACGATCAAGCATTTCATCCCATGAGCTGTCCATACGTTCGAGTCCTTTGTAAAATTCACGCCAATCAGCTACGGTATGCCCGAACCACGCATCCTCTGCACCAAGGTAAGAAAGAAGCTCATCAATGCGACCTTCGATAGTCTTAGTCCTATCTTGAATTATTTTTACAAATTTCTCACGAGCGATATAAAGCTCCCTCTCCCACTCTGTCGAATCGGAATCTTCTTCATCATCCTCGATAATTATCCATTCTGTCGGCTCTTTCTGAGTCAATATCAACTCACCCGCAGCCTCACAGGTCAAGCCAAGACCTATCTCGCATCGTCCGTTTATATAATTTCTATATCTCGGATGGTCGGTGCATATCTGACAAAGACATTCTTCGCCAAGATTTATGTAAATATCACATAAATTATCAGAATTCAAAAATGGGCATCTTTCGTTTGAGTCAAGCTTGAAATTTGCCGTATCATCTTCGCATATTATATTTTTTTGCAGTTTTTTACCAAATTCCCCGTCAATGCTGTTGTATAACTCAAGCGAATCATCATCAATATCGATTTCCCAGCCGATACAGCAGGAATGACGACATTCACTCGCTTTACAGAAGAATTTAGAGTAGTAATTCGGAACAGCGGTCTTCATGATTTGTCCTTTTTTTATTATATTATAGCTCATCTTCCGGCGTTTTGCAAGAGTAAGCTGTGTCGTGAATAACGCTCACCTCTGTCTTAAATTTCAGCGAAAAATCAAAAAAGTATTGACAGCTTTCAGATTTCGCTATATAATCACAGCAAGATCACTTTGATATAGAATGAAACTATATCCGAGTTAACAAAGGAGCGTATTATGTCAAACCTTATCGAGCTTCAGAAAAATTTTATAAATCTCCGCTTCGGCACATTCATCCATTTTAACAGTGCAACAGCTCAGTTTAATAAGAGCGAAATAATCGACTGGGAATATGATGTTGAAAACGGGGGTGCGCAAAGACAATTCCCGTTTGACGAAAAAAACTGGAATCCGACAGCTCTGGATTGCAAAAAATGGGCAAAAATGGCAAAATCCGCCGGATGTAAATTTGCCGCACTTACAACCAAGCATCATGAAGGCTTCGCACTTTGGCCTACAGAATTTTCAGAGCATTGTATCAGAAATGCGACAAACAAAACCGATGTTGTTGCAGAATACCTCAACGCTTTCCGTGAAGAAGGTATAGTGAGCGGTCTTTACTTCTCTGTCCTCGATCTCACTGCAAAAATAGGTCGTTACAGCTGTAATGATGAGCAAAAAAAGCTTATCAAAGGGCAAATAACCGAGCTTCTCACAAATTACGGGGATATTCCATTTCTTATCGTTGATGGCTGGAATGCTCCGTGGGGTGGCCCGACATACGATATGCTACCCTTTGAGGAGATAGATGAGCTTGTAAAATCAATTCAGCCAAACTGTCTGCTCATGAATATCGGATGCACCTTTGGTATAAGCGGAACAGACGTTATATTCTACGAAAACGGCGCAGGTCAGGATGTTGAAGGCGAATTCCATGGCCCGGGTGCATTATGTCAGAAGCTGACCAAAACATGGTTCTGGCGTGACGGTGATGGAGATAAAAAGTGTGCATCAGCAGATTGGGTGCGTGAAATGACGGAAAAATACTTCCCCATGAACGTGAATGTTATGATAAACATAAGCCCTCGTGCAGATGGAGATGTTGACGATAATTTGGTAGAGGAATTTGCAAAAATAGGTAACTCGATATCACTTCCCTCCGCTCTCGACACGCTCCCGAACGGCTGGGCAATAAGAAAATAAATCAAATAATAAATAGCAATATCAGGGACTGTCCAATGTAGCTTTCGGCTCAAGAGGACAGTCCTTTTTTGCTTTTCAAAAGCTCGCAAAGGGTACAGCGACTCAAAATTACAAATTACGTCTTGACTTTATCACGCTACTGAGTTATAATATAAAGTAGTATGTTTTTATAATCCGGCATTAAACGGCATCATTTAGACAGACTATACGTAAATTCACATAAAGCGAAAGCAAAAGGTAGAATCATGCAAAACAACACATCAAACAAAAGGAGGTGCGGGATGGGACCCTTAATTGCAGGAATAATCGCAGGCGTCGTTGGTCTCGGCGTTGGCTTTGTTGCCGGTATGGTATATCGCAAAAAAGTCGGTGAAGCTGAGATAGGTTCGGCTGAAGAACAAGCGAGAAAAATTCTTGAGGACGGTATCAAATCTGCCGAAACCAAGAAAAAAGAAGCTCTGCTTGAAGCAAAGGAAGAAATCCTTCAAACAAAAAATGAATTCGAACAGGAATTAAAAGAAAGACGTAGCGAACTTACAAGACAGGAACGTCGCGCCTCATCTAAAGAAGAAACTCTCGACCGCAAAACCGAAGCTCTTGAAAAGAAAGATGAACAACTCACTAAAAAGCTCAAGGAAACAACAGAGCTGAACGAATCTATCGAAAAAATCAAGAGCGAACAGTACGAGACACTCCAAAAAATAGCCGAAATGACTGCTGAAGAAGCTAAAGCAAAGCTTATTTCACAGCTCGAAGGCGAAATCAAGCACGAACAGGCTATGAAGATCGTTGAACTGGAATCCAGATTCAAGGACGAAGCCGATGAAAAAGCTCGCAACATTATTGCACTTGCAATACAGAGATGCGCTGCTGATCATGTTTCTGAAATCACCGTATCCGTAGTTCCGCTTCCCAGCGAAGAAATGAAAGGACGCATCATCGGTCGTGAAGGCAGAAATATCCGCACTATCGAAACTCTTACAGGCGTTGATTTGATAATCGATGATACGCCGGAAGCTATTACCGTTTCATCGTTCGATCCGGTTCGCAGAGAAATCGCAAGACTGGCTCTCGAAAAGCTTATCTCCGACGGACGTATTCATCCGACGAGAATCGAAGAAATGGTTGAAAAAGCCCGCCGTGAGGTTGAAGTTTCAATCAAGCAGGCAGGTGAACGTGCTACCTTCGATACAGGTATCCACGGTATCAATCCTGAGCTTGTTAAGCTTCTCGGTCGCCTCAAGTACCGTACAAGCTACGGTCAGAACGTCTTGGCACATTCCGTCGAAGTTGCTCTTATCGCAGGTGTTATTGCGGACGAGCTTGGAGCTGACAGCATGATTGCAAAACGTGCAGGTCTTCTCCACGACATAGGTAAGTCCTTGACACAGGAGGTCGAAGGCTCCCATGTACAGCTTGGTGTTGAAATCGCCCGCAAGTACAAGGAATCAAAGGAAATTATCCACGCTATCGAAGCACATCATGGTGATGTTGAAGCGCAGACTATCACAGCTCTTATTATTCAAGCAGCTGATGCTATTTCCGCAGCTCGTCCCGGCGCAAGACGTGAAAACCTCGAAAACTATATCAAGAGACTCACGAAGCTTGAAGAAATTGCAAACGAGTTTGAAGGCGTTGAAAAATCCTACGCTATACAGGCAGGTCGTGAGATCCGCATAATGGTTAAACCCGACGTTGTAGACGATGACCAGATGACGATCATTGCACGCGATATTGTTAAAAAGATCGAAAACGAACTGGAATATCCCGGACAGATCAAAGTACACATCATCCGCGAAAGTCGCACTATCGACTATGCGAAATAACCTCGAAAATTCTACCGCTCTACTAATAATAGGGCGGTTTTTTCGTGCTTACAGCGTTATCAAAATACTATTTCTTCCTCTAAAAGCTCTGCTGCTTATGTATTTAATGTTTTTTTATTGCCTAAAGCATAAAATAACGAAAAATCAGCGAAATAATTTCATTTTACTATTGCAATTCTCGTGTAATTATGGTAAAATAGATAGGCTAAGTAATTTTAACCGTCGTATTTTGCCCATTTGACAGGCATAGACGGATCACGAATCAGATAAATGGAGGCTAACCATGCAAATAGCTATCGGCATCGTTCTCATCATCGCCGCAGTATTCCTTGTAGTGTCTGTTCTCATGCAGTCCGGCAAGAGTCATAATCTCTCCGGCACTATCGCTGGCGGCGCAGAAACATTCTTTGGCAAGACCAAGGGTAGCACTATCGACAAGAAGCTCTCTAAGCTTACCACTATTGTAGCTATCGTATTTGTTGTTCTCGTTCTCATTTCCTACCTCATGCAGGATACTGTAGACCTGAACGATCTCCAGCAGGCAATCACCTATGACACTGTTACCACAAACACAGATGACGTTGTAGAAGACGACGTTGATGCTGTTGTTGAGGGTGAAGTTGAAGGCGAAGCTGTCGAAGAAACCGTAGCTGCTGAATAAGAAAACGGCGAGTATAACTCCGCTGTTCAAACAATGAATCAACAAGAGGGCGGGGCTGAAGAGTTCCGCTTTTTTGCTGTGCAAAATCTATTTCAAAACAATACCTCACAGGTCTGATATCACAAATATGTCAAAAATTCGCACACAACTCTGCTTTGTTTTTCGAGAATATTAAAACTAAAGCAACACTCAAAAGAAGGAGTACACATTGGCTAAATATAACAGCAAACAAAAACGCGAAAAGCAAATAACTCGTGCTATGGGAAAAAATAAAACAAAATCCGGCAACAAAAACAGAGAGCACGAAAGATCACGCTCTCAGCATCCCACATATTCCTCTATGAAAACACAGAATACTTCCTCCGCAGCGAATGATATTATAGAAGGAACCTTCTCTTACAGCGGTAAAGGCTTTGGATTCTGCGTTCCGTCACCGGAATATTCTGTAGAGGACGTATTTATTCCGCCAAGAAAGACAATGGGAGCTATGACCGGCGATACTGTCAAGGTCATGCTTTATCCCAGGGATCCATTTTCAACACACAAGGGTAGAGAAGGCGAAGTAATCTCTGTCGAATATAAAACCGATTCTATCATCGGTACACTTCATGTAGGACGTGGTTATTCTTATCTCACGCCCGATTCAAGACGTTATGGAGTAAACATCTTTATTCCCCAAAAGGATATAGATGTTGCTGACGCAAAAGACAACGATAAGATAGAAGTAGTTCCGTCAGGCGAAAGATTTTTCACAAGAACAAAATCTATTACTATTCGCGGACCACAGGATATGCCTTATTTTGATACTGAAGGCAGAATATCCACTGTTTTCGGAAGCTCACTTACACGAGAAGCAAACTATTCTGCTATCCTTCATTCAGCCGGCATACGCACAGAATTTCCGGAATCCGTTTTGCTTCACGCTGACGAAGTTTCAAAACAGACTATTTCATCCGAAAATCGTGTCGATCTTCGTGGAAAGCTCATTTTGACCATAGACAGTGCAAGCGCAAAGGACCTTGATGATGCTGTATCACTGGAAGTAACCGAAAACGGATATATCCTCGGAGTACACATTGCCGACGTTTCACATTATGTTCGTCAGCAAACTCCAACCGAAGAAGAAGCCGTTCTCCGTGGCACAAGCGTATATTTCACCGACAAGGTTGTACCTATGCTCCCTGAAAGTCTTTCAAATGGTGCTTGCTCACTTAACGCAGGAACAGACAAATATGCTCTGTCAGCCGAAATTACGCTCGATAAAAACGGAACAAGAATTGGTACGAAAATCTACAAATCAATTCTCAGCAGCACAGTTCGTGGTGTCTATTCAGAGGTTAACGACCTGTTTGAAGCCGGCGAATCGAGTGAATTTTACGAAAAATATCGTGAAGTATATCCAATGCTCACTAAAATGTTTGAGCTTTATCAGATACTCAAAGCAAATGCTGAGAAAAAAGGCACAATGGAGCTTGAGGACAGCGAAGCAGTTATCATACTCGATGATGAAGGAAAGCCCATCGATGTAGTTCGTCGTGAACGTGGCGAGGCTGAAAAGCTTATCGAACAGTTCATGCTTCAGGCAAATATGGGCGTCGCAGAGGTTCTTAATTCACTTCACCTTCCATGTCTGTACAGAATCCACGAAAAGCCCGATACAGAAAAGATAAATTCCTTCATCACCTTTGCTCAGAACGTAGGACTTAATGTAAAGTCGCTCACAGGCGGTGACCTCGACAATATGTCTGCAACAGAGCTGTCTGAAAATCTTATGGGAATTCTCGGTGAGGCAAATGAGCGTGGAATAGGCAGTATCGTTTCATCTGTACTCCTCAGAAGCATGATGAAAGCAAAATATGTCGCACACTGCCTGCCACATTTCGGTCTTGGCGCAGAAAAATATTGTCACTTCACTTCCCCTATCCGTCGTTACCCTGACCTGTTCGTACACACCGTCATAACCGAAACTCTTGAAAAAACAGGCGCAAGCGAACTGACAATCGGTACACCCTTTGAAGATGATCCGGTTGAAAATCTCACTCGCATTGCAGAAGATCGTGGTGCATCATCAACAGAATGTGAAATACGTGCGCTCGGTGCTGAACGTGATATAGAAGATCTCTATATGGCACTTTATATGTCCGACAAGATAGGTCAGGTATTCGATGTGACTGTGGCTTCTGTCATTCGCAGTGGTATGTTCGTACAATGCGAAAATCTCGTTGAAGGCTTTGTACCTGCCGCTTGCTACCCTGGTTCTCGTGTAAACGACGAAATCATGACACTCACAGTAGGTCAAACAGTATATTCGCTTGGCTCTCCGCTAAAGGTTAAGCTCACTGATGTCGATCTGTCCGGTGGAAGAATCACGTTTGAACCATATCGTGAAATTAACGAGATAGACAATATTTAATCGAATTTTGTTAAAAGTATAGCTAAATAATCGAAAGTTTTTTGCACATTCATCAGCTCAGTTATTGACAAACTGTAAACTTTATGATAAAATATAGTTACAGAAGTTTTTCTAATATATATCATAAAGGAGAGGATATCATGCTTATAACAACTGATGTACCGCAGACCTTCGAAATCCTCGTTCTATTTGCCGTTGTCGCTATCACAACCTTTGCATTATCGTTCATTATGCAATCGAAAAAGTGATGCAAAAATCGTGAACTAAACTATATTTTTATAAAAACAGAATGACTGTTACGGTAGGAAACAGCATATCGGAATTCATGTCCGACAGCTTCCTAACGCAACAGTCATTTTTTATATATTCAGATTTGCCCTCATTCCCTGCCAGCTTCCTCGTCTGTACAGCTCTTTATCTATCTCATTTGCAACCTCAGTTTTGCGTCTGCTCCAAAGCGGTGCTACAAGATCATCAGGCATTCCGTCGCCTGTAATTCTCCCGAGAATAATGTCATCAGGCAGTCTTTCAAGCTGATCACACGTTATTTTGACATAATCATCTCTTGACATCGGTTGATATTCGCCCCTTGCATACATATCACCCAGCACTGTTTCGGAAAGTATATGCATAAGGTGTATTTTTACCATATCCGGATGCAACTTTGCAACATCCTCGATTGATTTAAGCATTTCCGCCTTACCTTCGCGCGGAAGTCCATTGATAAGATGCACGCCTATTGTAAAACGCTTCATTGGAATTATTCCGTCACCTGTCGAAAAATGTGAATTCACTTCATCGGCCGCAATTTTTAATCTCGAATAACCATCAACAAATTCCGAATATGTATGACAGCGATTTATTAGTTCCGCAGTTGTATCGTTCGTAGTCTGTAATCCAAGCTCTACTGTCAACGGTATTTGCTCTGAAAGCTTCACAAGCTCTGCTATGACCTCATCTCCAAGGCAGTCAGCTCGTGTAGCAATATCGAGCATCACTGCACCATCAAATTTTGCCGCACGTCGGAAATACGAAGTCAGCTTATCAATATCGCCATATGTATTTGTATTTGACTGAAAATACGGAATAAATCCGACCGGCTTCCATTTGCGACAGGCGACCTCAACTCCGTGAGTATACTGCTCTTCAATCGTTTCTCCGACAGCAGAAGCACTACCTGATTTACAGTATATGCACCCACCATGCCCCCTTGAACCATCAAGATTTGGACAAGTTGAGCCTATGTCGAGAGATACCTTCGCTACCTTTCCGCCAAATCTTTGCTTGAGATACCAGTCGTATGTCATATATCGCTTGTTAGAATCTGAATATTTGTAAGGATTTGTGTCTCGTTGTGCCAAAGCTGCCTCCTGTTTCTCATACTGATATTACACCTTTTCTCTTATTATAATACAAAATCGACTGCTATGCTCACAGAATATGAAAATAAACTGAGAATTATTTATAAATTTTATTTTGTGCTATTGTTTTTTCAAATGAAATATACTATAATAG
>CAYSEF010000009.1:0-52325 GCA_964430105.1 uncultured Ruminococcus sp. | reverse complement strand
GGCGTGATGTTCGCCTCAACCTTGCCCTCGCAACGAGCGAGAATCCACATCAGAACTCTCATGTTGTCGCCGAATCCGGGCCAAATGAAGTTGCCTTCATCATCGGTACGGAACCAGTTAACGTGGAAGATCTTAGGAGCATGAGGAATCTTCTTGCCCATTTCGAGCCAGTGTGCGAAGTAGTCACCCATGTTGTAACCTGCGAACGGACGCATTGCCATCGGGTCACGACGAACTACGCCAACAGCACCTGCTGCAGCTGCGGTTGTTTCGGAAGCCATGATAGAGCCAACGAAAGTACCGTTCTGCCAAGATGTGGACTGGTAAACCAGAGGAGCAGTCTTTGCACGACGACCACCGAATACGATAGCGGAGATCGGAACACCTGCGGGATTGTTGAATTCCTTGGAGAGGCAAGGGCAGTTAACAGTCTTAGCAGTGAAACGAGAGTTAGGATGAGCACCTGCGGTCTGAACCTTGTTGTTCTTGTCGTAGGTCTTGTAATCCCAATCTTCGCCACGCCAGTTCTTAGCGTTAACAGGCGGATTGTTGTCGAGGCCTTCCCACCAAACAGTGTTGTCGTCGAGGTTGTGGCAAACGTTTGTGAAGATGGTATCCTTGAGGCAGGTGTGGAGAGCGTTCGGGTTGGACTTTTCGTTGGTACCGGGAGCTACGCCGAAGAAGCCGTTTTCGGGGTTAACTGCCCAAAGACGTCCGTCGGAGCCTACGCGGAGCCATGCAATATCGTCACCTACGCACCATACCTTGTAACCCTGCTTGGAGAATACTTCCGGCGGAATGAGCATAGCGAGGTTGGTCTTACCACAAGCGGACGGGAATGCAGCGGAGATGTACTTAACGTCGCCGTTAGGATATTCAACGCCGAGGATGAGCATGTGTTCAGCCATCCAGCCTTCCTTACGACCGAGGTAGGAAGCAATACGGAGAGCGAAGCACTTCTTACCGAGAAGAACGTTTCCACCGTAAGCGGAGTTAACAGACCAAATGGTGTTGTCTTCCGGGAAGTGGCAGATGTAACGGTTTTCGGGATCGAGAGTACCGGTTGCGTGAAGACCCTTGATGTAGTCAGCGCTGTCACCGAGAGCTTCGAGTACGTTGGTGCCTACACGAGTCATGATGATCATGTTGAGAACAACGTAAATAGAGTCGGTGAGTTCGATACCGTACTTAGCAAAGTCGGAGCCTACGATACCCATGGAGTAAGGGATAACGTACATGGTCTTGCCCGTGTAGGAACCCTTGTAAAGCTTGCTGAGCTTTTCGTAGCATTCCTTAGGATCCATCCAGTTGTTGATGTTGCCTGCATCTTCCTTGGTGGAGGTGCAGATAAAGGTTCTGTCTTCTACACGAGCAACGTCATTTACAGCGGTGCGGTGGAGATAACAGCCGGGGAGCTTTTCTTCGTTGAGCTTAATGAGTTCGCCGGTGGAGCAAGCTTCTGCGCGGAGAGCTTCAGCCTGTTCTTCGGAACCGTCGATGAGGACGATCTTATCAGGACAGGTAAGGGCAGCCATTTCTTCTACCCAGGAAGCCACATACTTGTTGGTGATGTTTGTTACCATAGATAACTCCTTTATATATTTGAAAATTTTAAGCAAAATCGGATGTCGGTGGAGATACAAAAGAACACCACCTCGCCCATTCTTGGCTATGATACATTATACACGAACTGCAGACCGATTTCAACTGTTTTAGCAAGACTTTTTTTGTTTTTTTACATTTTCGTAACATCCGTTGCAACCGGAGGTGATAATTAACACTATAGTTATGTATTTTTATTAGTTATCGAAATGAATTAGCATATTTTGAACCTTGCGATATAACGAAAATATTAAGAAAAAAGTATTGATTTTTATAAAAAATATTCAGAACAAGTGTTTACATGAGCTGTTTTATATGGTATAATAGCGATGGATAGTCAGACTTATGATTGTGAATTTTAATCCTGATAGTTCTGATTGGTATAGATTTTAATATTATATGTGAGGTTAGATTATGATTCCGCTTGAACCAAAGGAACAGCTTGTATTTGATTATATAAAGGAAAACATCCGCAAAAACGGGTATTCGCCGTCAATTCGCGATATTTGTACTGCGCTGAATATAAAAAGTACCTCTACCGTACATACCTGTCTTGACAGACTGGAGAAAAAAGGTTATATACAAAAAGAAAACGGTAAAAGTCGTACTTTGAGAGTTGAAGGACTCGGACTTGACGACAAAAACGATAGTGAATCAAGCTTGCCGGGTATTCCGATACTTGGCAGAGTTACAGCGGGACAGCCGATACTTGCAGTAGAAAATTATGAAGGATATGTGCAGTATCCTACAGGTATACGTCCGATGCCGTCAAACGATCTTTTTGCACTGAAGGTTACAGGAACCAGCATGATTGAAGCGGGTATACTTGACGGTGATATCGTTATAGTGGAAAAAACACCTACTGCCGAGAATGGTGATATTGTAGTTGCACTGATAGATGATGAAGCTACTGTAAAGACATTCTATAAGGAAGACGGACATTTTCGACTTCAGCCTGAGAATAAAACGATGCTACCGATTATTGTGACCAGCTTGATGATACTTGGTAAGGTAATAACAAGCATACGTTTTTACGAATAATTTTGAAAATTTTCAAAGAGCTGATGATGCTCTTTAGATGTTTAGTGAACAATATTTAAATCAAGGAGGTAATTATGAGTAACCCGATACGAGTGGGTCTTATTGGTCTTGGACGTGCCGGCTATGGAATGCATCGAATAGAGCTTGGTAAAAGACCTGATAAATTCAAGTTTGTGGCAGTTTGCGATATAATCGAAGAACGTACAAAACCTTTTGTAGATGAATTTGGAAGTCGTGCATATACCAAGGTGGAGGATATTATCCACGATCCCGATGTTGAAATGATAACCGTTGCGACACGTTCTGTTGATCATTTCAATCATGCTGTGATGGCACTTGAGGCAGGAAAGGATGTACTTCTCGAGAAACCGTTTGGTATTAGACTTGAACAGGCGCAGAAGCTCATTGAACTTGGAAGTCAGCCGGCAGGCCCACATATCTATATGCGCCATAACCGCCGTTTTGAACGTGGATTTGAGCTTGTCAATGAAATAATAGATTCAGGCAAGCTTGGTGAGGTTTATGAGATTCGCCTTGCAAGAAATGAGTACAATCGTCGTTATGACTGGCAGACTTTGCTTGAATATGCGGGCGGTCATCTGTTTAACTGGGGCTCACATATAATCGATCATGCACTTCGTTTCTGTGGTGGCGATTATAAGGATCTCTACACAAATATCAAGCACGTTGTAGCTGCCGGTGATTGCGAGGATCATGCGAAGCTTGTATTTACCGGTATAAATAACCGCATTGTAGACCTTGAAATTTCATATGGAGTTGCGTTGCCTGTGCCTGAATATATGGTATATGGAACACGAGGAACTCTCGTTGGCGGTGGTGATAATCTGCATTTGCGTTATCTTGACCCCAATAATCTTCCCGGTGCGATCATGGCAAGCAGTGAAACTCCGGAGGCGGGATGTGATGCACTGAATCCCGGTTCTGCAAGAGTATCTCGAAATCCTGAGGTTCTTCACTGGATAGAGGAAGATGTGGCGATAGAATTTGAAGGTACGGAGAGAATGTGGGATGCACTTTACGAGCATATTCGTGAGGGTAAACCGTATCCTGTAACGCTCGATCAGGCTGCTAAGGTCATTGAGGTTATCGAACGTGCGAAAGCCGGAACACAGTTTGAAAATATAATCTGATATATAGGGGGAAATTATTATGGCAAACGAGATCATCAAGGGAATGGGATTCCATCACATTGCACTTAAAGCGGTAAATTTTGAAGAATCACTGAAGTTTTATACAGAAGGCCTTGGAATGAAGTTCTATACTCAGTGGGGTGAAGGCGACGGACGTATTGCTATGCTTGACCTTGGCGATGGCGGTATTCTCGAATTATTTGCAGGTGGCAAGGAAGGCGAAAATGCCAATTACATCCACTTTGCTATGAAGGTTGATGATGTTGATGCGGCTTACGAAACTGCTCTTAAAGCCGGTGCAAAGCCGAAAACCGCACCTAAAGTAGCACCTCTTTCGTCTGCACCTGTACGTTTGACACTTAACTGTGCATTTGTTTATGGTCCGAGTGGCGAAGAACTTGAATTTTTCCGTGTCCTCGAAGCAGAATAAAAGGGGTATGTGAAATGATAGCTACACTTGTATTTGTTGATGTTCTGCCGGAATTTGTGAATGATTTCGAGGAGATCACAAAATATAATCACGAAAATTCGCGTAAGGAAGCCGGAAACGTGCGTTTTGATGTGCTTCATGACAATAATGATCCGACAAAGTTTGTTTTGTATGAAGTTTATGTTGATACTGATGCAGCTGCCGCTCATAAAGCTACTGAGCATTATAATAAGTGGCGTGAAACAGTTGCTCCGATGATGGCTACACCACGCAAGAGCATTCCTACCACTCCATATTGTTTTGATTAACGCTATTTTTGTGTGAGGTTTGCAAAAACTGGCATCTTTATTGTATAAAATAACCATATAAAAGCTCTGTTTTACCTGCTTGAGGGCGGGGGAACAGAGTTTTTTTATATGTAAAAGATGGCGTAAAGTGGAAATTAAGGCTCGTGTTGCGATACGGAAAAAATCGCTATTATGTGACAATAATGTAACTTTGCTTGGTGAATATGTCAAAATACGAGCATTCTTTTTCAAATATTTTTCATATTTTTATCAAAGAGGTCTTGAAATCATGCGTTATGTGATGTATAATATGTTATAGGAAAGGATGGAGATATAATGTTAGAACACGAAATATCCATGAATAATTCTGATAATTCCGTACCCGCTTACCTTTTCCATCAGGGTACTAACAATAAAGCCTATGAATACATGGGTGTGCACTGCGAAAAAAACGGAGACTCCTATCGCTATACATTCCGTGTGTGGGCACCAAATGCTTTGCTTATAACTCTCAACAGCGATTTTACCGATTGGAGTAACGGACTTCCTTTGAAACGTATTACTGAACAGGGAATATGGGAGGCAGTCGTTGAATCAAATGAGTCGCTTGATGGTAAATTCTATAAATACGCCGTAAAAGGCCAAAATGGTATCACCTGCATGAAAGCCGATCCGTATGCGTTTTATTCGGAAACTCTTGGAAAAACGGCTTCAATAATCTACGATATAAACAGTTATGTATGGAATGATGCCGATTGGATGAAAAAGCGTATGTCCACTGTATGCCCGAAGCAGCGTGGATTTAAGCCGAAAGTCAATCATTTTTACAGTGCCCCATTGAATATATATGAGATACATCTTGCTTCGTGGAGAAAGCCTGATTCGGAATTGGGTGAAGATGAACCGAAATTTTTGAATTACCGTGAGATTGCAGATAGACTTGCACCGTATATGTCTGATATGGGATATACTCATGTACAGCTTATGCCGATAATGGAATATCCGTTTGATGCATCACTTGGTTATCAAATATGCGGGTATTATGCACCGACCTCACGATATGGAACGCCTGACGATTTTAAGTATTTTATAGATAAAATGCATTCGTTCGGAATCGGCGTTATTCTTGATTGTGGCAGTACATATTTTCCTAAGGACGAGCATGGTTTATTTGAATTTGACGGACAGCCACTCTATGAATATCAGGAAAGTGCTAAAAGTGAAAATCTTGCGTGGGGAACTCGAAATTTTGATGTAGGCAGACCGGAAGTACAGTCATTCCTTATATCAAATGCTGTATTTTGGCTGCGAGAATATCATGCTGATGGCTTGAAGATGGGTTCTGCTACATCGAAATCAGGTGATGATACTGAATGTGAGGTTGTCGAATTCCTTAAAAAACTGAATTCAACGGTACATAAAGAAATTCCGGATGCATTGATGATAGCAGAGGACTTGGCTTCGCAGTATAAAATGACAAAAGCTGTCGTTGACGATGGCGTGGGATTCAGCTTTAGCTGGAATAAAGGCTGGATAGATGCAGTGCTCGAATATGTGAAAACAGATCCGGTTGAGCGCAAGTTTATACACGAAAAGATGACACTTCCTCTAATGCGGGAATTTACGGAAAATCATATTCTTCCGATATCGCATGATGATGTGACAGGCGGTAAAAAGTCGCTTGTTGACAAATGCTTCGGTGAATACGACGACAAATTTGCCTGCATGAGAACAATGCTTCTTTATATAATGACTGTGCCGGGTAAAAAAATGACATTTATGGGCAATGAGTTTGCACAGTTCCGTGAATGGGATTATACAAACGAGCTTGAATGGTTCATGATTCAGTATCCGCGTCATGTTGAAATGCAGCGATTTGTTTCGGCTCTCAACAAATTCTATCGTGAAAACTCTGAGCTTTGGGATATCGACGATTCACTTGAAGGATTTGAGTGGATCGACAGCGACAGCTCAGACCTCAATGTGTTCTCGTACCGCAGAAAAGATAAAAAGGGAAGAGAAATCATTGTGGTACTTAACTTTGCACCTGTAGTTCGAGCAAATTACTCGGTGTGCGTGCCTAAAATCGGCAGATATGAAGAAGTATTCACAACAGATGTGTATGAATTCGGTGGAAAGAATCGTTTGAATGAGGAATCTGTTCGTACGCGTGCAGTGGTCGATGAAAGCGGAACCAAAAAGAACGTCATCGATATTACATTGCCTGCACTGGGCGGAGTAATTTTCCGCAAACAGATCAATACAAGGGCTTAACATTAAGTTAATATAAATTACGGAGGACATCATGTATAAGAAACAGGAATGCGTTGCCATGCTTCTCGCCGGAGGTCAGGGCAGCCGACTCTATACTCTTACGGAGAAAACAGCAAAGCCAGCTGTTGCGTTCGGCGGAAAGTATCGTATCATTGACTTTCCGATGTCTAACTGCGTTAATTCAGGCATTTACACTGTCGGCGTTCTTACGCAGTACCAGCCACTTCAGCTTAACGAATATGTAGGAAACGGACAGCCGTGGGACCTCGACAGAAGTCAGAGCGGTGTAACAGTACTTCCTCCTTATCAGGGAAAAACAGGCGCTGATTGGTATAAGGGTACAGCTAACGCTATTTATCAGAACCTTGCATTTATAGATCGCTATGATCCCGATTACGTTCTCATACTCTCGGGTGACCATATCTATAAGATGGACTATGCAAAAATGCTTGATGCTCATAAGGCTAAGGGCGCAGATTGTACTATCGCTGTCCTCGAAGTAACTCTCGAAGAAGCCAGCCGTTTCGGTATCATGAATACCGATGACGATATGCGAATCATTGAATTTGAAGAAAAACCAAAGCATCCTAAGAGCACTAAGGCTTCTATGGGTATCTATATCTTCAATAAAGAGCTTCTCAAGCAGTATCTTATCGACGATGAAGCAGACCCTACATCCTCTAAGGATTTCGGTAAAAATATCATTCCCAAAATGCTTGCTGACGGTCGTAAAATGTATGCATATCCTTTCTCAGGCTATTGGAAGGATGTGGGAACAATTCAGTCACTGTGGGAAGCTAATATGGATCTTATCGGCGAAAAGCCTGCATTCGATCTCCGTGACAGAGATTGGAGAATCTTCTCTCGTAACTACTCAGATCCGCCGCAGCGCATTGGAGACTATGCTAAGGTGTCTAATTCTCTTATTACAGAAGGATGCCATATCGAGGGTATAGTTGAAAATTCCGTTCTTGCAAGTGGTGTAAAGGTAGCCCGTGGTGCATATATCAAGGATTCCGTTATCATGAAGAATGTTACTATCGGTGAGGGTACAACTGTCAATTACGCTATTATAGACAGCGATACAACGATAGGAGCAGGCTCTGTTGTTGGACGTACAAAGAGTTCGGCGGAGCAAATCACTGTTGTAGGATCAGATTTGCACATTAAGCCCGGCACTGATATCTCCGGTGGCGAAATGGTCAATGATGAATGGCTGAAAACAAACGCCACATCTAAGTAATGAAAGGACGGAATTAGAAATATGTCAGCATACGGAATTATTTTTGCCAATATTCACGATAATAATATCTCCGAGCTTACCAGACTGCGTACTATCGCATCTGTTCCGTTCGCGTGTCGTTACCGCTTCATAGATTTCACGCTGTCGAACATGGTAAACTCCAATATATACGATATTAGCGTTATTACTCAGTATAATTATCAGTCTTTGATGGATCACCTTGGTTCAGGTAAGGATTGGGATTTGGCACGTCGCAGTGGTGGTATTAAGATACTTCCGCCATATATCACGGCTTATGCTAATAATAAGAATAACGTAAATTATGAATCTCGTCTTGAAGCTCTCCGTGGTGTGTATAACTCTATCATTAACATTAAGGATGAGTATGTCGTTCTTTCCGACTGCGATGTTATTTGCAATATTGACTTCAATGATATGATAACATATCATCAGAAGACAGGTGCTGATATGACTATCGCAGTAAAGACAGTTGAGCTTGATAATAATACTGCTAAAAACTGTGCTATATATCAGTCAGATGATACAGGCAGAGTTAATGATGTTATTGCATATCCCAGCGACTATGAAGGAAAAGCAGATATCAGCCTCAATATCATTGTTATGAAGACTGCTTATCTCCGTCAGATCGTTCTTGATGCTATCACTCATAACTATACAAGTCTTACTCGTGATATTATTTCACGCAACTGCGGTAGAATGAATTATCAGGTATATAAGGTTGACGGATACTTCTCCTGCATCACATCTATGGCTGATTATTATTACTACAGCATGGAGCTTCTCTCTAATCCTACAGCATTCGATTCTCTCTTTAATGTAAAGAATCGCCCGATATATACAAAAGTCCGCAACTCAACACCTTCGTATTTCAGCCCCTCCTCCACAGTTAAAAATTCTATGATAGCAGATGGTTGCGTTATTGAAGGAACAGTTGAAAATTCTATCGTTTTCCGTGGAGTTACAGTTGCAAAGAATGCTACCGTAAAGAATAGTATCATTATGCAGGATACAATCATTTCCGATGGCGCATTCCTCAATTTCGTTATCACTGATAAGAATGCAGTTATTCGTGACGGACGTATGTTGTGTGGCGCAGCTGAACAGCCGTATTACGTTTCTAAGGGTAAGATGCTTTAATTTAGGCATGAATTTTGCCCATTCGTTGCTTTGTTCTTACTAAAGAAGAAAAAAGTACAATTTTATCAAGTAAAATTCCTATTTTGTAAAAATTATCTTCTTCTCAATAAAATTTAACATACGACAGGAGATAGTGTAATTATGAAAATTTTATATGTAGCTTCTGAAGCTCTTCCTTACGCTTCGACAGGCGGATTGGCAGATGTTGTAGGCTCTTTGCCGAAGGCTGTTAAAAAAATCAGATGGGAATCCGATGTTCGCGTAGTTATTCCGCTTTATCCGGCAGTTCGTGAAAAGTTCGCTGAACAGCTTGAGCTTGTTTGTGAGATAAATGTTCGTCTTGCATGGCGTAATCAGTATTGTGGTATTTGGAAGATAGAATCAGACGGTGTGACCTTCTATTTTATCGACAATCTCTACTATTTTGAAAGAAAATCACTTTACGGTGAATATGACGATGCTGAAAGATTTGCGTTCTTCTCTAAGTCTGTGCTTGAACTTATGGCGGCGGTAAACTTCTATCCGGATATTTTACACGCCAACGACTGGCAGAGTGCACTTGCAGTAATTTATCTGAAGCGTAAGTATTCTCATCTCGATGAATATCGCAATATTTCCGCTCTGTTTACCATTCACAATATTGATTATCAGGGAAATTTCGATTTCTCTATACTTGCGGATGTGTTTGAACTTCCTGAATGGGATCGCAGTATCGTAGAGTACAACGGTCAGATTAATCTACTCAAGGGTGCAATAGTTTGTGCAGATATGGTCAATACTGTCAGCAGAACCTATTCCAGAGAGATACTGACAGAATATTTTGCAAGCGGTCTGCACTACATCCTTCGTCAGGCTGATGCAGAGGGTAAGCTAACAGGTATCGTTAACGGTATCGATGTGGATTACTACAACTGTGAGACTGATCCCGATATAGCAAAGAATTATTCTGTCGATGATATGAGTGGAAAGGCTGTTGATAAAGCTGAACTTCAAGAGCTTTGCGGATTTGACGTTGATCCTGATACGCCTATCATCGCAATGGTTTCTCGCCTTGCTTCTCATAAGGGCTTTGACCTCGTAAGACACGTTCTTGAAGAGATCATTGTGAAGAATAAAGTTCAGTTTGTACTTCTCGGTACCGGTGAAACAGATCTCGAAAGCTATTTCAAGAATTTGGCTCATCGTTATCCTAAACAGGTAGCCATCAAGCTGGAATATAATAAGGCACTTTCAAAGAAATTCTATGCAGGTGCTGATATGTTCCTGATGCCGTCAAAGAGTGAGCCTTGCGGACTTTCTCAGATGATCGCATCACGTTACGGTACAGTTCCGATTGTGCGTGAGTGCGGTGGTCTTGCTGATACTATCCACGCCTATGATGAAACTAACGGCTCGGGTAATGGCTTCTCCTTTACTAACTATAATGCTCATGATATGATGAATGTCATTGGTTATGCATTAAAGCTGTATTCAGATCAATCGAAATGGTCCGGTTTAGTGAAAAATGTCATGAATGTTGATTTTTCATGGAATGTTTCAGCTAAAAAATACATTGATATTTATAACTCATTGATGTAAAATATAAAAGAAAATATCGGCGCAGTTCTATGTCATAATGATAACCGACTGCGCCATATCATTTATTAAACAAGAGAGTATATTATATGGCTAAGAATCAGAATTCTACAGTTTCGATGATAAAAGAAAACATCGAATCAAAACTGAACAGCTATTTTGGCGTTGTGCCGGAAGAAGCTAATGAGGAGCAGATCCTTAAAGCAACAATACTCAGTGTACGCGATACACTTACTAAAAAACGCTCTGAATTTCATGATAAGGTAAAAAAACAGCATCCTAAGAGAGTGTATTACCTCTGCATGGAATTCCTTGTAGGCCCACAGCTTCGTAATAACCTTATGAATCTTGGTATGGCTGATGAATACAGAGCAGCACTCAACGAAATGGGATTCGATCTCGATAAGATATATGAGCTTGAACCCGATCCGGGTCTTGGTAACGGTGGTCTTGGTCGTCTTGCGGCTTGCTTTATGGACTCTCTTACCTCGATGGATTATTCTGCGACCGGATTTTCTATCTGCTATGAGTATGGTCTGTTTAAGCAGCGAATTATCGATGGTAATCAGGTAGAGCTTCCGGATAATTGGATGAATAAGGGAAGTACATGGCTTGTTCCTCGTACAGATAAATCCTTTATCGTTCGTTTGGGTGGCAGTGTTCACGAAAATTGGGAAAACGGAAAATGCTCTATAACATATGATAATTATCAGGATGTTTCTGCCGTTCCTTATGATATGATGATCTCAGGTGCAGACTCCAAGGCAGTAAACGTGCTCCGCCTTTGGAAAGCTGTTGATATTACTAACTTCAATATGAATCTGTTCTCTCAGGGACAGTATATTAAAGCAATTCAGGAAACATCCAGCGCTGAAGTTATCTCAAAGGTTCTCTATCCCTCTGATGATCATGATGAAGGTAAGCTCCTCAGATTGACTCAGCAGTATTTCCTTGTATCAGCATCACTCCAGTCTATTATTGCTGACCATCTTACTGCTTATGGTACACTTTATAATTTCGCAGATAAGGTTTCTATCCATATCAATGACACTCATCCTGCACTTTGCGTTCCTGAATTGATGAGAATTTTGATGGATCAGTATTCGTATTCATGGGATGCTGCTTGGTCTGTAGTTACAAGAGTAGTTTCTTATACTAACCACACAGTTCTTCCGGAAGCGCTTGAGCAGTGGAATGTTGGATTGTTCAAACTCAAGCTTCCGAGAATTTATATGATAGTTGAAGAAATCAACCGCAGACTTTGTGCCGATCTTTGGAATATGTACCCCGGTGACTGGGACAGAATTTCGCGCATGGCTATCATCGCACATTCTAATGTTCGTATGGCTAACCTCAGTGTAGCTGCTTCGCATACTGTCAATGGCGTATCTGCACTTCATTCTGATATTCTCAAACAGACTGTATTCCACGACTACTATAAAGCTATGCCATATAAGTTTACAAATGTAACTAACGGTATTGCAATGCGTCGTTGGTTGTGCTATTCCAATCCCGGACTTACTTCACTTCTTGACGAAACTATCGGTACTGACTATCGCAAGGATTTCGGAAAGCTTGCTGAATTCAAGAAATACGAAAACGATAAAGCTATCCACGAACGTCTTCGCACAATAAAAACCGATAACAAGCTTGCATTCTCGAAGTATTACTTCAATAAAACCGGCAAAACAATTGATGTAAATTCAGTGTTTGACGTACAAGTTAAGAGAATGCACGAATATAAGCGTCAGCTTCTTAACGTCCTTAAGATAATCAGCTTGTATAACGAGATCAAGGCTAATCCTAATGGCAACTTTACACCGTCAACATTTATTTTCGGTGGTAAGGCTGCTCCCGGTTATTATATGGCAAAGGATATCATTAAGCTGATTTGGAACCTCGGTGAAGAAATATCACGAGATCCTAAGGTTAGAGATATTCTCAATGTCGTATATCTTGAAGATTATAACGTAAGCACTGCTGAAATTCTCATGCCTTCAACCGATATCAGTGAACAGATATCTCTTGCAGGTAAGGAAGCGAGTGGCACAGGATGCATGAAGTTCATGGTAAATGGTGCGCTCACTCTCGGTACTCTCGATGGTGCGAATGTTGAAATGCGTGATGCTGTCGGTGACGATAATATTTATATCTTCGGTCTGCGTGCAGAAGAAGTTGATGATCTTTGGAAACAGGGATATTCATCTCAGCAGTACTACATGAACAGCGAAAGATTGCGTGGCACTATCGACAGACTGCGTGGCAATATCGGTGACAGTAATTTCAGCGGAATGGTGAACTACTTCCTCTATAGCGGTGGTGTTGCTGACCCGTATATGTGTCTTGCGGATTTCGACTCCTATGTCAACACATATAACAGAATGATCGCAACATACCATGATGAAGAAGCATGGACTAAGAAATCGCTCTGTAATATAGCAGGTGCCGGATTCTTCTCATCTGACAGAAGTATTCGCGAATATGCGGATAATATTTGGCATATTTCTGAAGTAAAGTAAAAATTTATATGTATACGTTTGAAGAACATAAATATAATGTTCGGAACAAACTCGATGCGTCGCTGTTCGGAGCTTTTTCGGGCAGCGACATTGTCGATTTTGTGCTGAAAATTGACAAAAAACAGATTCCGGAGAATTATTGCGTTGCCTCTGTTAAGCTGGTTATCCATGCTGACGGCTGGAATTCGCAAAATACGGAATATCACAGCCTCTTGCTTGAGGATATCTCTTGCGAAGATGCGATTTCATATAAAATAAGACTAGATTTTTCAGATTTGCTGAGCTCATTTCATCTTAGTGATGACGGATTGTTTTATTATCATTACGCAGTAACATTTGCTTGCAACGATAATATCTATGAGGATGTTTATCTTGGTGGTGAAAATCCAATAGAGCTTAACAAATTGATAAATTTTGTCGGAGAAAGACAGCTTTTGATTTATAAAGCAGGTTATCAAACCTCAGAATCATTTGCCGAAGGTGTGATTTATCACATTTTTGTGGATAGATTTGCGTCAAGCGGAAAATGCAAGGTCAAGGAACGTGCTGAATTAAATCCTGACTGGGATAACGGTATTCCGCAGTATGGCGAGTATCCCGGAGCAGATGTTTCCAATAATGTGTTTTTCGGTGGCGATCTTTGGGGAATTGCAGAAAAAATAGACTATATAGCATCGCTTGGCGTAAAAACGATATATCTTTCACCGATATTTGAAGCATATTCAAATCATAAATACGATACAGCAGATTATTTGTCTGTGGATTCTATGTTTGGCGGAGATGATGCGCTCAAGAATCTTTGTAATGTCGCAAAAATTTATGGAATACAGGTTATACTTGATGGTGTTTTCAATCATACAGGTGCTGACAGCGTGTATTTCAATAAATTCAACACATATCCGACAGTCGGTGCATATCAGTCGAAAGACTCGCAGTATCATTCATGGTATACGTTTCGTGATTTCCCTGATGATTATGATTGCTGGTGGGGAGTTAAGATTTTACCCAGATTGCGCAGTGATATAGATGAAGTGCGTGATTTTGTTTGTGGCAGCATTGTTCCTAAATGGATGAAAGCAGGAGTTTCAGGTTGGAGACTTGACGTTGCTGATGAGCTTGCGGAGAATTTTCTCGATGATTTCAGAATTGCTGTGAAGTCGAATAACTCTGATGCTGTTGTTATCGGTGAGGTTTGGGAGGATGCGTCGGATAAGGTCGCATATGATCGCAGAAGACGATATTTTCGTGGAGATCAGCTCGATTCAGTCATGAATTACCCACTTAGAAGCGCAATAATCGATTATGTAAAATATGGTAAATGCGATGCTTTGCGAAGGACTACTGAAATATCATACCGTAGATATCCGAAGCAGTCATCGGATAACCTAATGAATTTCCTTGGTACGCACGATACAGAACGTATTTTGACGATACTCGGTGGTGATGAAGCAGGCGAAAGATCAAATGCTGAATTAGCAACGGTTCGCATGAATAATGACGAGCGTAAACAGGCTGTAATTAAGCTGAAGCTGGCATATTCGATTTTGGCAGGCTTGCCCGGTGTTCCATGCGTGTTTTATGGAGATGAAGCAGGACTTGAAGGTTATCATGATCCGTTTTGCCGTAGACCATTTCCATGGAAGCACATGGATGAAGAATTGTTACAGCATTTTCGCCGGATAGGTCAGATTCGTCGAGTGAATAAAGTCTTCCGTAACGGTTTATTCAGACTAATAGAATTAACAGAGGAGCATATAATCTACATTCGTACTCCATATTGCGAAAACTGTGATTCAGTTATTGTGATAGCGTGTAGAAGTGGAGAATTAAAGCTGAATCTGCCGAAAGATGCTGTCGTGCTTTATGGAGATGAGAGCATACTTCGTGCAGGAGAAGCAGGCTACTATCTTTGCAAAAATGCTGACGATATTAAAGCTGAGGATTTAGTAATTAAATAAAAAAATAACCCGTCCGAATATCTTTTTTGATACTCAGGCGGGTTTTTTATTTGTTTTAGATTATGCATTATCTGCATCGTAGTGGCAAGGAGAACGATAGAATTTTTTCAGATCGATAGACCATGTACCGGCTTCATCCTTGCGGAATCCTAAAGATTTGATAAAATCTATCGGAGCGGCTGTTTCTTCTATAGAAATTGAAGGGATATCAGCACGATAAACAAAATTCATGACAGTTCTGATGAGGATAAAAACAGCTTCATCCTTCTCGCAATTTGGCGCATATGAAATAGATTTTATAACAGAACTGTTAGGTTCGTATGTGAATTGGCACATTCCGATGATAGACGTGATAGTTGTTGCATCATCCGTCATTTCACCTGCAAAAAAAGCGTATGTATTTTCAAAATATTCGCATCCAAGAAGTTTAGCAATATCCGATTGAAGCTGACGATCGCGAACTGGTTGTACTTTAAACATAACTTACCTCAGTTTTTCATATTTTCTTGATATATTCTATCTCATCATCTGTTAAGTAACGCCATTTTCCCGGAGCAATTCCACGAAGTGAGAGTTCACCGATAGAAACTCTTGTAAGGCGTGCAAGCTTTAGATCATGATGGGCGCAAATTTTACGAATTTCGCGATTTCTTCCTTCGTAAAGTGTAAATCTGACCACGGTAGATGGCTTGTTTTGAACCTTTTTGTGCTCAACAAATTCTACTCCAAAGGGTTTAAGCATATATCCGTCAAGCTCAAATGGTTCAGACAGAGCTGAAATATCAGATTCACTTAAATGCGAAGTGACGGTTGCAAGATATTTTTTTGGAATTTGGTGAGATGGGTGAGTAATTCTGTTAGTTAAATCACCATCATTAGTGCAGAGAAGAAGCCCATCTGAATAGAGATCGAGCCGTCCAACAGGGTATACACGAGTTGGTACATCCGCCAGAAGGTCGGAAACGGTCTTTCTTCCTTGTTCGTCAGACATTGTGGTGACAAAACCGGATGGTTTGTTGAGCAAAATATATGTAAGACGGCGAGATTCTCTCTCTCCGTCGGTTTTCTTTTCGAGAATTTTTCCGTTTACTTCGATTTCGTCAAATTCCGGATCTACCTTGTCACCAAGCGAGGCAGGAATCCCGTTAATTTTAATATGTCCTGCTAAAATTTCGGCTTCAGCGGCACGTCTGGACATTATTCCGCACTCACTGATATATTTTTGAAGTCTGATTTTTTCCATAAATTATCTAAGTTTATCCAATATTTTTTCAAATATAGAGCGATTGTCAATAGGTTCGGCAACATTTTCGGCAATATAAAGTGGAATAGAACCTAAAATTTTCTCACCTGAAACAAATGTCACACGACCATACTCCGTTCCTTCGGTGACCGGAGGAAAAAGAAGTGGTTTGCATTCGATTACAGGCTTAAATTCCGTGCCGTTTTTTAGAGAGAGTGTCAAAGAATCTCGATTTACAAGAGTTACGGTTCCGTCAGAAGCACCTGTGCAGGGAACTTCGATTTGAAATTCACCCGGAACTGCCAGCTCAACGATGGTATAATTTGCAAATCCAAGCTCATGTAGTGCAATATGATCGTTCCAATCATCGGGGGCATTAAGCGTTACTGCGATTACAGACACTCCATCGCGTTCGGCGGCAGAAACAAGACATCTGCCACATCGTTTGGTAAAGCCTGTTTTTACTCCGATTACATCGTCTGACATTTGCAAAAGCTTATTGTGATTTTGTAAATATCGAAGGCCTTCACCGTCAGCAGATGGTATCGTGTATTTCTCTGTTGAAACAATTTTGCGAAAATTCTCGTTTTTCAGAGCATATGCAGTAAGCTTCGCAAGGTCAGACGCTGTTGTGTAGTGATCTTCATCGTCTAAACCATGAGGATTTGTAAAATGTGTGTCAGTCAGACCGATATTTGCGGCAGTTTCGTTCATTTTATCAGCAAAAGCATTGACCGAGCCGGATATAGCGATGGCAATAGCAGCAGCTGCATCATTTGCGCTTTCGAGCATTAGGGCATAGAGAAGATCATTCATAGAAAGCTTTTCTGATGGTTTCAGGTATATGCTGGAGCCTTCAACACCGCAGGCTTTTTCTGAAATTGTAACGATTCGATCAAGGCTTGAGTTCTCAAGTGCTACCAATGCAGTCATAATTTTTGTTGTACTTGCCATTGGGAGTCGTTCGTTGGCGTTTTTTTCAAAGATAATGTCGCCACTTGATGCATCAATAAGAATAGCAGACTGAGCTGATACGACTATATCGTCAGCCAAAATCGGCAGAGCAAGGACTTGCAAAAATAATACAACTGCAAGAATAAGAGAAAATATCGTTCTGTATATCTTCATAAGCACTCCTGAATGTAAACAATTCGTTATTATTGTGCATTAGAAGTGCGAATGTATGTGTGTAAAAATCTGAAAGATATAGAAAATATATAATCAGATGTGATTTTCTTCGTTTTTCTTGACAAAAACAGCTTTAATGCGTTCGAGTAATTCAGGAGAGCGTTCCATAAAGCCAACTACCTGAGATACAGTATCAACAGGAGTGGTGGAGCTTGCGGTTGGCGCATTTACATTAAGTATATCTACGTTTCCATCAGCTTTTACGACAAGAAAAGCTACAGGTGTAACAGTCAAACCTGTGCCTCCACCTGCGCCAAAATTATTATTTGAAGGTTTAGCAGAAGACTGTGGAGCGTCCTTTTTTGCATAATCAAGGCCACCTGAGGCATACCCAACGGAAATTTTTGATATAGGAATAATGCAGGTACCACTTGAAGTTTCGATAGGATCACCTACAATTGTGTTTGCGTCGAGAAGTGAACGGATTGATTCAAGCGAAGTTTTTGTAATGTCACTAAGCTTATTTGTATTTTCAGCCATAATATACCTCCATGCCAGAGCATTAATATGATAAATTTTGGTAAATTATACGAATTGTTACGCCTTCATTTTCGAGATTTTTTGTTTGATAAACCATTTTATAGCATCAAAACCGACACAAACTATCGAGAAAAGGCGAAGTTTGATGTGAATATTCAAGCGATATTTAATTTTTTCCGAAACAAAATCAGCTCGAACCTGTACTGAATTTGGTTTCAGCTTTTTAAGACGTGTTTTATTGTCCAAAAGCTCGATAAGCAGCGAAACGAGAGCCGATATCTTGCCGTAATTTCTTGCGATACAGTCGGCATCCTTTCCGCCAACTGAAATATCAAGCATACGAATTTCTGCTTGAAAACAGGCAAAAAACTTAGGCAACTCATCAAAGATAAACGAAAGAAGCTCGATAATTGAGAAAAGCTTGTTTTCATCCTCTGCTTCATTTACTTCGGTGGCAGTTTGTTTAGCCTTTTCTTCCATAGCTTTTTGCTGTCGCTTTTTTTCAATCTTTGCTGATTGCTTTGCAGCTTTTTTTTCTGCCAGCTTGCGATCACGAATAAGACGTTTTTGATGCTTTTTGTAAGTGAAATCCGAGAGAGCGACAGGTTTTCGAGGTTTTTTGGGAGCAATTTGAATGACGATCGGGCCAAATCCAACGTGAATGGTCGCTACGTCATCAAGCTTAATGTAGAGCTTGAGATTGAGTGACAAAAGGAGGGCAATAAACAGAATGACAGCAAGTAAAATATACAGTACGATCATGCAGTTTACCTCCAATTAAGATTGATCAAGATGTTATTCTGTGACGCTTTCGCTGATTTCGTCAGATACATTTGGAGAAATTTCAAGCGGTTCACCTGAATCCGAGCGTATCGTAACAATGGGAAGCTCTCCCAGTTCAGAAAGTCCGAAAACACGCAGAAAATCATTGGTTGTGCGGTAAAGCATCGGTCGCCCGGGAGCGTCAAGCTTTCCGCAAGGTTCGATGAGATTCTTTTCGGTAAGCGCATTTATTGCATAGTTTGAATCAACACCACGAACAGTATCGACAAACGAGCGAGTAGTTGGTTGATTATAAGCTATAACAGCGAGAACCTCGAGAAGTGATTGAGAAAGATTTCCTCCACGTCGTATGCCAAGCGCAGCTTTTATTTGCATTCCATACGCTTCTTTGGTACAGAGCTGGCAGGAATCGGGAAAACGCACCAGAATTATACCACGCGGAAGATCATTGTTGTTGTAGACTACCGCCATTTTCTCAACAAGATCGGCACATTCGGCGGAAGAAATGTGAAGAACATCGGCGAGTCTGCTGTAAGTCAACGGATGACCTGCGGCAAAAAGACAGGCCTCAATGATAGCAAAACATTCGTCGGTTGTGTAGTTTATTGTTTCTTCAATTTTAATCTGTAAATTTTGTTGTTCTTTTGTATCCATAGAGGTCAAAATAGCCTTTCAGGAGTTGAAATTTTCATGCGTAACTTGCGACTGCGGCATTTTTAATGTCATCTTCGGTAGCTATGAGTGTGATTTTTGCATGGCTTCGCATATCGGTGATTCCGGACTCAGGATCGCAGGTGTCATCGATAGTGATAATTTTTGATTTAAGTAACTCAAGTATGCTTAGAAATTTTCCGACAAGCTCCGATTTCGAGGGTAGCTTATGACTTGATGAATGATCTGTCGGAGTAGCAAAGAAATCGTCAAGAAATAAACTGCCACTTCGCAAATTTTCTATAAGAGAAGTCATGATCGTTTCAACCGGAATTCTCGGTGCGTTTACGATACTGGAAAATTCTTCTTTTACAGTTTTTTCACTGAGTTTAACTTCTGTCAAAACATGAATTAAGGCTGCTTTCAGTAATTCTACCGAATGATCTGCAACATAGGTTCGGTCGGGTGAAATGTCATCCTGTTCTTTTATCATGCGTGAACCATACTCAAGATACAATTCCGAAAGTTCTGTTGCGGCAAGCTTTGCACGTTGATATTCCTTCATCGCATCGATAAGAGGTTTTCTGGGGTCTTCATCCTTTATCGGGTCGCGTGGCAAGAGAAGTCTGCTTTTTATAAGCATGAGTTCGCTCGCCATATATGTGAACTCGCAGGCAAGCTCGATATTCTGACCTGCCGCTTCGTGCATATATGCCATATACTGCTCACATAAAAGGTCGATTGGAATATCGTCTATTTTCAGCTTATGCTTTTCAACCAAGCTAACGAGAAGATCAAGTGGCCCTTCAAAAAGCTCAAATTTGTAATTGATATTTTCCATGATGAACCCTGATCAGATAATTCCGGGGATAAGTCGGACTACCCATGTCATTCCTCTTGAAATCCATCCTACTATAGAAGAAAGAGGGAGAGTGATAACACCGGTCCAAAGAAGGAGCATTAGTGCAAGCTGAATGTATCGCTCATATTTCATGATTCCAAAGTAATATTTTGCCGGCAGGAATGTCAGAAAAATTCGAGAACCATCAAGCGGCGGTACAGGAATGAGGTTGAAAAGTCCCAAGGATAGATTGAGAATATGGAAATACTGGAGAAGCATAAGAGCCGCATACTGAATATAATAGACAAAACTCGATGATGCGGGGGATTTAGAGAATACAGTAATCAATATATGCTCAAGGAAAATTCCGATAAATGCCATTATAAAATTTGAAGCAGGACCCGCAGCAGCCGTCAATGCCATATCCCGTCTGGGCTTTTTGAAATAACGACTGTTTATCGGAACAGGTTTTGCCCATCCGAAGTGGAATAGTATCATGCAAAGTGTGCCGATTGGGTCGAGATGCTTGAGGGGATTGAGAGTAAGTCTTCCCAGATTGTGTGCTGTAGGATCACCAAGCTTATACGCCGCCCATCCGTGAGAAACTTCGTGAACTGTAAGTGCAAGAAGTACACACGGGATGACAAATAATAATTCAGTCAGTTGGCTTATTAAATTATTGAACAAAGTAAGCCTCCGTTATTTATAAAACAGCTTTGATTTTTTCCATCAGTTGTCGAGCTTGATAATGTCTTCGTAGGTTTCACGGCGAATCATAACCTTTGCTTCACCATTTGCGATCTCAATTACCGGAGGACGCGGAACACGGTTATAATTTGATGCCATTGAATAGTTGTACGCACCTGTAACAAGGACTGCGATAAGGTCGCCACGGGTTGGTTTTGAAATTGAAATACCTTCAGCAAGGAGGTCACCGCTTTCACAGCATCTACCTCCGATGGTGCATTCAAAATCAGCCTTGCTGTCAGCGTGAGTTGCGTTGAGAATAGTGTATTTGGACTGATAGAGAGTGTATCTCGGGTTATCGGTCATACCACCGTCTATGGAAACATAGCTACGGAATCCGTTAACGGTCTTGACAGTACCACAGGTGTAAAGTGTGGAGCCGGCTGCCGCAACTATAGAACGTCCGGGTTCCATAAGGATAGTAGGCTTGTCAATGCCATATACAGAGCACATTTTATCGATTTCCGCACCAATTCGACGGATATTGTCGGTATAGCTGATTTCGGGATCTTCATCTGTATAGCGAACGCCGAATCCACCACCGACATTGAGAATTTTTGCAGTATATCCATAGTCAGCGCGAATTTTTGCAACAAAAGCAAGCATGATATCAGCAGCTTCAACGAATGGATCGATGTCGAATATCTGCGAACCTACATGACAGTGGAAACCGTCGAGTGTTACGTTTTTGCATTCAAGTGTCATCTTGACGAAATCGAACGCCTGACCTGTTGAAATCGCCATTCCGAATTTTGAGTCAACATTACCTGTTATGATTTTTTGATGAGTATGAGGGTCGATACCGGGGGTGATACGAAGAAGAATTGTTGGTTTTACATTCATTTCGCCCGCAATGCTGTCGAGTGCATTAAGCTCATCCGGACTATCGACTACAATATGACCTACACCAAGCTCAATAGCCATTTTCAGGTCTGCGTCGGTCTTATTATTGCCGTGGAAGAAAACCTTTTCCATAGGAAATCCGGCTGCCTTGGCAGTATAAAGTTCACCGGGAGATACACAATCGGCGCAAAGACCTTCTTCTGCTACTATTTCATAAATACGCTTACAGCACAACGCTTTTCCTGCATAAACAGGAACGGAATCTCCACCGTAATATTTTGCGAATGCTTCTTTGTATTCTCGACAGATCGCTCTTACAGCATCAGTGTCAAGAAATATTGCCGGAGTTCCGAATTTTGTGGCAAGCTCGGTAGAATCGAGACCGCCTATTGTAAGGTGTCCTTCTTTATTTACATCATAAGTGTTGTGCAGGATCATATTTGCCTCCTAAAGGTAAAATCAAACATTGCAGGATGAATAAATTTGTTTCCAAAGGTCGTCTTTGCCGATATTGGATTTAGCTGAATAATAGATCAGCGGAACATCAGCGGTAAGCTCATCTTCGGCGATAATTTCAGCGAATTTTCGTTTTTCGGTAGCATTCAGCTTGTCTACCTTTGTAGCAACGATTATATGAGGCAGACCGGCTTCACGCAAATAATAAAGCATATCATAGTCATCCTCTGTAGGGCCGGTGCGACTGTCAACAAGCTGGCATACAAGCTTAAGAGAATCGATATTTTTGTTACCTGTGAAGTAACCATCGGTCAATGCAGACCATTTTTTCTTATCTTCAAAGGTTCTTTTAGCATAGCCATAGCCCGGTAGGTCAACGAGATATAGCTTTTTGTCAATGTCGTAAAAATTGATAGTTATAGTTTTGCCGGGCTCTCCGCTGACTCTTGCAAGACTTTTGCGGTTGAGCAGAGAATTTATTAGAGAGCTTTTGCCGACGTTAGAGCGACCCGAGAAAGCTACCTGAGGGATTCTGTCGGCAGGGAACTGCTTTATAAGTCCGGCGGATATCTTAAGGTTTACATTATTAAGATTCGGTTTCATGATATTTCCTTATAATTATATTGTGCTGTAAATTCGTTCACCGTTGTGTGGTGGAATAACTGACCGTATTTCTTTAATTGCATCATTGTTTTCAGATTCGCAGACATCAAGAGATTCTTTTTTGTCAGAGAAATTTGAAACAAGTGCATTTTTAAGAACATCATCGAGCTTTTCGCAGGGAATGAATGTTACTTCCTCCTGTACGACCTTGTCAAGCTCAGGAATGTCACGCATATTATCCTTGGGAATGAGTAAAGTGCGAATACCCATAGTATAAGCGGCAGTGGATTTTTCACGAAGTCCACCGATTGCCAGTACTCGACCTGTCAGTGTGATTTCACCTGTCATAGCGATGTCATGACGAACGGGAATTCCCGAGAGAGCACTTACAAGTGAGGTAGTCATAGTCACGCCTGCACTGGGGCCGTCTTTTGGAACTGCACCTTCCGGAACATGGATATGTATATCCTTGGTTTTATAGAAATCGGACGGTATGCCGAATTCTTTTCCGTGAGCACGAATGTAGGTGACTGCAATATGAGCTGATTCCTTCATTACATCACCGAGAGTACCTGTCAGCTCGATTTTTCCTGTGCCATCTACTGCGAGAACTTCAACCTTGAGAAGATCACCGCCAACTTCTGTGTAAGCAAGTCCGTTTGTTACGCCAACAAGGTCTTCCTTAGACATAGCATCGTTTATGATTTTGCGTGGGCCGAGGTATTTTTCGATACTTTCTTTATCTATAGTGACATTTTTGCGTTCTTCATCAACGAGAACCTTTGCGGCTTTGCGACAGAGTGAAGCGATTTCACGTTCCAGATTACGCACACCTGATTCAGCAGTGTAGCCTGCGATGACTTCTTCGAGAGCATCATCGGAAATCTTGCAAGTACGCTTGGAAAGACCGTGACGCTTAAGCTGCTTCGGAAGAAGATGATTCTTTGCGATTGCAAGCTTTTCGGAGGGGGTGTATGTGTGAAGCTGAATTACTTCCATTCTATCGAGAAGCGGGCGTGGGATAGTGTCGAGAGTATTTGCTGTACATATAAACATAACCTCAGACAAATCTACCGGAAGCTCAATAAAATGGTCACGGAAATTCTTGTTTTGCTCACTGTCGAGAACTTCAAGAAGTGCGGAAGCAGGGTCACCATGAACATCAGAGCACATTTTGTCAACTTCATCGAGAAGCATTACAGGATTAAGCGAACCACACTGTGTCAACGCATCGATTATGCGACCGGGCATAGAACCGACGTAGGTTTTTCTGTGACCACGAATATCAGACTCATCACGAATACCACCGAGAGAAACACGGACATATTTACGCTTCATTGCACGAGCAATAGAGGCACCGAGAGAGGTTTTACCAACTCCGGGAGGTCCTACAAAGCAAATTATCTGGTTTTTCAGTTCAGGATTAAGCTGTTTTACTGCGAGATATTCAAGAATTCTGTCTTTTATCTTTGTAAGACCATCGTGATCGGAATCAAGAATTTTTCGTGCAGCATCAATATCAAGGCGGTCTTTTGTGCGCTTGTTCCACGGAATTTCCAAGCAAGTTTCAACATAGGTGCGGATAACATTGGCATCCGAAGAGCCCTGTGGCATTTTTGCAATGCGAAGTATCTCTTTTTCAAGACGTTTACGAACCTCATTCGGTACCTTTGCCTGATCAAGCTTTTTCTGCAATTCGGAAGAATCGTCATCGATACCAAGCTCAGTTTCGATAGCTTTGATTTGCTCACGAAGATAGTAATCACGTTGATTATCGTCAATGGATTTTTTTACCTTTCGCTGGATATCAAGCTCTGCCTGAAGAAGACGAATTTCGTTTTCCATGATGATAATTGTCTTTTCGGCACGTTTCATTGGATCAAAGATTTCGAGAATAGCTTCCTTATCCTGGAAACGCACAAAGACGTTGGAGGCAATAAAGTCAGAGAGAAGTCCGGGATTTACAATAGAATTAGCGGTAATAAGAAACTCATTTGAGAAAGACGGCATATAGCGAAGCATTTCTTCAAGTGTGTTCATCATTTCAGCAAGAATAGCTTCGGTGCGCAGGTCATTGCGTGAAAAATCTGATGTGATGGTTTTTGAAAGCACATCTGCGACCATGTAGTCATCTTGCATATGAATGTCAGTGACAGCAGCACGACAATAACCTTCTGCTACAACACGGATAGTGCCACCCTGAGGCTTTTTGAGAGTCTGCTTGATTCGTGCAACGCAACCTACAGTATATAAGTCATCCGTAGTTGGCTCATTTATGTGTACATCCTTCTGCGAAAGCAGGAGAACGAGCATATCGGAATTTGTCGCAGCTTCGCAGGCTTTTTTTGAAATATCACGTTCCAGCTCAAAATTAAGCGGGATCGACGGAAAAGCAACTACCCCACGCAAAGGAATGACGGGCAGGGTAAGTGCTTCAACTTTTTCTGTATATCTAGGCATGATTATTAAAGTGATCCTTTCGTTACTTAGTCGGAAGGGTTCCAATTTTATATATTCACATTTAATTATACCATAGAATGTGCGGGAATTCCACAACAGAATATAAATAATTGTAACTTTTTATTTGACATAGTATTCGTTTGTGCTGTAATTCTGTAAAAAAATCGGTGCGAATGGATAAAAAATCTATATATTCCGATATTATTTTGCATTATAGTTTAATGAATTCATAAATTCATATTGATTTTACTGAGTGAATCGGCTACAATATAATCAGTATATTTTGCTGTCGGAAAAGAGGTGCGGTATGAAGAACATAAAGCGTGCACTTGTGTTTGTGTGTTCGGTTGTTGTTTTGCAATGTCTTGCGCTGCTTTTTCTGACTCCGGCAGGACTTGATATTGTTTATCAAATACCGCTTCGTATTAACGCCGAAAGCTTTAAGCCCGAAAATAATACTTATGTAGTATATTACGATACAAGAGTAGAAATTTCTGGTGCAGATCTCGTTGTCGTCGGCATAGATGATAATATTGCTCAAAGCTACGATGTTTTGGGGCATTTTACACGTTTTCTGAAGCAGTACAACAATATTTCCGCTGTTATGCTGGATCTTGACAGAGTCGGTTATAGGATAGCTTCCGGACTGATGAGCGAGGATTCAGAAGAAATATTTTATTCAAAGCTTGCTACCCTTGGTGAAAGTGTTGGCTTATCAACGGATTGTTTGGATTATTTTTCTGAGCTTTTCGTTGTCAATTCAACAATGCCACCTGTACGCAAGTTTGACATTATGTCGTATTCAGTCGTTGGTGATGAGCTTACTCTTGCAGAACAAATATCAGATGCGTTTGATAAGACTGAAAAAAGTGCACTGTGCATTGTCGATTCGCTTGAATTGTCAGCAGATTCGACATTCCGTACAGAGCTTGATGCACTTATGACTAAGAAAAAAGTCGTCTATATTGAAGCTGTGTATACAGAATCCTGTGAATCTCCCGAGACTCATAATGCAGTGAAATTTCCGTTTGAAGCAGATGAGCCAACGGTATATTTTGTAAATAACAGAAAGTTTTCTTCATACTATAGCTATTACAATAAAGTCGTGGGATTATTTGGCACAAACAAGGTGCTGGAAAACAGACTTGATACACGTTATACAGATTACTTTTTTGTGATTTCAAATGGAACATTGGCAAAATAGCGGAGGAGCTATGATAAGATTTGAAAATAGTGATTTTGAAAAAGAAATTTTAGAGGGCGGAAGCTGTATCGCAGTGCCTATTGAAATTTCGTGTGATAAAAACGGAAAGCTCGACATTCTTGTGTATACATTTTGTCGCGAAATTGCAGAAGAATTTGAGAGAAACTTTGCATCAAACCCGTTTTCCGATGAAGCTGTCGGTTTTTTGTATGAAAAGCTTACTCCGAAAATGGCACAGCTTGACTATTTAACAAACGGTGCAGGTGAGCATGGATATTACGAGTATCACTGTGATAAACCTAATACTGCGAAGATTTTGCCGGAATGTGAGATAATCGACGATCTTGAATGTGAAAAATGGGATGATTTAGAGCTTGACGAATTTATGCTTGACTCCGATGAACCTACTGACAGAATGGCTGTTATCAGAAAAGACGGTAAAATAATCTGCTATGCCGGATTGAACGATTTGTCGGAGGATGACGGACTGTATGAATTGACAGTCGAGTGTGAAGAAGACTATCGTGGAAACGGATATGCGACATCCTGCGTTGTAAAGCTGGCTGAATACTTGATTTCTATAGGTGAAGGCGTGAAGTATGTCTGCTCTGTAAATCATAATATTTCGCAAAAAACAGCAGAAGCAGCAGGATTTACGGTATACAAAAAGGTTCTCCCGTTTGTATGCTATCGCAACGAAGATGATGACGAAGAAGACTAATTTAATTGACGAGGTAAACAATGGCGTATGATGCCGGTATGCTCCGCTTTGTCATAAATGAGCTTAACGAAAAGCTGACAGGCGGAAAAGTTGATAAAATTTATCAGCCGTCCAGAGATGAGGCGGTGTTTATAATAAGATGTGCGGGCGAAGAACACAGACTTGCACTTTCAGCAGGCGGAAACGGTTCAAGAATGAATCTTACATCGATAAAGCCTGAGAATCCCGCTGTTCCACCTATGTTTTGCATGATGCTCAGAAAGCATTTCAGCGGTGCAAGATTTGCAGGTGCAGAACAGCTTGGCTTTGAACGTGCAGCAAGATTGACGTTCGATACACATGATGATTTGGGATTTGCGACAAAAAAGCACGTTATAGTTGAGCTTATGGGCAGATTTTCCAATATCATCATCACAAATGCCGAGGACAAGATAATTGGTGTACTGAAATCGATTGACTTCACTACAAGTGAAAAACGCCAGGTTCTCGCAGGAATGATCTATGAGCTTCCGCCTAAGCAGGATAAGTATGATCCGTTTGCAGAAGAGGTTGACGAAAAATTTTTCAAAAAACTTGCATCTGAAGCTGATGAAAACAAATCTGCGGAAAAGTTTATTATGGCAGGCTTTGCGGGAATTTCACCACTTATTGCAAGAGAAATAGTGTATCGTGCAGCCGGAAAAACAGATGCTACGCTTAGAGAAGCCTCAAGAGAGCTGACTGCAAAATTTTTCGAAACAATTAATGCAATTCGTGAGCTTGATGGAGCACCTTATATAATCAAAAATGAAGATGGAACTCCCGTCGAATACTCTTTTATGGAGATACGACAGTACGGCAATAAAGCAAAGGTTGAACGTGTTGAATCGTTTGGTAAGCTGATCGATATCTATTTCGGTGAAAGAAGCCGTGAAGAAAGACTGCATAAAAAGGCTTCGGATTTGTTTAAGCTTCTCTCAAATGCCGAAACACGTATAATCAAGAAAATGCAGCTGCAAACCGAAGAATTGGCAGCCTGCGACGACGGTGATAAATTTAAGCTGTGGGGCGATCTCATCACCTCCAATATTTATCAGTTAAAGCGTGGTATGACGGAATGTACTTTGCAGAATTACTGGAGTGAGGATTGCGAAGATATCACTATTCCGCTGGATAAACGACTTTCACCGTCAGCCAATGCTCAGGCTTATTACAAAAAATATAATAAATCAAAAGCGGCACGAGTACATCTTACGGAACAGCTTGAAGCAGCACAAAAAGAGCTTGAGTACGTTTATACAGTGCTTGATGCGCTTTCAAGAGCCGATGGTGAAAAGGAACTCGGAGAAATTCGTGCAGAGCTGTATCACAGTGGTTATGCTTCAAAAATGAAAAATTACACTGAAAAGAAACAGACTCAGCCAAGTATCACAAAATATAAGACAACAGATGGACATACAGTGCTTTGCGGACGTAATAATATTGCGAACGATTACCTTACCACAAAAATGGCAAGTCGCTCAGACTGGTGGTTCCATGTGAAAAATCAGCCGGGTTCACACGTTGTACTGGAATTGAATGACCCGAATGAAGATCCATCTGAGCAGACATTTACCGAAGCTGCTGAAATTGCCGCATATAATTCAAAGGCACGTGGAGGGGTAATGATACCTGTTGACTACACTAAAATAGCAAAGGTAAAGAAACCCGCAGGTGCAAAACCTGGATTTGTTATCTACACCACAAACTGGACAGCTTACGTCACCCCCGACGAAGAGCGTGTTCTTGCAATGAAGCAAAAATAAATTCGCACTATCTAATATTTCGCACAGAATTGGAGAAAGAAACCACAATGGACAAGCAGAAAAAAGTATTCGCATTCGATCTTGACGGAACTTTGACCGAACACCGTACATGGATAACAGACGAAAATCTTGCAGTTCTCGATATGCTGAAGGAGCAGGGTATTCGTATAATTATTGTCGGTGCGGGACAGCTTCGCAGAATTTTTACTCAGATGCGCGACTATCCTATAGACATCATTGGAAATTACGGTTTGCAATATGCCAAATACAGCGATAATACCGGAGATATTGAAATAATTCGTGATCTTACTCTTCCGTGTGACTGCGATTCTGTGAAGAAAAAGATAACAGAACTGCGTGAAAAGCTCGGATTTACTGAATATGTCGGTGAGTCTGTGGATTTTCATAAGTCTGGATGCGTTATCTTCCCGATACTCGGAACAAAAGCTGAAATTACAGATAAGCTTGCTTTTGATGCCGACAGAGCAAAAAGACGTGCTATATACGAAGATGTTGCGAATGCATTCCCAGAATATACTGTATTTATTGGCGGCTCGACTTCATTTGATATGGCTCCGAAGCCGTATAATAAATACTATGCGCTTGATCTTTTGTGCAAGGATGAAGGTTATACGCACGATGAAATCACATATTTCGGTGACGATTATGGCAAGGGTGGCAACGACGAAGCTGTTTATCAGTCCGATATCGATTTTGTAAAGGTCGATAAGTATAGCGAGCTGCCGAAAATCGTTGAGGAATATTTGAACAAAATAAAGGCATAACAGCTTTTGCTGTATTTTTTCAGACAGAATTACATATTGAGCCTGTATAGCTTTTCTGTATAGTATATCAAGCTATAATTGAACAAAAAAATCGATTGTACATCAAAAAATGGTGCGCAATCGATATTTTTTTGTGCAAAATCACAAAACCGTAGTTCGCTTTCAAAAAAATATTGACAAATCTCAAAAAATAAGGTATACTATACACAAGTTAGCATAGGCTAACACATTTTCGAAATCAGTAGTTAGCATAGGCTAATCAAGAGTGTACGACAAAACGTACGAAAGGAAATATAGAATGAGCGTAGTAATCGTAGGTGGCAACGAATGTATGACCCGTCAATATAAAGACCTCTGTGGAGAATATAAACTTAAAGCGAAGGTATATCCGAAAATGAACAATGGTTTGAAAAATATTGGAAGTCCGGACCTTCTTATCCTGTTCACAAACACTGTATCTCATAAAATGATACATAAGGTACTGAGCGATGCAGATAAAGAAAAGACAAAAATCGCACGTTCTCACAGTAGTTCAATGGCGGCTTTGAGAGGAATTCTCAATGAGCATTTCAGCTGATTCCTGTAAAGACAGAAGGGAATTGAACCATAATATTCGATAAACAAAAAATGGCTGTTGCAGTTTGGAAATTAAATTCCAGCTATAACAGCCATTTTTGTATGCTTATTTGCTTTCAATATATTCCTTTAGACGGACTATCGCTTCACTGTAGCCTGCAAAGCCGTGCCCTGCAATGGTGAATACAGCAACGAGGGAAACGTAAGAGAACTTGCGAAATTCCTCTCTTGTGTTGATATCTGAAATATGCACCTCAGCAGTAGGAATTCCGACAGCCTTGAGCGCATCAAGAATAGCAACGCTTGTATGAGTATAAGCCGCAGGATTTATTACAATACCGTCGAATTTTCCATAGGCAGATTGAATTTTGTCAACAATATCGCCTTCGTGGTTAGACTGGTATGTTTCGTACTCAATTCCGTTTTCCTGACAGGTCGTGCCTACAAGCTCAAGAAGTGTATTGAAATCCTGTTTTCCATAGATACCGGGTTCTCGAATACCGAGCATATTAAGATTTGGGCCATTGATAATCAGAAATTTCATAAGCCTATTACCTCAAGTATATGCTTTGCATTGGTTTCCGGACATTCGGCAACATCGATTGAATATTCGGAAACAGCTTCATAGAACGGCTTGCGAACTTCGTATAGCTTGGTGAGATCGTTTGCCTGAGATACAGGTCTACCATCCTTGGGAAGAATAGAAAGATCACGCTTCAGCCATACGACAGTGCTGTTCTGACGTATCATACGGCGGTTTTGCTCACGCACCGGAGTTCCTCCACCCATAGAGAGAACCATGCCGGAGAGCTTTGAAACCTCCTCAAGACACTGCGTTTCTAAATCACGGAAGTAAGGTTCGCCCTTGTCTGCAAAAATCTGCGGTATCGGACAGCCGGCTTTTTCTGTGATGTAATCGTCAAGGTCAATAAATTCACGTCCTGTAAGTTCAGCGAGCTTTTTGCCTATAGTGCTCTTTCCACAGCCCGGCATACCTACAAGTGTGATGTTCTTTTTAGCAAGCTGAACCTGACGAGTAACAGATGCGAGAACATCGTCTGATATTTTTGTGCCTGTAAAAAGCTCAGAAGCTACCTTTGCCTGACCTACGAGCATTGTTAGACCTGATACGCATGGAATTCCGCGTTCCTCTGCATCGAGTATGATAGCAGTTCTTGAAGGATTGTATACAACATCAACAACACCGCAAAGCTTCGGGAAATTATCCATAGGTACAGGAGATCTGCCGTTTTTCGGATACATTCCGACGGGGGATGTATTGATGAGAATCTCGGCATCAGAGAATTTCGGAAGGTTTTCGGGTGTATTTTCTTTTTCTGTGAGAATACGCACTTCTTTTGCACCACGGTCGGCGGCAACTGTACGAGCAGTCATAGATGCACCGCCATCGCCAATAATAACGACGATTTTACCGTTTACATCAATTCCTGCTGAGTCAAGCATATATGCGAAACCAAAATAGTCGGTATTATCTCCACGAAGTCGTCCATCAGGCAGATGAGTTATAGTGTTGACTGAGCCAATACGCAAAGCTTCATCTGAAATTTCATCGAGAAAAGGCATAACCGTCTTTTTGTACGGAATGGTTACGTTTGTAGCGTCGAATTTATCGGATTTCAGATAATCTCCAACTTCGGATTCTTCAAGCTCTGTCAGGGTGTAGTCGTAATCACCGAGAAGTGCATGGATTTCAGGTGAATAGCTGTGACCGAGAGGCATTCCTATCAGCCCACAGCGTAATTTTTTGTTGGTGCTCATTTTTCCATTTCCTCCGTATAGTCTAACATTGCATCAAATACAGCGATAGCAGCAACCGCCTCTATAACAGGAACTGCTCTTGCACCGATAAAAGGATCGTGTCTTCCTTGGATAGTGAATTTAACATTTTCCATTGTTTCGAGGTCAACACTTTCCTGTTCTTTACCGATAGATGGTGTTGGTTTTATAGCTGCGCGGAATATCAAAGGCATACCATTGGTCATACCACCGAGAATACCGCCACAGTTATTTGTTTTTGTCTTTATCTTCTTTTTATCCTTTGTTTCTATAGCTTCGTCATCAGCATAGAACGGATCATTATTTTCGGAGCCACGTTTCAGTGACGATGCAAAGCCGGCACCGAATTCCACTCCTTTAACAGCAGGGACAGAGAAAACTATCGATGCTATACGACTTTCCATGCCATCGAAGATATGCTCACCGAGTCCGACCGGAAGTCCTACCACAGCACATTCGATAACACCACCGACTGAATCTTCATCAAGTCTTGCTTCATTGATGATGTCCTGCATTTTTTCACCTGCATTTTCGTCTATTACAGGGAATTCATGAGATACGACTTCATCAAAGTCTGCCTTTGATACTGTTATCGGGTCGAATGAAGCATCATGGCAGTCTGCTACGGAAGAAATATGTGCGCCGATGAAAACTCCGAGATTTTCAAGCTCAGCTTTAAGGATTCCACCGATAATACACATGGGGGCGGTGAGTCTTCCTGAAAAATGTCCGCCTCCACGAAGATCAGCCTTGCCATATGATTTTATCATTGCAGTATAATCAGCATGAGAAGGGCGTGGAATAGTGCGTAAATTTTTGTAATCAGACGAGTGCTGATTTGTGTTGCGTATAACTGCACGGAAGGTCTGACCGTTTGTGACGTTATTTTCGTCTATACCGGAGGTTATTATCGGAATATCAGGCTCCTTACGGCTTGTCGTAAGCTTGTTTTGACCGGGAGCACGACGTGCCATAAACTTCTGCAATTTTTCCGCATCAATGGATATACCTTCCGGCAGACCTTCGACAGTTACTCCTATTTCCTCGTCATGTGAACCGCCGAAAATACGTATTTCTATATTTTTGCCGTAAGATGTCATATTTTTTCTCCTTCCGGCTGATTTTCATAAGTGATTTTCTGTTTGCATAATGCACCAAGATCATCGTAGAATGAAGGGTACGATTTGCGAACAGCTTCCGCATCAACTATAGTGACTTGATTTTCGCATATTACAGCCGCAACAGAGGCAGACATAGCTATTCTGTGGTCATTGCACGAATCGACAGTTCCGCCTTTCAGCTTGCCGTTTCCGCAGATCACGATATCATCGCCAACTGATTTTGCATTACCGCCAAGTGAATTTATCATTGCACAGACGGAGGCGATTCTGTCACTTTCTTTAAGTCTTAAACGAGCGCAATTTTTTATAACCGTAGTTCCGATAGCTGATGAAGAAACAACAGAAAGTATCGGTACAAGGTCGGGAATATCAGACGCATCGATTTCGGAAACACCGTTCATTTCAGTATGCTTGAATGTGATATCTTTATCATTATAAATCGGCTTTGCACCGAATTTTTCAAGTATCTGAATTATAGTTCGGTCTCCCTGAGTCGAATTCATGTCAAGTTTCTGTACTGTAACACCGTTTTTTGACAAAGCACCGAGCGCAAGCATGAACGCAGCATTCGACCAGTCGCCTTCCGCTGAGATCATACCCGGGGATGTGAAATGACCTTTTGCGGAGAAGCTGTTTGTGCCTGCATCGACTTCTATTCCGAATGAGCGCATTGTGGAAATAGTTAAATCGATATACGGGCGAGACTCAATTTTTCCGCTGAGAGTTACTTTCGCAGGTTCACCTATAAGAGGCATCGCAAGAAGGAGTCCTGTTGTAAACTGTGAAGATATTCCACCGTCGAACGAGAAATCACCACCACGAAGCTTACCGCACATAGTCAAAGGATTTGATCCGATTTCACTGAAGGTCACGCCATGTGCAATCATTTCTTCACGCAGAGGTGAGAGAGGGCGATTCGGAAGTCTGCCTTTCATCTGAAAATGTGCAGTTACTCCAAGCGCAGATACTACAGGCACCAAAAATCTTAGTGTTGAACCGGATTCTCCTACATCTAAAAGTGCATTGTCTACCGGAGATTTTATCGGTTTCACATAAAAGTAACCATTGTTATAACGAATGTCTGCACCAAGAGCGTTAAGACACCGAGCAGTTGCATCAATATCATCGTTTGAGCGTCCACATTCGATAACGGTTTCTGTGCCTGCAGAGCAAAATGCCGCACAAATCAGCAGACGGTGTGCGTGGGATTTTGAAGGAATAGCTGTGATCGTGCCGGAGGGACTTAGATTGTTCAGCGTTACATTCATCTTGCACATCCATCCTTGATGTAGTCGTAAAGCTCAGTAAGAGGAATCTCATAGAGTTCGGATTTTCCGATTTCGCGTGGGATTATAAGCGTAATTTTTGCACCGCGCGTTTTTTTGTCATGAGTTGCGGAATCATACAGCTCATCTGTCGTAAATCTTTCGTAGAGATGAGGGTCAAGAGCATTTTTTTCGAGCAATTCGTCAAGCTCATCGAGAATAGACTGTTCACAAAGACCACGAACCACAGCAGCTTTTGTAATAGCATGAAGTCCTGCTCCTACAGCGTGACCATGATGTATGGAAAATGCTGATTTCGCTTCTATAGCATGACCGATAGTGTGACCAAGGTTAAGCTTTTGTCTTTCGCCATGATCGTAAAGGTCACGGGCGCAGATATCACGCTTGTCACGAACGCAGAGAGCTATCAGTTCGTCGATTGGAGCATTATCCTTGAGCTTTTCCCAAAGTTCGGAATTTCCGAGAAGACCTGTCTTGATTACCTCAGCCATTCCGTCAGAAATAAATTCGTCAGGAAGAGTTGAGAGGGCATCGGGGTCGCAGATAACAAGAGAAGGCTCATGGAACGCACCGACAAGATTTTTTCCGGAGGTAAGATCAACGGCAGTTTTTCCGCCTATGGATGAATCAACAGAGGCGAGAAGTGAGGTGGGCAGTCCGATATACTTGATCCCACGAAGATATACAGCCGATGCAAAGCCTGCCATATCGCCTGTTACGCCACCGCCAAGTGCAAATACTACATCTGTGCGAGTGAGATGCTCAGCGGAAAGATGCTCGATCAATGCACCCAAGGTAGACCAGTTTTTAGATTCTTCACCGTGAGGGAAAATAAAGCTTTCTCCCATAGTAAATCCGGCTGCTTCAAGACTGCTTTTTACTCTTTCTCCGTATATCGGATAAACATTATCATCAGAAACGATTACGGCATGGCATGGCTTGACAGCGGAAGAGGCATATTCGCCAACCTTGGACAAAGCACCGCGCTCAATGACTATCTCATATTTTCCGGCATCAATTTTCATACGTCCTCCAATATGTCTTGCAGTATAATTAAATGAAGTTATATGTTGATTTTTGATATAAGCTATGCGCTCACTGAGGAGTACCGTCAGCTTTTTCCTTGGCGATACGTCCTTCGCGAAGTACTTCTGTCAGCTTTTCAACGTTATCCTCTACCATAGCATTTTTGTATTCGTTAAGATTATCTATAAGAATATCGATCTCACGGATAAGGTTTTCACGGTTATCCATGAACAGCTCAGCCCACATATTTTCGTTCAGCCATGCAACACGGGTAAGATCCTTGTAGCTTCCTGCGGAAATTCCAATATGGTTTTTTGTCTGAGCGGCAGGGCTTTTAACATATGCATTAGATACAACGTGAGCCATTTGTGATGTGTATGCTATCATTACGTCGTGTTCTTCTGCTGTTGTAAAGGTGAAAAGACCAAATTTCGGTGGTGCAAGGAGTGTTTCGATTCTGTCATAAAGAGCAATATCGTCGAACTTTGGCGGCACAATAACCATTGATGCTCCTTCAAAAAGCTCGGCACGGGAATTTTTGAAGCCTGAAAGGTGTAATCCCGCCATTGGATGTCCTCCAACATAGGTGAAGCCATATTGCTTTGCAAGCTCAAAACCAACCTCGCATATACGGCGCTTGTTACCGCAGCAGTCGATTACCATTGTGTGTGATGCGATTTTTGAAGCGTTATCCTTGAGCCATGTGCAGGCCGCAAGCGGATTTACTGCGATGAGAATGAGGTCACATTCGGTGATGTTTTCGTCAGTAAGCTTTGCATCAACAGTGCCTGAAAGCTGTGCATATCCGAGTGTGATTTCATCTGTGTCGAAACCGTATACAGTTTCACCACTTGCCTTATATGCTTTAGCCATGGAGCCACCGATCAGCCCCAAACCGATAATACCTGTAATCATTGTCTTAACTCCGTTTTTGTATTATGTTGATTTAATTATTACTTAACTGCTTCAAGTACACGATTAACGGCTTTCATCACATCATCGAACTGATCGGGAGTGAGAGACTGAGGACCATCGCAGAGTGCTTCTTTAGGATTGTTGTGTACTTCGATCATAAGACCGTTTGCTCCGGCTGCCGCAGCTGCAAGAGCCATCGGTTTAACAAGACGTGAAAGACCTGTAGCATGGCTCGGGTCAATGATAACCGGAAGATGTGAAAGCTCACGAAGCATCGGAACTGCTGAAATATCAAGGGTATTACGGGTGTAGGTTTCAAATGTACGAACACCACGTTCACAGAGGATAACATTTTCGTTACCACCTGCCATGATGTATTCGGCACTCATCAAAAGCTCCTTCAGTGTGTTTGCAAGACCTCTTTTAAGAAGAATAGGCTTGTTTGTTTTGCCAAGCTCCTTCAGAAGCTCGAAGTTCTGCATATTTCTTGCACCGACCTGAATCACGTCAACATCAGCGAAAAGATCGAGATGTGCTGCGCTCATTATTTCTGTAACGATAGGAAGTCCTGTTTCTTTCTTTGCTTTCAGCATTAGTTCAATACCGTCAGCACGAAGTCCCTGGAAATCATAAGGTGATGTACGAGGCTTGAAAGCACCGCCACGAAGCATTGTAGCACCGGATTTTTTAACAGCGTGTGCAACAGTGAGAATCTGTTCTTCTGATTCGATAGAGCAGGGGCCTGCCATTACAGCAAAAATATTGCCACCTACTGTAGTTTTACCGGAAATATCGATAACTGAATCATCCGGATGGAATTTACGGTTTGCACTCTTGAAGGGTTCGGAAATGCGCTTAACTGAATCAACAATGTCAAGACCGTTAAGCATATCTTCATCGATCTTTGTGATATCACCGATAAGACCAACGATAGTCTGATATTCACCGTTTACTACGTGAACACCTACGCCCTGTGCTTTTATCCAGTCACAGAAATTTTCAACCTGCTTTTGAGTTGTACCATTTTTTAATACTGCAATCATGTCAGACCTCTTTCTCATTTTTAAGAATGAATTTATCGGAACAAAAAAGCGGAATCCTCAGTGTCTCACTGAGAAATCCCGCCTTTATATTTTATATAAAAACTAAATTGCCAGCAAAAACACTCTTACTTTGTTACATGGTAAAGTAAGAGTAAAAATACTTGTATTCTGCTGCAAATACGTTGTTCATATCAGTTGTTCCTTTTATGATGATGTGCATATTTTATCACATATAACCGTATTTGTCAAGGACTGTAAGGGATTTTGTTGTCTTTTGTCAAAAATACATATAATAACGCAAAATAACACAAACAAATTATGGAAAACGCTGTATTATTGCTTGCAATTACTTAAAACAGATTGTATTTATCTATAATTTACAGCTCGTTTATACTGTTTTTTGATTGTGTTTACATACATTTTTTCGTTTGGATATATTTGAAGTGTGAATATTCTATCATTCCTGATGTTGATTTTAATATCGATAAAAGAACACTTGTAATTTTCGGTGGATTGTGGTAAGATTACGTTATAAAATTATAAGAAACAAAACGAATGTTATGGAAAACAAATCAAGTAAATTAAATCAGTCTGTTTCTACACTTCGCGGTGTTGGTGAAGCAAGACGTGCGGCACTCGAAAAAATGGGTATTGAAACTATCGGAGATCTGCTTAATTGCTATCCGAGAGCTTATCAAAATCGAGGAGATACTCAGACAATAGCTGAAATAAGAGAAAGAATGATAGATGGAGAGATAGGGCCTTTTTCGACAGTGCTGACGATATCGTCTGAGCCTACAGTGCGTATGATACGCCGAGGAATGACTATATGCAAGGTCAGGGCGTTCGATGAAACGGGTTCTGCGGAAATAACATACTTTAATCAGCCATATATGAAGGATACATTGCATACAGGCTCAACATTCAGATTTTTCGGTAGATTTTCGTGGGAGTATAACAGACTTCAGCTTCAAAGTCCTATCTGCGAACCGTATATTGAAGGGGTTCCGCTTCCGGATATTGTACCGGTATATCCGCTTACTTCAGGCTTAACGCAGAAATTTATGGCGAGTATCATATCAGAAGCATTGCGTACAGCAGGAAGCGAATTTGTCGAATATCTTCCCAAGGATGCGCTGGTCGAGCTTAATCTGCCAACCTCCGGATATACAATGCAGAATATACATTGTCCGGAAACAGTGTCGGCAATGGAAACTGCAAAACGCCGTCTTATTTTCGATGAGCTGTACCTCATGTTTTTGTCAATGACAATGAGCGGTGCGAGAGCGAAGCGTGCGAATACCTGCCCGTTTACAAAAGGCGACCTGACGCAGTTCCTTGTTAATCTTCCGTTTGAGTTGACAGGTGCACAGATGCGCTCGGTTGAAGAAATACGCGCTGATATGTCGGGAAAAACGCTGATGAACAGAATACTTACAGGCGATGTCGGAAGTGGTAAAACTATCGTTGCGGCAGCGGCGGCATATCTTGCAGTTAAAAACGGATATCGTGTGGCTATCATGGTTCCGACTGAAATTCTTGCGACTCAGCATTATGAGGATTTTGATAAGCTGTTCACACCGCTTGGAATACGTTGTGCATTACTCACCGGATCGACGAAGAAGCGTGATCGTGAGCGAATATTAGCCGGACTTACTGATGAGCCGACTGTTGAAGGAAAGCTTGATATCGTAATAGGCACACACGCACTAATTTCCGAGGATGTAGTGATCGAAAGGGCAGGACTTGCGATAATCGACGAACAGCACCGTTTTGGTGTTATGCAGAGAGCTGCTTTGTTTGAAAAAGCAAGGGATATGCACTGCCTTGTGATGAGTGCGACACCGATACCCAGAACCTTAACTCTTGCAGCATATGGAAGTATAGATGTTTCACGAATTGATGAGCTTCCAAAGGGCAGACAGAAAATAGATACTTTCATTGTGAATGAAGGATATCGTGAAAGACTCAACGGATTCATTCGCAAACAGGCGCAAGAAGGTCATCAGACGTATGTTGTATGTCCGGCAGTTGATGAATCAGAGGAAAAAACGGAATCAAACCCGGAGGAAATGGCGAATCTTCCGTTGATAAAATCATCTGTTGATACATCTGTTCCTCTAAAAGCAGCGACTGTTTTTGCAAGCTACCTTACAGAAGCACTTCCTGACTTGAAAATCGGATTTGTTCACGGAAAAATGAAGCCTGCCGAAAAGGAACGTGTGATGGAAGCTTTTTCGTCAGGTGAGCTTGATGTTCTTGTGTCTACAACTGTAATTGAAGTTGGTGTGAATGTACCTAATGCGACTTTGATGATAGTCGAAAATGCTGAGAGATTCGGGTTATCACAGCTTCATCAGCTTCGAGGACGAGTTGGGCGAGGAAAATTCAAGTCATATTTTATTCTTGTTTCGGATTCACGTCAGCCTGAAGCACAGGATAGACTTCGTGCAATAAAGAATACAACGGATGGCTTTGAAATTGCGGAATACGACCTGCAAATGCGTGGGCCGGGTGATTTCTTTAACGAGAACGGAGCTATTCGACAGCATGGACAGATGAATTTTACACTTGCCTCAGCGTGTCGTGACACCCACATGATCGAACGTGCATCATTTTATGCCAATCGAACGATAGCAGATGATCCTGCATTGTCGAAAGAGGAGAATCGTGCGGTGGCAGAAAGACTGGCTGAATTTGGAAAGAAAAACGAGAAAATCGCAAATTAAATAAAAAAAAGAGAATGTTCCGTTTCCGAAATAAAGCTTCAGGCGTGACATTCTCTTTTAATTTAGTCTACAAATTCAAATTCAATATCATCGATGTGAACGATATCGCCTTCCTCACAACCTGCTTCACGCAATCTGTCGATCAGACCGGATTTTGTAAGTGAGCGTTCAAAATACATCATTGATTCACGGTCGTTGAAGTTGACTCTGCCTACAAGCGCATCGATCCATGCACCTTCGAGATGGAATGAAGCATCGTCCGCACGACGTATTACTACATTTTCTACGCCATAGAGAATTCCGTCGTCCTCTTCTTCCGGAGTAATTTCCTTCTCGTATACTGTGATAGGAGGAAGCTCGGCAAGTCGGCGTGCTATTTCATCCACAAGCTTTTTCAGACCCATTTTTTGAGAAGCAGAGATGTACAGTACATCATATCCACATTCTGCACAACGCTTTTCAAGCTCTGCACATTCATCCGACAATTCGGGAAGTTCTGCGAATTCTTCTTCGGCATTAACCAAAAGATCTGCTTTATTTGCAACAACAATTCGCGGTCTTGCGGCAAGCTCAGGTGAGAATTTTTCAAGCTCAGAAGATATCGTTTCAAAATCCTCTACAGGCAGACGACCTTCCTGACCTGATATATCTACGACCTGAACAAGCATACGGCATCTTTCTATATGGCGAAGGAAAGCGTGACCAAGTCCAAGACCTTCTGAGGCACCTTCGATAAGACCGGGAATATCAGCCATGACAAATCCGGATTCTCCACCTGTTGAAACAACGCCGAGTGACGGCTCAAGAGTGGTGAAGTGATAATCTGCAATCTTCGGACGTGCAGAGGAGAGTGCTGCAAGAAGTGAAGACTTGCCCGCAGAAGGAAGTCCTGCAAGACCGACATCGGCGATCATCTTTAATTCAAGTATGATTTCACGTTCTTCACCCGGTAAGCCGGCTTTTGCGAATCGAGGTATTTGACGTGTGGGAGTAGCAAAATGTTTGTTTCCCCAACCTCCACGACCGCCTTTGCAGAGTACGAAATCTTCATCGCCTGACATATCGTGGATTATCTTTCCGCTGGCAGCATCACGAATAAGAGTTCCGCGCGGTACAAAAATTATGCAGTTTTCGCCATTTGCACCATGGAACTTTGCGCCTGCACCATCACCGCCGTTTTGAGCGACGAATTTACGCTTGTATCTGAACGCAAGGAGCGTATTTGAACCCTCATCAATGCGGAAGATGATATTACCACCGTTACCGCCATCGCCACCATCGGGACCGCCCTTTGCTACATATTTTTCACGTCTGAAGGAAACTACGCCATTACCGCCGTTTCCAGCTTTTACGTAAATTTTGATTTTATCAATAAACATTATCTATCTCCGGTTTTTATATTGTTGACGAGCTTATAATGATTGGTTTTGTAATTTTCAATGCAGCTTCTTACTATTTCGACAGCTTCGTCACGACTGCCTATTTCATCTACTACGGTTTCTTTGTTTTCGAGAGTTTTGTATACAGAGAAGAAGTGACGCATTTCATCGAAAACGTGAGAGGGAAGGTCATAAATCGTCTGTGCCTGATTGTAATAGGGGTCGGTGTAGGGAACAGCGATTATCTTTTCGTCAAGACGACCGCCATCGACCATTTTTATAACGCCGATAGGGTAGCAGTGTACGAGGGTGAGCGGAATTATTTCTTCTGAGCAGATAAGCAGAACGTCGAGCGGGTCATCATCGTCTGCATAGGTCAGAGGGATAAAGCCGTAATTTGCAGGATAGTGTGTGGAGGTGTGGAGAATTCTGTCAAGCTTGAGAAGACCTGTGCTTTTGTCGAGTTCGTATTTGATTTTACTTCCCTTGGTGATTTCTACTACTGCATAAAAAGATTCTGGAGTGATCTTTTCAGGTGAAAAATCGTGCCATATATTCATAGATGCACCTGCTTTCTTTTCTTTGAAATCTGTTTGTTATCTTTACTGTCTTTTTGAGGTATCCTGAAACACAACTTATTCTTCAAACATTTCACGGGCAAGCTCGGATAAAATACCTATGCCTTTTACGATATCTTCATCTGACGGCATAGAATAGTTGAGTCTGAATGAGTCTGACGGAGCGTTTGTGTCGCAGTTGAATGCAGTTCCCGGAACTACCGCTACCTTGCGTTCGAGTGCTTTCTTTATGAATTCAGATGAATCAGTACCGTTCGGGAGAGTACACCACAGGAACAAACCACCCTCAGGACGAGTGTATTTTACGCATTTCGGCATATTCTTATCGAGTTCAGCGAGCATGAGATCGCATTTTGCCTTATACAGCTTTCTGATGCCTGCAATGTGTGCATCAAGATCACGTTCGGTCATAAAGCGATAGCAAAGCATCTGGAAAAACTGGTTTGTGTGAACATCTTCGCCCTGCTTTGCAACGACCATCTTTGAGATAAGCTTCTTAGGACCGCAAACATAGCCTATTCTCATGCCGGCAGAGAGAATTTTTGAAAATGATGAGCAATAAACAACAATGCCTTCGGTGTCGAACGATTTATATGTGGGTACATCCTCGCCGGCAAATCTCAGCTCACCGTATGGATTATCCTCAAGAATGATAACACCGTATTTTTTAGCTATTTCATAAACCTTCTTGCGGTTTTCAAGGGATGAAGTTGTACCTGCCGGATTTTGGAAGGTTGGGATCAGGTACAGCATTTTCGCATTCGGAGTTTTTGAAAGAGTTTCTTCAAGAATTACGGTGTCTATGCCATCTTCACAAAGAGGTACGCCAATAGTTTCAGCTCCAATGGAACGGAATGAATTGAGTGCACCGATAAATGAAGGATTTTCGCATATAACAGCATCGCCTTCGTTGCAGAGTGTTTTTGCAAGCAGTTCAATACCCTGTTGACCGCCTGAGGTGATTATTGTTTCGTCATCCTCAGTACCAATACCGAATTTCTCTTTGATTCGAGCTGAAACAGCCTGACGAAGTGCGGGATATCCTTCTGTGATTCCGTATTGTAAAGCCAAAGTGGACTGATTTTTGAAAATATCTGCGGAAATTTCTGCAAGATCGTCAGCAGGAAACGACAGAGGAGAGGGATTTCCTGCCGCAAAGCTGATTATCGACGGGTCAGTAAGTGACTTAAAAATTTCACGTATAGCCGAGGGCTTCAGGTTTGCGAGTTTATCGGAGATTTTGTATTCCATAACATTATGTACTCCTTTTGAGAGGATAAATCTTAATCAAAAATATTCTACCATAAATGATGCAAAAATACAAGACTGATAATATGAAGATTTATACAGAGAAAGTTATTTTCTATAGTATAATTTTTGGTTAATGTATTGCATAATTTTTGTGAATGTTGTATAATGATGCTGTGAGAAAATAATTTTCGGAGGATTTGACCATGCTTATCAAAAACGGAACTATATACGACGCAGTGAATCGCGAACCATACATAGGCGATATTCGTGTGATGGACGGAAAAATCGCGAAAATTGCCGAAATGCTTCTCCCTCTCGAGGGTGAGGATGTGATTGATGCGACAGGATTGCGTGTTTATCCCGGATTTATTGAAGCACACGGACATATCGGACTTGATAATTACGGTATGGGTGGCGTAGGACAGGATTACAACGAGTACAACGATGCTATCACACCTCAGCTGCGTGCTATCGACAGCTTCAATCCGATGGAAAAGCATATTGAAATGGCTCTTGCTGCCGGTGTTACAACTATTTGTACAGGCCCCGGAAGCTCAAATGTTATCGGTGGTACATTCATCGCCGTAAAGACAAACGGAACTTGTGTTGACGATATGATCGTAAAGGATCCTGTTGCCATGAAGTGTGCTTTTGGCGAGAATCCCAAGAGATGCTATTCTTCAAAGGGCGTGTCTGCGAGAATGACTACAGCAGCAAAGCTTCGTGAAACCCTGTTCAAGGCTCGTGAATATCTTGAAAAGAAGGATGCAGCAGCCGATGACCCGTCAAAGAAGCCTGGATTTGATATGAAAATGGAGGCTCTTATTCCTGTAATGCGTGGTGAAATTCCTTTGAAAGCACACGCACATCGTGCCGATGACATTTGTACTGCAATACGTATTGCAAAGGAATTTGGCGTAAAGCTTACTATCGAGCATTGTACAGAAGGCCATTTGATCGTTAAGGAGCTTGTTCGTGCAGGCTGGCCTGTTGCTGTAGGACCTTCTCTTACAAGCGCAAGTAAGCTTGAACTGTTCAATAAAACATTCGATACTCCCGGAATTCTTGCAAATGCAGGCTTGCAGGTCAGCATAATCACCGATGCACCTGTTATTCCTCAGGAATATCTCCCTCTCTGTGCCGGACTTGCCGTTAAAGCCGGTATGGATCCTTTCGATGCGCTTCGTGCTATTACTATCAACCCCGCAAAGCATATTGGTATCGAGGATAAAGTAGGTTCTCTTGAAGTTGGCAAGGATGCGGATATCGTTCTTATGGATGGCGATGCACTTGTCAGCGATTCCAAGGTAGTCAAGGTTATACTTGATGGAGAAGTACTCGTTGGCTGAGCGGAGCATAAATAATTTCAAAAAGTGATTAAAAGAATATAAACAAAATCCCCCTGAACTGTATATGCGTTTAGGGGGATTTTTCTGTTTCCGCGAAATATACAACAGAAATATCGACATTTCTCCGAAAAATAACACTTTGCCACTTGATAATTCCGACAGGATTTGGTATACTAAATAATTAAGAGAATTATATTTAATCATAATAAAATACGGGAGTTTTTATGGAAAAGATAATCAAACCACGCGGTACGATGGATGTTATGGCACCTGATGTGTTTGCGTGGAACTATATAGAAAATAAAGTACGCAATGTTGCCGAACGCTTTGGATTTACAGAGATCAAAACACCTATGTTTGAGGAAATCGGTCTTTTTAAGCGTGGCGTGGGCGAAACTACGGACGTTGTTCAAAAGGAAATGTACTCTTTCACCGATAAAGAGGGCACAGTTTATGCACTTCGTCCTGAGGGTACCGCATCCGTTGCAAGAGCTATAATCGAAAACGGTAAGGCAACAGATACTCTCCCACTTAAGCATTTTTACGTTATAAACTGTTTCCGCTATGAAAAGCCGGAAGCAGGACGTAGCCGTGAATTTGTTCAGTTCGGTGTTGAAATGTTTGGTGCACCTAATGCAGGCGCAGATTTTACAATCATTTCTCTTGGCAATACCGTTATGAAAGAGCTTGGTCTGAAAAACGTCAAGCTTCATATCAATTCCATCGGTTGTCCGGAATGCCGTCCTACTTATCGTGAGAATCTCAAAAATTATCTTCGTGCACATTCCGATGAGCTTTGTGATACTTGCCTTGACAGACTTGAAGCTAATCCGCTCAGAGTTCTCGACTGTAAGAACGATTCCTGTAAAAAAGTAGGCGAAGTTGCTCCTAAAACCATTGATAATCTTTGCCCTGATTGTCAGGCGCATTTTGATGAGCTGAGAGCATATCTTGATGCTTGCGGAATTGAGTATGTTATTGATCCGCATATCGTTCGTGGACTTGATTATTACACCAGAACCGTGTTTGAATTTATCGCAGAGGGTATCGGTGCTCAGAGTACAGTATGTGGCGGTGGTCGCTACGACGGTCTTATGGAGGAGCTTGGTGGCCCGAAGATGGCAGGCATAGGCTTTGGTATGGGTATTACTCGTATCATTCTTGCGATGAAGCAGAACGGTATCGAGATCCCCGCCCTTGCAATTCCTGAATTATACATCGCATCAATGGGAAGTGCGGCGGCAGTTCGTGCTGCTCAGATAACATCCGAACTTCGTGAAGCAGGTATAAATGCAGACTGCGATATTATGGGCAGAAGTCTTAAGGCACAGATGAAGTACGCAGATAAAATTTCAGCGAGATTCGTTCTCATGCTCGGAGATAGCGAAATTGAATCCGGCAAGGCTGTAGTTAAAGAAATGGCAACATCTGAGCAGACAGAAATAGATATAAATAATATAGTTGACTTTATCAAGTCGAAGCAGTAAAAACGACTGATAATTGCCGATAATAAAATAAATGGTTGTATTATGTACGAGATAACAGATAAAGAGCTTATAATATTCGATATGGAAGGTACTCTTACTCATGATGGCGTAAAGCTTCCGTGGACTGAAAAAATGCTTGAAGTCATCGCTGAAACAGAGGTTAAGTGTGCAGTCATTTCAGACCTTCCGACTGAAAAAGTAAAAACACTTCTTGCTGAAGCTGAAATTAACGCAGATATTTTCAGCTCTATTATTTCCACCGCTCATTACGGTGAAGGATTTGAAGCATCCGCTAAGGAAGCAGGTACAACTGCCGAAAAAACTGTTGTATGCACAGCTTCCGCTGTAGGTGTTAAAATAGCAAAAAGATGCGGTATGCAGGTCGTTGCAGCTCGCACTCACTTTACAAAGGAATTCTATACTAAGGCAGGTGCCGATGCGGTATATGAAGACCTCGGTGAAATAGTGGAGTTTCTTGGATTATAATAACTTGCCCATTGAAGGGGAGTGGTATCATGCGGAATACAGATCATTCCGGAATGGATATTAAGTATCAACACAAATGATGTTTGAAACGTATAAAAAAATTGATCTAACTTGTCAACTACCCGAAAGGATTATATAAAATCATGGAATCATTTACCAAAGCAGATAAAAGAACAAATTACTGCGGTACCTTGACCTCCGCTAACATTGGCGAAGAAGTTACCGTTACAGGTTGGTGCCAAAGACAGCGTGACCTTGGCAGCCTTATCTTCATTGACCTCAGAGACAGAACAGGTATCGTTCAGCTTGCATTCGACGATGCTACAGATCGTGAAATATTCGATAAAGCATTCGGTATTCGTGCTGAATATGTACTTTCAGCTCATGGTACAGTACGTTCAAGAGGCGAAGGTGCTATCAACAAAAACATTCCTACAGGTGAAATCGAAGTTTATGTTGATTCCCTTAAAATTCTGTCCACAGCACAGACACCTCCGTTCGCTATCGTTGAAAAAAGCGATGTTAAGCCTGAACTTAGACTCAAGCACCGCTATCTCGATCTTCGCCGTCCTGACCTTCAGAGAAATATCATCGCACGTTCCGAAATCGTTAAGATCACTCGCAATTATTTTGCCGATAACGGATTTATCGATATCGAAACACCATGCCTTATTAAGCCTACTCCGGAAGGTGCAAGAGACTATCTCGTTCCCAGCCGTGTTCATCAGGGTAAATTCTATGCTCTCCCGCAGTCTCCTCAGCTTTATAAGCAGCTTCTCATGTATTCAGGCTTCGACCGCTATATCCAGATAGCACGTTGCTTCCGTGACGAAGACCTTCGTGCAGACCGTCAGCCTGAATTTACTCAGATCGACCTTGAAATGTCCTTCTCCGATGAAGAAGATATCATCGCAATGAATGAAGGATATCTCAAGACACTGTTCAGAGATTTTATGCACACTGATCTTGAAACTCCTTTCCCGCGCATGACCTGGAAGGAAGCTATGAACCGTTATGGCTCAGATAAACCGGATACACGTTTTGGCATGGAGCTTTGCGATATTTCCGAGCTTGTAAAAGATTGCGGATTCTCTGTTTTCGCAGGTGCTGTAGCTGATGGCGGTTCTGTTCGTGGTATCACTGTTGAGGGTGGCGCGAAGATGACTCGTAAGGAGATAGATTCTCTCGTTGAATTCGTTAAAACCTATGGAGCAAAGGGCCTTGCATGGTATAAGAATACAGCAGGCGCACCTACCTCCTCATTTGCAAAGTTCATGAACGAGGACGAGATCAACGCTATCCTTGAAAAGATGAATGTAAAAGAAGGCGACCTTGCGCTTATCGTTGCAGCTAAGAATAAAGTTGTATATGATTCTCTCGGTGCACTTCGTTGTGAAGTTGCTAAGAGACTTGGCATTATCGATAAATCAAAGTTTAACTTCCTTTGGGTAACTGAATTCCCGCTTCTCGAGTATTCCGAAGAAGATGGACGTTTCTATGCAATGCATCACCCATTCACAATGCCTATGGAAGAAGACCTGCCTTTGCTTGAATCCGATCCCGGAGCTGTTCGTGCGAGAGCGTATGACTGCGTACTTAATGGCACAGAGCTTGGCGGTGGTTCTATCAGAATCCATACAACAGAGCTTCAGACAAGAATGTTCAAGGTTCTTGGTATAGGTGAAGAAGAAGCTGACGAAAAGTTTGGATTCCTTCTCGAAGCATTCAAATACGGTGTACCTCCGCACGGCGGTCTTGCATTTGGCCTTGACAGAGTTGTAACACTCCTTCTTGGTCTTGAAGATATTCGTGACGTAATTGCATTCCCGAAGGTTCAGAACGCATCCGAGCTTCTTTCAAAGTGTCCTGCAGTTGCTGACCCCAAGGCTCTTGAGGAACTTGGAATTGCCGTTGTTGCACAGGAAGAAGACGACGAATAAATATAAGCTGAGCTGTCTAAGCTGTTTGTTGAAGCTACATCTGCAGTCACAGATTGCGTAAAAATATAGTCTATATATGCCGAAAGCAGGAGGAAATATGACGATATATCAAATGTGGGAAAAAGTTCCGGGACTGTGTAATGAAACTCCGGTTCTTGAATATTATCCGGCCGAAAATAAAAAGACAGATGCTACTGTTGTTATCTTTCCTGGTGGAGGATATACGATGAGAGCAGGGCATGAAGGCAGAGGTTATGCGGAATATCTAAATAGTATTGGCATGGATGCTTTTGTGTGCCAGTACAGAGTTGCACCGCATTATTTCCCTCTTCCGTTGCTTGATGCACGACGCTCTGTTAGATTTGTGCGTAAAAATGCTGAAAAGTTCGGTGTGTCACCTGAAAAAATCGCTGTAATGGGTTCGTCGGCAGGCGGTCATCTTGCTGCACTGATTTCGACTTATACAGATCCAATTGAGTTCGAGAGCGAGGATGAGATAGATAAGGTAGATCCTATCCCGAACGCAACGATACTTTGCTATCCCGTTATTCATATGCCTGACGAGAAAAAAATAGCACACGTTGGAAGCTATAAAAATCTCCTTGGGGAAACAGTAACAGATTTTGCGAAGTATTCTCCCGACCTCATTGTAAAAGATAGTACACCACCTGCATTTTTGTGGCATACATCAGATGATGGTGCGGTCAATGTGATCAACAGCTATCTCTATGCAGAGGCACTCAGACAGCACAATATTCCACATGAATTGCACGTTTTTCCACATGGTAATCATGGTCTTGGATTGGCTGAAAATGCACCTCATGTAGCACAGTGGGCAAAGCTTCTCGAAAACTGGCTTACCTATATAGGATGGCTTGAAAAATAATAATAAATACGGACTGTTGCATTTCGGAAATTACGTTCCTTAGTGCAGCAGTCTTTTTTGCTTGAAAATGCTTTTTATATTCGTTTTTTTGTGAAAGCTACTCTCATTTGGAAATGTAAAAACTGTGTGAAATACCATTGTTTTTTGAACTTTCGCATGATATAATCTTAGCTGATACAAAAAATGACGAATAAACGTATAATATTTGAAAGAAATGGAGCAATTCATGGCTGAAACGAAGAAAAATTCCCTTACTGAGGGGCCACTTACGATACAAATAATTAAGTTTATAGTCCCGCTTATGTTGACGGGATTTTTACAGCTTCTCTACAATTCTGTCGATAGTATTATTGTCGGACGTTTTGACGGAAAAAACGCTCTTGCAGCGGTAAGCTCCGTTGGATCTTTGGTGAATTTGTTGACAAATGTTTCAATGGGACTTGCTGTTGGTGCGGCTGTTACGATATCACATGACTATGGTGCTAAAGATGACAAGGGTGTTCAGAAAACCGTACATACGTCGTATCTTGTTGCTATAGTTGCAGGTCTTATCGTAGGAATATTTGGATTTGTTTTTTCGAGAACATTTCTTGTTTGGATGGATTCGCCTGAAGATGTTCTGCCACTGTCCACAACATATTTGAAGATATTCTTTATAGGTATGCCTGCAAACCTTATTTACAACTTTGGTGCATCGATACTTCGTTCAGTAGGCGATACTAAGCGTCCTTTGATATTCCTTACGATTTCCGGTTTGTCAAATGTAATTATGAATATCATATTTGTTGCCGGATTTCGTATGGGTGTTTCTGGTGTTGCATGGGCGACAGTTATTTCTCAGGTTATTTCCGCAGTTATGGTCGTGATATATCAAATGCATCGTGACGACTGCATAAAGCTTGACGTAAAGAAGCTTCATATCCATATGGATAAGTTGAAGAAAATCATCGTTATCGGACTTCCTGCCGGTATACAAGGCTCGCTGTTTGCAGTATCCAATGTAATCATTCAGTCGTCTGTAAATCTGTTCGGCTCTATGGTAATGGCTGCAAACGGAGCTGCCGCATCACTTGAAGGCTTTGTTTGGACTGCAATGAATGCAGTACACCAGGCTGCTCAGACATTTGTAGGTCAAAATGTTGGTGCAAAAAAATATGATCGTATCAATAAAGTCACATTCACTTGCCTTGCTGTCGTTATTGTAGTGGGTGTTGTGTTTGGTTATGCCATTATTTTCCTTGGTGAGCCTCTCCTCGGATTCTATTTGCCCGATAATCCGGAAGCTATACCGCTCGGTATGCTGAGATTGAGATATATCGAATCATTCCACTTCCTTTGTGGCTGTATGGATGTAATGGTCGGCGCTCAGAGAGGTCTTGGAATGTCAATAACTCCTATGATTACCTCTCTTGTCGGCTCATGTGCATTGCGAATAGTTTGGATAAACACCATTTTTGCGGCAACTCCTACACTTGTAATGCTGTACATTTCTTATCCGATTTCTTGGGCTATAACATTTGCAGCACATCTGGTATTCTACTTCATCAAACTGCGTTCCGTTAAAAAGAAAGCAAAAGAATCCGGATGGATAGCCGAAAAGGTCTCATGATTTGAGGTGATTTGATGTCAAAATATAAAGCGGTGATATTTGATCTCGATGGAACATTACTGGATACACTCGATGATCTTTGGAACGCTGTCAATCACACGATGGATATTTTTAATTATCCGAGAAGAAGCAGGGAAGAAGTACGCCAATTTGTCGGAAATGGTGTGGATCGCTTAATAGAGCTTGCGATACCCGGCGGAGCGAATGACAAAAATCGTGACGAAGCAATACGGGAATTTCGCAAATTCTATGCTTTAAATTCCGAAATCAAAACCAAACCGTATGATGGTGTTATCGACTTGACTAAGCGACTTATGAACGACGGAGTCGGAGTTGCGGTCGTGTCTAATAAACTGCATGAGGCAACAGTGACACTGTGCAGGAAATATTTTCCTGATATAAAAGTAGTTTGTGGCGAACGTGAATCTGAAGGAATACGTCGAAAGCCATGTCCGGATATGGTATTCAAGGCTGCCGATGAGCTTGGCGTTGCAATTTCAGACTGCGTTTATGTGGGAGATTCCGAGGTAGACTTGCTCACTTCAAAAAATGCAGGTATCTCGTGCATATCGGTGCTGTGGGGCTTCCGTGATGTTGAAACATTAAAGGAAGTCGGCGGGACAATATTCTGTAAAAATTCAGATGAAGTGTATAACGAGATCATGGAATGAAAAAGAATAAAAATGGGTGTGTTGCATTACGTTTAAAAATGTAAAATGTAATTTGCAACACGTCCTTTTTATATTGCATGAGTATAGCTGTACTTTTTCTCCTTTAGCGAGGAGAAAAAGTACCAAAAAGAGGAACTTTTTCGATGTCCTGAGTGTTTCGAACTCTGCG